>NZ_JBFTSM010000011.1:0-235921 GCF_056400025.1 Rhizobium sp. 01L419
ACTGCTCGACCTCGGCAAAGATGATTTCCAGCACGAGGGCAAGTTCGCGCCGCTTGCTGGCCGGCAGATGATCAAGGGTGTCGGTCAGTGTCAAAGCCACATCAAAGCCTTCGGTGGGAATCGTATCCATCGTAACGGCTCGCCCGATATTTCGCATATAAACGTTTTACGAGATAGCAAACATAAGAGCAACCTGGGATGTGCGTGGCTTGGATTTTTAAACGGCGCGTCTTCCACGGCACAGATGCTGATGCCCAACGGTCTGCCCGATATGCCCGAACGCCCTAAACCGCGAGTTTGATCGACGCCGTACCAAAAGGCGCAAGTGCCATGCTCTTTCCTTGTGAGTCCGAGCGGAACGCACTGATATCGATGCTTTGCTCTTGGGCCGTCAGATTGACGATATGCATCGTCGAGCCCGCCAGGAAGGCCAGAACCTTCGATGGATGCGAAGACGTGCAGCCGGTCCAGGCTGACCCTGCAAGGCCGGAGAGAAGCTTCACCACGTTGAAAAGCGGGCGATTGCCGCCTTCTTCCGTTGGCTCCGACTTACCGGYGACAAGCCCGAAGGGACCGGTGAGCGCCGAAAGCGTCATGCATTCGATGTCGGCATCAAGTGCCCGTATGGCATAACCGAGCGCGAAGGCCTCCGCGAAGCGGCCATTATGGCGCGGATCGCGGTTGGCCATCGGAATGCGTCCGTTGGAGGGATTGTCCATCGTGCGGCTGCCATAGGGGTTTTGCCGCATGGGAATGGTCGAGGGACCGATCCGGTAGGACTTGTCGCCATAGATGGCGCGCACCGAGCCCGTGATGAAGGGCAGCGCTTCCAGGGTCTGCATGACGCTCAGATCATCGGCGGCATGGACGATCGGATTGGTGCAATGGCTTATGAACGCGAGGCGATCGGCCGGCACGCGCTTGCGGTTGAGTTCGGTGAAGTAACTCAACATGCCGCCGCCGATGCGGATACCGGCAAAGGCCGCGTGGGCTGCGGCATACACCTCTTCGAGCGGTGGGCATTCCGGCCATTTGCTACCGGGAGGCGTCGACTGCCGATCGACGGAGGGCGAAATCAGGATGGCGTCCGGACGAAAGCCTGCATCCTGCATCTGCCCGGCAATTTCTGCCGTTTCAGTTACCGGCGTCTGCCTGCAGGGAAGGGCGATTTCCAGCGTCGAGCGGCCGCGATGAACGGCGGCGACGGCGGCGAAATCCCTGAATGCTTGCGCGCCGTGACCCGCATTCGGGTCGAAGTGGAAGAGCAGTTCCTGTGGCGCGATCTCGTTAAGCAGATCACGGGCCGCAAGTGTTGCCTTGGCTTCCTCAGGGGTGACGATCAGGCCAATGGCCGGCATGGTGCCGCTCCGCCCAGCCGGTTCGAGCCGAATGGCGCCGGCAGTTGAGCCGGGGGCCGTCGTCTGATCACTCCTGGTATCGCGGATCGAAAGGATGATCCTCTGCTTCACCGGTTCGTTGGCGGCGATCTGATAGGGCCAGGGCAGGGCGAGGGGGCGCACATAGGTCTTGTAGGATGCGTCCGACCAGTTGCGCTGGTCTTCCATCTCGAACGTATCGCCTTCCATGCGGCATTCGGCCGAAACCCCGGGCAGCACCTGATGGGTGATTGCCCGCATATCCTTGAAGGGTTGCCAGGGATCGATCTGATCGGGAAAACGCGTCTCGTCGATGCTGCCATCGACATGCTCGACCTTTGCCGGACTTCCGGCAATGCCGACGATCGGATGCAGGATACAGAAGCCGCAGCGATTGGTTTCGAAACCATCAGGCGAGAGCGCTTCGGCCGCGAAAACCAGTTCACTTTCAGTCGCCGCGATCCGTACCGAAATTGCGAGCGTGCTGTCATCGGGTCCGTGGCAGCGCGCGACATAGCGGACGGAAAAGCTTCCTTTGTCCTGCTCGACCGACAGGCCCTCGATATGAGGGCTGTAGGTACCCCAGTCGCGGTCGCGCACCAGATAGGAGACGGCGCGCAGCACCTCGATGCCGTCATAGCGGATTGTCCGCAGATTGCCGTTGGCAAGATCGGCTGAGAGGCGCCCGGCGGTCAGGCGGACCGGATGTTCTTCGGCCTCATGCGTGCCGTAGAGGGCGAAGGCGTCCGTGGTCATTTCAGCATCGCCTCTACATCGATCGTTTTGCCGGACGCGGCACTGTCATAGGCCGCTTCGACAAGGGCAAAGGTCTTGAGATTGTCGGCACCCGAGGTTGCGGGCTCGCCGCCATTTTTCAACCGGTCGACCCAGTGCTTCTGGATCGCATAGACGCTTTCCTGAATATTGTGCCAGGGCCGCGATGCCCAGGCGAGCAACTCCGGCGAGGCATCGGAAACGACAGTACCTGCCGCATTGGTCACTTCGAGCCGGTAGCCGACAGAAAGACGGATCGTGCCATCGGTGCCGTCGAGCTCGATCAGCGTTTCCGGGAAAGGCTCTGTGCTAAGCTTGGTCGCGTAGCTGACGTCGACGACGGATGTCGCGCCGCTCTCGTGGTCGAGCAGGATCGTCGCGACATCCTCGCCCTTGATCTTTGGATTGACGCGTTTGGTGCGGGCTGTCAGCGTTTTCACGTCGCCGAGGATGAAGCGGGCGATATCGAGCGTATGGATGCCAAGGTCCTCGATGATGAAGCGTTCGCCTTCGGCGAGATAGGGCTGGCCCGAAAACACGTCGTAGCCGGAGCGGAAGGAGAAGCGGCCCCAGAACGGCACGCCGATCGCCTTGTTGTCCAAGAGCCGGCGAACGGCTTGGATCGGCGTCTGCCAGCGGAAATTCTCATGCACCATCAGCGGAATGCCGGCACTCCGACAGGCCTCGACCATCGCCTTGGCATCGGCAAGCGTCTTCGCAAAAGGCTTCTGGCAGATGGCCGGGATCTTGTGGCTGGCGGCGATCTCCACCAGCGCCCGGTGGCTCTGGACCGTGGTGGCGATATCGACGAAATCGAAGCCGCCATCGGCAAACATGGCTGCGGCATCCGTGTAGCGCCTGTTAATGCCGAACTGGTCGCCGACAATCTTCAGCCGCTCCGGGTCCCGGTCGCAGATGGCCACGATCGAAGCACCGTCAACGTCCTTCCACGCATGCATCTGATTGATCGCAAAGAAGCCGCAACCGATCAAAGCGCCTTTCAAGTCAGCCATTTCAACCTGCCTTTGCCATCTGCATAAGGGTGACGCGCTGCTGCAGCCGACGCTGCGCCTGGTCGACGACGACGGCGATGATAATCACCAGCCCCTTGATCACCATCTGCCAGAAGGAGGAAACCCCCATCATGACGAGACCATCGGAGAGAATGCCGATGACGAAGGCGCCGATGATCGTGCCGCCGATGGTGCCGCGACCGCCCGACATCGAGGTGCCGCCGAGAACGGCTGCGGCAATCGCGTTGAGTTCGAAGCTTTCGCCGGTTGCCGGATGTGCGGCCATCAGTTCCGAGGAGATGACAATGCCGACGATTGCCGCGCACAGGCCGGAGAACATGTAGACGAAGATCTTGACCAGATCCACGCGGATGCCCGACATGCGGGCGGCGCGTTCGTTGCCGCCCACGGCAAAGATATGGCGGCCGATCGGTGTCGAGCGCGCTACATAGGCAGCGACGAGCGCCAGAAAAATCAGGATCCAGATCGACACAGGGAGGCCGAGAATGCGGCCGGCGCCGAAGAAATCGAAACCGGTCGTCGCATATTCCGGCCGGCCGACGAGGTTCGGAAAGGTCTGGCCGTCCGACGACAGTAGCGCAAGGCCGCGCGCGACATAGAGCGTGCCGAGTGTGGCGATGAACGGCGCGACATTGAGCTTGGTGATCAGCAACCCGTTGATCAGCCCGATGATGAGGCCGATTGCGAGCGTGATCAACACGATCTCCGCGAGGTTGAAATAAACTGTATAGCCGATCGGCAGTTCGATGCCGTAGAGGATGAGGCCGCCGGCGACCATGCCGCAGAGGCCGACGATCGAGCCGACCGACAGGTCGATGCCGCCGGTGATGATGACGAAGGTCATGCCCATCGCCAGGAAGGCATTCAGCGCCACATGCTTCGACATCAGGATCATGTTCGCAGTCGAAGTGAAGTTCGGCGCGAATATCGAGAAGAAGATGATGACGGCAAAGAGCGCGATGAAGGTTCGAAGCTTCATCAACGTCAGCAGGAAGGAGCCGTTCGCGCTCTTCGGCGCGGAAGTAGATGTGGTAGCCGCCGTCATGACGCGAGTTTCCCTTGGTGTTCGTGGCCCTTGGCGGAGGCAGCGATGATCGCCTCTTCCGTCGCCTGATTGCGGTCGAAAACGGCGATGAGATGGCCGTTGCTGAGCACCGCGATGCGATCGGAAAGCGCCATGACCTCCTCGAGGTCGGAGGTTGAAAACAGGATGGCGAGGCCATTGGCGGCAAGCCGGCGCATTGTGCGGAAAACATCCGCCTTGGCGCCGACATCGATGCCGCGGCTCGGCTCGTCCATCAAAAGAACCTTCGGATTGGTCATCAATGCCTTGCCGATGACCACCTTCTGTTGGTTGCCGCCGGACATGGAGGTGACCTCGAAATCCGGGTTCGGCGCCTTGATGGAGAGATCGCGGATCGCCTCGACGATGGCGTTTTTTTCGGCCTTGGCGTCGATATGGAAGAGGCGTGTGAAGCGACCGAGGCTGGCAAGCGTCAGGTTGGAGGCGATGGAGAGAACCTGCACCAGCCCCTCGCGCTGCCGGTCTTCGGGAATGAGGGCGAGACCGCGGCGGATGCGCCGTGTCGTATCGCGCGCCCGCACTTCCTGCCCGTCGATGAAGATCTTGCCGGTTGAGTGCGCGTGGCGGCCGATGACGCATTCGAAGAATTCGCTGCGCCCCGCACCCATCAGGCCGTAGATGCCGAGGATCTCGCCTGCCTTGACGGACAGAGAGACATTATCGACGGCAAGCCCGCCGGTCGGGCGCGGCAGGCTGATGTTTTCGGCGCGGAACATTTCCTTACCAAGCGCATGATCCTCGGATTTGGCAAAATCCTTGGCGTCGGAGCCGATCATCGAACGCACGATCCAGCGCGTGTCGATATCCCTGACCATGGCATGCCCGGTGATCTGCCCATCGCGCAGCACGGTGATGTAGTCGCCGATCCGCATCAGCTCTTCCAGCCGGTGGGAGATATAGACGATCGCCACGCCCTGCGCCTTCAACTCGCCGATCACCTTGAAGAGGATCTCGACTTCGGCGGCCGACAGTGCCGACGTCGGCTCGTCCATGATCAGGATGCGGGCGTTCAGCGACATCGCCTTGGCGATTTCGACAAGCTGTTGCTGGCCGATCGGCAGATCCTCGACCATGGTCTGAGCATCGATGCCGGCATCGAGCCGGTCAAGGAATTCGTTGGCCTTGCGGACCTGTTCCTTATGGTCGATGCCGAGCACGCCGCGGGTCAATTCACGCGTCGCAAAGATGTTTTCGGCGACCGACATATTGGCGAAGAGATTGAGCTCCTGGAAGATCATGCCGATGCCGTGCGCCTGCGCATCGGCCGGGCTGTCGAAGGAAACGGTTTCGCCGTCCAGAATGATGCGCCCGAGCGTCGGCCGCTCGACACCGGCGATGATCTTCATCAGCGTCGATTTCCCCGCACCGTTTTCACCGACCAGCACGTTGACGGCGCCGCGACGCAGCTCGAGATTGGCGCGCTTGACGGCGACGATGCCGGAATAGACCTTCGACACGTCGTCGAGGCGCAGGATGATATCGTCAGTTGGAGCCTCGGCCATCGTCATGGTGCTACCGTCAGCGCTGAAGGGGTGACGAGCGGCAGATCGTTGCCCGACGGCAGCGGGAAGGCGCCCGTGACAGTAACCGTCTTGCCGACCAGTCCGTCGCGCGGTACCGCCGAGAGAAATGCGGCGTTCGCCTTCTCATTGAAGGACTTGCCGAACTGTGCCCATTCGATCTGGTTCTTGAACTCGTTGAAATTGACGAAATCCAGCGTGTCGCGCAGCGCCGTCCCGCGGATGGCCGGTCCGATCTGCACCTTGGCATCCGCCTTGCCGTCGCCATCGGCATCGACATCGAGCGCTGCTGCCCGTGATGCCGTATCGGCGGCAACGACCTTGCCTGTGAATTTCACCGCATAGGTCCAAGGGGAGCTCGCCTGCTTGCGCGGATTGCCGTATTTCTCACCGGCTTGATCTGGGTTCGAAGCGGCCAGCGCCGCCACATCTTTCAGCTCGCCGGCGCGCTTTTCATAATAGGGAACGACCTGTGGCTGCCAAATCGCCTCGACCTTGGCATTCGGATCGAAAGCGCTCTTTGCCGCCGCTGCGGCTTTTTCTTCCGCAGTTGGTGTCTTGATGATCTTGCAGCCGGGCAAAGCCGCCGCCACGAAAGCGGCGATCAGGGCGCCCCTGATCCTCAACATGCGATAAACCTCGAAATCAATGGAAATAGGCTGCAGGGAGCGCAGTCTCCCGCGCTCCCTGCAGTAATCGGTCCGCCTTACTTTACGATGGCGAAGGTCTCGAGCTTGCCGGCATTGTCGGCATTGATGAGGACGCAGTCCATCAGCTGCTTTTCTTCCTTCGGCGCCGTCTTGTTCTTGATGAAGGCGTCGGCCTGTTCGACAGCCAGCTGCGCCTGCGCATAGGCCGGCTGCAGCACGGTCGCCTTGATGCCGCCCGACTTGATGGAGTCGCGAACGTCGTTGGAGCCGTCGAAGCCGACGACGATGACATCCTTGCGGCCGGCAGCCTGGAGGGCGGCAATCGCACCCATGGCCATCGTGTCGTTGCCGGAGATCACGCCCTTGATATCAGGGTTGGCCTGCAGGATGGTTTCCATCTTCGAATAGGCTTCCGTCTGGCTCCAGTTGGCCGACTGCTTGGCGACCGACTTCAGGTCCGGATAGTCGTCGATGACGTCATGATAGCCCTGTGAGCGGATGCCGGCATTGGTGTCCGATTCCTTGCCGACGAGCTCGACATAATTGCCCTTCTCGCCCATGAGTTTGACGAATTCCTGCGCGCCGAGCTGGGCGCCCTGATAGTTGTTGGAAACGATCTGGGCGACGGCAACGCCGGTCGCATTGATTTCGCGGTCGATCAGGAAGGAGGGGATGCCGGCATCCTTGGCCTTCTTGACGGCGGCAACCGAAGCGTCAGCGCCGGCATTGTCGAGGATGATTGCCTTGGCACCGCGGCCGATGGCGGTGTCGATCATTTCCGACTGCTTGTTGGCATCGTCGTCATGGGTCATGACGAGCGCTTCATAGCCGAGTTCCTTGGCCTTGGCCTCGGCACCGACAGCTTCGGCCTTGAAGAAGGGGTTGTCGTGGGCCGGCGTGATGATGGCAATCAGGTCAGCCGAAAAGGCCGGCATCGCAACGCCGAGCGATAGGGCGCCGGCGAAGGCGGCAAGGGTCAGTCTACGTGTAAGCTTCATGGTTTCTCCTCCCAGGTTTGACGCATGGCCGAACCAACCCCGGCTCGGCTGAAATTCATGCGAAATCGAAAACCGGCCCGTCTTCAAAGTCCCCCCGGGCCGGCAAGGCGGCAAGGCCCGAGCCCTGCCGCGGTAGTGTCAGGTGATGCGCCGGATGCTGTCGGCGATCTCCTGAGGTTCAAAGACCTTCTTCCAGTCGTCGCGCATGAGCGCCGGAATGCCGAACTCGATCGCCTTATTGCAGGCATCCGAGAACACGCCGTCAACTTCCTTGAAGATGACGGCACCGAGCACATTCATGTGGCCGAGCAGGAAGTCGCGGGCAGCTTCCGCCGGAACGCCGCGCGAGACGCATTCGTCCATGGCCTGACGCATGATGACGAGCAGCGAGGCGCAAACGGTTTCCGAAAGGCCGGGCTCCAACATCGCCATCTGCTCGACGGTGACGCGGTGCGAGCGCATGACCGGCGCCCAGATCACTTTGGCGATCTCCTCGCCGAGGCCGTAAGCGCTGTCTGGACCCTGCATCAGTGCCGAGACGATGTGCTGCTTGGCAAAAAGGCCGCCGAAATGGTCCTTCTTGGCCTGCATGTCCGTCTCGTCGTTGAAGATCGGCGGATGGCAGGGATGGGTGACGAAATAGGTAAGATCGTCGCGCTGCGGCAGGTGGCCGGCAAAGGGGGCGGCCGCATCGAGCGCGACGACCATTGTGCCTGGCTTCAGCTTGTCGACGATGCCGGCGGCTACCTTGCCGATCGCGCTATCCGGCACAGCCAGGATCACGACGTCGGCACCGTCGAGCGCGGCATCGGCCGGCGTGCAATCGATGCCGAGATCGCTCTTCAGACGTGCCTTGCCGACATCGCTGACCTCGACATGGCGAACGTCAAAACGGGAACCTTTGAGATTCTTGGCCAGCCGGTATCCCATTTTTCCACCGGCGCCGAAGAGGGCAATTGCAGTCATGTTTCCTCACCTTTGTATGCGAGAATTGGTATCGTAACTGGTATGATGAGTCAATCACCATTCCATCGTTGTCCAGCAGGCGGACACCGCCTGATTGGCCGTCAGAACGGTCTTCCGTCCCGGATCTGAGCGAAATAACCGTCCGCGCCGACCTGCCCGCCCTTCAGCGCAATCTGCAGCCCATCCGTCGGCGCATGGCCGCCATGGGCGGTGCAGAGCGGCGAACCGGGGGTCTGCGGCAACGGCAGCAGGGTCGTCAGTGCATCGACACGCAATTCTTTCAGGGCATGGCTCGAGGTGTCGCCACCGGCAATGACGGCGCGCGAAAGCCTTTCGGTTTCGACGAGGCGGCGCAGGATCGTGCCGAGCGCGCGGCCGACGCGATGACGGGCGCCGGGCAGCTGATCGATATCGGCGCCACGATCGGCCGAAGGCCCAAGCGCGGTATGCAGGATGACGCTGCGGCCTGTTTTCAGGGCGACAAGCCCCGCGGCCACTGCCGCATCCAGCGCGGCCCCGGCATCGGCGCCGACGAGTGCCAGCGGATCAAGCGGGATATCCTCGAAGCCATCGGCGACGGCCGTGCGGATCTGCCGCTCGGTCGTCGGCGATACGCTGCCGGAGACCACGGCAAGCCGGTCGACCTTGCCGGGAGACTGGAACGCGACGCCGGGGCCGATAATTCCGGCCGTGCGCCAGGCATTGATGAGCGCATATTCGACACCGGAGGAGCCGGCGACGAAGCCGCCCTTGGCATTCGTGATCCGCTGCAACTGCCGGCCGGCGAAAACCTGGCTCTCGGCAGAATCGACATCGAGAAGCAGGATACCGGATAGGTTGGCAACCAGCTCGTCGATCCTGGTATTGGCATCCGGTGCTGAAAGCAGCGTCAGATCGGCCAAAGACACGGGAAGATCGGTCTGCCTGCCGAGATGCAGGGCAAGATCCGCCTCATGCATCGGGGTGACGGGATGGCGGCTCATGACCGGATGGCGGTCGATTCGGAAAACACGCCCTTGATAGGCAGCAAAGAGATTGCCGAAAGCCGTGTAGCGCTTCAGCTGTGGCGCGCCGACGATGACGGGAACGAGCGACTGGCCGAAGGCTGCCTTGCCGATCTCGATCGCCGTGCCGATGTTGCCGACATCAGGCGCGGAATCGAATGTCGAGCAGACCTTGTAATGGCAGATCTTTGCCTGCAAGCCCTTCAGCCATTGGAAGGTCGGGGCAAGATGCTCCTTCATCCAGGCCGGGCTTTCGCTGCGGCTCGTTCCGGCAATGCCGACCGCACGGCAATCCCGGAAGCGATCGAGCATCGCCTGATCGGGGATGCCGAGGAACAGCACGGTCGGAATACCGTTGCTGGCGAGCGCCTCCATTACATCTGTGGAGCCGGTGAAATCGTCGCCGTAATAGCTGACGAGCAGGTCACGCATCTTATTCACCCCGCCTTGCCGTCGCCGAATTTGACAATCGAGGCGGCAAGCTCCGGATGATCTTTGGCATAATCATTAAGCGGAATGTCGGCGACGGCCGCCTGCCATGCCTGTTGAACGGCACGCACACCGGCTGCGGGTCCCTGCGGATGGCTGACGATGCCTCCGCCGCAAAGGTAGAGCAGATCGGTGGTGCGGCCGGTGCGCTGATAGGTTTCGGGCGCCTGGCCGCCCCACTGGCCGGAACCGGCCACCGGCAGCGGGCAGTCGGAAGGATCAAAGAGCGGCGTGCTGATCGCCTTGAAAGAGGCAACGAAGCTTTCGTCCGGCTCCCAGTATTTGACGCGGATGCCGTTGATCTGGAACTGGTCGACGCCGAGCAACCGCCAGAGCTGCTGATACACCTTGAAATCGATGCCGATGCCGGGATGGCGCGTCAGCACGTCCCAGCCGTTGCGATGCGCATGCAACACGAGACCGGAGCGCTTGCGCAGGAAGCTCATGCCGCCGAAGCCGATCGAATTGATGTTGACGACGGCACAATTGCCGCCCGCTTCGAGAACAAGGTCGTGGTTGCGCATGATCTCGTCGGGATCGGCATGCGAGATGCCGAAGGCATACATCACCTTCTTGCCGGTCTTCTGCTCGCGATCGAGAATGCGGGGCATGATCGCCGCCACACGCTCTTTCAGCGGCGAATAGACCGGGCTCATCAGTTTCTCGTCGTCCTTGATGAAGTCGACGCCGGATTCGATCAGCTCGCCGACGAGCTCGGCGGTTTCATGCGGCCGCAGACCGAGCGCCGGCTTGACGATCGTGCCGATGATCGGCCGGCCCTCGACGCCGGTCAGGCGCCGGCTGCCCGCAATGCCGAATTGCGGGCCGGGATGGGCATCCCTGAAGGCCTCCGGCAGTTTCATGTCGATGACACGCAGGCCGGTCATGCCCTTGATGGAGAAGGTCCCGCCGATTGCGATCGTCATCAGCGCCGAAAGATCCGTGCCGATGGCATCGAGCGGGAAGGCGATATCGACATCGGCGCGCTGTAGCCTGGAACCTTCAGGCGCTTCGGGCCACGACGGATGATTTGCCTCTTCAAGCGGGCGGATTGCGAGGACGCGTGCGGCCACGCGCGACTTCAGCTCTTCCGTTTCGCCAGGAACCGGGACGAAGGTGCCGGTCGATTGATCGGAGGCGATCTTGTTCGCGATCGCTTCGACGCTGCCAGGTGTCTCGATGCGGTAGGTGAGGGTTATCATCATGAAATTGCCGGTTGCTCCTCTCGCCACGGCAAGAAGTCATGGCGTCAACTCGTGATCTGGTATAATGAGTATTCCATTTTCTGCAACGGAAATTTTCAGCAAGTGTGAATTTCGCGTAGTGCGCTTTGTCGTCGGTCGGTGAAAATGCTAAGGGGAGAGATGATTTGAGCCAGCGAGACCCCATGACCTCAGCCATCGAGCCAATTGTCCGTCGAAAACTGTCTGACGAGGTTTTTGACAGGCTGGAACGGCTGATCACCTCAGGAGAGTTGCAACCGGGCGACGAAATGCCGTCCGAACGCGTTCTGATGGAGCGCTTCGGCGTCGGCCGCCCGGCGATCCGCGAGGCCATGCAGTCTCTTGCCAACAAGGGCCTCGTCAGCATTTCGCATGGAGAGCGGGCAAAAGTCCTGCAACTGACTGCCCAGTCGATCTTCCGACAGGTCGACCTGACGGCGAAGATCATGCTGTCGCAATCGGCCGATTCGCTCGAGCACCTGAAAAGCGCCCGTATCTTCTTCGAGCGTGGAATGGCGCGCGAGGCGGCCCAACGCGCCAAGCAATCCGATGTCAAGGCGCTTCGCGACATTATCGACCATCAGCGGGCCTCTCTCGGCCATGCCGAGGAGTTCATCTCCGCCGATATGCGCTTTCATACGCGTATCGCCCAGATTTCCGGCAACCCGATCTATGTGGCCGTCAGCGAAGCCATGCTGGCATGGCTGAAGGAGTATCACACGGAAATGCTGATCTGGACCGGCAAGGAAAAGTTTACGCTCGCCGAACACGAAGAGATCCTGGAGCAGCTTGCTGCCAATGATGCTGATGGTGCAGAGGCCGCAGTGCTCAAGCATCTGGAACGCTCGCGTGCGCTCTATATGAAGTAAAGGCAGCTGCTTGCGGCGAACGGTGCGCATGCCGTTCACTCGCAAAACGGAATGTCAGTGGTGACAGCAGTCCTGAGCCACTTCAGCGGCGGGCGGAACGTAGGCGGCGAATTCCTGTTGGAGAGCCTTTATGACGCCGGTGCGCCAGCCATCGGCAATGCGTTCGGAGTAAGCGTCGGGGAAGATATCGTCCTCGCCTCTTTCGAAGCCGTCGAATATTCCCGCTGCCACCAGGCCGGGTGGTGACTTCGGCACCTCGAAGCCGCAAGTCA
The DNA here is from genome assembly GCF_056400025.1 of Rhizobium sp. 01L419. Taxonomy (NCBI): domain Bacteria; kingdom Pseudomonadati; phylum Pseudomonadota; class Alphaproteobacteria; order Hyphomicrobiales; family Rhizobiaceae; genus Rhizobium; species Rhizobium sp. 01L419. Next base: position 12,260 of record NZ_JBFTSM010000011.1, read on the forward strand.
TGTCGGTATTGACAGGTCCGGTGAAGCAGCTGTGTACGGCGACATCGCGAGCGGAGAGGAGCGCCCTGAAGGCCTGCATGAGGTTATGGGTCGCCGCCTTCGAAATCGAATAGGCCGGCGTGGAAGCGACCGGCACAAGTGCCGACAGGGAGAGGTTGTTGATGATGGCGCCTTTCGATCGCGTCAACGCCGGCACAAAAGCCTCAGTCACCCTCAGCGGCCCGAAAAAATTGACCGCCAGATGGCGATTGATGATGTCCGTATCATCGAGATCGTCGGGCATGAAGATTCCGGCATTGTTGATGAGGATATCGAGGTTTTGACAGTGGCGGCCACCTGCCGGACATCATGCTCGTCGGTGATATCGAGTTTGAGGAAGGTGACGCGCTCATCCCCATGCTGCTGCTCGCTGCGCGATCCCGCATAAACGCGCTTTGCACCGCGCCGCAGCGCTTCGTCCAGGAGAGCCCGGCCGATGCCACGATTGGCGCCGGTAATCAGCACCGTTTTGTTTTCGATGTTCAAGACATGCTCCTATGATTGACCATGCCGTCAGGGGGGCCCTGATGATCGCCAAGGGCCTGACCCCGGCCGCCAATGAGCGGGAGTAACAAGTCTGGCGGGATTTCTGGAGTTCTGAAGGAGGAAGTGCTGGTTGCCCCGAAGCCCTGTTGCTGCAGGCGCTGCCGGTCGAAAGCGCCGTCGAGCAGTCTCGTAGCAATCCCGACCACCTCCAGGCCATCGGCCGGGCAGCCCGGGGCGCGATGGGCGTTGATCTCGCCAGTATGACGCTCACCGATCGAGGCATGGTTTCGGCTCGGTAGCTAACCGCTACTCGATATCTCCAGCGCGCACGACCTGTGCCCGCAAGGCGGCATTCTCTACCTCCAACTCCGCGAGGCGCTGGCGAAGCGGCTGGACGGCGACGGCGATCTCCGCCTCGGTATAGCGCGGCGTGATATGCTGCGGGCAATTCCAGTCGAAGGCTTCGAGACGCAGGCGGAAAAGTCGTTCCGGCTTGGCACGATAGGATGGTGTGGCGAGCATTTCCGTCAGGTCAGGATCGGCATCGAGTGGCAGTTTTTCGGCGTGGGCATAGATCTTCAGCCGTGCTCGGCGGGGATAGTCCATGAGAAAGAGGCAGACCCGGTCATTGGCAGCCAGGTTGCCCGTGCTGATGTACTGCCGGTTGCCGCGGTAGTCCGCAAATGCAAGCGTGCGATCGTCGAGTACCTTCAGGAAACCCTGCGGGCCGCCCCTGTGCTGAACATAAGGCCAGCCCGTTTCCGAAACGGTAGCCATGTAGAAACTGTCACGGGAGGCGATGAAGGCGCTCTCGTTCTCCGTGAAGCGGTCGAAGCTCCTGTCGGTCGGCAGGCTGGTCCAGAAGTCCTGCACGCCCATTTCGGCCTGGGCAGCGCGCACGCTGGGCGTCGAGGCTATGTCGAGAAATCCATAGGACATGATCCATCTCCTCAAGGTTGGCAGGAGCGGGGCACTGGCCCCGCTGCTCTCCGTCAGGCCGCATCGGCTGCGGGGACGGACGGAAAGTCGATGTCAGTCTTGGCAACCTCGTTCAGATAGTTGGTAAAGGTATTTTCAGCGACCAGAGCGACGATTTCGACGATCTGCGCATCCGAAAAGCCAGCAGAGCGCACGGCAGCGATATCGTCGTTGTCGACATGGCCACGCGCCTCGGCGATCTTTGCCGCAAAGCGGACGGCGGCATTCGCCTTGGCATCAGCGGACGCACCCTTGCGGTTCAGCGCGATTTCTTCCGGGCTCATTTTCGCGAGGTTGAGGCCGAGATAGGTGTGGGCAGAGAGGCAATAGTCACAGCCGTTGACCTCGGCGACCGCAAGCGCGATCCGCTCGCGCGTCTTGACATCGAGCGTCTTCGAGAGCCCGCCCTGAAGGCCGGTGAACGCCGTCAGGGCGGCCGGGCTGTTGGCGACCAGGCGGAAGACATTCGGAACGAAGCCCAGCGCCTTCTGGATGCCATCGAGTATCGGTCTGGTTGCTTCCGGGGCGTCGTCTTTCGTGGGGATGGAAATACGGGACATGGAGATCTCCTTGGCGGACGGGCAAGCCGTGATTGGCATGGTGAGATGAATGTGTCTATTTCCACCAACGAAGAGAATATGCTCTTTCCACCAACGAAGAGAATATGCTCTAAGTGAAACTGATTTTACCAGACTCTGGAAGAATGTCGTGGACCGGTTCGAAGCCATGTCGATGTTGCTGGAGGTGGTGGACCGGGGAAACCTGTCGGCGGCCAGCCGGTCGCTGAAAATTCCCCTGCCGACGCTGAGCCGCAAGATCACCGATCTGGAGACGCTGCTCGGAACCAAGCTGCTTACCCGCACCACCCGCAAGATCGCCTTGACCGATGCAGGCGCTACCTATGTCGATGCTGCCAGGCGCATCCTCGAGCAGGTGGAGGAGGCCGAACGTCAGGCATCGGGCGAATTCGCCATGCCGAAGGGCGAGCTGGTGATCACAGCTCCGGTGCAGTTCGGCCGCCTTCACGTGCTGCCTGTCGTGACGGACTTTCTGGCCGCCTTTCCGGCGATCAACGTGCGCCTGATGCTGACGGACCGCAATATCGATCTCGTCGACGAACATGTCGATATGGCCGTGCGCATCGGCAATCTGCCTGATAGCGCCATGGTTGCCACCCGTATCGGTGCGGTGCGCAGGGTGGTCTGTGGCAGTCCTGCTCTCTTTGCTGGCCGCGGGGTGCCAATGGAGCCGGCCGATCTCCTGGGCCTTCCCTGCATCAGCGTCGAGATCCTGACGCCGACCGCCGACTGGCAGTTCCAGGAGGCAGGTCTGGCAAAAGCCATCGAGGTGACGATAACCCCGCGGCTTTCCGTCACAACGACCGAAGCCGCAGCCGAGGCCGCCATCCGCGGCGCTGGCGTCACCAGGCTGCTTTATTACCAGGTCGCAGCAGAGGTTGCGGCCGGCACGCTCAGGCTCGTGCTAGAGGACTTCGAACCGGAGCCCGCTCCGATACAGCTGGTCCATCTCGCCCGTGGCCAGATGCCGCTCAAGATGCGCCACTTTCTGGATTTCGCCGCACCCCGGCTGCGGGCGAGCGTCGCTGCCCTGCAATCCTCCTCCAGGTAAGGCAAATCCGGCCCATGTCTATCCTGGCGCCAGTTGTTTCGGACATCCGCCAGGAGTAATTTTCCCCTGGTTCGGAAAATCGTTTGAATCCTAACTATTTTGATGCTATCAGATTTGTATGCAATCCATCACGGCCCTGCAGCGCGTTTTTACCGCAAACCTCTTGTCGACCGGTCGCCAATGGCGACGGGCGGTCGATCTTGCGCTGAGTTCCCATGGTATCTCGGAAGCCTGCGCAGCGCCGTTGCTCTGGATTGGCCGCTTGGGCGGCGGTGTTCGGCAGGTCGCGTTGGCCAATCAGGTCGGTATCGAAGGCCCGTCACTGGTCAGGCTGCTCGATCAGCTGGAGGCGCTTGAGCTTGTGGTGCGCAAGGATGATCCGATCGACAGGCGAGCAAAGGGTCTTTGGCTGACGGAGGAGGGCCATATCCTGGCAACCCGCATGGAGGCCATTCTCGATGAGCTGCGTGGCAGGATCCTCGAGGAGGTCAGTGAAGCCGACCTCGAAGCGGCGGTCCGCGTTCTGCAGGCCTTCGAAGAGATCAGCCCGTCACAGGTTGCGGCGACATTACAGCAATTCGAGGAAACATCGTGACTCTTCCCTCCTGGCGGGACTGGCTCTTCTCGGCCAAGGCCTTCCTCGCCTCCATGCTTGCGCTTTTCATTGCTCTGTCTCTCGACCTGCCGCGGCCTTACTGGGCAATGGCGGCGGTCTATGTCGTTGCCAATCCGCTTGCGGGGGCAACCAGTTCGAAGGGCCTCTACCGCGCACTCGGAACGCTTCTCGGCGCGAGTGCGGCCGTCTTTTTCGTGCCGCTCTTCGTCAACGCACCGGAGCTTTTAAGCATCGCCATTGCGCTCTGGACCGGCACGCTGCTCTTCATTTCGATGCTGGACCGCTCCTCGCGCAGCTATGTCTTCATGCTAGCCGGTTATTCCCTGCCGTTGATCGCGCTGCCGTCAGTCGGTTCGCCGGACACCATCTTCGATACGGCCCTCGCCCGCTCGGAAGAGATCATCATCGGCATAGTCTGCGCCAGCCTGGTCAGCGCCGTCGTCTTCCCGACCAGTGTGCGCAGCGTGCTCGGTCAGCGCATCGCCACCTGGCTCGACGATGCCGGCAGCTGGGCAAACGATATTCTGCGCGGCGAGGGCGCCACCCCGGCAACCCCCTTGAAGCGGCAGAAGCTTGCCGCCGACGTGACCGGCCTCGACCTCATCATCAGCCAGCTCGGTTACGATGCGGGCAGCCGCGATATCGTGCGCCATTCGCGCGAATTGCGCGGCCGTCTCCTGATGCTGCTGCCGCTCTTCTCCTCGCTCGCCGACCGGCTTCACGCTCTGAAGAGCGAGCGCGAGAGCCTGCCCAAGGAGCTGGTCTGCCTGCTGAACGAGGTCGCCGACTGGCTGAGCCTCGGCGCAAGGTCTCAAGCCGGCGACACGGCAGAAAAACTAACGCAGCGGATCGAGCGCCTTCGCGAGGCCGATCCGGATTTGCGCTGGGGCGATCTGTTGCTCTCGAGTGCGCTGGCGCGGCTGAAGGAAATCGTCGATCTCTGGCAGGATTGCCTGACACTGCGCGACGAAATCGTCAGCGGCCGACATTCCGGCCCCTGGCGGCCGGCCTTCCGCCATCGCCAGGTCGTCGGCGGCAACCGCCATTATGACTATGCGCTGCTCGCTTTCCAGGCGAGTGCCGTCGTCGTGGGCATTCTCGTCGCCTGCCTATTCTGGATCTTCAGCGGCTGGCAGAATGGCGCCGGCTTCGTCACTATGGCAGCCGTAGCCTGTTCCTTCTTTGCTGCGCTTGACCGGCCGGCTCCTTTCATCACCTCGATGTTCATCTGGTGCGGCGTCAGCCTCGTCATTTCCTTCGTCTACATTTTTGCCATCCTGCCGATGGTCAACAGCTACGAGCTCCTGGTTCTGGTCTTCGCTCCGCCCTTTCTGCTGCTCGGGCTGATGATCCCCAAGCCACAGTTCAACATGCTGGCCATGTTGATGACCGTCAACAGCGCCTCCTTCATCGCGCTGCAGGATCGCTATACGTCCGATTTCACTACTTTCACCAATGAAGCGATCGCAGCCCTTGCCGGTATCGGCTTCGCCCTGGTCTGGACGCTGATTGCCCGCCCCTTCGGTGCCGAACTCGCCGCCTGGCGCCTCGTGCGTGCCGGCTGGAGCGATCTTGCCGAGACGGCAGCCGGCGAACGCCGCGCTGATCACCAGCGGCTTTCCGGCCGCATTCTCGATCGCCTCGGCCAGCTCGTTCCGCGTCTGGCCGTCGTCGAGGATCGCGAATTGAAGAAGGTGGATGGCTTTGCCGAAGTGCGCATCGGCTTCAACGTGCTGATGCTACAAGGCGAGCGCAAGAAACTGCGTGGCGCGAGCGCCGCATCGCTCGGCGCAGTTCTCTCCGGCATTGCCGATTTCTATCATGGCCGCATCGCGGCCGGCCGTGCGCTTAATCCGCAGGATGGCCTGCGTCGATCGATCGACGACAGCCTCAAAATCATCGCGTTCGAAGACAACAGGCGCGGCGCCGACAGTATCGATGCCCTCGTCGGCCTCAGACGCGCTCTTTTCCCTGATGCAGCCCCGCCAGCAAGCTGGCACGCGGCCGAGGCTGCGCCGCAACTCCTCCCGCTTGCCGCTGAGTAACAATCATGCCCGCAGAATTTGATGTTTACGGCGTCTATGTCCCACGCCTCCTCGTTCTCATGGTGCTGAGCCTGCTCTTCATCATCGTCATCAGACGCATCCTTGCCTGGCTCGGCGCCTATTCCCTCGTCTGGCACCGCGGTCTTTTCGACCTTGCCCTCTATGTGCTCGTCCTCGGAGCCGTTTCCTCCTTCACACGTTGGTACTTCGTATGAAATCCCTGAAATTCATTGGCCGCCTCATCGCCACTCTCGCCATCGTCATCGCCGCAGTCTTCGTCGGCCGCGGGCTTTGGGGCCACTACATGGACGAACCCTGGACGCGCGATGCGCGCCTGCGCGCCGATGTCGTCGGCTTAGCGCCCGATGTTTCCGGCCTCGTCAGCGAGGTGCTCGTCACCGATAACCAGGCAGTGAAGAAGGGCGATATCCTCTTCCGCGTCGACCGCCAGCGTTTCTCGATCGCGCTTGTCCAATCGGAAGCAGCGCTCGAAGGCAGCAAGGCAGCACTCGACCAGGCGCATCGCGAACGCGAGCGCCAACAACGCCTCGGCGAAGCCGCGTCCCTGCAGCAGAAGGAACAGGCGCAGACGGCCGAGGAACAGGCCGATGCCGCCTTCCGCCAGGCGACCGCCAACCGCGATCTTGCCGCGCTCAATCTCGAACGCTCTGAGATCAAGGCGACGGTCAACGGTACGGTCTCCAATCTCAGCCTGCGCCCGGGCGACTATGTCAGCGCCGGCACCGCGAGGATCGCCTTGATCGATACCGATTCCCTACGTGTCGAGGGCTATTTCGAGGAAACCAAGCTGCAGCGCATCCATCCCGGCGACAAGGTTTCGATCCACCTGATGGGCCAGTCGCAAAGCCTCGACGGTCATGTCGAAAGCATTGCAACCGGCATCGAGGACCGCGAACGCACCGCAGGCACCGGCCTGCTCGCCAACATCAACCCCACCTTCAGCTGGGTGCGCCTCGCCCAACGCGTCCCCGTGCGCATAAGCATCGACACCGTGCCCGATGGTGTCAGGCTGATCGCCGGCCTGACGGCGACCGTCGAAGTGGGAAAGGGCTGAAAGGGATCCGGGTGTCACCACACAATGGGTGTTCCGCCTATCGGGGCTCCAAAGCGCCTGGAACTGTTAAAAGTGCAGCGAAGCGTCCATGAAGAATAGATCCCTCATGGTCGTATCGGCCGTGCTCCTGAAGATATAGATCTTTTCGAAGCGCTCACGGCAATGGCGTTCAAGCGTTCTGGCCGAGACGTAACGCTTGAGGCGCAGAAGGTCGACAATAACGGTTCGCAGAATGCGACCGGAACCCGCATCAATAGGGATGGCGGCATCTCCATCACCGCGCAAACCGGATGTGTGATCGGCAGTTCGGCCAATGCCAGCGGAGCTCTCGATGTCACCGCCGAGGAGGGTCCGTCAACATCGTCACGACCGGTGTGACGCGCCAGACCACCGACGGCTATACGATGGTCCGTTCGACGACGCTGCAGGAAACCCATTTTGAAATCAAAGTGATGGGCCTATGTGGCGCGAGGTGACCTGCATGAAATTTGAAGAAAATTGCACTCATCGCCGAATTCCGCTATATGGAGTGCAGGAGCTGCACCATGACGAAGTTACAGGAACTGAAAAGACATCTGCGGCCTGGCAAGGTCTATAGGCGAGAGGATCTGGCCCAATGGTCCTCGTCTGTCGATCGTCATCTGCAGCAGCTCGTCGCGGAAGGATATCTGACCAAAATATCGACCGGTGTTTATCACCGGCCGAAACAGACGGCGTTTGGTAAAGCCCCCGCCGAAGACAGCGCCCTTGTCGAGGCATTCCTCAAAGACGACCGTTATCTCATCACCTCCCCCAATGCCTACAATAGCTTGGGTGTCGGAGCGACGCAGCTCTACAACAAGACCGTTGTCTATAACCACAAGCGACACGGAAACTTCACGCTGGGCGGTCGGGAGTTCAGGTTTCGTAAGAAGCCAGCCTTCCCAAAAACCCTGACCAAGGAATTCCTGCTGGTCGACTTGGTCAACAATCTCGACGATCTGGCGGAAGACCACCAGCAGGTGCTGGACCACGTGAAGGAGCGTGCCCTGCAAAGTAACCGGAACACCCTTGCCCGTGCGGCGAAGGACTACGGTATGGTGCGGACGCGGAAGTTTTTCAGCGCACTCGCAGCGGACGCACATGCCGGCTGACTTCCTGCATAACCACCGAGATTTCCCGTCGCTGCTGCGCATCGTCGCCGACGAGAGGAGGGTACAACCGGTCCTAGTTGAAAAAGACTATTGGATCATGCATTGCCTCTATGGCCTGCAGCGCAAGGCCTGGCGCCGAAGCGGATTGTCGCTGAGATTGACTAGGCCCATGTAGACCTCCTACCCCGGATTTAGGAAAGACGGCGTCTACATATCTAGCGGGCTATTCAGCCGCCACCATCAGCTTACCGGCCAGACATACAACAGCACCGGCACGCTGACGGTAATGATCAGAAATGACAGCGGTAGACCGAGGCGCGGGTAGTCGGAGAATTTATATCCTCCCGGACCGAAGACCAGTGTGTTGCACTGGTGGCCGACCGGGGTCAGGAAATCGCAGCCCGCACCGATCGCCACCGCCATCAGGAAGGCCTCCGGCCGGAAGCCGAGATCGGTGGCAAAACCGACGGCGATCGGCCCCATGACAAGCACGGTGGCGGCATTGTTGAGAAAGGGCGTCACCGCCATCGCGGCGACAAGGATCAAGCCGAGCGCCCCCCAGGCCGGCAGGCCCTTGGCGATATCGCCAAGCCCATGGGCGATCAGGTCGCTGCCGCCTGATGTGCGCAGCGTATCCGAGACCGGGATCAGGGCTGCCAGCATGATAAGGATCGGCCCGTCGACCGACTTGTAGATGTCGACAAGCGGGATTGCCCGGAAGACGACCATGCCAAGCGCCGCCGCAAAGAAGGCGACGGGCACCGGCGCAAGGCCGACCGCCGTCGTTGCCATGGCAAGCGCCAGGATAACGAGCGGAATGAAAGCTCGCCGGCGCGTGCCAAGCAATATCTCGCGCTGGGCAAGCGGCAGGAGAGCAAGATCCTGCATAACGACGGGCAGGTTTTCACGGCTTCCCTGCAGCACCAGCACGTCGCCGGCGGCCAGGGTGATATTGACGAGGCGTTCCTTCAGCCGTTCGCCGTGCCGGCTGACGGCCAGCAGATTGACGCCGCGCGTATAGGCGAGCGCGAGCTGCTTGACGGAACGGCCCCTTAGCGGAGATTCCTGGCCGATCACCACCTCGATCGAGACGACCTCCGCCTGCACCTGCCCGTTCTCGACAATTGGCTTGCCGGAGAGCTGCAGCTTTCCGGCCGACACGATGCGGTCAAGCGCGGCGGGCGGACCTTCTAGCAGGACGATATCGTTTTCCCGAAGTGTCAGATCGGGGAAGGGGGACATGCGCGTTGCGCCGCGCAGGACGGCAGTGGCAATCGCTTCGCCGTCGCCAGGTTTGACGAGCGCGCTGATCGGCTTTTCCAGGACCGCCGATTCAGCTGTAACCAGCGCTTCCGAGGTATAGTTCTTGATCTCGACCGCTTCCTCGATCGAGCCACCCTGTTTTGTACGACTTGGCACCAGCCAGTGAAAGAAGATCAGAAAGGTGATGCCGACGATCGTCAGGACACCGCCGACCGGCGTGAAATCGAACATGGTGAAGGAGCTGCCCGTCATCTCCTCTCTCAGCCGTGAGACGACAATATTGGGCGAAGTGCCGATCTGCGTCATCAGGCCGCCAAGCAAGGCGGCGAATGACATGGGCATCAGATATTTGGAGGGCGAGGCGCCAGACTTCCTGGCAAACTGAAAAGCGACCGGCATCATGATTGCCAGCGCGCCGATATTCTTGATGAAGGCAGAAAGCAGCGCCACGACGATCATCAACAGGGCAAGCTGGCTGTGCAGCGTATTGAGGTTAGGGAAGAATCGCTTGATCGCCGTATCGACGATGCCCGAACGCGCGACACCGGCCGAGACGACCAATGCACTGCCGACGATTATGACGATATCATCCGAAAAACCGGAAAATGCCTTGTCCTTTGGAACGATGCCGACTGCAACGGAGAGAACGAGCGCGCAGCACGCGACGACATCATATCTGAACCGATCCCAGATAAAGACCCCCATCATCAGGGCGATGACGGAGAAGGCGAGGATCTGTTGCGTTGTCATCCGGCTCCGTGGGGCTGCAAATTATCGATGAGCTCGAAATGAGACAGGCGGGTATGCCTGGAAAACGTCTTCCGGGACTGATGGGTTCCACGGGCTTGCCGCTAAATCGGAACCGGTGGTCTACGACACAGGTTAGGTGCGCGGCGATCTGGCGCTATCCTGCCTTAATCCAGGTGAAACAGCTCCGGCATCATCGCCCACCACTCACCCTCCTTGCGGCTCGCCAGCGGCTTTTGGCAGGGCATACAGACTGCCCACCATTCCTGGTTTGCCGGATCGGCAGCCATCTTCGCCATATCGGCTTCGAAGTCCTCGCCCATATATTCCCAATAACCGAAGAGCAGGTTTTCCGGCTCCTTGAGGAAGATCGAATAGTTGGTGATGTTGCAGGCCGAGATCAGTGACAGGATCTCCGGCCAGACGGCGGCATGTAGCGCCTTGTAGTCTGCGACCTTGTCCGGCTCCAGGCCGATCACCATGCCCATGCGCTGCATGACGCTACCGCCCTTGGGTAATTTCTGTCGTGAATTCGGCGATGCTGCGTTTCTTGACGGCATCCCAGTCCCATTCGATGCCGATGCCGGGTTCGGATGGGGCGATGGCGCGGCCGTTGCGGATTTCCAAGCCTTTTGTCGTGAGGTCGTCGAGCTGCGGGATGTATTCGACATATTTTCCGTTCTGGATGGCGCAGACCAGGCTGACATGCAATTCCATCAGGAAATGCGGGCAGACGGGAATATCGAAGGCTTCGGCCGCATGCGCAACCTTCAGCCAGGGTGTGATGCCGCCGATGCGGGCAACATCGACCTGCACGATCGAGCAGGCGCCCTTCTGCATATATTCGCGGAAATGCCGGATAGAGTAGATGGATTCGCCGACGGCGATCGGCGTCGGTGAGGAGCGCGAAAGCCGGATATGTCCGTCGAGATTGTCGGCCGGCAGCGGCTCCTCGATCCAGGCGAGATCGAGCTCCTTCAGCCGTGCTGCCCTGCGGATGACTTCATCGACGGTAAAGCCTTGGTTGCAGTCGGTCATGATCTCGAAGGCGTCGCCAAGGGCAGCGCGCACGGCAGACAGACGGGCATAATCCTCGGCGCCGTGCGGCTTGCCGATCTTCACCTTCGAGCCGGAAAAGCCCTTGGCCTTCGCCTGCAGGGCGTCTTCGATGAGCGCCTCCTTATCGATATGCAGCCAGCCGCCTTCGGTCGTATAGAGCGGGCAGCTTTCCTTGGCACCGCCGGCAAGCTTCCAGAGCGGCAGGCCCTGCTTCTTGGCTCTCAGATCCCAGAGTGCGGTATCGACGGCCGCGAGCGCCAGCGCCGTGATCGCGCCGATCGTCGTTGCATGCGTGGCAAATTCCATCTTGTGCCAGATCGCCTCGATGCAATCGGCATCCTCGCCGATCAAGAGCGGCGCCAGATGGTCCGACAGAAGCCGCATGACGGAGGAGCCGCCGGTACCGATCGTATAGGAATAGCCGGTGCCGGAGGCACCGTCGGAATCGGTGATGGTGACGATTGGCGTTTCCTGGCTGACGAAGCTCTGGATCGCATCAGTGCGCTTCACCTTCGGTGGCAGGTCCACCATGCGCAATTCGATCTTTTCAATGCGGGCCATGGTTCCTCCTAGCGTGCCGTGCAGGTTTGAGCGGGTTCGGCCGCGTGGATTGCCGACATGATGGCGCGGCTTGCCGTCTCATATTTGCGGTCGTTTTCATATTCGTGGACGATCCTGAAATCGTGCATGACAAGGATGCGGTCGGCGAGCGCCACCATTTCCGGCATGTCGCTCGAGATCAGCAGGATCGCCATGCCCTTGTCGGCAAGCCCGTTGATCAGCTCGTGGATATAGGCCTTCGCCTTGATATCGATGCCGACGGTCGGCTCGTCGATGAAGAGGATATCGACATCGGCGGCGAGCCACTTGGCGAGCGACACCTTCTGCTGGTTGCCGCCTGAGAGATTGCCGACGAGCTGTTCCAGATTGGGCGTGCGGATTTCCAGCTGCCGGGCAAGCGGTGCGGCGGTCTTGCGCTCCTGGCCGGCGCCGATCAGGCCGAAGGTCGAAGCGATCCTGCCCCAGACCGTCATCGCGATATTCGAACGGATGGGATGGGCGAGGATGACGCCCTCGTGTTTCCGGTCCTCGCTGACATAGCCCATACGGAAGCGCTTGATCGCCTCTTCGACCGAGCGGATGCGCACCGGCTTGCCGTCGATCAGGACTGTGCCTGACTTAAGTTTGTCCTTGCCGATAATAGCGCGGATCAGCTCGGTGCGGCCGGCACCGACGAGGCCGTAGAGGCCGAGGATTTCACCGCGGCGAAGCGAAAACGAGATATCGCCGTGGCCGGCAGCCGTTGCGACATTGCGCAATTCAAGCTTTGGCGCGTCTTCCTGCGGCTTTCCGGAGCGGGCAATCACCGGCCGCTCCGCGCGGCCGATCATCGCCTCGATCAGCGTCTGCCGTGTCATGCCGGCCATCGGCGCGCCACGCAGCGTCGTTTCGCCGTCGCGCAGAACCGTGACCCGGTCGCAAAGGCTCAAGACCTCTTCAAGCTTGTGGCTGACGAAGAGGATCGCCGCTCCCTGATCGCGCAGTTGCCGCACGAGCCTGAAGAGGATTTCGGTCTCGGCATCGGTGATCGATGCGGTCGGCTCGTCGAGCAGCAGAAGCTTGGCCTGGTGGCTCAGCGCCTTGGCAATCTCCACCATCTGCATCTGGGCGACACTAAGGCGCCGCACTTCGGTTGCCGGATCGACATCGAGCCCGACCTTGCGAAGGTGTTGGCGCGCCTCATCGTTAGCGCGGCGAAAATCGACGAGGCCGTTTCGAACCGGTAGACCCTCCAGGAGAATGTTCTCGGCAACCGAGAAACGCGGAATGAGGTTGCGCTCCTGATGTACCGCTGAAATGCCAAGCGCGATCGCATCGCGCGGCGAGGCAAGCGACAGCGGCGAATCGTCTAGCGTGACCGTCCCGCTGTCGGGCCGGTGAACGCCGGTGATGATCTTGATTAGCGTCGATTTGCCGGCGCCGTTTTCGCCCATCAGCGCATGGATCTCGCCGCCATTGAGGACCAGAGAGGCACTGTTGAGCGCCCTGACACCGGGGAACGACTTGCCGATCCGGTCGAGAACGAGTGCCATCTCAATCCTCCCCGACCCGGACCGCGCGGTAGCGATTGACCCAGACGGCGGCAAGGATCAGCGCGCCAAGCAGGAAGGTGACCCAGTAAGGATCGACCGCCAGCAGCACCATGGCATTCTGGATCAACCCCACCAGCAACACAGCGATGAGGGTGCCGACAATAGAGATCGAGCCGCCGGCCAAGCTTGCACCGCCGATGATCGGCGCCGCAAAGGAAATCACCACCCAGTCAGCCCCGATCGTCGGCTGCGCCGAGCCGAGCTGGGCGACGGCGAGCACACCGGCGGCTGCGGCCAGCAGGCCGGAAAGCACATGCGCCATGATCGTGGCGCGGGCAACGGAAATGCCCGAGAGTTCCGCCGCATGGGCATTGCCGCCGACCGCCAGCATGTAGCGTCCCTCGACCGTGCGGGCAAAGAAGATGATGAGCAGCACGGTCACCACCAGCGGCACAATGAGCAGCAGCGGGAAGGGGCCGAGGCGTCCGTTGCCGAAGGCGACGAAGGCCGGCGAGAGATTGTAGAAGGGGATGGCCTTGGTAATGCCGAGATTGATGCCGGCAAAGGCCGAGCCGGTCGCGAGTGTGACGATGAAACCATTGATGCCGGTTCGCACCGTCAGCCAGCCATTGATAAAACCGGCAAGGCCGCCGAAGGCGATGCCGACAATGATAGCAACGATGGCCGGCAGACCCCAGACATCCATCAGCCCACCGGTCACGACCGCGACAAGCCCGCCGAGGGCCCCGACGGAAAGGTTCATCTGGCCGACGCCCAGCATGACCATCTGGCTGAAGGCGACGAGCAGCGATACGCAGATGCTGCGCAGCATGACGAACCAGTTGAATTCCGTCATGAAGGCGGGGGAGGCGAAGGCGAGCGCGATGCCGCCGGCGATGACGCCGACCAGGATGCCGGACCATTGTGTCCTTGCGGCAAGGGAAATCAGCGTCTTCATGCGCGCCTCGTCTGTTCGCGGATTGCGAGCTTCGTCCGGTAGCGCTCGAAAAGGATCGCCGAGAGCAGGAAGATGCCGAGGAAGAGCTGCAGCCAGAAATTCCCGACCTGCAGCACCAGCAGGCCGCTCCGGATGGTTGCGACCAGCATTGCCCCGAGGATCGTACCAACCACCGACACCATTCCGCCGGCAAGCGCGGTGCCGCCGATGACCGGGGCAAGGAAAGAGGGCAGCAGCCAGTCGTCGCCGGCAACGCCTGGCATGGCCGCTGACAGTCGTGACGTCAGCATCAAGGCTGCCGCCGCGGAAAGCATTCCCGAGAGCACATGTACGAAGATGGTAATCCGTCCAACGGGGATGCCCGACATTTCCGCCGTGCGCGCATTGGCGCCGACGGCCAGGATCTGCCGGCCGAGCACAGTATGCTTGAAGAGGATGTAGAGCAGGGCGCCGATCAAAAGTGCGACGACCGCCAGCGACGGCACCGGACCGATGCTGCTGCGGCCGAAAGCGCCGAAACTCGCCGGCAAACCGTTCAGTGGCACGCCCTTGGTGAAGATCAGCATGCCGCCGGAAAACAGGCTGGCGCTGGCGAGCGTGACGATGAAGCTGTTGACGCCGGTCTTGACGATCGCGAGCCCGTTCAGCGCGCCGAGAAGGCCGCCGAAGGCAAGCGTCAGGATGATCGCAATCGGAATGGGAAGGCCTGCCGTCTGCATCAGGTAGCCCGCAGCCATGACGGAGCAGACGCCGATCGCGCCAACGGAAAGGTTCATGCCGCCGGTCACCAGCACCACCATCTGCGCGAAACCGACGACGACATCGATCGCGACCGAGCGTCCCATGGAATTCAAGTTGAAGCGCGACAGAAAGCCCGGCGCCAGGCTGGTGAAGACGGCCCACAGGATCAGGAGGATGATCAACAGGCCAAGCTGCGCCGGCCCCCTGGTCAGCAATCCGAGCAGACTGTGTCTGCCTGCATCGGGGACGGGGCTATCATTGTCGATGGGTGCCATGCGCTGGGATGACCGGTCTCGTGGAACAGGAGTAATTAGGCGCGGGGCGGATTCGACCCGCGCCGCTCTCGTTACTTGCAGGAGAGGTAGGTGTCCTTGAAACTTCCCTGCAGCTTCTTCGTCAGCGCCTTCAGATCGTCCTTGTAGCTGGCGACGTTCTTTTCTGAGATCAGCAGCGTGCCGGAATCGACAAAATGCGCCGTCTGCGGTGTGGCGATCCACGGGGCGTCCGCCTTCACGCTGCAGCCTGCGGCCATCTGGTCGAGTACATAGGCGCCGATATAAGCCTGGCCATAGGGGTTCTGCGCCATGGTGCCGGCGACGAAACCGTCGCGGATGCCATCAAGAATGATCTTGTCATCGTCGATGCCGACAAGCTTGATCTTCTTGTCGCCAAGGTTCTTGAGCGCGGTCGCGGCCACCACCGAGGAGATATAGCCGGTGGCGATCAACCCGTTGATCTTGTCCTTCTGCGCGGCAAGCAGGGCATTGATCTTCTGGTCGCCCTGTTCTTGGCTGTCGGTATCACCGACCGTCTGCAACAGGGTGACGGCACCATTCGTCTCGCCGACAGCCTTCTCGACCGCCTTGACGCGCAGCGTCGTGTTCGGGTCGACCAGCAGGCCCGCCAGATGAACGATCGTGCCCTTGCCACCCATGGCCTCGATCAGCGCCTTGGTACCGAGATAGGCCGACTGCGAAACATCGGTCGCCAGGCAAAGACCGACATCGGTCGGATCCTGCGCGCAGCCGCCAAGTGCCACCGAGGGAATGCCGTTGCTCTTCATTTCCGACAAAATGGCGTTGACGCCGACTGCGTCACCCGGAAATACGCCGAAGCCATTGGTGCCCTGTGCCGCAAGGCTTTCCAGAAGCTCGGTCTGCGCCTCCAGCTTCCATTCGCTCGGCACTTTGTATTCGACTGCAGCGATGCCGAAATCCTTGGCGGCATCGGCGACAGCCTGTTCCCAGGGCGCGAAATAGGGGTGTGGACCGCCCGGAACCAGGGCGATCTTGTTGTCCGAGGCGAAAGCGCTGAGCGGCGCGACTGCCACGGAGCATGCAAGGCCTGCAGCAATGAAACTGCGAATTGTCATGACATCCTCCCGTTTTGGGCAAGTCCGGTCCTCTTCCAGCATTGCCATGTCCAATCGCTAACACGATCGAATATCGCATGCAATATTCGATTATTGACTTTCTTGTCATCTTCCCTTTCCATCACGCCGGGCAATCGGCGAGGAGGAGTTAATGGAGCGGCAAGAGAACCGGTCGCGTGTCGACCGATCGAGGCTTCTGCCGGAATATAGGACCCTGCTGGAGGAGCAGGATGCGCTGGGCGGGCCGGCGATGGAAACGCTCACGCCGCAACAGGCGCGCGCCGATTCCGAAACCCGGCTTGCCCTTCATTGGGGCGCGAAGGATGTGGTCTCCGGCATTGAGGATCTGGAGATTACAAGCGGCGACATCAGGCTGAAGGCGCGGCTCTACCGTGTGGCCGGCACCGCGTGGACCATCCTGTTCTTCCATGGCGGCGGCTGGATGGTCGGCAGCATCGAGACCCATGACGGGCCGGTTCGCACGCTCGCCAATGCCGCCCATGCCAATGTGCTGTCTGTCGAATACCGCAAGGCGCCGGAAGCGCCGTTTCCCGCGGCCTGCGAGGACTCCGAGGCGGCACTTCTCTGGCTTCAGGGAAATGGCGGAGCGCTTGCTCTCGATGCAGGCAAAGTGATCCTCGCTGGCGACAGCGCCGGCGCCAGCCTTTGCGCATCGCTGGCGATCCGGGCGCGCGATCTCGCCATCCCGCTTGCCGGGCAGGTTTTGATTTATCCGGCTACCGATCTCTCCGGCGTGACTGGAAGCCGCCAGAAATTCGCAAGCGGTTTTTCCCTCCAACAGTCGACGATGATCTGGTTTGCGGAACATTATCTTTCGGGCGGCATGCTACCCTCCGACCCTCGCGTCTCGCCGCTACTCGCCAGTGATCTTTCGCGCCTGGCACCAACCCTGCTGATCACCGCTGACCACGATCCGCTGCGCGACGAGGGCCGCGCTTATGCACAGCGCTTGATTGCCGCCGGAAATGACGTCTGTTACGAGGAATGGCAGGGAACCATCCATGGTTTCTTCATCATGGATCGCGCAGGCAAGACCGCCCGCAAGCTGATCGGGCGCATAGGGGAATGGGCAAAGAGCCTTTGGGACAGACATGACGATGGCGAGCGGAGTGGAGGCTGAAACCGCCGCCACGGCTGTGCGGTCCGAACCTATCTATCTGACGATCTACCAGGTTCTTCGCGATCATCTGGAGCGGGGCGCGCTCGCGCCCGGCCTCATTCTCGGTCAGGCGAATATCGCGCGTGCCTTCAATGTCAGCCGCATCCCGGCCGGTATCGCGCTGGCGCGGCTTCTGTCGGAAGGCCTGATCCAGACCTTCCAAGGGCGCGGTTATATCGTGCCGGGCGGCGAGCCGCAGCGCGGCGACCTTTTTGCCGCGGGTCTCGATCTGCCACGTTCGGTCACTGTGCCCGTCATCAACCGCCGGGAGCAGATCTATCCGGAAGTCGAACATGCCGTTGCCGTCTGTCTTGCCTATGGCCGTTTCCTGTTGAACGAGACAGCACTTGCCCAGCACTACGACGTCAGCCGCACCATCGCCCATGAGGTGCTGACGCAGCTGGAGCGCAGCGGCATCATCGAGCAGGACAGCAATAACCGCTGGTATGCCGGCCCGCTCAGCGCCAAGGTGTTCCGCTACCACTACGACATGCGCCGCCTGCTGGAGCCGGAAGCCCTGCGCCAGGCTTATGCCGCTCTGGATAAGGCAGCCCTTGAGGAGCGGCGGCAGAGGCTGAAGTCTCTCGGCCCCTATCCGCAGGTGCCGGAAAAGCTTGAGCGGGCCGAAGCCGACCTGCATCTCGACTCCCTCGCGCCCTGTCCCAACACCGTGCTTCTTTCGGCCGTGCGCCGCAGCCAGCGCGTGCTCATCGCTACGCACTCGACCTTCGCCAATTTCCGCACCGAAGAGGAAATTTCGACAATGATCGCTGAGCATACGCGTGTCTATGACGCGCTGCTGGCCGGCGATATCGAGGGGGCCTGCGCGGCACTTGCAGATCACCTGCGCCGGGCGCTGGATCCCAATCTGAAGATCCTCCAGCACTTGCCCGTCATGCCCTCAGGGCTGACGCCACCCTATCTGATCCAGGTCAAGGGCGAGCGCTGAACGCACGCACCCAAGAATAGGTCTAGGCGCCGGGGACGATCGGCGCATAGGCGGCCCCGTCAACCGTTGCCGGGCGCCCGGCAAGATGCAGTTCAGCAATCCGCGGAGCCGAACGCGCGATGACCTTGCCGCGGCGGATGACGGTCAGCCGGTTCGCCTTCAGCCTGAGCGCTTCCACCGGATCGCGCGCCTGCAGGATGACGAGATCGGCATTCCTGCCCTTTTCCAGGCCGTAGCCTTCAAGCCCCATGGTTTTGGCGGAGTTGACGGTCAGCGCGTCGAAGATCTTCTTCTTGTCGTCGATACCCGCCATTTGCGCGACATGGATCGCCATATGGCCGACCTCCAGCATGTCGCCGGAGCCCATGGAGTACCAGGGGTCCATCACGCAGTCATGGCCGAAGGAGACGTTGAGGCCGGCTTCCATTAGTTCGCGCACCCGCGTCATGCCGCGCCGCTTCGGATAGGTGTCGTGCCGGCCCTGCAGCATGATGTTGATCAATGGATTGGGGATGACGTTGATTTGAGCCTCCGCCATCAGCGGAATGAGCTTGGAGACGTAATAATTGTCCATCGAATGCATGGAGGTCAGGTGCGAGCCGGCGACCCGGCCCTGCAGGCCGAAACGCACCGTTTCGGCGGCGAGTGTCTCGATATGGCGGGACATCGGATCGTCGGTTTCATCGCAATGCATGTCGACGGGCAGGCCACGATCGGCAGCGATACGGCAAAGAGCCGCGACCGACGCCGCACCATCGGCCATGGTGCGCTCGAAATGCGGAATGCCGCCGACGATGTCGAGGCCCATGTCCAGCGCACGGTTCAACGCCTCGACGCCCTCAGGCGCACGATAGTAGCCATCCTGCGGAAAGGCGACGAGCTGCAGGTCGATATAGGGGGCTACCCGCTCGCGCACCTCGATCAGTGCTTCAGCAGTCACCAGTCTGGGATCGCTGGTATCGACATGGCTGCGGATGGCGAGAAGCCCCTGCGAAACGGCGAGGTCGCAATAGCGCAACGCCCGCTCCACCAAGGCTTCGCGCGTCAGGGCCGGCCGCAGTTCACCCCAGAGCGCAATCCCTTCAAGCAGCGTGCCGGAGCGGTTCATGCGCGGCAGGCCAAGCGAGAGCGTTGCATCCATATGAAAATGCGGATCGACGAAGGGCGGGCTGACAAGGCGGCCGCTCGCATCGATCTCCTCGCCGGCCTCGGCCTCGATCCTGAAAGCGACGTCGGCGATCCTGCCTTTTTCTATGGCGATATCGATGCCGCTGCGGCCGTCGGGAAGATTTGCGTTTTTGATGATCAGGTCAAACATGGCGGCACCGGTCTGTTGAGGTTTCTGGACATGGCGATCAGCGCTCGCCGCGGCGATAGGGCTGCATGAGCGCCTGCGGTACGCGGGCACGCCGCGCCATCACGGCAAGGGCTGCAATCGACAGGAGATAGGGCGTCATCAGGAAAAGCTGATAGGGCACGACCCCTCCAAGCACCGTCTGCAGTCTCAGCTGAAAGGCATCGAAGAAGGCAAAGAGCAGGGCGCCGAAGAGGGCCCGGCCCGGTCGCCAGGAGGCGAAGACGACGAGTGCGATGGAAATCCAGCCGCGTCCCTGGACCATGGTCGGGAAGAAGCTGTTGAAGGCTGCGAGCGTCAGGAAGGCGCCGCCGACCGCCATCAAGGCGCTGCCGGCAATGATTGCGCCATAGCGGATCCGGATCGGGTCGATGCCCTGCGCTTCTGCTGCATGCGGGTTTTCGCCCGTCATGCGGATCGTCAGCCCAAGTGGGGTTCGAAAGATCAGATAGCCCATCGCAAGCGCCAGGAAGATCGCCAGATAAGTCGGCGCCGTCTGTGCAAAGAGGGCCGAGCCAAGGAAGGGCAGGCCGGAGAGAAGCGGGATGTCGAGCGGCTGGAAGGGCACGATCGTCGGTGGCGTGCCGGCAAGCGGCACGACCAGGCGGAAGATGAAATAGCTGAGGCTGGAGGCAAAGAGCGTGATGCCGAGGCCGGTGACATGTTGTGACAAGCCGAGCGTCACCGTCAGAAGCGCATGCAGCAGACCGAAGACCGCACCGGCGAAGGCCGCGACCACAAGGCCGGTCCAGAGATCGGCGCCGTGGAAGACCGCAAGCCAGCCGATCATTGCCCCAAAGGTCATGATGCCTTCGATGCCGAGATTGAGCACGCCCGCCCTTTCGCAGAGCAGCGCGCCGAGCGTGCCGAAGATCAGCGGGGTCGCGATGCGCAGCACGGCGGCCCAGAGGCCCGCGGATGAGACAATGTCGATGAGAGCCATCATCTGCGGATCCTGTATTGGGTGAAGAACAGGGCAATAAGCATGGTGAGCAGCGAGACGGCCACCGTCACGTCGGCGATATAGGTCGGTATGCCGAGTGCCCGGCTCATTCCGTCGGCGCCGACGAACATCGTAGCGGTGAAGAGGGCGGCGAAGATCACGCCGATCGGGTGCAGGTTGGCGAGCATGGCGACGATGATGCCGGAATAGCCGAAGCCGGGCGACAGATCGGTCGTCACATAGCCCTTCACACCCATCACCTCGATTGCACCGGCAAGTCCGGCGAGCCCGCCGGAAAGGCAGGCAACCTTCACCAGCGTCATGCCGAGCGGCACGCCGGCAAAGACGGCGCCGGCTGGATTGAGGCCGGCTGCGCGCGAGCGCAGGCCGAAGACCGTTCGCGACTGCAGGAGATGCACGGCAAGCGCGATGACGATGGCGATGACGAAGCCGACATGCAGCCGCGAGCGCGCTACCAGCTTCGGCAACAGCGCATGATCGCTGACCGGCGTGGATTGCGGCCAGCCGAAGGCGAGCGGATCCTTCAACACGCCGTCGATCAGCATGGAAACGAAGAGCAGGGCGACGAAATTCAAAAGCAGGCTGGTCACCACCTCATCGACGGAAAATCGCAGCCGCAGCCAGAGCGGCACGAGGATCAGCACCATGCCGGCGATGGCTCCCGCTATCAGCAAGGTGGGGATGAGAAGAATTGCGGGCAGTCCCGCCAGCAATTTGGAGCCGAGTGCCGCAACCGCAATGGCGCCAAGATAGAACTGGCCTTCGGCACCGATATTCCAGAGCCGGGCGCGGAAGGCGACGGCTGCCGCAAGGCCGGTCAGCATCAGGGGTGTGGCCCGCGTCAGCGTCTCCGTTGCCGAGAGCCGCGTGCCGAAGGCGCCGGTGAGGATACGCCAATAGGCCTCGAAGACGGGCGCGCCGGCAAGCGCGATCAGGATACCGGCAATAGCAAGCGCTGCGATGACGGCAGCAACAGGTGCCCCCACGACCAGATAGAGCGGGCGGTGATCGCGGCGTTCAAGACGCATTCTGGGCCTCGGACGTCCATTCGCCTGACATCATCAGGCCAAGTTTTCTGGGATCGGCAGTCTCGGCATCGATCGGCGGCGACAGACGCCCTTTGACGATGGCCTGGATACGATCGGCAAGGCCGATCACCTCGTCCAGATCCTCCGAAATCAGAAGCACGGCGGTACCCTCCTTGCGTGCCTGCAATATCCTCGCGTGGACGGCGGCGACGGCGCCCTCGTCGAGCCCGCGCGTCGGCTGCGCCGCAATCAGAATCTTCGGCCTGTCATGCAGGTTGCGGCCGAGGATGAGCTTCTGCATGTTGCCGCCCGACAGCAGTCGCGTGCGTGTCGCCGGTCCGCCGCCGCGGATATCGAATTCCGCGATGATCTCCTGGGCGAAGGCCATGCCGGCCTTGCGGTCGACCAGCCCGTGACGGGAAAAGCGCGGAGCGGCAATGCGCTCCAGCACGGCATTTTCCCAGACGGCGAGTTCGCCGATCGCGCCTTCCTTGTTACGATCTTCGGGGATACGGCCGATGCCGGCATCAATCAGGCTTTCGACGCCGATCTCGGTGACCGGCTGTCCGAACAGAAGGATATCGCCGCTGCTCCAGCCGGCAAGTCCGCTGACGAGATGGCTAAGCGTCGCCTGGCCGTTGCCGGAGACGCCGATGATGCCGAGCGTTTCGCCGGCATGGAGCCGCAAGCTGATATCCGTCAGCCGCTCCTGGCCGCCGTCGTAAACAGTGACGCCGGCGGCTTCGAAGACGACGGCACCTGGCGTTGACGCCTCGCGCACCGGGCGTGTCACCCGCCTACCGACCATGAGTTCGGCAAGTTCGGACTTGCTGGTCTCGCCAGTCAGCCGTTCGGCGACGACCTTTCCGCCGCGCAGCACGACGACGCGGTCAGCTGCGCTGATCACCTCGTCCAGCTTGTGCGAGATAAAGATCAGCGACAGTCCCTGCCGGGCCATTTCCCGAAGCGTCCGGAAGAGGCGTTCCGCCTCGATATTGGTGAGCACCGCCGTCGGCTCGTCGAGGATCAGGATACGGGCGTCGTTATAGAGCGCCTTGAGGATTTCGACCCGCTGCTGTTCGCCGACCGAGAGATCGCCGAGCCTGGCATCGGGATTGACGTCGAGGCCGAAGCGGGTGGCGATGGAGAGAAGCTTGGCGCGGCCAGCGGTTTTCTCAGACTTCCAGGACCAGAGCTTTTCCGTTCCCGTCATGACGTTTTCGATCACCGTCAGGTTCGGCGCCAGAGAGAAATGCTGGTGCACCATGCCGATGCCGGCGCGGATCGCCGCTCGCGGGCGGCCGGCCGGCAATTCCTTGCCCTCGATATGGATCGTTCCGGTATCCGGCACATAATGGCCGAAGAGGATGCTCATCAATGTCGTCTTGCCGGCGCCGTTTTCGCCGAGCAGCGCCAGCACCTCGCCCTTGGCGAGGCTTAGCGAAATATCCTCATTGGCCTGGATGGCGCCAAAGCGCTTACTGATGCCGGCAAGCTGAAGCACCGGAGCTGATATCATGGGACAAGTCCCGCAATGGCATGGGGATGGATCCAACGTTGCTCCGCTTCCAGCCGCGAGGCAAGCGCAAGCAACATCGGTTCACCGCCCATCGGCGCCAGTAGCTGAAGGGGAAGCGGCATTCCGCCTGCATCGTGTCCGTAGGGCAGGGTCAGCGCCGGAAAGCCGGATATATTGGCAAGGCAGGCGAGCGGCGCAAAGCGCGCCATGCGGTTCAGATGCAGCGCCGTGTCCTGATGATCGGTCGGAAAGAAGCCGATCGGCGGCGGTGCTGTCGCCAGCATCGGTGTGAGCAGGCAGTCGATGCCGTCAAACAGCCGCCAGAGGTCATGGCTGACATGCGGCATAGAGCTGAGGCTCTGCCAGAGCGCGGTTGGCGCAAGTGCTTTCCCACGCGCAGCAAAGGCGGCCGTCAGCGGCTCTGCCTTCGAAAGGTCGAGATGCAGGCTTTCAACGAGCCATGCCAGATTGATCGAAATGATATCTGAAAAAATGGCGGCACTGGCAGTAACGCTCGCCGCAAGCCGCTGCCAGTCGACGGTGATGATCTCATGCCCGTCTTCCTCGAGGCTGCGGGCTGCGGCTTCGATGGCTTCCTGCCGTGACGCGTCGGTCGGGAAATCGCTGCCGGTCTCTGTCAAAAGGCCGATGCGCAGGCAGGTCTTTTCGCTTTTGTCGAGAGCCGGTTCCGCATAGGGACCGGCGGATTTTCCGCGCAGGACGTCAAAGATCGCGCCTGCATCGCGAATGGAACGACAGACTGCAAGCTCGCTGGCGATGCCGCCGAGATGATTGCCGAAACCCGGACCGCCGGGAATGGCGCCGCGACTGGCTTTCAGGCCGACGAGCCCGCAACAGGCAGCCGGAACGCGGATCGAGCCGCCGGCATCCGTTGCATGGGCAATCGCGACGATACCGGCTGCGACGGCGGCAGCCGCACCGCCGGAAGATCCGCCCGCCGTGCGGGAGGGATCGAGCGGATTGCGGCAGACCGGCCCGCGGGCCGGCTCGCTCGCAAGGGAGAGGCCCACTTCCGGACTGGTGGTGAGGCCGAACAGGCTGAAACCGGCCTGCCGGAAGCGCGCCGCCAGATCGGAATCGGCTGACGCATCGAGCAGTCCGTCGAAAAGCCGCGAGCCGGCACGAACGGCAAGCCCCTTGAACGGACCGCCGAGATCCTTGGCGAGCGTCGGCACGCCGGCAAAGCGCCTGATGAAAAAAGCCTCGGGATTGTCGTTGAATTCGTGGTCGAGCGCTGTGGCATTCGCCATGCCCAGCGCTTCGTCGAGATGACAGAGGGCACCAAGCGCCGCGTTGGCTCTGGCAGCTGAAATCGCCTGCTCCATCGCCTCGGCACAGCTAAGTGCACCGGTCCCGATCCGGGCGGCGAGCGCTATCGCGTCGCCGCCCGGTATCGAACCCTTGCCTGCATCAGTCCCGTCCATGTGACTGCCGGCTTATTTAGGCTCCTCGGGCATGATAGGCACTTCGAAGGCTCCGGACTTGATGGCGGCGCGCTTGGCTTCCATCGCCGCTTCGGCTTCTGCCGGTGCGACGCCCTTGACGTAGACGATATCGCTGCCGCCTTCCTTCATCAGGCCGAAGCGCGTGTAGTTGTTGCCGGTCGGCTTGCCGGCTTTCACATCGGCGATCGCGGCATTGAGGATCGGACGGAAGCCCCAGATGGCGTTGGCAAAAACGGTGTCCGGATAACGCGGCGTATAATCGATCAGCGAGCCGACGGACTTGATGCCGCGCTCCTTGGCGGCATCCGCCGTGCCGATACGTTCGCCGAACAGGATGTCGGCGCCGGCATCGATCTGGGCGAGGCCCGCTTCGCGCGCCTTCGGCGGGTCGAAGAAGGTGCCGATGAAGGCGACCAGATGTTTGGCATCCGGGCGGACTTCCTTCACGCCGGCCGCAAAGGCATTCATCAGCATATTGACCTCAGGGATCGGCAGCGCGCCGACCGAACCGACGATGCCTGACTTCGTCATCTTGCCGGCCAGCATGCCGGCGAGATAGGCGCCGTCATGGTTCCAGGTGCCGAAGACGCCGAAATTGTCGCCCGATGCTTCGCCGCTCGAACCCAGCATGAAAGCGGTTTTCGGATAGTCGGCGGCAACCTGTCGGGCTTCACGCTCGACGGCATAGGCTTCGCCGACGATCAGAGCGGAGCCCTGCTCGGCATATTCGCGCATGGCGCGCGGATAGTCGGTGCCCGAAACGCCTTCGGAGAAGACATAGTCGATCACGCCTTCGGAAGCAGCATCCTGCAGCGCTTTGTGCAGACAGGAATTCCAGGCATTTTCCACCGGCGAGGCATGGATGCCGGCAACTTTAAGTTTTTCCTGCGCCCAGAGCTTCGGTGCAAAGGCGGTCGCGCCGAGTGCCATGCCGGAGGCGAGCACCGTACGACGGGAGATAGTGATCTGATTTTTCA
The DNA here is from genome assembly GCF_056400025.1 of Rhizobium sp. 01L419. Taxonomy (NCBI): domain Bacteria; kingdom Pseudomonadati; phylum Pseudomonadota; class Alphaproteobacteria; order Hyphomicrobiales; family Rhizobiaceae; genus Rhizobium; species Rhizobium sp. 01L419. The sequence continues at coordinate 37,931 of NZ_JBFTSM010000011.1, forward strand.
TGAGTTCCCCTCTTTTTTACCAGATGGATAAAACTCTATGGATCGCCCAAAATTGTGTCAAGTAATGCTGCTGCGCAAAAACTAGACAATGGCTGTGAGCGCCCGCACTCTGAGGCCCTGGAGAGAGGAGAAAAGACCCGCTGTTATTGATGCTGCATGACGCTCAAGCCACCGTCGATCGTCAGGCAGGTGGCATTCATGAAGGTGCACTCGTCAGAGATCATGAACACCGCGGCCATGGCGATTTCCTGCGGCGTGGCGATCCGCCCGCCCGGATGCAGCTTCATCGTTTCGGCCTTGGCCTTTTCCGGATCGGGGAAGCTGTTCCAGTAATCGATGACCTTCTGGGTCGAGACGTAGCCGGGCGCAATCGCATTCACCCGCACGTTTTGCGGCGCATATTCGATGCCGAGAGACTTGGTCATGCCGAGCAGCGCATGTTTGGCGAGCGGGTAGGGGAAGGTGTGGGGAATGATGGTGAAGGCGTGCGTCGAGGCGATGTTGAGGATCACCCCGCCGCCTCCTGAAATCATCTGAGGCAGAACCGAACGGCAGCAGTGCCAGGCGCCCTTGAGATTGATGTCGAAGCAGCGCTGCCACTCTTCGTCTGTCGTCTGCAAGGGTTCGGCAAAAACGTTGACGCCGGCATTGTTGACGAGAGCATTGATGCTGCCGATCTTCTCTTCCGCCTTTGCAACGGCCGCCTTTATAACCGAAGCATCGGTGATGTCGGCCGCCTGATAGCCAAGTTGCGTGCCCTTCGATGCGAGTGCAGTGGCTGTCTCTTCGAGTAGCTTCTCATCGCGGTCGACGAGGAAGAGGCGGGCATCCTCGGCCGCAAAAGCTTCGGCGATCGCCTGTCCGATCCCTTGCGCTGCCCCGGTGATGAAGACCCGTTTTCCGGAAAGGCGGTTTGGCATCATCTGGCTCCTCTTTATGCTCGTTCTCTTGTGATCGGGATATGGCCTAGAAACACGGGCCAAAAGTGCACCGTCCTGCAAATCGGTGATGGCCATGAAGCAATACCTTCCCACGGATCGAAGCTGATCCGGACTGTGGCGGCACCCTATTATCGGTCGATTGAATGTCAATATATATAGGATTTATTTTGCCAATCCCGGCGGCGTCTGGGTTCTGGTTGGGCTGATTCCGTCGCGTTAATCCGCGCCGGCTTGAATTCACTAGACTTTTCACCCACTGAATCACGTAAATAATCATACACAAATCTTGACTGGTATGATGTTTCTTTTTATTCAATGACTGCTGCCGAGTGAGCGGCAGATCGAGATTTTAGGGAGAGAGATTATGCGCTTCTTCAAAGCAGCCATCCTCGCTGGCGCCTTTGCCGTTCTAGCTGCCGGCTCCGTCTTGGCGGAGGATGTCAAGATCGGTTTCATCGTCAAGCAGCCGGAAGAGCCGTGGTTCCAGGACGAATGGAAGTTCGCCGACCAGGCCGCCAAGGAAAGGGGTTTCACCGTCGTCAAGATCGGCGCCGAAGACGGCGAGAAGGTCCAGTCGGCGATCGATAATCTCGGGGCGCAGGGCGCTCAGGGCTTCATCATCTGCACGCCGGACGTCAAGCTCGGTCCCGGCATCGTCGCCAAGGCCGCTGCCAACCAGCTGAAGCTGATGACGGTCGACGACCGTCTGGTCGACGCCGAAGGCAAGCCGCTGGAAGACGTGCCGCACATGGGTATTTCCGCCACGAAGATCGGCGAGGGCGTCGGCCAGGCAATTATCGACGAAATCAAGAAGCGCGGCTGGGATCTGAAGACTGTCGGCGCGATCCGCGTCTCCTACGACCAGCTGCCGACTGCTGTGGACCGCGTCGAAGGCGCGATCTCGGTGCTGAAAGCTGCCGGTTTCCCGGCCGAAAACATCTATGACGCACCGCAGGCAAAAACCGATACGGAAGCAGCGCTCAACGCCGCCACGACCGTTCTCAACAAGCACGCCGACGTGAAAAACTGGATTGCCTTTGGCCTCAACGACGAAGCCGTGCTCGGTGCCGTGCGCGCCTCGGAATCGGTCGGGATTCCCGCCGACAACATGATCGGCGTGGGCATCGGCGGTGCGGAATCGGCAATCAACGAGTTCAAGAAGCCTTCTGCGACCGGCTTTTTCGGCACGGTCATCATCTCGCCGAAGCGTCACGGTTATGAAACCGCGCTCAACATGTATGACTGGATCGCCAACGGCAAGGAGCCGGCAAAGGTGACGCTGACGTCGGGTTCGCTGGCGCTGCGCGGCGACTATGAAAAGGTTCGCAAGGACCTCGGCATCGAATAATCATCCTCCCATGATGACTTCATCCCGGCGGCATTTGAGGCCGCCGGGTTCATTCTCGACGGAGCGATGATGGCTTTCCTCGAATTCAAGACCATTTCCAAGGGCTATCCGGGCGTCCAGGCGCTGTCGAACGTCTCCTTCGGCGTCGAAAAGGGCGCCGTGCACGGGCTGATGGGAGAGAACGGCGCCGGCAAATCCACCCTGATCCGCGTGCTCTCTGGCGATCAGTCAGCCGATGAAGGCAGCATTCTCATCGACGGCGTCGAGCAGAAATACAGCTCTGTCCGCGATGCATTCCATGCCGGCGTCATCGTCATCCATCAGGAGCTGCAGCTCGTTCCGAAACTGACCGTTGCCGAAAACCTCTGGCTCGGGCGCTTTCCCGGCAAGGCAGGCGTTATCAACGGCAAGACGCTGATCGAGACCGTTCGTGCCAAGCTTGACGAGATTGGTATCGACGTCGATCCCTCGGTAAAAGTGTCTACGCTTTCGATCGGCGCCCGTCAGATGGTGGAGATCGCCAAGGCCGTTATGCTCGACGCCCGGGTCATCGCGCTCGACGAGCCGACCTCGTCCTTGTCCTCGCGCGAAAGCGAAATCCTCTTCTCGCTGATCGGCAGGTTGAAGGCAAAAGGCACGGTCATTCTTTACGTCTCCCATCGCCTCGACGAGATCTTCCGTCTCTGCGACAGCCTGACGGTGTTGCGCGACGGCAAACTTGCCGCTCATCATCCCAAGGTCGCCGAGACGACGCGCGAACAGATCATCGCCGAAATGGTCGGGCGCGAGATCAGCAATATCTGGGGCTGGCGCGAGCGGCCACTCGGCGACATGCGCCTTGAGGTCAAGACCCTCTCCGGGTCTAGGCTGCGCAATCCAATCAGCTTCTCCGTCCGCAGGGGCGAAATCCTCGGCTTCTTCGGCCTGATCGGTGCCGGGCGAAGCGAGATGGCGCGGCTGCTCTACGGCGCCGACCACCGCCATCGAGGCACTGTTGCGATCGACGGCGTTGCCGTTTCTCCCAATAATCCGAAGGCGGCGATCAATGCCGGCATGGTGCTCTGCCCCGAGGACCGCAAGCTCGACGGCATCATCCAGGGCCGGTCGATCGAGGAGAATATCGCAATCTCCTCGCGCCGGCATTTCTCGCCCTTCGGCGTGCTGAACCCGAAGAAGGAAGCCACCGTCGCCGATCAGTTCATCGCCAAGCTCAGGGTGCGCACGCCCTCGCGCAAGCAGGACATCATCAATCTCTCCGGCGGCAACCAGCAGAAGGTCATTCTCGGCCGCTGGCTGTCGGAGCAGGGCGTCAAGGTGCTGGTCATCGACGAGCCGACGCGCGGTATCGATGTCGGCGCCAAGTCGGAGATCTATGAAATCCTCTATGAGCTGGCGGCGGGCGGCATGGCGATCGTCGTCATCTCCAGTGAGCTTCCCGAGGTCATGGGCATTTCCGATCGCATCATGATCATGTGCCAGGGCCGCGTCGCTGCCGATGTGGCGCGCGCCGATTTCGACGAACGCAGCATTCTGACCGCGGCGCTGCCCGACAGGAACGCCGCCGGCACAATCTAATTCAGGAACAGCATTCATGAACGCGTTGAAAAAAATCCTTCTTGGCGAACAGGGTCTGGTGGTGATCTTCGCGATCGCCTTCGTGATCGTCTCGCTGACCGTGCCGAGCTTCCTGACTGAACGCAACATGCTGGGTCTCTTACAGTCCGTGGTGACAATCGGCATCGTCGCCTGCACGATGATGTTCTGCCTCGCATCGCGCGACTTCGACCTTTCCGTCGGCTCGACCGTTGCCTTCTCGGGCATGATCGCCGTCATGGTGTCGAATTCGACCGGCTCCATTCCCCTCGGGCTGCTCGCGGCTCTCGTCTGCGGCGGCCTCGTCGGCGCCGTCAACGGCGTGGTCATCGCCCGCTTCCGCATCAACGCGCTGATCACCACGCTCGCGACGATGCAGATCGTCCGCGGCTTGGCGCTGATCGCCTCGGATGGCCGCGCCGTCGGCATCAATGATCCGGCCTTCTATCAGCTGGCGCTGTCGCGTTTTCTGACGGTGCCGACGCCGATCTGGATCATGGCTCTGCTCTTCATCGTCTTCGGCTTCGTGCTGAACCGCACCGTCTTCGGCAAGAATACGCTGGCAATAGGCGGCAATCCGGAGGCATCGCGTCTTGCCGGCGTCAACGTCGTCACCATGCGCATCTGGATCTTCGCGCTGCAGGGCCTCGTCTGCGCCATCGCCGGCATTCTGCTTGCCTCGCGCATCACGTCGGGCCAGCCGAATGCGGCGACCGGCCTGGAGCTGTCCGTCATCTCGGCCTGCGTGCTCGGCGGCGTGTCGCTTGCCGGCGGGCGTGCTGCGATGACCGGCGTGATCGTCGGCGTGCTCATCATGGGCATTGCCGAAAACGTCATGAACCTGCTCAACATCCAGGCCTTCTATCAATATGTGGTGCGCGGTCTTATTCTTCTGATCGCCGTCCTGCTCGACAATATGCGCTCGTCGGCCGCCGGGCGCGGCAGTCGCGCGTGACGATCAGTTTTCTTGGGAGAAGCTCGCTGAGCCCGCGGTTGTCCATTGATGAGAAAGCATGGCGCTGCTCATGGTGACAGCAAGGCCAGTGGAACGGGAGACGTTATGAGCACTCGATCGGGACTCCTGCGAATAGGAAGCGCGGTGGCGAAGCCCGAACAGGGGCGGCGCACTGTGCGCGAGGAGCTGTTGAAGAAGCTCATCGGACAGATCGTGTCCGGCGACATTGCCGAAGGCTCGCTGCTTCCGAACGAGGCCGAGCTTTCCGAAGTCTATGGTGTCAGCCGCACCAGTCTTCGGGAGGCTATGCAATATCTGTCGGCGCTCGGGATGATCCGCTCCCGCACGCGCGCCGGCACCAGTGTGCTGCCGCGTGAGAACTGGAATTATCTCGATCCGATGGTTCTCGATGCGACGCTCGAATTCAGTGACGACCGCGGTTTCTACGATTCGCTCCTCGATGCCCGCCAGCTCCTGGAGCCAGCCGCTGCCGCGCAAGCGGCCGCCAATGCTACGGCAAAGCAGCTTGCGCAGATCGCCGAAGCCTTCGAGGACATGGTGGCGGCGAACGCCCGCGACAACGAAGCCTGGAGCCAGGCGGATCTCGAATTCCACACCGCCATCATCAATGCCAGCGGCAACTGGGTGTTCCGCCAGTTCGCCACCGCCATCCGCGCCGCCCTGCTCGCAAGCTTTCGCCTGACCAACCGGGCAAGCCAGAGCCACGACTATGCGATCGGCCGGCATCAGGATGTACTCGACGCCATCCGCATGCGCCGCCCCGACGCGGCGCGCTTTGCGATGGAGCAGCTGATCGGCACGGCCCGGATGGAATTGAGTGACGCTCTGCGTGTCGGCAAGCCGGGAAAGCAGGAGTGAGGCGTGATTGTCTGGCCGCAAGCATCAACACTCAAAATTCCACCTGCCGACAGAAAGTATATTCAGTTTGAAGTCCTTTTGCGGATTCGCTAGTAACGAGATGTAGACTCGGCTGCTTGAAGGACAATGGACGCGTGGACGAGAGCGAAAAACTGCAGACGCATCGGCGCGGCTCTGGCGTATCGACGGTCTACGAGACGCTTAGAAACGAGATCATCGAGCTGAAGCTGCCGCCGGGCAGCCCGATCGATGAGCAACAATTGTCCGATCGGTTTGCGTTGTCGCGGACGCCGATCCGCGAAGCGCTCGTACGGCTCGCCGCCGAAGGGCTGATTACGACGCTTACCAACCGGGCGACGATCGTCTCGAACATCGATTTCCTCGGCCTGCCCGAATTTTTCGATGCGTTGACGCTGATGTATCGCGTCACGACGCGGCTTGCGGCTGCCAATCATGCTGAAGGCGATATCGCCGCCATCCGCGTTCGGCAGAAAGCCTTCGAGGTTGCCGTCACCAACCGCGATGTGCTCGGCATGATTTCGACCAACCGAGATTTTCATATCGCGATCGCCCAGGCCGGCCAGAACCGCTATTACGTCGAACTTTTCACCCGCCTTCTGGATGAAGGCCGCCGCATTCTGAGGCTGTACTATTCTTCCTTCAACGATGTGCTGCCACGGCAATATGTCGGCGAGCATGAAGAGATGATCCAGGCGATCATCAATCGTGACGTGGCACTCGCTGATAGCCTGGCATCTGCCCACGCTGATCAGATCGTCGGCCAAATCCGCTCCTACATTACCGCCGACTCCCGCCAGAACGCCAGGTTGGCGCTCTAGCAGCCTCATACAGGCTCGCACTATCGCAGCGGTGCATTGCGTGGCTTCGAAGGAAAGCTGTCGTCTGTATTTTTCTTGTCGACAAGAAGTCGGCAGGATGGTAAATGCCTCATCAACCCTGCCGTTCGGGGATTTTTCCAAATAAAGAGAGATTGGCGATGACTGGTTCCGTATTCCAAGGCTGCATCCCGGCGCTCATGACGCCGTGCAAGGACGATCGTACCCCTGACTTCGACGCGCTTGCCCGTAAAGGCAAGGAGCTGATCGACCTCGGCATGTCCGCCGTCGTCTATTGCGGTTCGATGGGCGACTGGCCGCTTTTGACGGACGAGCAGCGCCAGGAGGGCGTCAAGCGCCTCGTCGAAGCGGGCGTTCCCGTCATCGTCGGCACCGGCGCCGTCAACACAAAGTCGGCCGTTGCCCATGCCGCCCATGCTGCTGCCGTCGGCGCCAAGGGCCTGATGGTCATCCCACGCGTCCTGTCGCGCGGCTCGTCGGCTTCGGCCCAGCGCGATCATTTCTCGGCGATCCTCGAAGCTGCAAGGGATCTCCCGGCTGTCATCTACAACAGCCCCTATTATGGCTTTGCGACCCGCGCTGACCTGTTCTTCGATCTGCGTTCGCGCTTTGCCAACCTCGTCGGCTTCAAGGAATTCGGCGGTAAGAACGATATGACCTACGCTGCTGAAAACATCACGTCGGGCGATGATGCGCTGACGCTGATGGTTGGAGTCGATACCGGTGTCTATCATGGCTTCGTCAATTGCGGTGCAGGCGGTGCCATCACCGGCATCGGCAATGCGCTGCCGAAGGAAGTCCTGCATCTCGTCTCGCTCTGCGAAAAGGCCGCCAAGGGTGATGCGGCTGCCCGCGGCGCCGCACGCGAACTCGAAGAAGCGCTGACGGTTCTGTCGACCTATGACGAAGGTCCGGACCTCGTTTTGCACTACAAGTATCTGATGGTGCTGAACGGCGAGAAGGAATACTCGCTGCATTTCAACGAGACCGACAAGCTCAGCGGTTCGCAGCGCCGCCACCTCGAAAACCAGTACCGCCTGTTCAGGACCTGGTATGCCGCGCGTTATCCGAACGCTGCCTAAGGTTCTCCATGACCTTTAGGCCTCGCAGCTTGCTGCGAGGCCGCTCAGAACAGGCCTAAATACTGGCGCGATCTTTCAAGTTCGCTTTGCCCCGCTTCAAGCCTTTGTTTTCCGCGTGTCGTTATCGCAAATCCGCTGCACATTTTGCGCGACTGACTTTCGCCTCGTCAGGTCAGTCAGCGCTGAGCCGAAGCTAGGCGGATCGCCGTCTCTTCGGCTGTTTGACGCGTCAGTTCGCTCCATCGGCGACGGCCAGGGAGTGGATCAGCATCGTCAGGTTGCGCCGGATCGTCTCATCGGAAATGCGCCCGATTTTCTTGGCAAGATAGCCTGCCTCGTCCTCGGCACCAGCCTCCGCCGCAGTTTCGACGCCATTGACGAACCAACTGGCATCCACCTTCATGAAGCTGCACAACCGAAGCATGACGGCGACGGAGAGGCGGTTTGTGCCATTCTCGTATTTCTGAATCTGCTGAAACGCGACGCCGATATGCGCGGCCAGTTCGCTTTGGGTGACGCCGCGCGCGGCGCGCACGGAGCGTAGTCTTTGGCCGATTGCCAAATTCAGTTCCTGATCTTTCATGCCTATCCTTAAGAATACTTCCGTAAATGCAAACTCTTGGGAGTTGTCTTTACATGATCGGCTTTTGAGATCCACCTCTATCGGTCAATAGCGTCAGTTGTTCTTTGAGCTGTCGCTGTTCTGTCTCCGACAGACGAGCGATTTCATTTTCAACGAAGCTGGTAATGGCCCGCGGGTCGTCGCCAAACCGGCGCGCCCCTTCGGCGCAGAGAGCGATGATGGTTGCCATCGGATTGGCAGGGCCCGTCATTTTTGAAATCCCCCCTGAAATCTTCGTCCTTCGCTTCGCAGACGTTCTGGAGTTGAAGTGGGTTGCACAGACAACGAGGCCGACCGATGGTGAACAAATATCCCAATCTTCGATGCCAAGTGGCAACGACCCCGGACCATGTCCGGGATGCGATGATCCTCAGAAGCATCTGCTTTGTCCATGAGCACGGTATCTCGCCCTCCTTCATCTTCGATGGCAATGATCACCAGGCCACGCATTTCGTCTTTTATGATGGCGAAGAGCCGGTTGGTTCTCTTCGCATCCGCTGGTTTGCCGACTTTGCCAAGTATGAACGAACCTGCTTCCGCGAAAAGTACCGACACCCTTTTACGGTTAAGCGTTGCATTCAGATGACTTTCGATCACGTGGCGCGCAAGGGCTACACGAAGGTTCTGACCCAGGCCGAGCAACGCCTCGCGCGCTTGTGGACCATTTTGTTCGACCTGGAGATCGTCGACAGCCCTCCCGTGGAGATCGCCGGCCATCCGGAGCCTTATCTGACCGTGGTCGGCAGGATCCCCGCCTCGTCTGACCCGATTACCATGGAAAGCAGCAGTGCATTGCTGTTGCGCATCGAAGGTCAGTGGGACGCGCCGAGTTCGTTTGAGACGGCATGATCATGACAGGTTTGAGGAATAAGGGTGACAGATCCGTAACGGGGGCGCTGCAGGAGGAAATCCTGACCCGCACGAAACTGCACACCGAAATGGTGCGTCGTCTCGTCAACGATCCGGCGGTCCAGCCGATCGAGCTCGCCGGCTTCCTCGAGGATGTCGCGAATGCCTATCTTTCTATCTCGGAAGAACTCAGCCAAATTGTGAAGGCGGCGGAGGGGCGATAGTTTCAAGCATCTTGCGCAGGCTTTCTTCCTGCTCGTGCCGCCCCGACGGGAAGGTCAATCCCGTACCGAATGACGGGTTGGTCCTGAAAATATCGACGATCCAGTCATAGACGGCGGCAACCGGTCTCGATTGCCGGCGATTGGCAACAGAAATCAGATAGATCGGCAGGGCGACATGAACCCCAAGCTCAAGCGGCACCAGCTCGGGATCGGCCAGGACATAGTTGCCGAGCAGCCCGACGCCGGCGCCGTTACGAACGAGGGCGTAGTAGGCGAGCGAGTTCTCGCAGTTGTGGGTCTGGTGGCCGGCTTCGACAAGGCCGCGCCAGCCGTCCCAGATTTCGCGTTCGGAGGCATAGTAGTTGCACTGCACATAGACATGCTGGGAAACGAATTGCCGCTGCGGAACGCCGGATTTCTTCAGATAGTCACGGCTGGCAACCGGAATGAGATGAAGAGTGCCGATCTCGACGCAATCGACATCTGCTCTTGAGATCGGAGACAGCGAGATCATCAGGTCGGCCTGGTTCTTCTCGAAATTGACGAGCGACACCTGTTCCCGGATGTCGAGATTGAGGCGCGGATAGCTGTCGTTCAGCCGGGGCACCGCAGGAGCGACGATGGCGACGGCAAGTCCGGAGGTCACGCTGACGGCGACCCGCCCGGTGACGGCGTCCATCTCATCCTTCAGGTCGTTGGAAAGGGCAAACAGCTGGAAATCGAGCTCTGCGACCTGGATGGCGAGCTTGCGGCCGGTTTCCGTGAGTGTGACGCCGGAAAAGGTCGAGATAACGAGTTGCGAGCCGATCTGGTCCTGGAGTCGCTTCACATCGCGGCTGACGGTCGGCGCACTGGTGCCGAGCAGTTCCGCGGCCTGAGCAAAGGAGGGGCTTTTGGCGACCGCCAGAAAGGTTCTGAGCTCGCGCCAGATCGGCTGCGAAAGCAGGCCCCTGATCTCAAGTGGGGATTTATCCAGATCGGCGCGTTCGCTGCCGAACGGAAGAGGAGGGAAGGGTTTGTTCACGACCGGCTCGCGTATTAGTGGAGGCGCAACAATATACTTTATCGGGGATTACGGGCAATTGCTGAAGAATGGCAGCTTATCGGCGCTGAGAAGTCGCAGTTTAACAATCGCAAACGCCGATTTTGATCACAGAATAGTCTGCAATACTACCGCAGAGGTGTTCCGTCCCGCCTCAAGAGATCAAATAAGTTAAGGAAATGGCAGAAATTTTTAGGTCTAAATCCCGATAATTGAGTTATTTACGCAACTCTTGGGGTGTGTTAGCGTTTTGGCTCGGGCGAGATCCGATTCAATATTCCGTTTCGGGAGCGATGCAGGCGGGCCTGCTCGATCTCGAACCTTTGCCAAGCTTGGAGGCAAATTAAGGCGATGGCCGACGCGATTCCTGATGTGATTGACAGCAATGAGCCAGTGGGATTCCTGCGGCTCTTCCGCCTCATTTCAGCAGCAAGAGACAGTGCTTCATCATTGCAGCTCATGGATCTCGCGCGCCTGATGGATATGGCGCTGATGCAGACGGCGCTCGACTGGGACGGGCTTGATGCCGAAAACCTGAATGAGCGCGCCTTCCTGGATCTCATCCGCGAGAAGCAGCAAATCGCCCACCAGACGCATATCCATGCCGTTTCAAATTGAGATGGGCATGGCGAACCGAAATGGAAGGTCTGATGGTGCACCCGATGATCCATCCCTAGGTTATTCCGAGGATTCGTCGGTCGAAAAGCGGCGTAGTCAATCGGTTTTTTGGCGAGGGGACCGGGATAGACCTTCGCTGCTGAGCCATCGATTTTTCGGACCATTTGATGGCGTTTACGGATAAGGATGGGTGAGGAAAGGGCCATTTGCATGCGTGTTTTATGAATGAATGCGAGTCCGCGGAGCGCAATTGATGGCCCTACAGGGGCTCTGGTTATCCCAAGCGCCGAATGCGCGCCAGCGCCCTTCTGAGGCGCAAATGCTGGAAAATAAGGCTTCGCGTAGCAAGGCATCTACCAATCATCGCCTCGACGGATAAAATTGAGACGACATCCGCGGTCAGCGCGTCCGGAGCCTGCTCGCCACGAGGGATCGGCAAAGGTGATCAGCTACAAACTGTCCATCGAATTCGGGCGAAACGCGCCCAAAACGGCCGGAATGTGGGAAATCCGCTGAATTGGGGCGGCCGACATCCACCTTTTACCGCCCTCAAATCGATCACCATCGATACTTGATCCCTACCATCTAGGGAAACGAAGGCACAATGTTCGAGACCACTCGCAGAGAGGCAACTGCTGCAGCTCTGAATGTTTCGAGTGCCTTCTAGCTTCGGCTTGACATCGCCTACGTCAATTATTTATAACCATCTGGTTGGAAATAATTGGAGGGGGTCGATGGGCAGGAAACGGATTATTGATCAACAGGGGGTTCTCGATGCGGCTGAACGGGTTGTTGGCCGAGATGGGGCGGCCAACTTGACGGTTGATGCCGTCGCCAAGGAGGCGGGTATCAACAAGGCGAGTGTGCTGTACGACCACAAGTCCAAGCAGGCTCTGGTCGAAGCCGTCGTGGACCGTGCGTTTGAACGTGACAATGCCCATCACGCCGGGATCGAGGAGCAGATCGCCGGTCTTCAGGACAAGGCAATCCGTGGACGTATTCTTGCCGCCGCTGCCCCGCCGCCAGAGGAGTTCAAGTCGGTTGCACTGAACCTCAGTGCCGCGCTTGCGCTGGATGCGGGGCTGCGCGCCAAGATGCAGGGCAATCAGGCGCGCACCATTTCCCGCATCGAGGCCACATCGCCATCACCGCGCGGCGCGCTTCTCGCCTATCTGGCATTGGAGGGGCTGAAATTCCTTGAACATCTCGATTTCCATCATTTCCCGCGTGAAGAGCGCGACAGGCTTCTTCGCGAGATCAACTGGCTTGTAACAACGCAACCGGGTGAGAGCGATCTTCCCGTTATCGCCACGATCTGACCCTTCCAGGACACAGGTGAATGACATGATTGACAGCATTGCCGCACAGTCAGCGGCCACGGATAAACTCATTCCGTTTCAACGGATCTTCCTGACGGGAGCAAGCGGCTATGTTGGCCGCAACCTGATCCGCCATTTTGTTGCGCGCGGAGTTGAAATCGCCGCGCTGGTGCGAAGCGATAGCTCCGCAGAACTGGTGCGGTCGCTAGGGGCGATACCGGTTCGCGGCGAACTGTTGGATCGCGCTTTGTCCGCCGGCATGGCGGGCTGCGATGCGCTGATCCACGCCGCCGCCAATACCGACCACGGGCCTGCCAGCGAAAAACAGCGGCGTGTGAATGAAGACGGCACGTATGCGGTTCTCGATACGGCCCGTGCCGCCGGCATTCGCAAGGTCATCCATCTCAGCACTGAATCCGTGCTTGCCACCGGCAAGCCGCTCGTCAATGTGGATGAAACGATGCCCTTGCCCCAAAAGCCGGCCGGCGGTTATTCCCGCACGAAAGCAGCGGCCGAACGCATTGCGCTTGCCGCGAATGCGTCGGACTTTTCCGTTGTTGTGCTGCGTCCGCGCTTCGTCTGGGGCGGGGACGATACGACCGCACTTCCAGCGCTCACGCAGGCGGTAAAATCCGGCAAGTTCGCCTGGATCAGCGGCGGCACCTATCTGACCTCAACCACCCACATCGCCAATCTTTGTGCCGCCGTTGCGCTGGCGCTTGGCCGTGGTCGCGGAGGCGAGGTCTATTTCATTTCGGATGGCGCGCCCGTGCCGTTCCGCAGCATCGTTTCGGCGCTCCTCGAGACACAAGGGCTTGTTATTCCGGAAAAGACCGTGCCGCGCGCAGTCGTCCGCACCGTGGCGACCATCGGCGATATTCTGGCCAAGATATCCGGCGGCAAGATTGTTCCGCCGCTGACACGGCAGGCCTATGCGACCTCGGCTGTCGAGGTCTCGTTCAATATCGGCAAGGCGCGGCGGGAGCTCGGATATGAGCCGGTGATCTCGCGGGAAGAGGGGCTGGCCGAACTGCGCACCGCTCAGCACTGATAGTCTTCAAGGCGCGGCGCGTCATCGGGTTTGCCCGCCTTAATCCAGTCCACCTTGCCACGCAGGAAAGACAGGGCCGCATCCAGCGCGGCCTTGCGCTCTTCCAGCTTGGCGATCTGCGATTGCAACACCTCGATCGTGCCCTCGGGCGAATGTTCGCCGGCGCGATATTCCTCGTTCAGCGCCAGGATTTCACCAAGCGAATAACCCAGCGTCTGCTGTAGACGGATCATGCGCGCTGCCGTCACATCCTCAGTACGGAACATCTGGTAGGGGTTGGAGCCGCCCTTGGCGCTGCGCTCGGGTTTCAGCAGCCCTTTGGAAATGTAGAAACGGATCGTATCGACCGGCAGATCGGTGGCTCTGGCAAATTCCGAAATCAGCATCATACATCCCTTGACCCTGGACTATACTCCATACTTATAAGAGGTGCTTGTTAGAAGGTGGAGACCCAAAATGACAAGCGAAATTACCCCCATGCCGCAGGTTCAGCTTGGCCGGAACGGCCCGATGATCGGTGCCCAGGGGCTGGGCTGCATGGGCATGAGCGAGTTCTACGGCGAGACGGACGAAGCCGAAATCCGCGCCACGCTCGAACGGGCGTTGGACCTTGGCGTGACGATGTTCGACACGGCAGACATGTACGGCGTCGGCGCGAACGAAGAATTCCTCGCGCCCTTCATTGCCGCGCATAGGGACAGTGTCATCATCGCCACGAAGTTCGGCTACATGCGCACCCCTGAAAACCCCAATGATTGGAGCATCGACAACCGCCCCGAGTTCATCAGGGCCGCCGTCGATCGTTCCCTAAAACGCCTCGGGGTCGAGGTCATCGACCTCTATTACATGCATCGCCGGGATGGCGTTACGCCGTTGGAGGAATCCATCGGCGCGATGGCTGATCTGGTGACCGCGGGCAAGGTGAAGTGGCTCGGCCTCTCCGCCGTCAGCGCCGAGGAACTACGCGCCGCCTGCGCCGTCCACCCGATCGCCGTCCTGCAATCGGAATGGTCTGTCTTCACCCGCGAAATTGAGAAAGAGGTCGTGCCGGCTGTAGCCGAGCTCGGCGTGACCATCGTGCCCTATTCACCGCTCGGCTGCGGCATGCTGACGGGCCGGGCATTCCTCGGCGGGCTGACCAGCGACGATGCCCGTAAGCATTTCCCTCGCTTCTCCGCGGAAAACCGCGACGCCAACCTGCGTCTCGTCGCCAAGATCGAGGAGATTGCATCCGCAAAAGGCGTGACATCGGGGCAGCTTGCCCTGGCTTGGCTCTATGCTCAGTCCAAAAGCCTAAACGCAAAGACGGTTCCAATCCCTGGAACCCGCAGGCGCACCCGGCTGGAAGAAAATGTTGCTGCGGTCTCAATCGTCCTGACATCGGAGGAGATGCGCATGCTGGAGCCGCTTGCCGCGGCCGTGCAAGGTATCGCGGTCTGAGTGGATCGATGCGCGGCCCATGGCCGCGTATCCCACTTGAGTTGTATGCCCGCATGCGCCGAAAGCCATCACTAACGATACTTGTTCCGCATTAGCCCCGAGGCCGACAACGGCTGATTACCGCTCATTCTCAAGTGGCCCAACGACCACAACACCTTCGTTGCGGGCCGCCGCGGCCATTTTCCGATCGCCTGTCGCCAACGGGAGATCGACCGTCTTTGCCAGATCCAGATAACTGGCATCATAAGCGCTCAGCATGTGACGCGTCGCAAGGTCGAGCACAGCAGGGTCGTTTCCCGATCCGGCGTCCTCCAATGACAGCCTGCGCAACTGACCCATTAGCAACGAGGCGTCTCCGGGTCGAAGCCGACCGCGTCGCTCGGCCATCAGGAAAAGGTTTCGGATCTCGAACCAGAACAGCGCCGGCACAAGCGCCGGGCCTGCACGAAGTTCGGACATCAACCTGTCGGCAGCATCATTCTGCTCGTCTGGCAGAAACCAGGCTGCGGCGATCGAAGCATCGAGGACGAAGGACATCAGTACCGCCGGCCCTCGTCGCGCCATTCGCGGATCTCGGCTTGCGTCGTGGGCTGAAGGGTCGAGCGCATCGCCTTGATCTCGGCAATGACGGCATCGATATCGTTCTCACGCCGGATGCGCGACAATCTTGCAATGGGCGTATTGCCGCGTGAAATGATCACGTCTTCGCCCGCCTCGACCTTGGCCAGCAATTCGGAAAGATGCGTCTTGGCCTCGCCGACTTTAACTTTAACGGTCATGAAAAAACTCCTGGCGATACGCTGTCGTGGAGCAGCGGAAACAGCCGCGTTCGATATCGATGCCAAAGTAACGCACGATTGCCAGCTTGGTCAACACCAGACCAAGTGCGTCAATACCTCCATCAAGTGGGACCTTTCCCGTCGATTCCAGCCTGAAGCAGACATCTGTCCTTCGAGTTGCGCGCCCGCGCACTCTGCGTTGAAAGCCCTGAAAGCAATCACTATCGATACTTGAACCGCATCATCCGCCAAGGCCGACAACGGCTGATCAGGGCTGCAGGCGGTGGTCCCGTTGAAGCTCGCGGCAGTTCGCTGTGTACATCGATCTGGATCGTATAAACGCTATCCCTACGCCGGCATATCCCAGGGATTGATCACAGTTGCGTAGGTGTCTTCGAAGCCCTTGACGTTGCGCGTGACGAGGATCAGGTCGTGGATGATCGCGGTCGCGGCGAGCAGCCCATCAATATCGCCTCGGGGACGGATCGCTGCGATACGGCCCCATTCCACGGCGATCTGGTCAGTTACCGGCAGGATACGATCACCGTGGTCCCGGCGTAGCTTGCGCAGCCACTCGGTAAGGTGAGAGGCGGCCCTCGGGTCAGACTTTTGTTTCAGCGCGATGCCACGCATGATTTCGCCCAGGGTCAGGGCGCTTAGGTGGACGCTGAGCGGATCGACCGATCGCAACCAGGATACCGCCTGCGGGGTGCCGCGTCGCGCTTCTGAGACAATGTTAGTGTCCAGCAGGTACATCAGAAGGCGACGTCGCGGCTGGGGATCTTGGCGCGCGCCTCGACCGCATCAACGAGCTCGTCGTCCCAAGACGGACCGCCGAGTAGATCGTCGACGAGTGTGGGGCGGCCTGCGCGCAAGTTGTCATAGTCGCGCGTGGATAATACAACAGCGGTTCTTTCTCCACGTACAGTGATTTCCTGCGGACCTTCAAATCGCGCCTTTTGCACCACTTTTGAAAACTGATTTTTCGCGTCCTGTAGCTGCCATTCCATGGTTCTGCTCCGAGTTAGCTAGCCTGTCTAGCTATATAGACGCTTTCGATGGCCAAATAAAGCGGAGACGGGACCTCTCCTACAGCGAGCGCTATTTTGCGGAAAAATTCGAGGAGCATGATCTGACCGACAATGTCGCCTACACCTGTGACGACACCTTCTCGCTGGTGTCGCTGGTGTCGCTGGTCTCGGCCGGTCTTGGCATCGGCTTCGTGCCGGAATGGACGCAGGATCTGCCGAACCGCGGGTTCGAGCTGAGGAAGGCGAGGGGCGTCGACTTCAAGATCGGGCTCGGTGTCGCCTGGAACAGGGAGGACCCGACGGCCGGCCGCGACGACATCATCGATATCGCTCGATCGCTGGCGCGGCCGGGCAGGTAAGCTAAGGGCGGGGCCTTGTGCCAATTTGGGGTGCCGCGAGGCGGCAATTGATGCACTTAGTAAGTCGTTCTTCCGCCGCTAAGATCGAATGTGGACGCCGTCGTGAACGAGTTTTCCTCCGACAGGAGCCATACCGTCATCGCCGCGATCTCCGTAAGTTCGGCGAAGCGATCTCGCGGAATCCTGACCAGCATGTATTCGATGAATTCCGGCGTCAGGCCGTCGAGTATCGGCGTCTTGGCTGTGGCGGGCGTAATGGCGTTGACGGCAATTCCGGTCTTCGCAAGCTCTTTGCCTAAAGACTTGGTGAAGCCAAGCACGCCTGCTTTGGCAGCACTATAGGCCGCGATATTCGGGTTGCCTTCTTTTCCTGCCACCGATGAGATATTGACGATCCGACCGTAATTTCGTTTCAACATGACCGGCACGACATGGCGGCAGCAGTTGAAGGTGCCCGTCAGGCAAACGTCTACGACACTGCGCCACTCCGAGACATCGTATTCGATCGTCGGTTTGACCTTTCCCGTAATCCCTGCCGAATTCACCAGGCAATCGATCCTCCCGAAGACCTCCTCTGTCGCCGACGCCGCCCTGCCGATGAGCTCGAAATCTGTTACGTCGACCTCGAATGCGCGGGCATTCGGTCCAAGTGTCCGGGCACTATCGGCCAAACGACTGCCATTTGAATCCCAGAGAGCAACTTTCCCGCCGGACTGGATCACCCTTTCGGCGATGGCATAACCTATCCCCTGTGCCCCGCCCGTGATGACGGTCACCCTGTCTTTCAAGTCAATCGAATTCATAAAGCGCTCCTCCAGCACGTTCTGAATACACCCGCCGAATTGAACAGAACAAACCTCATTTCGGTCCCTGCCTTGAAATCAAAACCTGAACGGAAACCCAGTCGGGGCGGATGTGTCACGATCCTAGCGATCTGGCGACATCTCGCCAGCGCAAACTCGACCTTCCGCCGGAAAGCATTCATCGAGTTGTCGGGAGGGAGGGGACCGCCGACATGCTCGAGAGAAAGCGTTGCCCCTCATCAAAGAAATCAGAATAGTTTGCGTGATGCGTGAAAGCTGAGATCCTCGGCGGCCGGTCGAGGAAATCGCGGCGACTGTCCGGGACGCGCGTGGTGCGGATTGGAAAAACTGACGTGCGTGTTGGCGCCTTCAGGCCAGAAGCCTTGATAATGGCTGAGCGTTGGTCCGAACCTTCTCAAGAGCGTGAATTGAAACCTCACCATCAGTTTGACAAACTTTGCCATCAGCACCTATCTTGAGGCAACAAGGAGACTCCAATGGCGACGATGAATGTATCTCTGCCAGCGCCCATGAAAGACTGGGTCGAAGCACAGGCCAAGACGGGTCGATACTCAAACGCGAGCGATTATGTCAGGGACCTGATCCGTAGAGACCAAGCCCGTACGGATAAGATTGCCGAGATGCAGCGCTTTGTCGACGACGGGATTAGAAGCGGCGTTGGGAGCCGTTCAAGGGACGAATTGTTTGCTGAAGCCACCACTCGAGCCGAGATCAGCCGTGGAAGCGCTTGATGCCATTCACCCTTTCGATCCAAGCGGAAGAGGACGTTGTTTCCATTGCAGAAGAAGGCATCCGCATCTTCGGAGTACTCGTTGCCAAGCAATATCACGATGAGCTTTTTGCCTTGCTCGAACTCATCGCCACCAACCCAAGAATGGCGCGCGAACGCTATGAGATTTCTCCTCCTGTCAGGATCCATCCGTTCAAGGCGCACCTTGTAGTGTATCGCATCATTGAAGACGGGAGCATATTCGTGATCCGTATCCGGCACGGCCATGAAGATTGGGCGGGAGACTCTTTCTAATCAATGCCTTCGCCGAATTCATAACGTGCTGGTCGCGAGTGCGAATCCGATCAAGACCGCCAACGCGCCTCAAACTGTGAACCAGTAAAACAGCTCGGGGAGCTCAGACATTGCAATGCTTCGCAACCTCACGGCTTCCGAGGCGTCGATCGATCGGTAAGGAAACCGCAGACGAGTCCCCACGGGTCCCCAATTGCCGATCGCGCTCAGCAATTTGTCGAGCGCGGCGTTCGAGTACCCATGGTTCTGGCGGAAAGGAACGATGTGCCTGTCCATGAACGCACAGATCCGCCGCTCAAGATCGAGAGCGGCGTCGATATCGTCGCGCATTGAAGCCGTCCACGTCTGCGCGCCACGAGGACTGAGGCAGGCGACATTAGAAAACGAGCCTGCCGCCACACCCTCCTTCGTGCCGGTTGCGAGATGATGGCCGGGAACGAAGAGCGATAGCCCCGACAGATGTTGGCGGACTTCGGCATACCATGAGCTGTTGCCATCGGCGAGCTTGATGCCGGCAATACCGGGCACTGCCGCGCAGACGGCGCCCAGTTCCTTGGGCGTGAGGACGCGTTTTGCGTGTGGCGGATTGTAGAGAATGAGCGGGATGCAGTCGGCTATTTCCGCAGCACGGCTCAGAAAATCGATCGCCTCGGCATCGGTGAGCGGCCACCAGTCCGGCAATATTACCTGAATGGCTAGGGTATCGAACTCAGAAGCGCGCCGGACGCGGTTTAGCATGATCAGCGGGTCCGGCTGGCAGGCGCCAATCACGAATGGCGTCGAGGATGCGCCGCAGCGCTCGGCTAGCAACGCTTGTATCCTGTCGAACTCCTCCTCGGTCTGATTGTGGAATTCGCCGGCGGTGCCGTTCGAATAAATGCCGTCGACGCCGGCCTCGATGAGGATATCGATCTCTTCACTCAGCTTGTCGAATTCGATGCTGTCGTCGGCCGCAATCGGCAGAAGCAGGCTCGCCCAGTTTCCGCGCATGGCCGGATGCGACGTCTTCGCGTTCATCTCTTGTTTCCCTGTGACTTCAGTTCAGTTGAGATCGTCGCGAATGCAGGCCTTGAACTGGCCCGGCGCGACTTCCCGCAGTTGAGGAACTGCGTCGGCGCAGGCATCGAGCGCACTCGGACAGCGCGTGCGAAAGACGCAACCGCTCGGTGGGTTGGCCGGACTTGGAATATCGCCCTTCAGGATCTGCCGGTCGCGCCTGGCATCCGGATCCGGCGAGGGAATGGCCGAAAGTAGGGCGCGCGTATAGGGATGCTGCGGTCTCGCATAGAGGTCTGCGCTCGGCGCGATCTCCATGATACGGCCGAGATAGAGCACGATCACCCGGTCGCAAATGTATTCGACGACGGCGAGGTCATGCGAGATGAACAGCATGGTAAGGCCGAGCCGTTGCTGCAATTCGCGGAGAAGGTTGATCACCTGCGCCTGGATCGAGACGTCGAGCGCGGAGACCGGTTCATCGGCCACAATGAATTCCGGCGACAAGGTCAAGGCGCGGGCAATTCCGATGCGCTGGCGCTGCCCGCCGGAAAACTCATGCGCATACCGATTGATCGCATCGGCCGGCAACTCGACCTGGGTCAAGGCTGCTTGCGCTCGTTCTAGCCTTTCGCGCGCCGATCCGATCCCCTGGATCTTCAAACCTTCAGTGAGGATTTCGCCGATCGTCATACGCGGTGACAGGCTGGCGAAGGGGTCCTGGAAAATATACTGCATGCGTGGCCGTTGCCGTCTCAGCGCCGAAGCCGAAAGGTCAGTCAGCTCCTTCCCGTCGAAGCGGATGCTGCCTGATGACGGTTCGACCAGCCGAAGCACGGAACGCCCGATCGTGGTCTTTCCGCTGCCGGATTCGCCGACAAGCCCGACGACTTCACCCTTGCCGATATCGAAGGAGATGCCCTGCAGAATATTCAGCCGCGTGCCGCGGGAAGTATAATGTTTCGAAAGGTCGCGGACAGAGAGCAGTGGTTCGCTCATCTAGATCTCCTGCCATCTGATGCAGCGGCTGCGATGCTGCGAATTGATCTCTTCAAGGGCGGGAACCGCGGCGCGACAGGCATCGACCGCGAATTTGCAACGCGGGGCAAAGGCACACCCGCTCGGCATGTTCATCAGGCTCGGAACCATACCGGGAATGGCAGAGAGCTTTTCACCGGCCTGTTTCATCCGCGACGCATCGCCAAGGCGCGGCATGGAAGCGAGCAGGCCCATCGTATAGGGATGCTTCGGATTGCGGAAAACCTCGCCGACCGGTCCTTCTTCGACGATCCGTCCGGCATACATCACCGCGACGCGATGGGCGATTTCGGCGACGACGCCGAGATTGTGGGTGACGAACAGCATCGCCATGCCACGCTCGCGCTGCAGCTTGAGAAGCAGATCGAGAATCTGCGCCTGGATCGTCACGTCGAGCGCCGTGGTCGGTTCGTCGGCAATCAAAAGCGCCGGATCGCAGGCCAGCGCCATGGCGATCGTGGCGCGTTGGCGCATGCCGCCGGAAAGTTCGTGCGGATATTGGCCGGCGCGGCGCCTGGCGTCCGGGATGCCGACACTTTCAAGCAATGTGACGGCAGCATCCAACGCGGCTTTACGGTTTGCACCGCGATGGATACGGATCGGTTCGGCAATCTGGTCGCCGATCGTGAAAACCGGATTGAGGCTCGACATCGGCTCCTGGAACACCATGCCGATGTCGTCGCCCCTGATCCTGCGCATGCTCTCCTCGTCGAGGGACACAAGATCCTGGACCGCGCCGGAGCGTGTGGTCAGACGGATGCTGCCGGCTGCGATCACGCCGATGTTGCGGGTGAGCAGCCGCATCACCGACAGGCTGGTCACCGATTTGCCGGAACCGGATTCGCCGACGAGCGCAAGCGTCTCGCCGGCGGCAACAGTCAGATCGATATCGTTGACCGCCGTGATCTCGCTGCCGCGGATGCGGAAGATCGTTCGCAATCCCCTGATGTCGAGTACGGGTTCGGCGGTCTGTTTCATCTGCTTGCTCAGTTCAGCAGGCCGGTTGCACGCAGGATCTCGTCGATGCGTGCCGTCTCGGCTTCGTTCAGAGAGGCGCGCGGCCGCGGCATGACGGCGGAATCGATGATGCCGAGGCTGTGCATGGCGGTCTTGAAGGCACCGATGCCTGAAGCGCCCCCGCTGACGCGACCCTGCGCGACCCAAACGATTTCGAAGAGGCGGCAAAGCCGCTCCTGCTCCTTCTTGGCCGCGACCCAGTCGCCACGCTGGGCGGCATCCCAAAGGCGCACATATCCGTGCGGATCGACATTGGCGATGCCGGGAACAACGCCATGGGCGCCCATCAGGAGGGCGTTGTCGACGACAATCTCGGAGCCGGTCATCAGGAAGACATCCTTGTGTTCGGCAAGGTCAAGAAGCGCATAGCGGAAATTACCGTCGTCACCGCTGGAATCCTTGAGACCGATGATGGTGCCTTCCTTGGCAAGGGTCACGACCGTTTGGCGCTGCAGCTTGACGTGCACGCAGACAGGAATGTCGTAGGCGACCAGCGGAACATCCACCGCGTCGCGGATATACCGGAAATGATCGAGGATCTCGGGCTGGCTGGTGACGGTATAGAAGGGTGCCGTCACCACGACCGCATCGGCGCCGGCTGCTTTTGCGACCTTCGAATGAGCGATGACACGATCCGTGGTCGGATCGATGACGCCGACGATTAGCGGCACGCGCCCGTTTACCACCTTGGCGGAATGCTTGATGATTTCCCGCCGGGTCTTTTCGTCATGGAAGATGACTTCACTCGTCGAGCCCAGCACGAATACGCCGTGGCAGCCGGCATCGATCAGATGTTCCAGCACCCGTGTATACGAGGGGTAGTCGACGGTGAGATCCGGATTGAGCGGCGTGACGACGGGGGGAACAACACCCTTGAATTTGGTCATATTCTCTTTCTTTCGATTGTCAGTTCAGTTCGGCACGTGGGTCGAAGGCATCTCTGAGGCCATCGCCAATGAAGTTGATCGCAAGCACGGCAAGAATCAGCGCGGCGCCGGGGAAGAGCCATTGCCACGGGTATTGTTCGAGCACGGCCGTCGAACGGGCCGCATTCAGCATGTTGCCCCAGCTTGCCGCCGGCGGCGCGATGCCCAGGCCGAGGAAGGACAGGCCCGCCTCGAGCAGGATGGCATTGGCGATCTGCAGCGTTGCGTAGACCACAAGGATATCGATCGAGTTCGGCAGGCCGTGACGGAAGAGCAGGTGGCTAATGCCGGCGCCCATGCCGCGGGCGGCCATGACGAAGTCGCGCTCGCGTAATTCCAGCAGTCGAGAGCGGATCATGCGCGCAAGCAGCGGCCATGAAAGCAGCGAGATGACGATCACGGTCGGCCAGATGCCGGTGCCGGCGATCGAGGCAAGCACGAGTAGAAAGATCACGGGCGGCAGGGTCATCACCAGATCGACGAAACGCATGGAGATAGCATCAGCCCAGCGCCCCGCGAGCGCTGAGATGGCTCCGAAGAGAAAGCCGATAACAGCGGAAAGGGCGGTCGACGCGACGGCGACCAGGAGCGAAATCCTGCCGCCTTCCAGCACCCGTGCAAAGACATCACGGCCGACACCGTCGGTTCCGAACCAATGCGTTGTCGTCGGGCCGCTGTTCATCGCCAGGAGATCGATGTCATTCGGCCGGAAGGTCCACCACAGCGGATAGGAGAGGATCAACAGCAGTACCGGGATAGCGATGCAGACGCCGGCAACGGCGGCACGGTTGTGCAGGAAGCGTCCGAGGGCGCGGGCAAGTGGCCCTGGGCTACGGCGCTGAGGAGAACGTGCCAGCATGTCAGCCCACCTTGATGCGCGGGTCGACGACCGCATAAGTGATGTCGGTCAGAAGATTGACGACAATAACGCAAGCGCCAATGATGAGCGTTGCCCCCATGATGACCGGATAGTCGCGGGTCTGCACAGCATCGACGAGCAGGAGACCCATGCCCGGCCAGTTGAAGACACTCTCGATGAAAATGGCGCCGCCGATTGCTAGGCCGATGGTGGAACCGACCAGCGTGACGATCGGAAGAAGCGCATTGCGCAACGCGTGTTTGGTGATCACCCAAAACTTGTGAACGCCCTTTGCGCGCGCCGTACGAACATAGTCTTGATTGAGGACTTCGAGCAGCGACGCGCGCATGTAGCGCATGATCAACGCAGCTTGCGCGACGGACAGAAGGGCGGCCGGCAGGATCAGGTGGTGAAGGAGATCGCTGACGGAGAATTCCTCGCCCGGCGTCAGCATGCCTCCTGAAGGCATCCAGTGCAGCCGCACTGAGAAAATATAAAGGCCGATCAGTGCACTGAGAAATGCAGGGCTAGATATGCCGGCGAGCGCGACCACAGACAGCGAGAGATCGGCAAAAGAATTACGGCGGACGGCGCTGATTACGCCAAAGGCGATGCCGGCGACGATAGCGAAGGCGAGTGCGGTGCCCATCAATAGCACTGTCGGACCAATCCGCGACAAAACAAGACCTAGAACCGGCTGATCGAGACGCTTGATCGAATAACCGAGATTGCCCATCAACGCTTGCTGCAACCAGCCGAGATACTGAAGGGGCAAAGGCTGATCGAGCCCGAGCCTGCTACGCAGATCGGCAAGGTCTGATGGCGACATCGGTATGTTCGGATCGATGTAGGCATCGATCGGATCGCCTGGCGCCAGGCGCAGCATCAGGAAGATCAGCATGCTCAAGGCGATGAGCATGCCTATTCCTATAATCAGGCGTTTGAGACTGTATCGGAGCATCGTAAATCCGTCTGTCAGGGTGGCCGAAGCCACCCTTTAACTTTGCGGAATCGCCTATTCGGCGATCGACCATTTCTGCGGATCGGCCTGATATGGGCCGCCACCCGGCGCGGGCGTCCAGACGAAATCCTTCACCTTGGCCGAGACGACACCGTAGCGGTTTGCCACCCAGAGCGTCGCCCAGGGAAGGTTCGTGTTCATGACCTTGCAGACGTCCTGATAGGCGGCAGCCCGCTTTGCACTGTCCGGCTCGGCAAGTGCGGTATCGAGCGCCTTGCTGAGGTCGGGCATGCGAACCCTGGCGACGTTCGGTCCGGCCGGAGGGATCTGGCTCTCATTGAGGCCGACATTGATGCTTCCCGCATCCGGCCCGTTCTGCAGCCCGGCGTAGACCATCTGAAACTGGGCAACATCCGGCTTCGGGTTAAGGACGATGCTGTTATAGGTCGGTGTATCAACGGCGCGGGGCACGATGTTGATGCCGACCTGGGCGAGCATCGCCTGGACAGCGGCAAGAACGTTGGTTGCAAGCGGTGTCGTGTAATAGGTCAGAAGCGTGATCGGCTTGCCGCCGTTGATCTGCTCCCAGCCCGCTTCAGTCAGAAGCTGCTTGGCCTTTTCCGGATCGTAGGCATAAGCGTCGATGCCCTGCGGGATCAACTGTTCGGCGACATAAGCGCAGTTGGCGGGCTTGGCTGCGCCGCCGTAAAGGCTCTGGATGATGGCATCGCGATTGATCGCATACATCACCGCCTTGCGGACCCGCACATCCTTCCAGATCGGAGAATCGTGGTTGAAGCCGAGATAGTTGACGACGAAAGACTCGCCTTCGATGACGTTGAAGTCCTTGTTGTCCTTGAAGGTCGGAACGTCGTTGGAATCGACATAGGTGAACTGGATTTCGCCGGATCTCAGCGCCGCAATCGCTGCGGCCGGATTGGCGAAATAGCGATTGATGACGCGTTCCAGTGCGGGCTTGCCGCCGCGATAATCGGTGTTGGCTGCAAGTTCGACATACTGATCCGAGACATATTTGGTGAACTTGAACGCTCCTGTGCCGATCGGCGTGGTGGACCACCACGTGCTTTTTGCCAACTGGTCGGCCGGTATCGAAGAGAGAGCGTGCTCCGGCAGCATCATCACCTTGGTCATCGTATCGAGCAGACTGCCGCTCGGCGTGCTGAGCTTGATGACGACAGTGTGGTCATCCGGCGCCTCGACGGACGATACGGCCTTCAGCCGCGCAGCGAGAACCGAGCCGGTTTTCGCATCCATCGCAAGGCCCATCGTGAATTTCGCGTCCTTGGCGGTGAAGGGCTTGCCGTCATGCCATTTGGCATCTGCCAGCTTGAACGTATAGGTCATCTGATCCGGGCTGACCTCGTAGGAGCTTGCCAGCGCACCGACGACCTTTTGCAGCTTCTGGTCATAGGTGACCAGCGGCTCGTAATAGACGTTGAGCCAGGTGAAGCCGGAGGTCGCGGCAAGCGGATTGAAGTTGCCCTGGAAGCCGCCGGGACCGACATCGAAGCCCCCGGACAGAGTGGCGGCCTCGGCCTGGGTTACGACACCCGAAGCGACAAGAGCCGGCACGGCAACCGTCGACAGCATGGCGCCAAGCGCAATAATGGATAATCTAGACAGTCTTTTCATGTGTTCCTCCCACGTTTGAACTTGTCTTGTTGTTGGCAATCACCCGGGCAATCCCCTCGTAGTGACGATCCAGACGCCTGCGCGCCTCCTCCAGATCCTTTGCCTCGATCGCATCGACGATCGCGGCATGATCACGCCAGGTCGCCATTGGATCGGCATTGTCGAGGTTGACGAAATCCGACGCCTTGTAGAAGGCGAGCCAGAAGACATCGATCAGCCGCACAAGCGTTTCATTGTCCTGGCARCGAAACAGCAGCCGGTGGAACAGCTGATCGTCCTCGGCGAAAGTTTCACCGCGCTCCGCATGGGCGCGCATACGATTGACGGCCGCACGCAACTCGGCGATGTCTTCCTCGCCGATCACCTCGATCGTTTTGCCGATCAAGCCCACCTCAAGTGTGCGGCGGATTTCGATCACTTCCTCGATCTGTCGCAGCGCCCCGCCAAGGCCGTAGGCGAGGTTGTCCAGAAGCGGCTCGAAGGAAAAAGCCTTCACGAAGATGCCTACTCCGCGCCGCGTCTCCAGGACGCCGAGTGATTCCAGCGCCTTGATGCCTTCGCGCAGCGAATTGCGGCTAACGCCGAGCTGGGTGGCGAGCTCTCCCTCGGCCGGCAGCAGCGTCCCCGGTGCCAGGCCGTTATCATGGATGTAAGCGCGCAGGCTTTCCTGCACGGATACATGCAGCAGCGGTGCGCGTGTCAGCGGCTTCATCGATTTCAACGCCATGCCTGATCTTCTCTTCGCTTCGCCGATAAGATGAAAACCACATATCCACTTGTAGGATATCTGTCAAATGGGCAAGTTCGGATTTCCGGCTTGGATCCGATCGGCAGCCAGGGAATTGCCCTCGCACTTTAATACCAGTATAGATCCAGACGGGTTGCGCAGAAAAAATTTGAGGGCACCGGAAAAGTCATGGCTACGGATGAACTGATCGACGTGATCGGCAGGGAATTACAGGCATCGGCATCCGATCTGCCGCTCTACAAGCGGCTGAAATTGGCGATGGAAACTGCGATCCTCTCAAATACGCTCAAGGCCGGTGCCGTTTTGCCGGGAGAGCGCGTGCTTGCGGAGACGCTGTCGCTCTCGCGTGTGACGATACGCAAGGCATTGGCGCTGCTTGAGGAAGAGGGCTTCCTCAATCGCCGCCACGGCTTCAAGACCGAGGTCGGATCGCGTGTCGAAAAGTCTCTTTCCACGCTTACCAGCTTCTCGGAAGACATAATTGCACGTGGGCTTACTCCCGGATGTATTTGGCTTTCCAAGCAGATAAGCCGGCCTTCTCCCACGGAAATGATGGCACTCGGGGTTGCTGGAAACAGCAACATCCTACGCATGAAGCGCATTCGCACGGCCGATGGCGTGCCAATAGCAGTCGAGATATCGACTGTCCCGGTCCGCTTTATCCCTTCGGTGAATCTGGTCGGCGACTCCCTCTACCAAGCGCTGGAGGCGCGCGGTTTTCTTCCCCAGCGCGCCGTTCAGCGCATGCGCTCGCGGGCGGCCTCGGCGGAGGATGCGCAATATCTCGATTGCGATGCCGGGGCACCTCTGCTGATGACGGAGCGCCGCTGCTTCCTTGGCGATGGTCAGATCGTCGAATATTGCGAGAGCCGCTACAAGGGCGACGTTTACGACTTCGTGTTCGAGCTGACGCGATGATACCAGTTATAAACTGGTTGTAATCTGGTACTTTCCAATTATCGTGATGCTGAAATGGAGTGTCACGATTGCAGCGCGACGACATCAAGAAAAGCCTTATCGTTTCCTGCCAGCCGGTTCCCGGCGGGCCGACGGACACCGCTGACTTCGTTATCGGATTTGCGAGAGCCGCCGTCGATGCCGGTGCTAGCGCATTGCGGATCGAATCTGTCGGCTACGTAAAAGCTGTACGTCCCGCCGTGAACGTGCCGATCATTGGCATCGTCAAGCGCGACCTCGATGACAGCCCCGTGCGGATCACACCCTTCGTTGCCGATGCCGAAGCTCTGGTCGATGCCGGCGCCGACATCATCGCCTTCGACGCCACGGATCGTGTGCGGCCGGCGTCCGTAGAGGCTCTGGTGAAGGCGGTCAGAGCACGCGGCAAGCTGACAATGGCCGACTGCTCGAGCCTTGAAGATGCGCGTAGCGCCTTGGCGGCCGGGGTCGACTTCGTCGGAACGACGCTTTCCGGCTATGTCGGTGGGCCCGAACCGATCGATCCGGATATCGACCTGATCACCGCGATGCGCACGCTCACACCTTATGTCATTGCCGAGGGCCGCATCCGCACGCCTGAGCAGGCAGCAAGCGCAGCCGAGGCCGGGGCTTTCGCCGTGGTCGTGGGCTCGGCGATCACGCGCACCGAGCACGTCACGTCGTGGTTCCGCGATGCCGTTGCTACGGCCTATGATGCCGAAGGTACGCAAACGACCCTTGCCATCGATATCGGCGGCACGAAGACGATGGCAGCGCTGGTCAGAGGCAGCGAAGTGCTGGATGAAATGACGGTGCCGACAGCACGGGAGGCTGCTCCCGATACATGGCTTGCCGCGATCGCCAGCTCTGCTCAATCATGGGCCGATCGCTATTCCCGCGTCGGCATTGCGGTTACCGGCTTCATCCAAGACGGTTGCTGGTCTGCGCTCAATCCGGCAACGCTCGGAATTCCCGACCGATACCCACTGGTTGACAAGGCAAGGATTGCTTTCGGCAAACCGGCTTTTGCGATCAACGATGCACAGGCGGCGGCTTGGGGAGAGTATCGGTTCGGTGCCGGCGAGGGTGGGGATCTGGTATTCCTCACCATCTCGACCGGCATCGGCGGCGGCATTATCGTCAATGGTCGCGTACTGACCGGGCTTGCCGGCCATTTCGGGCTGATCCGCGGTCCGTCCGCGGGGCAATCGCCGCTTGAAGATCAGACGTCCGGCCGGTGGATGGCTGCCGAGGCCTCAAAAGCAGGGCATCCGGGAACTGCCGCCGAGGTTTTCGAACATGCCAACAAAGGCGAGGCTTGGGCTGCCACGATCGTCTCGCAATCGGCATTTCGTGCGGCTACGCTCTGCCGTGACATCCAGATGATGCTCGATCCGAAACGTATCGTCATCGGCGGCGGTATCGGCCTTGCAGCGGGTTATCTCGATCGCATGCGTGATTGCTTCGTGGGTGTCGATATCAGGCTGACGCCTTCTCTCGTGCCCGCCAAGCTCGGTAACCGTGCAGGCATCATTGGCGTGGCGAGCCTTGCAGTGCTGGGTAACTGATGAATTCCGGAAGACATCGATCCTAACCTAACAAAAAAGAGGGAACTACGATGACATTGAAAAGAAAGACCTTATCCGCGCTTGCCCTGCTTCTGGCAAGCGTTGCTCTACCAGGGACCTCGAATGCGACTGTGACCGTTCTCGGCTGGCCTGGCGGCTCGGAAGAAACGGCGCTCCGCGCAACTGTCGAAACGTACAATAAAACAGCCGGCATCAGCGACGCCGACAAGGTCGAGCTCCTGTTCTTCAATCGAGAAGGTTTCTTCGACAAATTGCAGGCCGACATGGCAGCGGGATCGACCGCGTTTGACATCAACCTCGTTGCCACCTACTCGATCGGCCGCTACGCGCCCTACATGGAGCCTGTCGATCTCGGCGATGGCGCTGCGAAGACGTTCGGCGATTCCGTTCTGAAGACGATGCAGTTCGACGGTAAGCAGTACGGCGTGCCGACGGACCTGTCGCTGCACTTCATGTATTATCGCAAAGATCTGATCGATGCGCTGATGAAGGACGATGCGGCCAAGAAGAAGTATGCAGAAATCGCCAAGCAGTATCTCGGCAAGGAATTGCAGCCGAAGGATCCAGACAGCTGGACCTGGGACGACTGGGCGGCGACGGCTCTCTATTTCTCCAAGCAGGTGAATTCCGAAAGCCCAGTCCGTTACGGCACCGTCCTGCAGATGAAGAACCTGCTTTTCAACATGATGGTGTTTCAGTCCTTGCCACGCTCCTATGGTGGAAACTGGACCGATGAGGAGGGCAATGTCACTGTCGATTCCAACGCTTACAAGACCGGTCTCGAACTCTACAAGAAGCTTTACGACGCTGGCGCTTCGCCTAAGGATTCGTTGAGTTACGAATATGCCGAGACAAATGCGGCCTTCGGTTCCGGGCAGGCCGCAACAGCACTTCAGTGGAACGCTGCTGCCGCAGATCTCACCAGTGCGGAGAAAAACCCTGCCGTTGCTGAAGTCACCGGCATCGTAGCACCGCCGGCCGGGCCGGATGGTCGCGCCGATCATATTCACGGCCTCGGCCTCGGCCTGAACAAGAACGCAAAGAACAAGGACGGCGCAGTCAAATTCCTGAAATGGCTGACGACCGAGGATGCCGCCTTGCTCTATGCCCGACAGGGCGGTTCTCCAGCCCTCGCGCCTGACGTGGTGGCGAAAGTGGCCAAGGAACGACCGGATCTCGTCAAGCTCGGCGAGTTCGCCAGCAAATACGGCTACGTGATGAACGGTGCGACGTCGGCCAACGCACTCTCCGTCTATGAACTGCAGGCGAAGGAGTTCACCGGCTATTGGTCAGGTCAGCAGAACCTCGACGACGCGCTGGCTCACACCAAGGCCGGAATGCAGGACCTCCTGAAGAAGTGATACCCGCCGGACGCCTTGCCTCATTGCAAGGCGTCCGGCCCATCCGGCGGATCGAAATGGCTATCATAAAACGTGCCGAGGCAAGGGCCTATCTCACGCCGCTCGTGGGGTTCCTGTTGCTGTTTCTCGGCTTTCCTGCAGTCATCAATCTCATCTATTCGGTCTCGACCGTCGACTTCCAGACCCTGCGAAGTCCGACGCTGAGCGGCTTCGGCAATTACCTTGCCGTGCTTTCCGACCGAGATTTCTGGCGCGCCACGTCCTTTTCCCTGCGCTTCGGCATTCTCACGGCGCTTATCGAATGCCTGCTCGGGCTGTTTCTAGCAATCTTCCTGGCGCCTCTTCTTTCCAAGCGATCTGTATTGATGGCGCCACTTATGCTGCCGCTGATGGTAGCGCCTGCCATGATCGGCCTAATGTACCGGCTCGTTCTGCACGAATTTGCCGGGCCGGTGCCCTATTATCTCTTCGCGTGGTTCGGCGACAGTCCGGCTTTCCTCGATGTCGCTCATGCGTTCTGGACGCTGATCGTGGTCGAAACACTGCAATGGACACCATTCGCCTTTCTGCTCTTTTACATGGCCTATGTCGCAGTGCCGATCGACGTGCGGGAAGCCGCCGCGCTCGACGGTGCCTCGGCCATCAAGGTTCTCTGGTTCGTCGAATTGCCGCTGATGCTGCCGACGCTGGTGATTGCCTTCTTCATCCGTTTCATCGACGGCTTTCGCGTCTTCGACAACGTTTATGCGCTGACCGGCAGCGGTGCAGGCGGCTCGACAACATCATTGTCGATCTACATCTATCAGGCGTTCTTCAAGGAGGGCGCGATCGGCAAGGCGGTGGCGGCTTCCGTCGTCCTCTTCCTGACGTCGCTGGCCGTACTCTATGGCCTCAACTGGCTTGCCCGCCGCAGGGGGACATAAGCCATGATGAACGCGCTCCGCTGGATCGTCTTTGCTGTCGCCGCTCTCGCAATGAATTTTCCCGTCATCGTCACGCTCGTCACGTCGTTCAAAAGCGCGCGCGAACTTTCAATCAATCCCGGTTTATGGATCAACCAGCCGACCTTTGAAAATTACCTGCGGGTTTTGACACAGACCGATCGTTTCAACATCTATTCCTACCTCTGGAACAGCACCGTCGCTTCCCTGATCGGCACCGGACTTGCGATCCTGCTCGCCTTTCCGGCGGCCTATGCGATTGCAAGGAGCGAGGTGGGCAAACACACGCTGCTGCCGATCGTCATTAATCTGCGTGCCGTACCGCTCATCATATTCGCAATCCCGCTTTATATGATGTACCAGTTTCTGGGCCTGCTCGACACTCAGCTTGGTCTCGGCCTGATCCTGACCATCGTCAACACGCCGCTGGCGCTCGTCATCCTCGTCAATGCGATTTCCGACGTTCCGCTCGAACTGGACGAGGCGGCGAGGGTAGACGGGGCAAGTTCGTGGCAGATCATGCTCAGCATCATCCGGCCGGTTGTGCGGCCTGCACTGGTGACGACTTTCATCTTCGGCTTCATCACCGCCTGGAACGAGTTCCTCTTCGGTTTGATGCTGACCACAAACAAGGCTGTTCCGATGACGGTCGGTGCATCGTTCTTCTTTGCGGCAAGCGGCGGCGGCGTCCAGTGGGGCACAGCGTCTGCGGTCATGGTCCTCGGCGCCTTGCCTCCAGTCTTCCTTGGCCTGCTGATGTATCGGCAGATTTCGGGTTCGATGACGGCGGGGGCTATCAAAGGCTAGGCAAGACATTTGAATGACAAACCGGAGGAATTGCGCGCCTTCCATGGTTGTTTGCCCCGACTTGAGTGAATCAGCATAAAATCCACGCGTGTTCGGAGTTTGAACAACTTCAATAGCGGCATGACATCCCAGTGCCTCGCCAATTGGAGCTGATTGTCAGAATCCTGTTTCCCGACCGATAGAACGACATGGGTCCCTTTCCTGCGTTATTGCGTATTCGAGTTGATGGTCCCTGACCTTAGACGGGGGCGCCAGTTCGTATCTCATCAAGGCGATCATCGCCACGATCGATAAAGCGTCGGAGGTATGGCCTCCCAAAGCCGGTTGACCTTCGAGAGAAACCCGGGTGTCGCCTGCCCTGCAGGAAGCAATTGGGAAATGACAGGTCAATCGTTCAGCAAGACGCCGAGTGGCGTCGGCGAGGTGGAACACTCAACCGAAATTTCTTGAGACTTCGGCCGGTGCTCATCCTACTGGAAGAAGACGGCACACAGACCCAATCGTCGCGATGGCGACATAGCACTTTTGTATAAGCCATTTCGAAATCGCGTCCGTAAAACGTACTAGTCCGAAGGTAAAGAAAGTACCTGTCTTGGGCGAATGGTACGAAGTTGTATTCGAGTCTACAATCGTCTTTATGGTTGTGGGAGATTTTTGATGGATGGTGCGTCTCTGACAAGAACGGCGTGGCTCCGCCCGGTCCTCAGCATAATTTGCCTGTTCGCTATTCTGATCTGCCACCCCGTGAATGCGCAAGCAACCGATGTTCAGCGCATGCGTATTCCGGTCGGGACCTACTGGATTGGGGGTGGGGGAGGTGGAGAGCCTCCCAAAGGCTCGTTTCCGCTCGGACATGGAGAAGGTCCGGATGATTCTTACACATTGCCGGCCTTTTGTATTGATAGAGGCCGTAAAGCCCCGTTCGAGGAGACGGATCTGCGCGCGTTTTCCGGAAACGTCATGGTGTCACGCTATCAGGGAAACAAGAAGATCGACGAGCGCAGTCTGAGTCAGGCGGTGTCGGGTGCCGATCCTTGGTTAGCATTCAGTGGCATAGGTGAGGACGAGGATGACGGATCGGCTCACAGTCTGGCCGTGACGCCGCTTGACCAGACCTATTCCTATTCCCTCGCGGTGGCTGGTCTGGCACTCGCAGGCACTGACCAAAGCGACGTTGACACCATCGCGACACAATGGTCTGAACGTGCGGATCTACAGGAGGCTGCTGCAGCTTTCGATGGGTTGAGGCAGGTTATGCTGGAGACCGGCTCGGAGGGCCAATCGGCAGCAAATGCGCTCGAAAGACAAAGGCAAGAATTCGAATGGAGCATCTTCGGCGACGCGCCGGAAGGAGCCCAGATGCCTTCGGCTCCCATCGATCACGTAAATACGCGAGTTGCTTTGGCATTGTTGCCAGCCAGAGCATTCCGCCTGTCACCTGAGCAGATCGACAACGAACAAATTTTCGACTGGTTCAGGCTTTCCACGGCACTTCTTCCAACGCAACAGCAGCTGAATACGGTTGCTAAATCACTCAAAGCCGTTGGTTTCAATGGTAATTGGCAAGTCAGTGAAGGTGGCGCGACCGCGGCACTGCTAAAGGCCTATCGGAGCGGGAGCAGACAATCGGAAATGGATCCAAACTGGTCAGCCTTTCCCGCTATTCGAGACAGTGCAAAAAGCGATTTTGACGATGCGCTCCGTATCCTCGCCCTATCGGACCTCGGTGAACTGGCGCTGACATCCGGGCGAATCGATATATCTGTCCTCAAGGAGTTGCACTGCGAACGCTTTTCGGGCGCGGACGCCGGTCTTGCGGAAGAGGCCCCTCTCATCGAGGTTTGGAAACAGCGGATCGGTTTGGCGAAAGCCCTTGACGTTGCTCGCCGCGAGGACCGTCTTGTCAAAGTCACCGCGAGCGAGGACAAGCTCTGCTTCCAATGGATTGAAAATGGGGAAATTGAGACCCGAATTCTGGATAAATCGGAGGTTCGCAAGGACAAGCTTGCGCCCATAAGCGGCAGACTTTGGCTGGTTGATGACGAATTGAAGGATACGGACGATCTTCTGGCAGACGCCGGCGTGAAAGCGGAGACCGCACGCGCCCTGGAGTTGCGCCTCGCGGCCGGAGCCCAGGTCAAAGCCAAGAATAAAGAGGACGTGCATATTCGTTCAATCCAACGCCAGGGCGACAAGGGGCTCGATGTCGCGATCCTCAACCTCTCGACCAACGGTGATGCGAACGTTGTGAGCCTGCCCGACGGCAGCTTGATGATCATTGACACCGGTCTTGGATCCGACATCGTCGATAGAGTGAGAGGGTACGTTCGCCGCAACTACAAGAAGGATGAGCCTCCGATCCGATTGGTTGTAACCCACACAGACCAGGATCATTTAGGCGGTTTGACCGCTCTGCTGGCTGCTAAATTTCAAATCCAGGAAGTGATCATCGGAACGTCGCTCGCCGATGCGCGGCGACCGGAGAGGGTTAATCCCGTTAAAGATGCCTTCAATGCAGCAGGCTACAAAGTCGTCTCCACGGACAGCCTTATTCACATCAAACGACCCGAAATCACCCCGTTGATCGACCTCGACAAGCCATTACCTGGGTATTTCGACGGCATTGAGGGATGGAGGCTTAATCTCGGCGATGAGGCAGAAATCTCACTTTATCACGCCACCGATGCAGTCTCGCCAAACGATTCCGGTTTTTTGGTCAAGCTTGCCCATCGCGGTACAAGCGTGCTCCTGACCGACGATCTTAGTGCAACAACCCTGCGGTCAATGATGATGGCCCTCGGCCCGACTGTCCTCAGGGCCGGTTTCTTAAAATGGCCCCACCACCTCTGGTTCCCGCAAGGGTTGACGCATGCGCGCGACGTTTTGGCCGCTTTCTTAAAAACAGTCTCGCCGCACACAGTTGCGTTTTCAGGGGTCGGACACAAGAGTCATGATGAGCAGCGATACAAGGATATCTGCAAATATCTCCGCGGACAGTTGATCGAGAGTGTCGTTTGTCACTGGACACGTGAGGACATGGCAAATCTAGCGTTGGAATTATGAAGGTACGCTTAGTATCGGCGCTGATCTCCGATTGAAGAACAGCTTTCACGCTCATGGGTGGACACGCAAACAACGCTCTCACGACCTCTATGACTTGCCGAACGGGAATATCAGCCGACGAGCAGGCGCGTTCCTCTCGGGTGTTTGCGGGCTTAGTCGATGTAAACGCGTGCGGTCTCCGACGAAAGCGATTTACCAACGCTTACCTTAACGGTCATTGTGTGGCGCGGAAGAATCGTAATGGTAGCGGGCGGTTCGGCCTCTTCGCCAGCCTCGCGCACTTCGTCGATTAGTTCGCGGATGGCCCGTTCGTCCCCGGTGACGATGCGCCTGACGCGATCATTGTCGTGTTCGACGATAGCCGAACCATTCCGTGTCAAGCTGGACCCATGATGGGAGCGCGGCATAAAATGCTCGATGATAAACCAGGTGAACGGCAGAGCCGTACGAAATGCCTCCCCGTGCAGCCCGAATAGGTCCTTGGGCTTGCTTCTTATCGGTCGCAGCCAGATACCAGCATCGATTCCACCGGTGGCTATCAACGTGTCTCTAAGTGCAAGCCCGGTGCTGTAATCGAAGATGTGATCATTCAAATTACGTGTGTGAAGGGCGCGAATTTTGGTGCGGATTTCGTCTGGCACATCCGCGGTTGAGGGGCAATAAAGGCCATAGAGAAGCGCACCTTCGCCGAGGATCGAGGCGAGGCGATCGAGGCGCGTTTGTTGTTCGGCATTGACGGCCTGAAAACAGGAACGCAGGCGTGCCCGGCCGAGACATCACCATTTACGAAGCGGATGAGCACATGGGAGGTGGGCTCTCATTGGACGGGGGCCGCAAAGCGGCTATATCTTGCCGGCCGGTTCCGTCTTCGATGCCGAATTCTGCTGTACCTTCGACTTGCTTGGCAATGTCCCCTCGACACGCGATCCGACGGTTTCCGTCAAGGAGGAATTCTTCGCGTTCAATAAGCAGCGTGCTTTTAACAACAGGGCGCGGCTTCTCGATCGGGATGGCCATCGCATCCACGGTCCGCGTTTCGGGCTTGGCTTGCGCGACGGCTTCGACCTGGCTCGGTTGATGCTTACGCCAGAGGCGAGATCGGAGGACCGACGCATTGACGAGTTCTTTTCCTCGAGGTTCTTCACGACCGAGTTTTGGCTCATGTACTCGACGATTATGGGGTCGTTACCCCAGCATAGCGCCGCAGAACTGCGGCGCTATCTGAACCGCACGCTGCATCAGTTTCCCGACCTATCTGATATGGCCAATATATTGCGCACCCCCATAATCAGTATGAGGCGTTCATCGTCCCGCTGGTCGACTGGCTTCGCAAACACGGCGTGAACCTGCAAAACCGCGCCTTCGTCACGAACATTGGCCTGGCACCATTGCCGGACCGCGTCACCGCAAGCCGCCTCGACTATGAACAGGACGGCGTGCCGACGACAATCGAGATCGCCCCCGACGATCTCGTGCTGGTCACCTTCGGATCACAGGCGACTGACCTTGCTGTGGGATCCATGACAGATCCTGTATTGCCGATGCGCAAGGGCCGATCCTGGGAGATCTGGAAGCGTTTGGCCAAGGAGCGCACGTTATTCGGACGGCCCGAAATCTTCTTCGGGGAGGACCGTGTGGCAGATTCACATTGGTTGACCTTTACCGTCACCACGTCGGATACCGCATTCCTCGATGAGATGTTTGTCCTGACGGGTAGCGAGACAGGGCGTGGCGGGCTGGTGAGTTTGGTAGATTCGAGCTGGCTGCTATCATTGTCGATCTTTCACCAGCCAGAAATCATCGCTCAGCCCGAAGGTAGCCATCTGTGGTGGGGCTACGGCTTGTTTCCGGAGCGCGAGGGCGATTTCATCTTCGACCGAGAGTGCGATCAGCGAATTGGTCGGGCCGGATTGCCTGCTCGTGGCTGCGACCGACCGCGACAGTCAGGGGGAGGCCTATGCTGGTCGATTGCGGTCTGTCGCTGCGGAAATCGAGTGCGGTTTTAAAAGGCTGAAGCCCGCCGGCGTTGACTGGAATGACGATCTCCGTGCCGTCGCCTCAGCGAAGGCTCCGGATTGGTGCCGAACTCGGTCAGGCTCTCCGAAAAGTGGTTAGCCAGCTCTCGCGTTCCCCATATTTGAGCACCCTCGGCGCTGTCGTCATCCCATTCACGGTAGGCTATGCCAGATCTCGGTCGTGAGTAGGCGTCGCGCACTAGAAGCCCGACCAGCTTGGCACGTGCCGACTGAAATTGAGGGTGCGAGAATCCCGCAATAGGGGGATTAGTTCACCAGTACAGCGGAGGTTCGTCGGAGAGTATCTTCATTTTCCTGAAATATTCTCCAGCGCCCTCGCGCATGTTTTCAGGGACTGACGCCGCTTGCGCCAATTTCAACGCGTCATAAAATCGGGGTGCATCAACGAGCTTGATCCTGTATCCACGAACCTTTCCAAGCGCGGTTGTTCTTTTGCCCCCACGCTGGAATGAGGACGTCGTGATGAAAATTCCCTCCGTCATTCCTTTCAAAACAAGCGCTCCGACAAGGCTGCGTATTTGCTCGACGTTGATAGAGCGCTTCGTGCATTTGACTTGTACTCCGATCTGGCGGCTGTCCTTCTCAAGCACCACATCGATGCCTTCGTCACCGGAGTAGGCTGTGACCAAGGCCTCATAACCAAGGCTTCGAAACACGCTGCCAACAGTGTGTTCGAACAACCGGGGATTCATTTCGAAGCGAGATTTATATTTTGCCACGAGGTATTTGCGAACCTCGTCCAGCGGAAGATTGAGATCGCTGAGATCGAGCTCTCTCAGACTGCCAGCTGCGCCCTCCACCACGCGCCTAATTGCGAAAGGCAAGGTCACCCTTATTTCGCGGTCATAGAAATCGGTGGCCTTCCACCAGCCGCACAATCTGCACCACTCGATGGTCCTTAAGCCGCTGACGCGGTCACCGGGATTGGTGTAAAGCATGAAGGTAGGGGGGTCCTCTTCGTGATGCTCCGAAAAGACTTGCGTCATCGGTGATGAGCAGAACCTGCATTTGTGAAACCACATTTCATCACGCGATACGTCGCCATACTGCCAGATGGTCATTGTACCCCCCAGTTACCGCATGGCGAACGCTGCAATGCGACCTCGAAGCGACTATAAAGACTCAACGCTGAAAGTGGATGGAGCGCACCGTGTCTTGCGATCGCATCATAGCGGCTTTTGAAAATTAGCATAATCAAAAGTAGTCGATCTCTCTCGCTAGGAATCAACCATGGGATGCGGCGGATGCTGACAATAGACGATCTATAATCGCTTCTACCGGTGACGTATTCGAAAGCTGGCGTCGATGTATCGTCACCGTCAGATAGGCGGGGTAAAGCTTCCAGGTTGGGTCACATGGATCGGCCTGTCGTAGATCGTCCGTAACGCCAGCTCCGGAAGAATCCGTTGAAAGATTTCATGATAGCCGACGATCAGTGTGCTCGATATTGATCGAACGATCCTTCAATGACTTCCTGCCATACGGCCGGGCGGTATGCGGGGCAGCTGTTTTCGGCAAAATGCCGGTCAGCCGGGGATCGTCCGTAACCTCAACCATAAATGCCTAAGGCACAAAGCCTGCCTCCTGATAGAAGGCGAGGCGTTCGGATGATCATGATGGCAAGTGTGCAGCCAAAGGCGATCGATAGGGTGCGCCCAGGCGGTCGACGACACCCAGGTCGCCGCTCGGCGACCTATTCCGCGGCCGATTTCATCCTTGACCAAACCAAACAACAATTCACATTCGCGCTCCTTTCGAAAATGCAGTTCGACTTAGAATAGATCTCTACCAACGGGTCGCTGATGATCGCAGAGACCTGCTCGTCCTCCACTAACAGCCGGGAGACCCACATCCAGGCTTCGCCAACCATTCGGAAAAGCCAGCGGTAAACCTCCAGCGCAGGACTAACCAACCGTTCGAACGAGAGGTCATCTTCGTGTTCAGCTTCTGGCCGGAGTGGAGGACATTTAAGCATCTCGGGACACGCCACGGCATTGGAAAGTTTTTCTCGCAGAATGTCGGAGTAACCCATCCGCAATTGGGGTGGTCTGTCAGATGTTTTCAGTTGGGCATCGATCTTTTCCCGCGCGAGTTCCTCTGATGAACGGCGAACAGGACCACGATCGCTACGCAGTCAGTGCGTCGCATTTGGTTGTTGCCGCTAGAGAACTATGTCGAGATCGACGATCGCACGTGGAGCGAACTTGTAATAGCGCGGCGGTGAGGTGAGTTGAGTTGACGAGTCGCCTCTTTTGTCGCCTGTCGCCTGAATGAGATAGGTTTTCTCGGGCTCGACGACATAGCCGCCGTTCTGCGGAAACCGGTTGAGGTTGCGCATCAGGAGTTCCTTGAGCGCCGGCCGCCGAAATTTTACGGAACCGGCAAGCGCAAGCGGTGTAATCCCGTCTGGCGCCGGGTCAAGCTTCTGCACGCTGACGAGGACGGGACCGTCAACGGTCCTGCGGGTAACTGATACCGACACCCACGCTTCGCTCTGTTCGGGTTTGGAAGTCGTTTCCGTGTCCCGGTTGCTCCTGAAGCCGAGAGCGTACATCATGTTGTGGACACCGCTGCTGCCGCCGGCTAGCACCAGAGCAGTTATGAGCTTCGACACCGTATCGGATGTCTCCTTGACCTGGCTTTGCAGGCTCGCTGCAACGCCTGCAGCATCAGCGCTCGGATTTGGAACGCTGAAGGCGGCTATCAGGCTCGCAAATACGTCAAGCTTGAAATAGAATACGACGATCGCCGAGATCACGATCATGACGATGGTCTTCACGCCCTTTGTGTCGAAATAGGCGAGAAAGACGCGCCAGTTAAAGATGACCGCAAATGCGCTCTCCAAAACAACGGCGGTCACAAAGAGCATGGTGAGCGATTTGGCAGATGCCGTATAGACCAGGTTCGACAACCCCAGTGCCGGCGTTGCTTCGTCCGCCGCCCATGCGACGTCGGCCATAGCCGCCATATAGAGTACGGCCACTATGAACGCGGCACTCGCAGCATGACGCAGGTATCGTACGTTCATTCTTCCCATCGCAGATTTCCAGGACGCGTCACGCAATGTCGAACTCCACCCAAAGCGGCGATCCGGAACGGACTGCCTGCAACGAGCCGGTGGGGGTCTGCAGGGCAGGGGGGAAGGCACCGGTACCCAACCATGCGTCGTCCGCGCGCACCGT
This sequence comes from Rhizobium sp. 01L419, assembly GCF_056400025.1. Lineage (NCBI taxonomy): Bacteria > Pseudomonadati > Pseudomonadota > Alphaproteobacteria > Hyphomicrobiales > Rhizobiaceae > Rhizobium > Rhizobium sp. 01L419. The sequence continues at coordinate 78,881 of NZ_JBFTSM010000011.1, forward strand.
TCGACCGCTCGTCTTCTTCTCAAGTGCGTCGACGATGCCGTGGAAGGGCATCTCGCCCCATCCGACTTTCTTCGCGTCCTTCTGGTTCGTCGGAATGAATGCCGACAGATCAGGACTGGTCATCAGCTCCAATCCCTTGGCTTGTGCGGTTGCGTTTTGGCTGCCGTGATGGCCCACCTTGTAATAGACCGTTCTCGCCAGAAGATCGGACCCGGTCACGGAGTTTGCTCCGATATCCCATTTTAGGCTTTGCCAGCTCAACCAGCTTCCAATCTGCGCATCGGCGGCAAAGAACATAACGCGCCCTGTCTTGGTATTCTCGAAGGCGAGGACGACGCTGGTGTTGTTGGTCTGGTCGTCAAGCTGCATTGCAAGCGTCGAACTCATGGCAAGCCAGTCGTGGTCGATACGCCGCCAGGATTGGTCCACTAGATTGGTATCCACCGGCTTTCGTTGTCGCTTGGTCCGTGGCGGCGCGGGGAGCTGACCGCTATAATGTTGCGCAAGGAAAGATACAGCGGCGCGATCGAGCTCGCCATCCGCTTCAGCCGACATCAGGCTATCGAGAGGAAGTCCAACATTCCAATCGAATGGCGCGGCTGGGTCGTCGACGAATTGATCACCGGCCATGGTCAGAGCGAAGGAGCCTTGCAAGGCAGCTGCAATCGGCGCGGCCGAAGCGCTTGCAAGTGAATACATTTCCGACTGCCGGTCGGTGACCTTCAAAAGAGCTGCATCGCGCGGAGGCCCGAGGACATAGATCCTCAAGTCATCCAGACCGGGGATGGTCGGCCGCAGCGTGCCGGGTTCGAGATAGACGGGGGGCCGTGTCTTGGCGAGTTTTCCCGCCTCGTCGCGCATCCTGCGAACCCGTTCCCCCTTCACGCCAAAATTGAACCCAAGGATACTCTGAACCCCGTCCCGGACGTTCGCCATATATCCGTCATTCCCGCCAACCGCTGAAAGGCGTTGACTGGCTTGGCTGAGCAGGGCAAGCGCTTGCCCCTTGAATTTGTCGAGCTGTCTTGCTTGCGGATCCGCGGAGTTTTCGGTCCAGCCCATCCAGACTTCACCGATTTCTGCGAACTGCGCAAACTTATCGGCGGCTGAGAGAAAGCCGGAAACATGATCGACATGTTCATGCGTCACGACAAGCACGTCGATCTTCTTGGTGACGCTCAAAATGTCTGAGACGATCGCGTTTATCGTTGCGGGGCCGCCGCTGACGGAACTATGGACGCCGCAATCGATCAGCATGAAAAAGTCGTCGAGTTTATCGCGTTTAATGCGGATCAGGTGGCAGTCACCGAGACCCTGGCAATAATGTCTGACCGTCATGACGGGTGCAACGGGATCAAGTGCACCTGCCCTTGTTCCGTCGACGGTCGCAGTCGCCTTGTGTGTTGGTGTCTTAGCCATGGTCGAGCACCTCGTGTTCGGCATGAAGAATTGCGAACGGCTCGGCCTCCGTTCGTCCGAAGTAGAGGCTTCTCAAGGGCGAGCCGATGTTGTCGCGAACGGTCTCCTGTTGCCTCTGATCGCGGGAGGCACTCGCACTGTTTTTCAGGACGATGTAGCGGATGCGCTGCCGGTTGGGGCGTTGCTCGATGATGACCGTGGCGCCGCCGCGGAACCAGTAGAAACCGTTGTCGACATTCTGCCCGTCAAAGGCTTTTGCTTGGCGCTGCGTCACAACGGCAATGATATCGGTCAGGAATGTGCCGTCCGGGCCGAGCCGCCGTGCGGGGCGAATGCTGTGGACCTCAAACGTCGTGGCATCCTTTGCCTCACGGCGTATATGGCCATTTTCCTCATAGCGTGGGACGTCGGTAGCCAAGCCAAACTCCTGCATGACATCGGGATCGGCCGCGAAAATCTTATGCAACCTGTTCCAGACCGCCCAACAATTCTCCTGGTTCTGCTTGAACAACTTGCGGCGGTCTGCCCCCTGGTCCCAACTTAGATCGAGACCCGTAAGAAGCGCAGACAGCCACGCCGGCTGACTGTCGGAGGCAGAATTCCAAACAAGGGACTCCTGAGATATTGTCCTGACGTTCCGAGGTAGGATCCCGCGATTTCGGAATGCCTCCATGAAAGCCGTGCGGTAGCCGAACGGATCTTCCGGGACGACGTCGACATCGGCAGTGATCAAGGCTCTCAAATACTCGCCAAACGTGACATCGACGGGTGGAAGATAGTCGAGCGCCCGAATGCACATCCGCAGAACCTGCTGAGCCGTCTTACAGGTTTCCGTCGTCAGCCTGTCGACAAGATCTGGGTGGAGCGCGCCCTCAGGCAGTATGCCAGTCCCATTGCTCGCAATCCGGAAAAGATCGCTGACACGGCGGTTGACGATGTTGAGAAACGCTTCATAGACGGCGAAGACGAGGATGGATCCGCGTTCGTGGGGTTCCGTCGTGTCCTCATAACGCATCTGCTTTTGACCGTTATCCGCATAGTCGCGAAGCGGCCCGCCTCTGCTCCCACCCTCACCGAACTGTTTTGCCAAGCCGCTCAACAATTCGAGGGCTTCGAACTTGCCTTTGGCTCGTGCTATCTCGAAGCGGACGAGCTCCGCTACGTTGAAATGCTGAAACAGGGCGACGATGTCAGCGAAGGCTTCGTGAAACGCCGGGACGTCGGGGTTGGACGCCTCCTGGAAGCGGCGATGCAGGCCATCCAGGAGGGCATGGGTCGTCTCATGCGCGATGATGTCGCTCGACAGGCACGAAAAGACCATCGATCCCGTCGGCGTGGAATCGCCCTCGCGTGAGTTCGCGATAAAATAGCCGAACAGCAGAGCCTTCTTTTCGGGGCTGTAATAAGCATTCTGGCCACGAAAGGCGTGAGGATAGATCCTGAGTTTTGGAACCTCATACATCTCCTGCCGCTCGTTCTCCTCGCCGACATTGATCTTTGCGAACCGTGGAGACCAGAGCGCGCGCCTGCCGAGGGCAAGCTCGAAATGGCGTATCGTTGTCATCGCGACCGCATAGACCATCTGCTGGTGGAACTGCGGATTGCCTTCAGATGGTGACCACCCGTCCTGTGCAAGCAGGATCTTTGAATTGAGGTCGACGGGCTCATAGAACCGATTGGAGGCGGGGTCGACATCGACCACCTCGATATATTCACCGACCGGGCCGGGACGCAGCGGCTCAATCGTCTCCGGTGCGTCGTCCCACGGGATCGACAGGGTCGTCTCGTTGACCGCAACTGACGCAAGCGACTGGGCAATGCTCGGATCGAGAGCGAAAACGCGAAGCCGCCTGTTGGGCACAGGCGGTCGCCATGCCTTTCGCTTCACCGGCGTTGCGCTGGAGCCCGGCTTCGCGGCGATTGAAACCGTTGAGGATCGCCCGAGCAGGGAAGTGAGGAAGGCTTCGAGCCTGCGCGATGGCTTTGCATCGAGGGCAGCTTCCAGAAAGCGATTACGCGCATCGACCGGGATCTGATCGATTGGAACGTCGGGATCGTCGATCGCGCAATCCACTTCAATGGATCGCTGGCAAAGCTGCGTCAATTCGAGAGCCAGCATCTTTTGTCGTTTGGTCGCGACATCATCCGGCGCAACGGATACGCCGCCGCCAAAGAGGCCGTCCAGCCAGCCGAGTGTAGAGGATGCCGGCGGAAGTTTCCTGTTTTTGAGCTCCGCTTCTGAGAGCGGTTCGATCTTCAGGGCGTCGGCCGCCATCATGATGCCTTGACCGATGGTTTTCCTCGTTTGTTGGGTGTCCATTTTGGCCGTGGTCTTGGTTGCAGCTGTAAACAGCGCATGCCTGACCGCTTCAACGCGCATCCATCTTTCGGAATAGTTCTGCACCTTGTCCCAGTGCTCAGCGAGCCAGAGAGCGGCAGCAGCAGCAATCTGAGGCGTGGCCGCCGAGGTTCCCGCGCCATCCATGTCAACGACATTACCGCAGCTGATCTGCGCCCAGGGAACATTGGGCGTATAGGCGCCAAGGGCGGTGTCCATCTTGCTGTCAGGCCCGTAGTTGCCCTGCATGGTCCCAAGTGCAAGATTGGTATAAGCGCGACCGTCAGCCATCACGCCGCATGCAGCAAGGACCCGTCGAAAGCGGGCCGGGTAAACAATCGAAGGCACTGGCAGGTTGACGAAGTTGTTGCCGGCGGCCGTAACAAGCACCAGACCCGCCTCATAGGCCAGGTTCACGGCGTCTGCGAGCGCTTGTGACGAAAACCCGCCCATGCTCATGGACAGCACGTTCGCATCTCGCTGACGCGCATAATCGAGACCCTGAACGATTGTGCCAGTCGTGAAGCGTACGACCCAGTCGGCGATACGTACCGGCAGGATATTGGCGAGCGGCGCGCCTCCCACGTAGTCACTGAAGGACTTCCAGCCAGGAGAATTGCCGTTCAGCCTATTGCCGGCAAGCAGGCTGAGCGTGCCGGTTCCATGTCCATGATTGGCGAGCGCTGTGTTTGCCGGAATATGGTCGCCTGCGTCATTCGCATTGCCCCCGCCAGACACAAAATTTCTCTGCCATTCCAGTTTCAGGTTCTGCGGCTGGGTAAGATGATGTGAGGGATCGTAGCCTGTATCGAGGTGAGCGATCAGGATCTTGCTCATCTTGACGCCAACAGCCTGCCGGGCAGCCGCGAGTTGGCTGTAGTCGTCGCCGAAGTTCCAGGCGACATCGGGACCGACCGCCTTCCTACCGCCGCCGTCCTGATCATCAAAATTGCAAAGGGTTGCCTGATCGGCTGCGGCCGCGAAAGGGCTTCCTGGTTTTTGGCGATCGACCGGCCACTGTTGCGGAAGGTCGGGTTCGATTGCCTCTACGCCAGGAAGCCCTGAAAACGATAGCGGTTGATCCGCATCGAGAATTGCGTGTGCCTGGTCCCACGGGTTTCCGGCCGTCGAGTCGGCCTGGCTGATGCGCAGCCATGTAGAGGGGCCGGCGGGTGCGGCGGCAAGTGGGGCTCCGGGCGTGCCTGTTGCTGGAACCGTAAGGATCGGTTCTGCCCGCATTGACGCAACACCCTTGGATTGCTGCATCGATTTGATGAACTGACCCCCATCACCGGACACTTTGACCAGTAAAGTTGGAGCGTCTGCCACAGGAACCTCCTCATGTTGCAAGCGGACTGAAATTGGCGTCATTTCATGTATGGAATGCACGGATATGCGTACGCGTGGTCGTGATCACTTCGCGCGTTGGTCGGGTGCATTGGCGCGGAGAGCGTAAAAGTCGAGTTTCCAGCGACGCCCGCCCACTCGCTTGAAGTATTTCAAAGTACCAAGATGCGTCTTAAGTGATTCATAACTCTGAACAACAAAGTTCCACCGCGCAAACTCCAAAGATTGCGCGTCAATACGTCAATTTATGGACATTCCTCTTCCAGCGATATTCGGTTTAGTACATTACGAACGAAAACACAACTATCTGGAGAGGCCAGCTAATCAATACTAAGAATTATTTTTAATACTAAATCCGGCACAGAGTAATATTCTCGCTTCGGAAACTCCGTTAACACGTTAATATGTAGTGGCCAGAAGCGGCGGGATGTCGATGTTGCCGTGCGTGTCATGCGAGGAGAAATATTTCAGATCGCCTTCGCCGCCCGAATCTTCCGCCTATTCGACTGCATTTTGGAATTGCCACAAATACGGCGTCCCAGAAATTTTGGCCAAGACCTTCATGACACTTCAAAAAAAGCCGCTTCTAGTTTAGATCAAGATCTCTCCAGAGCTCGTGTGGAATAGGAAATTCCTTCGATCTGGGAGACGTAGATCCTAGGCCGGATGGATCCAGCAACACCGAAATCAGACTGGCCAAGAGGTTGGATATTGGGCGTCTGCACTGAAATATCGGCCTGCTTATTGTAGAAATACTCCCTAGCGTGTAAATTGCTGACATCTTTTTGCTCAATCTATTGTAATATTGACGCGTGTGATCGTTCGTGGGGGAGGGATTGCCATGGCACGTCACCATCAATTCGACATTTCGGCATCGATCTGGGTAGCGGCTGCGGTTATCGCAGCAGGAGCCGACTTGTCATACGCGGCTCAGAAACCTCTGGCGCCGACGCAAATTCTCCAGGTTCAACCACCGCTGACAGACGCCAAGGAGGCCGAAAACATCAGCGGAGCGGCTTGCGCCTTCATAAGCGAGAAAGGCACGTCTTGTCTGCTGATCGGTGACGAAAAGAAATACGCCAGGTTCTTCACCCTCAAGGGCGACACGTTGGTGCCCGGCAAACAGCTGTTTCTTCTGCCCAAGGAATACACCGAAGGTCAGGAAGCCAAGGAATTCGACGAGACTGATGGAGAAGGTATCGCTTTTTTAAACGGTGCGTATTTCCTGACCGGCTCACATGGGCTGAATAAGAGCGGGGACCTTCAACCCTCTCGATACTTCATCTACCGCGTCAGCGTTGATGCGGACACGGGGCTTGCTGCAGGCTTGGGGTCGAAGGAAAAGCCATCGACCCAAGTAGAGCGATCCGCAAATCTCAAGGCGATCATCCATAGCGATCCAGAACTCTCCAAACATGAGGGGGACATTCCGGACAAGGACGGCATCAACATTGAAGGTCTCGCTGTCTCGGGTGACACCCTATTTCTGGGATTTCGGGGACCGCTCCTTCATGGAGAGGCACTTATCGCATCGCTTAGCGTTTCCGACGCTTTTGACAATCCAGAAGCTAAACTCAAAACCTATTCTGTCGACCTCGGAAAAGGACAGGGTGTTCGCGATATTGCTGCGGCAGGGGAGGGCTTTTTGATCCTTTGGGGTCCCGAGAAAGACATGTCAGGCCCTGCAGGAATATGTTTCTGGAAGCCGGGCGGGGATGCAAAGCTTTGCCGCGAGATCAAAAAAGCCGGCCCGGCCGACAGCAAGCCCGAAGCGTTGACGGTGCTCGAAACCACTGCAGATCATTACAAGGTCTTGATCATGTCCGACGGCGCGAACAACGGGGCTCCCGCAGTCTATGAAGTTCCACGCTAATCGGTGGTATCAAGCGGGCAGCCCGCAATTATGCCCAACTCAGCACTCCTGGACGACAGGGCGGGGGGATTTTTGGCGCAGGGTTAATCCAGGGAACCATCGTCAACAAGTTCCCGGCTGGCTACCGGATCGGATTGAAAGGCTCAAGTACCTAGCTTGCCTAGGCAAATCTAGGGGATGACTTCGCCAATCAAGTTATCGCCGACTGGCAACGAGGGGACGTTGCGTTGGCGTTCGGAATAATAGTTTCAGAGAAGACTATTTCGCGCGATGGGGGAACGTGATGGCTAAGCCGGTGATCGATGAAGACAAATTTGTTGGTGCCGACAAGGGTATCATCCTTCCAGCGCGACACCTCAATGAGGACGGCATCCGCCTGGAACTGAGCAATTTTGATCGCTTCGATCCGCCGAACTACCAGCCAAACGGCGTCCCGCGCGGCGTCGACTTTAACGGAAACGTCCTGGCGATCTCGGCCGATGCCAGGATGCCGGCAATCAAGGTCAACTGCGACGTCGCGGGCTTCACGCCAAGCTCGGCGACGCCGATCTATTGGCGTCTCCAAACATTGCACGTTCTGGCGCGCTTCAAGAATGTCGGCAGTTACCATTACCAGTCACGTGTCGTACCGCTTCAAAGCGAATGGAGTGGCTCGTGCGAGAGCGCGTCGTTTACATTGTTTGCTGATGGTGCGATCCCGGCCGGGCTCGTCTATGACAATCTCGACGACCGTGTCGCTGGCGGACATGCGGTGCTTACGATTGCTGCAAAGCCGAGTGGCTCGTGGCTGCAGGATTATGTTCATCTACGCATCACCGGCACGAACCCGACCGAAGCTGATATTCGGTCGAACGTGAAAAAAATCGTCGCTGGACGGAATGCCGCCCCGCTCGAAAACATGTTGAATGCCATATTCGCTTGGGAAGCGAATATGAAGCAGTTTGAACCGAAACGCCAAACCCAGACGAAATTCGGAGAAGACGGGTTCAAGAAGCTTTTCGACTGGCCCGACGATCCGCAGAACTTTCCCGTCGCCGCATTCGATTTCGGCGTCGGCATTTCGCAATTTACCAATCCGGCAAAGCTGACAACGCCAATGGCTTGGGATTGGAGGTCCAACATCGCGGCTGGAGCCAACGAATTCTTCGATCACCTCAAGGCCGCGTATAAAAACAACATCACTTGGGCGGATTGGGCTTTGGTGGCGTGGCGCACTTACAATGGCTCGGGCGCTGCCGCTGCAGCCTATGCGCAACGGCTCGCCAATTCGCCCGACGGCATGGCCGTTCCCAAGTCCGTCGTTCCGAAGCTTAAAGCGAACGCTCTTGCCGCGATAACTTCCACAGTGCCGCCGCCGTCCAAATGGCCGCTCAGCAGGTCAGTGGCGCTGCAATTGTCGGGCGCCGCACTGTCGGTAGCGTCGAGCGACGAATCCAGCAAGATCATTGGCGATGCAGCAAGCCTGGTCGCCGGGAACCGTGAGACATTGGCCTGGATGTGGCCGCGCGTCCTCGAGAACCTTCACGCCCAGCACGATCACGCAGCGACGGCTGTCATTCCCGGACTGTCGGCTTCCGACCTCGCTGGCGCGGTCGCAGGACTAAGCAAAGGCGGCATTGGTGCACTCGCCGATGCTGCATTTGACGACGCGTGGTCAAAGCTGGCGCCCGCCTCCTCCCTGACTGCGCTCGCCGCGCCAAGTTCATTGACTGCTGAATGGAACAGCCTGTCGGACTTCGTACGTCGAAACATCGGCCAAGGCCGCATCTCAGACTGGGCAAACATGCGTGGCATGATGCTCAACGCCGTTGGTGCGCCGACCAACCCGACGAAGGCCATTCAGCGGATCAACGCGTATTATGGTGCGTTTGTATTGGGACAATTGCAGCAGGGCGGCGCCTCGATGAAGGTTCATGCCAAGATGGCGCAGCGCATGCAATTGGCGCAGTCCCTGATCATAGCCAAGGGGGCCGCTGACAAGCTTGCTGCCGTTTCTGACATTGGTGGTTTCAACATCCGTCCAAACGCCAACGATGCGAGCAAACCGAGCCTCCATTCTTTTGGGATTGCGATCGATCTCGATCCGTCGATCAACCCCAACATGGCGATGTCTGAAACCGAGCTTGCGCGCTGGACCGATCTGGTAGAGTTCCTGACCGGAGTTAGACCCTATGGTGACGAGAGCAAGCGGCTTAGAACACCCCGCAGCTATGACGCTTCACTTCCTGATGTGAACATACTTTGCAGAGCCAGCGCCGACTATGTTGCAGCAAACAAAGGCCTTTCCAATCTTGCTACTGCCGTCTGCGCCGGATTCCAGAGGGCTCTGACGCTGGTGATTTCAACGGCCGATGCCAACAAGCTTTTGGCTTTGGCGGCACCACCACATCCGGACCTTAACGGCCTCAACGACAAGATCGCATCGCTCGGGGTTGCCGCTTCGAAGCGGGCTGCGATGGCCAATCGTCTGGTCTTTGCCATGCAGGTCTTCACCATGTCCCAAAAGCCGAACCTGAAGCCGGCAGTTACTGGCACGGCAGCAACGACCGCCCGCCATGGCTTCATTAATCTGCCCGCGGAAGTGATTTGTGGCCTGGCGGCAGCCGACGGGGGCGGTCTTCGCTGGCTAGGCACATCGACCGGCACGAAAGACTATATGCATTTCGACTTCCGTGATGCTGATCAACCACCGCTTCTCTGACCGCCCATCAAGCGGATTGACTAGCTGGTCGCGATGGCACTTTGCCCGCGGGCGACCAGGTGCAGATCATCATCGTCACCTGAGACCGAATGATCTTCAATGGGTCGCCAATCGATAGCAGTAAATCGAACAGGGATCGAAAAACCGATGACTAAGTGGCTTCTAGTAATGATTTCCTTCGCGGCCGACGGTTCGCCCTCTCTCAGTCAATCTGGTCCGTTTGATAATTATCAAGCGTGCAGTCGGGAGGTTAACTCGATCTAGTAAGCTTTCGGCATGCTGGTTGGATCAGGCCGCTGTCGCGGTGACCGCCTTCCAATGTGCCATCGCCGTGAGGCGATGCAGATGAACAGCGATGGCAGAGTGGTTGGAGCGTGCGGCGACGAAGAGATTTCGGATCGCGGAGAACACACTGACGAAACGTTGCAGCGAACCCGGCGAGCGAAATCGCTGCATGATCCGCTCCCGTTTCCGCAGAGGAAGATGCGAGTTTTCGGCGCGGTTGTTCAGCCCCTTGTGTGATCGATGCTCGACGGTGGGCATCACATGCCGCCGTGCTGCGCCATAAGAGCGAAGCTTGTCGGTGACGATCCGCTTCGGCAGACATTCCTGCTTCTTCACCAACCGCGTTAGCAGACGCTTGGCAGCCTTGGTGTTGCGGCGGGTCTGGTCGATCTCGTCGAGAACGTAGCCGTCCTGATCGACGGCGCGCCAGAGCCAGTGTTTGCGTCCGCCGATCGTCACGACCACCTCGTCCAGATGCCACACATCATCTGGGCTTGGCGCCTTCCGCCGCAAGCGGCGCGCATAATCCGGGCCGAACTTCCTCGCCCAACACCGGATCGTCTCATAGGAAACCACGATGCCGCGCTCCAGCAGCATTTCTTCGACCAGTCGCAAGCTCAGCGGAAATCGGGTGTAGAGCCAGACCGCATGGGCGATCAAAGAGGGCGCAAAGCGATGCCGTTTGTAGCTGACAGGATTCAGGTTCATGGCGGCGAGCTAATAGCAAACGCCTTCAAGGAAAGTTAATCTGAGATCACCCAAAAATCATATCGGGACTCCGCCGCGATGGAGCTGAAGGCGCAGTGATCAGAAAAGCTCGCCACATTAACGGTCTGAGCCAACGCAGCGGCTGATAATTGAGGGTTTTGAGTTCAATTCCCTTCAAGAGCAAGAAAAGCAGAACCAACTGGGCTGACATCGCCTCAAATCAACGGCAAAATCCTCTTTTTCCAGCAGTCCTTCGATGCTTCCCACCGCGAGGAGATCATGTGGCCGATTGCAGCTCTTCGGAATAAACGATCGAGGCTCTCAACAAGCAAGGAAGCCGGGTCGCCGAATCTTCAAAAGGTCTCCACGACGTGAAAGCCCCATTGATCCATGGAATCGATCCAGAAATAATGCTCGCCTGTCGGGTCAGCGGGGTCCCTGAGGATTGCGACACAATTACGCCCGGTGAGCCACCAGTCGCAGAGGCAGTTCTGCTCCACCGTCGCCATGCCGCCGCTCACGGTCTCTCCCTTGTACACATAGCTGGAGACACCGTCGGCGCCGGTCGTCCTCCGGATCACTGAGCCATCCAGCAGGTTGACGCCTTCGACGGTGTGTCCGAGGATCAGACCCCTGATCTCGTCATCCGTTAAAGGCTCAGCGCCCTTGTTGTCAAAGTTTGCTGGCAATCGCCGGATGCCAGCCTTGGCCAGAGCATTGAGAAGCCTGCTACTGTCGGCGGGGTTCTTGTAGGGGAAGGTTTCGAGGGCAAGCAGGAGGTTTGCATCCATGCCATGCATCTCTTGTGCCTGGATGTTTAGCTGGGCGACGGTGCTCGACGCCTGATCCATCCTGTCGAGCTGCGCCAGGCTTGCGACTTTTCGAGACCGGATCGACGCGGTCGGCGGCTTCGGCAAAAGCCAAGGCCTCGCCCGGGCGGGCGGCGAAAGACATGGCGTTGGACATCGCTTCATAGGCGGCGGGATCGCTTGGGTCGAGCGAAATGGCTTTGGCTGCCGCGTCGACGGCCTGATCCTGCCTGGGCTGATAACGGTTACTTACGAGGGGCTGACCCTCAAAGAGGGTGGGCGATTGCTTCTTATCAAAGGCGAGTTCGAATCCGCCGACGAACCCATGAAACTGGTCGCCGAATACACCCAGTTCCAACCTCTCTTCATAATGTTCAGTCGTTTGGATTCTAAAAGCCCCAAGGCGATGCCTGGCAGGACGGTATGCCATGTATCGAAACGGCAAGAGTTACCGCAGTGCCGTCACGATGCCCATCGCGATTAAGGCCGGCCCCGCTACGAGGTGGAGGTGCGTGAGAAGCTGGCTCGGGAGGCGCTGGCGCAAGAGCCACGCTGATCCGCTCATAGTCCAGTACCAGGAGAGCGTGCCGAGGCCCACACCGCAGACGATCAGGATGTGGAAGAGTCCGCCGATTTCATCGGTCAGCGCGAGGGAGCCGGCGAAGGCGAGATAGGGCAGCAGCGTCATAGGGTTCGCCAGTGCCAACCCCGCACCGGCAAAAAATGAACCAAATTCACCCTTGGTTAGTGTCTTGTTGTCCCGGGCACTAGGGTGTCGGAATAGCGTCCATATACCTATCAGCACAAAGACCATCCCGGAGAAGACATGAGATTGCGTTTGAAAGCCGGCGAAGGGTGCGGCCGAGATATGGGCACCAAATACCGCCAAGGTCGCATAGAGACCATGGGTCGTTGCTGCGCCTGCACCACTTGCCAAACCAGGTCCCACCCCTCGCACGAGACTCTGCTCGAGGCACATCATGCTGACCGGCCCGAACGGCATAGCGATCGACAGCCCGAAGACGAAGCTTGAGATAAAATGATCCACACCCACCCCTCTCGGTGTTCCCTGAGAATGCGCTCTTTTAAATGGCACCCTCCTTGGCATTCTTGTTTTGACGATCGACACGTCACAAACAGAAGAAGATCATCCCGATTCCGGCTCTGCATCACCTGAACGAGTAGTGCTTGTTAAAATTTCAGCACCACGTTATCGTCTCACGGCAAGATTAGCGTCGGTCACGCGTCGGGGCGTTTGGATGAAACCTTCAACATCGGAGCTGGACGGCTTATCGGAGATCATCGGCCTGATCTACGATACTGTTCTCGATGAGACGCTTTGGCAGGAGACGCTACAGAAGATCTGCGACTATACTGGCGGCAGCGCTTCTCGCATCTATTGGCGTGATGCGACCAACGGGATGGGCGAGACCGTCTATTCCTGGGGGATCGCGCCAGATTTCCTCCGCTTGTATCGTGAGAAATTCGTCACCCTCAATCCCACTTACCCAGCGTCAATCTTCATCAAACCGGGAGACGTGTTTTCGAGCCGTGATCTCGTTCCGTCAGAAGAGTTTCAGGCCAGCCGTTTCTTTCGTGAATGGGCAGCTCCGCAAGGCTTTCTGGACGCGGCCATCTTCAACATTCAACGCTACGAGGCCAGCGCCGCGGCTTTCACCGTCATTACTGGCGATGGCTATGGTCTCGTGGACGAGAACTTGCGGGTGAGGCTGAAGAGGCTGGCGCCGCATCTGCAACGCTCCGCCCTAATTCGCCGCGAATTTGGCAGACACGAAAAGCGTATTCTCTCGCTGGAAGCGGCGCTGAACCGGGTGGAGGCCGGCGTGTTCATTCTCGATCCAGGCGGCCGAGTGACCTGGACTAACCAGAGTGCGCAATCGCTTCTAGCCATGGGCGACATCGTCCGCGACGACGCGTTCGGCCTAACACTCTCCGACCCAAACGCCCATCGCCTGCTTCGCGAGGTGTTGTCGGGCGATCGTGGGCAGCCGGAGCAACTTCTTCTAGACCGCCCTGCGCTGATCAAGTTGATCGACAGTCAGGGCGGCGAATGGATCGCCTCTCTGATGCAACTGGTGCCGCATTCGCAAACGCAAGCCGCCTTCGAGCGGGTCGGTCGGTCGGCGCGCGCAGCATTGTTCGTGCGCCGCGCGGAGGCCGTGCCGAGATCCGGAGTCGAGGCCTGTGCAAACCTTTATGGCCTGACGCCCTCCGAGATGCGTGTTCTTCAAGCCGCGCTGGACATTCACACCGTCGCGGAGATGGCGAGCGCGCTAGGGGTTTCGCCGAACACCATCAAGAAGCATTTGTCTGCGATCTTCGCGAAGATGGGTGTCAGCCGCCGCGCGGGTCTCATCCGCCTCGTCTTGGCTGCCCGCCCTTAATCCGAACGTCGCACAAAGTGGCTACCGGCCAAGCATAGGTGCCAACCGCGTCCTCGCAAGCGAAGCAGCCGATCTCTGCCAACTCCGCCCGACAATGCCGCAAAACCGGAAAATCGACGAAGCTAACAGCAAGGGCGATCCGTGCTGTACGGGCAGGAAGGATTGGATCGCTCCTCTCCCGCGTGAGCCCAGCCCGCTCAAGACCGTTCGGGCGATTCAGGATGGTCCTTATGTGCTGACTCATACGGTCGCTGACGTCCACGGGGCGCATCCTCGAAATGAATGGGCCGGACGGTTCGTGCTATCGTCATCTATCGGCCTCCCGGCTAGGCGCACTGCGCAGCGGATTGAGGATCTCGATGCCTTCGAAATCCTTCTCGTTGTCCGTGACGACGACGCAGCCATTCGCCTCTGCCACTGCCGCGATGATGGTGTCGAGGCCGCTTCGCGGCCGGCCTTTGGCCTTGCCGTTTGCCATGAGCCTTCCCCATGCGAGGGCTGCCTTTTCGTCAAAGGACAGCACCCGCCCGGCAAAGAGCGCCTGCAGCCCTGTTGGACCAGCAAACCAGGATTCGAGTTGGTCACGCCGCTTTCCGGCTTGCTTCTCCAGAACGCCGCGATGGACTTCGGCGACCGTGAATGAGGCGATGAAGAGGTCGTCGTCCACCTGCTCTGCCATCCAAGCGATCAAGGATTCCGAGGGGACCGGCTTTGTGAAGTTGCTGATGATGTTGGTGTCGAGAAGATACCGCATCAGATGTCGACCCTACGTCCTTCCTCGCGGGGACGGGTCAGGTCGAGTTCGGAGCCGATAAGGGGCGACGCAAGCAAAGCTTTGAGAATGCCGCCCTTCTTGGGTGGCTCGCCCGAGATCGTCTGGTTGACTGCCGCGCGCAGCCGATCGGCGTCAGCGCCACCTTCGGCCAGGCGCTTGGCGACGGAGCGGATCAGTTCACGGTCGTCATCCCGACCGACCACCTCGAAGCGCGCCATGCCTCGCTCCGTCAGGCGGCTCCTGTAATTATCGATTGCTCGGCGCTGAGGACTCTTGCTCATTCTGGTTCTCCGGACTATAACCGGTAATATAACCAGAGTGCCCCGAATCTGCAAGGCCGTCAGGTCGCAAAAGCGGGTTCTGTCTTTGCAGAGGACATGGCGCCCGCCCTTGGTCGGCCAGGGAACGCGGCTGCCCGACTACGTCGTGTTGATCTCGACAGTCGGCGGCATCTCCCTGTTCGGCATCAATGGCTTCGTCATTGGCCCCCTGATCGCCGCCTTGTTTATCGCGGCGTGGTCGCTTTTCGCCGAACAACAGAGCGCTGAAGAGCAAAGTCCAAAAGTATTGGATGAGAATTCACCGGCTTCCCGGCGCTTTAACACCGGACGGGAGTGACGAAGCGCAAGTGATGGACGAGCTGCGAGCCTGTCCGATAGATGCGGCGGATCGTTCCCACGCCGACGCCCGGAGAACTCGGAACAATCATGGCACAAATTGGTATCCACCACCGCACGATCTATCACTACCGCTATGCGGTTAAGCTTAGGCCTCACCGCCTGATGCTGAGGCCACGCGAAGGCTGCGATCTCCGGCTGCTTTCGCATGAAGTCTCGACAACGCCACAAGCCCAGATCAGTTGGGCGACCGATGTATTCGGCAACGCGGTTGCCACCGCGGTGTTCAGCGAAATGACTGATGTCCTGACCGTCGACAGCGTCGCCTTGGTCGACCTCACAGCTGCCGCATGGCCAGTCTTTGCTATTGCAGGCTCCGCCATTACCTTTCCATTCCGCTATTCGGATGAGGAATGGACCGATCTCGGCGCGCTGACGGCTCGGCAGTATGCCGACCCGTTCCAGCAACTTCAGCGGTGGGCACAGGGATTTGTCGCAAGCAATTCGACGGACACGCTGTCGCTTCTCAAGGACATAAGTGCGGGAGTGTCTTCATCGATCTCCTATCAAAGCCGCGAGGCGGAAGGCACACAGACGCCGACCCAAACGCTGGAACGTGGTTGGGGATCATGCCGTGACTTCGCGGTGCTGTTTGTTGAAACTGTTCGTTGTCTGGGCTTTGGAGCCCGCATCGTGTCGGGATACCTGTTCAATCCCGATCGAATATTGCTTGGTTCGCAGGATCAGGGCTCGACCCATGCCTGGGTCGAGGTATTCGTCCCAGGCGCTGGATGGATCACATTTGATCCGACCAATCGTAGCATGGGCGGGGCCAATCTTATCCCCGTCGCCGTCACCCGTGATATCGCGCAATCCGTTCCCGTGGCCGGCAGCTTCGTCGGTGCCTTCGACGCGTTCATATCGATGGGTGTGGAAATCGAGGTGTCTGTGTGAGCTTCGCAGCAGAAACCTCCAACGATCTTTGAACCGAGGAGATGAGGATGCCGCCCTCCAGCGAAGACCGAGGTAGACATGCTCAATATCTACGAGGGCAATTACATCGCCTTCGCTAGGATCGAAAAGGCCGGATCGGGCACGACGATCACCGTCAAAAGCGGAAGCAACTGGGCCAAGCAGAAATATCGACGATATCTGGCGCTAGGCCCCGGGACCAGAAATGCACGCCGGGTTGGATCCTCTAGGCGGATGATGGCAAGCGCCAGTAGTTCGGCGCGCAAAGATGCGATCCACCGTTCAGTACCCTCCGTGGAATACGTATTTCCGGTTCGCGGGGATCGAAGCTTGCCTCCCGATCCCCGCGACGAGGATTCTTAGGAATGCAGCACGATTTCGCCGCAGGCTCGGGATGGCGGGTCGACCAGTAGTCCGACGTCCATTCCCAAACATTGTCGATCATGTCGTGGATTCCGTACCCGTTCGCCGGGAACGACCCGACAGGCGATGTTCTATCGGCACCCGCAGCCTTTGTGCTGATTGTGGGAAACGTGCCCTGCCAGGTGTTGGCCATGAGCTTTCCTTCGGGGTTCAACTCGTCGCCCCAGGCGAATTCGGCGTCCTCGAGGCCACCACGAGCGGCCAACTCCCATTCGGCCTCGCTTGGCAATTCCATTCCCGCCCAGTCTGCATATGCCTTGGGGTCGCGATAGGCGACATGAACGACAGGATGTTCGAGCTTTCCGCGGATATCGCTGCGGCCACCGTAGGGATGTCGAGGGCCTCTGCCTCGGTTGTGAGTTCGCGTGCGCAGCCGCTTCGCCGGAGTAGGCGGAGTCATCGCCGAGCTGACGATCACCTTCAAAGACTTTGAAGATTGGCCCATCGACTTCAACAATTTTGTAGCCGTTCACCTCTTCGTTTTTCGGCGTTTTCCAACCCATTGTGAACTTCCTATTTCGAGGCCCGGTATTTCTCTCGGAAAGATTGTAGCCGACAGCCCACGCTTACCGGGTTATTGGGGCGTCTTTCTGCTTGGGGTCCGGAAATGGTCACGCTAACCTGCAATTGCCAGGTAATTGCATAGAAACCAATTCCCGCTCCTACGAAGCGTTGCCAGTTTCGAGGAAAAATCGCACCATCTCTTTAGTTGCGTTCGGCCCGTGCTTGTCTGCATAGGATCCGCGCGCATCGCCGCCAGACCATGCATGCCCGGCGCCCTCGACAAGCCAGTATTCCAGTGCTGGTTGCCCTTCCGCATTCGTGAAAATTTTCCTCGTATAGGGGCGCTTACCGGCAGAGCAGTTGGTCTCTGTTTGAGTTGTGACGTTTGGGCCCGGCGGAATGGCCATCGCGACTATCCGCTCGGCATTGGAAGGATGGACCGTGCGGTCCGCGCCACCCTGAAACACGATCGTGCGAACGTCACCGGTGGATAGGTGGTGCGGTTTGAGGTGGGATAAATCACTCGCATCGCCTCGCATGACGGAGAAGGCCGACATGACGTCGTTTGCCGAACCGTATGCCAGCCCGGAATGGATGCCCACGGCGCCATAGAGTTCTGGATATGTCTCGCTCATGACCGCGGCCATCGCGCCGCCTGCCGACAATCCCGCAACAAAAACCCGGCTGCAATCGAGGTCGAATTCCGCCATGATCTTCGCGGTAATTCCTGCGATGATCGAAGGCTCGCCAGCATCGCGCTTCTGATCAGCAGGCCTGAACCAGTTCCAGCAGCAGGACGCGTTGTCAGTTCCGGTCTGATGGGGATAGGCAACGAGGAGGCCATGTGCCTCGGCAACGGCGTTCATGCCGGTTCCTGTGGCGAAGTCGTCGGGATTTTGTTTGCACCCGTGGAGCATGACGACCAGTCCACGTGGCTGGCGTTGTGTGGTTGCTGGTATGTAGAGTTTGTAGCCTCGGCTGCCGGCCGCGCATGCATGGGCTCGTGTGAGGAATTGTGCCCCGGATGCCACAACAGGAGAGGCGCTGCGTTTCGCAAGTCCTGGCAGGCCTGTGCTTGGCATTGAGACGAATTCTCCCGATCCCGCCCGTCCTTCGCGCAAGATACGGAGTGTCTCGCCAAGCGGCTTTCGCAGTCGATGAGACCCAACATCGTCAGGCCGTTCCATCGACCCAGTTGTTTCTTCTTTGCCCGGCTCGATGATTTCGGCGTTGGGATCGATCTGAAACGGTTTTGTTTGACGCGCTCGCGGAGTGTTCACGATAGCGGGTTCTGTTGGGGCGCGAGGGTCGGTCATCGGACGGCCCGCAAGTAAATCCTGGATCACGCGGGTCGCCTCGACGAGATTCGAGGCTTTTGTCAGTGACGTTGCCCGCCTCATGGCCATGAGGAAATTGTTCATCGAATGTCCTTGTGGTCGGGCCAAAGCCTAGCGAATACGGTCGGCCAAAGCCGATTTCAGTTCAGCACTGGCGTGAAGGGCGCCGAGCACGGTGATCGATTCGATTGTCGCGAGCGCGAGTTCGGGTGTGACGTCCGGGGCAATGCGGGCCAGCCCAAGCACCCTGATCTCAAGTTTTTCTCCAGAGGCCCTCACCTTTTCCAGATCAGCCTTGGCATAGTCCCTCAAGCCAAGTTCCAGCGTTTGTCTGATGATGGATTGTTTGACCGACTCACCCTCGCTGGCGAGCTGGTTTCGGATCGCTGTCCGTATGAAATCGCTGCGATTGGAATAGAAGCCTTCCTGCACGAGAAGGTCGATACGGCCCAGGTCGACATAGCCGAGATTGATTGTGATTTTTTCCGACTCGCCGGATTTGTCGCGAAGCTTGTAAACATTGTCAGACATGTTTTTATCCATCCTCCTGGATTCCATATGGATGGCGTGGGGATGTTTTTCAAGGGCCGCGGCGCGGAAATCGAAAATAGCCGGGCGTTTCGGCCAGGAGAGAGGGGGATGAGAACATCTTCGTTGTGACGCTCAAGGGTCGATCCGTCCTACCACCCATGGGTCGCGATTGTTCCTTTGAACGAGGTTTGGCCTCTTTTCACCGACAGAAAGAGGCTCACTGCGGGGCCCTATTTTCCAAATTCTCACCTTCTCTCGCGGTTATTTTCGGAATCATATCAAAAGCTTGGAACAAGCACTCGCGGATGGTGTTACCGAGCATGGATAGCGAGAAACTCGACACGGTTCTGGAACCTATCGCACTCGTCGTAGACGACGAACCCTTGATACGGATGGATACCGCTGACCTCATTTCCGACGCGGGATATTATGTCGTAGAAGCCGCAACGGCCGACGAAGCTTTCGCGTTTCTCGAAAAATACAGCTCCCTGCAATTGCTCTTCACGGATGTGCAGACAGGCGGGGACCTTGACGGTTTTGAACTGGCCAGGAAGGTCGTCGAGCGGTGGCCGAACATAGAGGTGGTCGTCGCATCCGGAGCGAGAATACCGAAAGAGGGTGATCTTCGGGGCAACGCGAGTTTTATTCAGAAGCCCTTTTCTGCCGAGACCGTTCTTGAAGCTCTGAAAGCGCACTTTCCCGACGACCAAGCAAGCCCCGAGAGTTCGGCTGAGTGCGCGGGTCGCCCCTCGGTCAAGGCAGCAGTGCCGGCTAGACTATAAGGGCATCGTCAACGTAAAGCGGGTCTCGGATTCGTCCGAGTGCACAGAGAGTTTTCCGCCGTGCACTCTGGCGATCTCGCTCGCTATGTAGAGACCCAGACCCAGACCCTGCTGGCTGCTTCTGACTTCGCCTCGGAAGAAGGGCCGAAACAGGGTCGGCTTGACCTTTTCTGATATCGGCTCGCCACTGTTGGCGACCCAGAGTTCCAGGTGGCCTCCAGTCGTCGTTGCCCCGATTTCGATCGGCTTTGTGCGGTCGCCATGTGTCACGGCATTGCCGATCAAGTTCGAAAGAAGCTGAGATATGCGGGGATGGTCGCAGCGGACGTCCCGATCGAGTTCGAAATCAGTCCGTATATCAAGATCTGGATGCACGGATCGGATCTCCTCGGCAACATTTTCCAAAACGGGCCGCAGAGGCGCTTCGGCCAAAACGTCCAGCCTCAGTCCGTCGCCGAGACGGGCTCTTGCGAAATCGAGCACGTTGTCGACGAGATCGCGCATGCGAATGGCGCTCGACTGCATGAGAACAACAACGTTGCGGCTTTCCGCACTCATCTCTGCCGTCCTACCTAAGCGTCGGATGCCCGCCATCATGGAAGCGATCGGATTGCGCAGATCATGACCAAGGACCGCGACGAACTGCTCTCGGACGACTGCGAGCTCACGCTCCTCGGCAAGGTCGATCTGCGCCTGAACGAGATCTGCATTGCTATCCAGATTGGCAGCAATCAGCTTTGCGAAGAGCTGAAACATGCCAATCGTCTCGGGATTGTCGACCTTGTGAGGTGCTCGGTCGATGGCACAGAGCGTTCCGAAAAAGCTGCCGTCGCGACGAATGATTGGGACGGAGATATAGCTCTTCAGACCATAGATCGCCGGCGTGTGGTGGACGCGGTACTGAGGGCTTTCGTCGACGTCATCAATGACAACGAGTTCGTGACTTTGCCAAATCTCGTGGCAAATGGTAGACTCTACCTTCAGCTCGCCGCCAGCTTTCAGTCCAAAATCAACATTGTCGAGAACGGCGCAGGCAACCCAGCGATCGTCAGTGACACGAGCGACCGCGGCAAAGCCCATCCCGGTCGTCTTGCAGATGACTTCGAGAATCGTTGGCACTTCGGCCATCCGGCCGATCGCCTGGACGTCTACCTGGATGTCATCGATGGTATCGCTCCTTCTGTAGCTGTGATCTTACAGCTTCGAAGCTGGGAAGTCATTTCAATAAGACATGGGCGGCATGACGCTGAGGTGAGGACGACAAACGAGAAATGCCTGCGTCGAGCGCCTCTGTCCTTAGTCGTATTTCAGGGTAGCCTTCAAATGCTTGAGATCGGCATCCTGTCGGGCTGTCGCCTGCTCGACACCATCTCGATAGGAAGAATTGGTCTCGGCGATAATCTTGTTGAGTTCCGTGATCTGGCTCTGCAGCTCATAGGGCATGCAGGCCGAGGTGATCGTGTTCCCGGAAGCCGTTGCGGCTCGTCTCATCACGGGTGCGCGGCCTTTCCATCTCTCGTTGAAGGCGTTTGACCAGGCCTCGGGCGTAACGTCCGAAAGCTGCAGGACCATTGTCGTGAGCGGCCCTACGGAGGCCCCGGATGCGCCCTCGTTCAAGTCGATGATGCTGATATCCTGAAATTCGGTCATTGATGCGTTCCTTCTTTTGGCTTTCCGCGTTGGCCGGTCACTGCGGTGGTGAGCGGTGACCGGACCTCACGCGGCTGCGTCAGTGTCAGGCAGCCTTCTCGGCATTCTGATTGACGACCTTCGTCGCAATGGACGTCAGGGCGATGTCGGTCGCCTGCTCCTCGTCGAGCGTCGTCTGAAGGAGCTTGGCGGCATCTTTCATGCCCAACTCCAGCGCCCATGTGCGCAGGGTGCCATAGCGCGACATCTCGTAGTGTTCGACCGCCTGGGCTGCGGCAAGAAGGCCGGCGTCAAGGGCTGGTGCGCCGGCATACTCTTCCATGATCTCAGCGCCTTCCTTGACGATGCCCATCATAGCGTCGCAGGTCTTCTGTTCGGGTTTCTTTCCGATGATCTTGAAGACATCTTCGAGACGGGTGACGTGCACCTTGGTCTCGGCGAGGTGCTTCATGAAGGCGTCTTTAAGCAGCTTGCTCGTGGCCGCTTCATGCATCTTCGGGAGCGTCGCAACGATCTTGTGCTCGGCGAAATAGACATCCTTCAAGGTATCGTGGAACAGGACGTCGAGTGTTTTGGTTTGCTTGGCCATGATTGGCTCCTTTGTTTTGGAATAATTTATGTATGGGATCAGATTTCCGCTCACGCTCACGGCTGCCATGTATTGTGATCAGGCCGCCGGAGGGCGACGGTAGCGGTCACGTTCCTGTTCGATCTCCTCTGGCCCGTACGGGTCGAGCGTTTCGTCGAAACGTGTCCAGCCCTGCTCGTTGTAAACGGCCTTGCGTTCTGTCGGATCGACCCAGTTCGAACGCTTCAGGATTGCTTCGGCTTCGGGCGCAAGAGCATCGTCTACCTTGGCAGTGACCAGGGTGCCGCCGCGACGCACGCCTTCCGCGTAAAAATTGGCGTCGTCCTCGGAGACACCAGAGCCCGTTAACGCCCCGATCAATCCGCCGGCCGCCCCGCCCGCTACGGCACCTGTAACGGCGCCAATTGCGGTCGCCGCAAGCCAGCCGGCAGCAACCACGGGACCGACGCCTGGAATCGCCATGATACCGAGACCGGTTAAAAGACCGCCCGCGCCGCCGACAACGGCCCCGAGGCCCGCGCCGGATTCTGCTCCGGTCGCAGCTCCCGACTGCTTGTCGGAATGGCGCTCGTCCGCGTTGTTGGAAACGATGCTGATGTCATTCGATGGAACGCCGGTTGCTTCAAGCGCGCTGACGGCGGAGCTTGCATCGGTGTAGTCGTCGAAAAGTCCAGTAATGGTTTTCATGAAAGTATCCTTCGGATTTGAGGAGGGGTGTTACTTCGCCACGACGTTGCCCTGATAGTCGAGGGCGACCATGACGGCCTTGCCGTCCTTCATGCCGGCCGCCATCCAGATGCCACTGTCATCCTTCTTGAGGTCCTTGACTTCGGTAAAGCCGGCCTTCTCGATGCGGTCCTTGGCCTGCGCCTCGGTGAAGCTGTTCGCGCCTGCGACGGGTGCAGCCGGGTTCTTCGTCTCTGGCGTCGCGACCGCCGGCGTCCCGGCATCGCTGGAGGGGGCGGGGGCCGTCTGTGCGGCAGCCGTCAGGACCGACGCTCCAAGGAGCGCCGCGGCCAGGATTATATTTTTCATTGAGGTTCTTCTCTTTCTCAGACCGGGTTCACACGGCCGTGACCAGACAACCGGTTCAGAAGGTTTAAGTTCCTTGGCGGACCTGGGTATCTCTCGCGCCAGGTGAGGGCCGGTCCCCGCCTTTCACGGCGCTTGCTGTCAACGAGCAGATATCGCGCGATGAATGTTCGGTTTTCTCTCGACCGCTAGCGCGTGACGCGGAGCGTTTGTAGAGCGAGAAACAAAATAAAGCTCTTGCTAATGCTGCCGGAAGGGCAGCTTGTGCATATTCATTGAGGAGATTGACATGATCAAATTCAAACAGATCGACGGCAGCAAAGAGCGATCAGCGGAAATCGGTGAGCAGCTCAAGAAGATCGATGCCGAGATGGCATCGCCCAATATTAAGGAAACGAAGCACGCCGAACTCAATGCGCTTCATCGCAAGTTGAGCGCCGAACGTGAGGCCTTATCCTCACAATAGTCACGGCAAGATGCGGATATGGAGCTGACAAGCCTCCGCAAGAACGATGACGGAAGCGGGCAGGTTAGGCTTTCTCAGAAATCGATCGGCGAGAGGCTGCGGTTTAGTCCCCTGTGGGAAATGTTCACGGGTCAACCCGTCAAAGACAGCGTGGGAATGGGATGGTGGGCGCTTGTCCGACGACCGGGACTCGGTAATAGACGGCATTGGAGGTCGCCAAGGCGAACGGCGGTCTCCAATGCGCGTACAGAATTCGTCGAGCTTCGGACGGCGAGTACGTCTGGCATCATAGCCGCTTTCTACCCCCAACGGCGACGAGACGGAGTGGCTCGGGACCTGCACCGACGTGCAAGAGCTTAAGGAGTTGCAGAGCCGCCAGGACGTGATGCTTTCCGAGTTGCAGCACCGGACGAAACCTCATCGCCGTTATTCGCTCGGCCTCCGCCAAGACCCGGGATGCCAGCATTTTACTCGACGAGTTCGCGGAGTCCTTCGACAATCGGCTCGCGGCCATCGCTCGAGTCCAGGGGCTGCAGAGACTGAGAGGGTATCTTTCGACGAACTTCTCAACGCCGAGCTCGCCGCGCATGTGGGGGATCGCTCTAAGGTTGCCGTACTTGTGTGGTGATCTTCTGCACAAAATGCGACCTCAGTGCTGGACGCGAATGGTGCGAAAAGGGGGCCGATGAACGGGTCGCGGCACGGAATGCTGAAACTAATGGTGAACTGGCCGACCATCCGCGGGACTTTGCAGGCTCAGATCGGCCGGTCGCTGATGCGCAATTTTACGATCAACGAACATTGCGAGCGGTGAGCGTGAAATTATCTCCGCGTCGATTTGCATAGCCTCTGGAGGCGGCTTCCTGAATTGCAGAGCGTGCGGCGCAAAGTCCTGGTGCTTTGACCGTCCTAAACGCGACGCAATTCGGGAGTAATGATAATCGGTCGTCGTTTGGCCGCTATGGCTTTCCGCGGTGTCAGAGACCCTTGACCCGCCATCCTCCCGAATTCCGATAGCAACGCCCGGTGCTGCTGGCCGGATGAAGCGATTAACCCGCTTTTCATCAGCCAGTAGTCAGATCGTTTTTGGAGATTATCGCGATGTCAACGCGCACAACGAATACCATCGTTCACTTTTCTCAACCGTTTGAATTGCCGGATATCGATGGAATCAATCCGGCAGGTGATTACAAGATTGTACAGGATGAGGAATTGATCGAAGGGCTTTCACAACTGGCCTATCAGCGTGTCGCAACATTCATTCATCTGCCGCCGATTTCTGCCGATAACCGGAGGCGGCAATTCGTCAAAATAGATCCTACTCTTCTCGAACATTTATTGAGTGCGGCGCCTTCACATGGAGAGTCCACACCATGAATGTGCTGGAAAATCGGAAAAGAGCGCTCGAGGAAAAATACTTCCTGGACGCCGAGATGGCGTTCAAGGTGAACTCTCGTCGAGACCGGTTTCTCGCCCAATGGGTGTCGGAAATGATCGGCATTACCGATATCGAAGCCTACGTCGCCGAAATCATCGACGTTCGCTTCACAGCAGCGGGAGACGACGGCGTGGTGGCAAAAATCCTCGCTGATGTTCGATCTGCAGGTAAGGTTATGGATGAGAACGAGCTTCGAGACAGTATGGACAAGATGATGGCGAGTGCAGAGGAGGCAATCGCCGTTCGCCCTTGAGATGCCTGGGTTCTTAAGTCCGGCTCATGCGCGCGTTCAAGCTGCGCGGCTTGAGCGATAGTGCGCGTTCCTCCTCAGGCGCGGGCGACTTTGTGTCACTGCGTGTGGCGCGCCTTGCTTAAAATCCAATCGGCGCGCATTATGAGTAATCGGCAGCATTTGAAGCGGGCGCTGCCGTAAAAGGCTATGCCCTTCGCCCCAACCAAAGGAGGGCGTGATGTCTTCCGTAATCAACCATATTCGCGACTACGGCCACGACACGGCGATCAGAATTTTGCTCGTTCTAAGCTTCCCCGTCGTTCTATATGTGATCCTGGAGGGCTGGCTGTGGTGACGATTCCCTCCCTCGGGGAGCGCACCATAAACAGCGAACGCTCGACACTCCGGCGAGTTCTCAAGCGCGCCGACTACGCCACATCCGACATGCAAGCCGAAAGTCCATGCCTGAGCACTTCTTGAAACTATATGGGATCAGCACAAGATGCGCGCACATTCGTTCACCGCTCCCTCAGCGGCGTATTAGCATCTGCGGAAGATACTGTTTGCTTTGTCACCGACGACGGCGCATGGTCCCGCCTCCAGCAGTAATCACTACGAGCGCAGCTGTTGAGGGCCTCCAGACCATAGCCCGACCAAGAGCAGGACCTCATTTCCTTAGGAATTTCGTTGGGTATCTGACGAGCCAAGACCTTACAATGGTGCCGCGGGTGCGGGAGTGATGCCGACTACACCGGCGATACTCTTCTGGAACGGCGTCAAGCCATTAGCCTTGCGATCAAGTGATGGTCCGCCTCTTCCAAGAGGGAATGACGGATCCTGCCGACCTAACCGTCCAATTCGAGGGACATTTCGGCAAACCCAAGAGGGCCTGCAGCTTCACGCCTCAACCCGAGGTCTTCCAACAAGACTGCCGGGCTACAGTTCACTGAGAATGCACGCAAAGGCGCTAGATAAAGATGAAGCCACCAATTTATGATGTCGACGACAATCAACGCATCGGCGAGTGTAGACGCATTTTCGATAATTTGACCAAAGAAATCATACTTCGGGCGGTGGAGGCCGGCTGGCGCGAAAGCGAGGCCTCGATAGCTCTCGCAGACGCCGCGGAACGGTACGTCATCTACGTCGCTACCGCTCCGCGCGCAGTCCGTCAGGCTGCGAATGGCAACTTGATATCCGATGCCTGAGGGTGGATTGATGTGATGAACGAAGTGGTTGCGGGGGGCGGCCAGGGCGCGTGGAGGAGTCGGAACTCGTGGCGGCGCGCTCAAGCGGCCGGAAAATATGATGGCCAACAAGTATTACCTCAGGGGTCTGGAGCACCGAGTTGTCGGCGTTTCCGACGATCATAGGCGTGGGCGCATGTGGAAACAGCAAGTCTCTTCCACCTAAGCCAGCGGCATCTGATCCGGAAAAGGGACCGGTGGGTTGGGTAGGTTCAGCCTGATGCGTTGACCCGACGCCCAAGCGAGAGCTTGCGTTTCGAACGAAAACTCGCGCTCGATCATGACGCCGTGCTCAACAACGCGAACGCTCCATCGTTCAGGAGATACCAGGATAGAGACGAAGTTGTGAAAGGTCATGATATCCATGTCTTGCTCGGCGAAAGCCGTGGAAGCGACAGTAACAACCGCCGGGTTCAACGTCTATCTGCCCGCATCTCTGAGGAGGAGGTCTCTTTCATTGGCGATGGGGCCAAGTCGTTTCCGCAGTCGGTTCTCCTCGACCTCATCTAGCCGCAAGCTTTTTGCGAATTCGCTGACAAGCGCGGTTTTCGCCGTGGCTGATTGGACCGGCGGATCTGATTTGGTCGGATGATGCACGGTCGTATCCTTTCAGGAATTACGGTATCATCAACGACAATGCCCAAGATCCAGCGTGATGGCGCTGTTTTTGGTGTTGGTATAGGCAGATCTCGCGGCCCACAGAATCCTTGGCCGTAACGCATCGAAGGATGTGAGATAATCACCCTCGCTAGCACTGATGCGACTTCTCGCAGCCAGAACTTCGGTCGCCAAGTAGAACTTAATCTCGAACACCCCGTCACATCCGGTAAAGCGGACACACCGATTCCTGTCGCCAAAACAGCGAGCCTTGTTCGGAAACCAATGCCAGTCAGCGGCCACCCTCATCCTGCCACCGATCCACAGCACTGTCCTTAGGTAGTCGATTAAAGCGCGCGCCTTGCGTTGCCCGTTTGCGGTTGGCGAGAGAATTCAGGAGAGCTGATTTGGGCCTTACACCACCCCAGCACTCAGAGGAAAGGAATGTCGAGGCGTCGCGTTTCATGTCGGACGTCGCGTCGGAAGCAGAACCCTGGAGACCGGTCGTCCTCAAAACGTCTCTGACCAGTTTGAAACCGGTCAGCTCGACATGCGATGCTGCTATATTGGAAGACATGTCGTCCTCCTTTGTTGGGGCAAGGTTTTGCTCCCTTGATGACAGCGCCCTGAAGACAAGCCGCCACTATTGTATAGCTCGTGCCAAAATACCGGATTGCAAGGGATGATCGTCGTGTGCCGCCGGCTGGCGGTCTTCTTGAGGATAGAACGATAATCATCCCGCGCTCTGCCTCGACGGCGCGGTGACCGCCAAGCTTGTGCAGAACTGTTGCCATCACTGGCCTAGCCCAGTCAGTGGGACCATGTTTGAATGCCGGTTGGTAATCGGACTTAAGTATCGGCAATTGAAGATCGCTATTGCTGGCTGAGTCCGTTAAATACCCCGACCGTTGAATTTCTGAAATTTCATCCGATATATATTTAGTGCAGGCTATTCAGCCGCAACTATTTGTTTCTAGCATTCCCTATCTCCGGCCCCGCCGACGAGGCGCATCCCGGCGCCAGTTGTCTCACTTTCGCATTCGGTCAGCCGCAGACGATGGCCTGACATTCTTAGCAGCATACTCCGACCTCAGATCGCCCCGGTCTTAGCGGCACGGTCAAGGAGTTGCATCATGGTCGTCGAGCAAGCCTCACTGCGGATTGCATTCAAACCCTGGGGCCGCCGCGATCTTCGACCCTGGGCTGCCGCGCATCATGGTGATGCGGTGGGAGAAATCTGGTTCGAGCGCAAGCATACAGTCGGGCCCGATCCTGCGCTGCTTCTGAAGCTGCTCTTCACCGAACAAGCGCTGTCGATTCAGGTTCATCCCGACGATCGTTTCGCGCAATCGCTCGGCCTTCCAAATGGCAAGACCGAAGGCTGGTATGTTCTTTCAGCGGAACCGGATGCTCGGGTGGCCGTAGGTCTAAAGCGAGAGCTGACGCGCCCACAACTGCGCCAGTCAATTCTCGACGGATCGATAGCCGAGATGGTGGAATGGCGCTGTGTGGTGGCGGGAGAGGTCATCTTCATTCCCGCAGGGACCATTCACGCGATCGGGGCGGGGCTAGTGATCGCCGAGATCCAGCAGAGAAGCGATACAACGTTCCGGCTTTTCGACTACGGGCGGGACCGTGAGCTTCATGTGGATCAGGCTGTCGCCATCGCTGATCGATGGCCGGCACACGCCCTAGCTGATCCCGTCGATCTCACGCAGATGCGGCGACAGTTGATCTCCTGCCCATACTTCACCTTTGAACAGGCCAATCTTTCTGCCTGTTCGAGGTGGGAGCTGATCGCCGAATGCGAGACGTGGGCGCTCGTCATCTCGGGCGATGCGACCATCGGGTCGACGCATGCGGTCATCGGAGAAGCGTTCCTCGTCGATAACGCACGGATCCCTATTGTGGCCGGGCGCGGCGGCCTGACGCTTCTCCTCGCCTATGCCAGCGCAGAGCCGAGACCCGGTCTGTTGCGCGATCTCAAAATGGAACAGGTCGAACCGGCAGCATCGATCATCGACCATGCCATCTTTCATCATCAACAATCGGCAGGCTTGCCAGTCCTGTTACCGGAGACACGCCCATGACCGAACTCAAGACCATCGCCTTTATCGGCAATTCGCTGCCGCGGCGCTGCGGTATCGCGACCTTCACCACGGATCTGCAGCAGGCAATCTCCAGATCGCCCGCGAACATCGGTACCATGATTGTGGCGATGAATGACCACGGCCACGCCTATGACTACCCCGCCAGTGTCTCGCTTCAGATCGGTGATGAGACCCTGAGAGATTATATCCAAGCGGCAGAGACGCTGAATGCCAACCGGGTCGATCTCGTATGTCTCCAGCACGAATTTGGCATCTTCGGGGGCGAGGCCGGCAGCCATATCCTGGAGTTGCTGAGCCGGCTGGACATGCCGGTCGTCACGACGCTGCATACCGTGCTCGCCGAACCCAATGCCGCCCAAAGGCATGTTTTTGCCTGGATCATAGAGGCATCAGCGAAGGTCGTCGTCATGGCCGAAAAGGCACGCGCGCTGCTGACCGAGGTCTATGATGTCCCGAAAGAAAAAATCGAAGTCATTCCCCACGGCATTCCAGATTTGGCCTTCCTGGAACCCGATCTCGCGAAGGCAAAGCTCAGCTTTGAAGGCCGATCGGTTATCCTGACCTTCGGGCTGCTTTCACCCAATAAAGGCATCGAGGTGATGATCGACGCCATGCCGTTGATCCTTCAAAGCCGCCCGGATGCAGTCTATGTCGTGCTCGGCGCGACCCATCCCAATCTCATCCGCCATCAGGGCGAGGCCTATCGAGAAAGCCTCGTGGCACGGGTCAAGGCCTTGGGCGTCGAAGACCACGTCGTTTTCCTTGATCAGTTCGTCGATCAGGCGACACTGCTGGACTTTATCTCTATGTGCGATGTCTACGCCACGCCTTATCTGAACGAGGCGCAAATGACCTCAGGGACCTTGGCCTACAGCTTCGGCCTAGGAAAAGCGGTGGTCTCGACGCCCTATTGGCATGCGCAAGAGCTCCTGGCCGAAGGACGCGGCATTCTCGTTCCGTCCGGCGATGCTCAGGCCATCGGCACCGAGATCGCCGGATTGCTGACAGACGACGTCCGGCGAACCGCCATGCGGACACGCGCCTATGCCAGTAGCAGGTCGATGACCTGGCAGAGGACCGCGGACCGTTATCTTGCCACTTTCGAGGCTGCGCAGCATCGAATCCCTACTGTCTGGCGGGTGCCCAGCAGCGGCAAATCCTCCGTAGGCACGCCTCTGGTGTTGCCGCAGACGCAACTCGCCTATTTCCTGTCCATGTGCGACGACACCGGATTGTTCCAGCATGCCGTGCATTCAGTGCCGGACCGGTCGCATGGCTATTGTGTGGACGACAATGCGCGAGCCTTGCTGCTGGCAAGCGCGCTCAATACGCCGGGCGAGAAGCCACTGGCAAACGCCCTGACGAACCGTTTCGCGTCATTCGTGCAGCATGCTTGGAATCCCGACGAAAAGCAGTTTCGCAACTTCATGGGGTTCGATCGCTGCTGGCTGGAGGACAAGGGGTCGGAGGATAGTCACGGCCGGACGCTCTGGGCTTTAGGAGAATGCGCGCGCAGCGACACCAATGCGTCGCGCCGCAGTTGGGCGGCCGCGCTTTTTGCTGACGCCTTGCCTAAGGTCGAAACGTTTCGGTCGCCACGTGCCTGGGCATTCGTTCTGATCGGCCTTGATGGCTATTGCGCCATCAGAGCAGAAGATCTCATCGCCAAACGACTTCGCCGTCTTCTGGCGGAAAGGCTGCTGCGCCTTCTTGCTCAGGTCGAGACGGCGGATTGGGTCTGGTTCGAGGAGGGGCTCTCCTATGACAATGCACGCCTGCCTGAGGCCTTGATCCTGACCGGCCTTGCCAGCGGCTCGTCTGCCTATGTCGATGCCGGTATCCGCACCTTGCGGTGGCTGATGCTGAGGCAGACGGCGCCGGCCGGTCACTTCCGGCCGGTCGGGACCGAAGGCTTCGGCGACAGACGTGCAGCGCCCAAGAAATTCGATCAGCAGCCGCTTGAGGCTGCAGCGACTATTTCCGCCTGCGTGACTGCGTGGCGTGCCGATCAGGGTGCGGAATGGATAGCCGGTGCTGCAAGCGCATTCGGCTGGTTCCTTGGTGCCAACGATCTGTCCCAAACGCTCGTCGACGTCGATACAGGCAGTTGCCGCGATGGGCTGCACAAACTGYGCGTCAACGAAAACAGGGGCGGAGAGTCCGTGGTTTCCTATCTGCTGGGGCTCATCGAGTTTCGCAGGTTTTCTCGCATTTTCGATCAAACCGTCAGGCTCTCCGATCTTCACGCGCAACGCGCCTGACGGACGTCTTTCTGAAAGCATCAGCAATTCGGTCGAGGTTATTTTGTCAAACGCCACGTTCATAAACCGGCAGGCCCTGTTCCTGCGCCCCGACGCATCGCGCGTCGTCGTCCGCCCGTTCAAACCGGCAACCGAACCGCGGGATCTCAATCCGACCGACAAAACACGGGCAAATCATATCGTCGATCGAGTTCTGGCGCTCCATCCGGAGGCGGCGGAAAGCCTGCTTGCGGAGATCCTGGAGAATTTTGAAGGCCGCCACCGAAACCTGCTCGCGACCTTCGAAAATCGAGCTGCGGAGATGGAAGAGGCATTCGCACCGCATGCCGGCTTCTCCCAAGCGCAACGACGGCTGGTGGGCGCCTATTTCCTGCACGAATATTCCTTCGAGGCATCGGCGCTGTTTAATCCCAGCATCGTTTCGCATCCGGATCAAAGCGGTCTTGAGAAGGGGACCCGGCGCTTCATCGTCAGCTTGCGGGCGGTCGGCGAGGGACATGTGTCTTCCCTTACATTTCGATCCGGCGTGATCGCGCCCGACGGCAGCGTGGACATCGAACCGACCGCGAGGCTCGCCTCGACGCCGACCATCACCTCACGCGCGTCCGTTTTGACCGGCGAGCAGATCGACGTCAGCTTCAGCCCTGAACAGTCGATCAGCGAGCGGGTCATTTTTCCCATCACGCCATCCCAGTCCAACGGCATCGAGGACGCCCGGTTCGTCGTGTTCGAGGACGGCGATGAGAAGACATATTATGCGACCTATACGGCCTATAGCGGAACCGGCATCCGCTCGGAGCTGATGGAAACCA
The DNA here is from genome assembly GCF_056400025.1 of Rhizobium sp. 01L419. Taxonomy (NCBI): domain Bacteria; kingdom Pseudomonadati; phylum Pseudomonadota; class Alphaproteobacteria; order Hyphomicrobiales; family Rhizobiaceae; genus Rhizobium; species Rhizobium sp. 01L419. The sequence goes on from NZ_JBFTSM010000011.1 coordinate 111,142, forward strand.
AGGATTTCATGTCGTTCCGCATGACCCCGCTATCGGGCACCGCCGCCCGCAACAAGGGCATGGGCCTGTTTCCCCGCCGGATCGACGATCGTTACGCGATGATCGGCCGGCAGGACAACGAAAACCTCTATCTCATCCAGTCGGACGACCTCTACACCTGGAACGGCGGCCAGCTGATCCTCGGCCCCAAGTTCGCATGGGAATTCGTGCAGATGGGAAATTGCGGCTCGCCGATCGAACTGGATGAGGGATGGCTGCTGCTGACGCATGGCGTCGGCCCCGTGCGCAAATATGCAATCGGCGCCGCACTTCTCGACAAGAATGATCCATCTAAAGTGATCGCGCGCTCACGGGAGCCACTAGTGCGGCCGGAACCGTCGGAGCGCGAGGGATATGTGCCGAACGTCGTTTATACTTGCGGCGCGATGCGCCATAATGGTCACATCATCTTACCTTACGCCGTCTGCGATACGTTCTCGAACTTCTCGAGCATCAAAATCCCGGACCTTCTAAAAATGCTTGATGGTTGAAGCTTGCCCCTGTGCTGGATAGCCTTCGATCCCAGGTCTATTAAGGACGCCTCCTGATACATGGGGGCCATGAGTTCGGATGCCTTCAAGGCTGTTTCACATCCCGCAGCCATAATGATCGGTGAGCCTATTTGCGGCTTTTCCACCGGTTCGCACCGACACCGGGCGGCTTTCGATAATCTGGCGATCACCTCCATCCCCGGTTGGCGGCTGGTTCAACATCGGGGTCCTACACACCTCTATGACCGGAAGAGACGGGCATGAATCCTATGCGCCATGTTCGGTCGATGATCTGCGCTCCAGAGCCTACGACTATTGGGCGCTCCGCCACCTCCACGAATTCGAAATCGTCTCTGGCGACCGCTGATCGTCTATCCGGGAAATCTTCAGGGGCGTGCCAGCGAGCCTATGAAGATCTCTGGATCGAAAAACTTGAGCTGAAGCTTTCCTTGCCAACCTCCGTCGAGACCATCGCTCCAGCCGCATTTGAATTTTCCGCGATCGCTGAGGGCGATGATGCGCCAAAGTTTGCAGAGATCGATGCCGTTGTTGCAGAGATCGTCACGAAATGCCCGGTGGCTTAGCAACGCAAGATCTGCCACTCGGGATATCGAACGGCGATTTGCTCAAGGAGGCGCGCGAGCTTCTTTTGGCTCGAATGTCGTCTGCAGGTGAGACATGCGCTTCGATAGACTGGATCTGCTGCGATACGGTCTCTGTCCGCCCGTTCTCTGTCGTTTCGACCGGGCGCCAAACTTCATATCGTCTACGGCACGAACGAGGCCGGCAAATCCACGGCTCTGCATGCCCTGTCCGATCTACCGTTTGGGTTTGCCGCGGCTCTGTACCGGTTTGAGCCGCCGCACCTTTGCCGTTGCGTCTGAACCGACAAAGAACGAACAAATCCGCGCCGCGCTTCTCAAGCGGCGGCCCACTCGTTGACATAACTGCACGCGCTTCGCAGTCCCCCCTTTCGTGGCTCGTCATATGCCGAGCAGGCACGAACGGGCTTACGGTGAGCGAGGAACAGATGGCCGGCACTGGCGGAGATCTCCCAATTGCCCACGCCCTGGCATCGAAGTGACAGTGATTCCACGCGTCGTGTTCCCGCCGTTGCAGCCACTTTCCATTTGGCCAGGCGGCGCGAATGTGCGCATTCGTGACCGGATCATATGTGCAAGTTGTGGAGGGTGACTGTTTACTCCGACGGAATGGAATCCCGTTCGAAGTGAGGCCATCAAGCGTTTTGCCGATGCGCGCAACTGACGTCAGGCCCTAGCAGACGACAATCTTGTCCCTAGCAAGCCATCTACAAAAAGTAGCAGAAAATTAACCATTTACGCGTGGTAGCATGGAACATTCGATCTTGCTAATAAGTTGATGATCCGCAGATCCTCAGCCTCTAGTCCCGCACTCGGCGGATGCGGATCGCAGGAGAGCGCGCGCCTCCTTCATTGTCATGTCGCCGGAACGTGTTCCGGCCAATTGGTCTTGGAGGACTTCAATGTTGTCTTATAAATTGGGCGTCGCCGTGACGGCGCTTGCGTGCGCAACCCTTGGCATGTCGGCTGCGGCAGTTGCACTCGATATCGGTGGACAGAACGGCATCAGTGTCGGCAGTAATGGCAGCGGCGGCCTCGGCGTATCAGTCGGAGGCCGCACTGGCGTTAACGGCAGTGTTGGAAGCAGACCGAGCGGCGCGCTCGCGGTCGACGCTTCCGTCGGCGGCTCGAGCGGCCTCAACAGCAACACCTCGGTCGGCGGCAGTAACGGCGGGCTCGGTGTCGGTACGCGGGCAGGCATCGGCGGGTCGAACAATGTCCGTGCCACCGCGAACGCCACTCTCGGTGGATCGAGCCTCGCAACGACGAGAACCGATGCCACGGTCAATGGTTCTCGGGGCGTGGCGGCCGACGTTGACGCGACGGTCGGGGGAACAAGGCTTGGGAGCGCGCGTGCAACGGTCGGTTCCACTGGCACCACGCTTGCAGATATCCTGCTCGGCTCTCCGCCAACAGCCGATCGCGACGCGAATGGCGGCAATGACACCGGCGAATCCGGCATTGCAAGCTCCAGCGGTTCGCGGATAGGCAATCCCGCAACGGAGCGTCATGTCAGGGCGATCAGAGACATGTCTTCCCTCGAGCGCGCCAAGGCAAAGGTCCGATGCAAGGATGTGCTGCGTTCCGGTGGCTATGATGCAGGTCTGACAAACCTCTGCAAGATAGTCGTCTCGATGCGGTGAGAGGCCTGGCGAGCGCTGCGCTGCGGGTATGCCCGACCCTTGATCTCGGATGATAAGATGGGAGGTCCTTCGGACCTCCCTTTCCGTTGGGAAATGTGGACAGACCGTTGCCCCATTGGTGCTCGTGGGGGCATACATAGAGATAATCCTGTGAAAAGCGCATCGCCGAAAGGCGTCCCAGGGCCGGCGCTATAACGTCTCTCAATGGGCAGAATGAAGGCATGGCAGCGAATAGATATTCTCCCTTTGCGCCGATCGAGCTCACATTCCATAACAATCGGCCGACAATGATCATCCGCACTCTGACAGACGCGGCGCGCGTCCTCATTCGGAGATAGCCTCTAGACGATGGCGAGGAGTTATCACCGCCGGCAAGGCCCGCGCCGATGCCCTCATTGGCGGGTCAGCCCTGAGGTGCTTCGCCGGGTGATCCTGCGCGCCGCGAACGAAGCCGGCATCTCTGCTCTGTCGCTCGTCCATGACGAACATCGCGAGAAGCCTCAGCCGACCCGCTTCCGTCGTTGCGTGGCCAATGATGGCGCAATCACCGTAAAGTTCTGCCAACGCCTTTATCACGTCTTTACTGATGCTGACACATGCCGGCCTGCGTAACAAATAGAGAACTTCAGCAACGAGGAGCCCGCGATGCACGTCCGGACGGACCGCGATGCCCTAACTGAATTTATGCCTGATACCAAATAACGTCGTTTGTGTGTGGTTTTCAAGAACTGTATCGAAGCTCGTCAGACCATGCCTGATGCCGTTCGGAGGCGTCGGTCATTCCAGCCAAGCATGAGATCAGGTCGCAGGTTCCGGTGCGTGCATCCGCGCGCCAGGGCATCCGTATCACGGCCAGGTCTCGTTGCTTGCAGGGGCAGCGGGAGTCCGGAACGTGCTAAGATTATTCACCTGGCTCTTGAATGTGCTCACCAATCTCGTGCTTGCCGCGGCCATCGTGGCATTCGTGCTGTTGCAGGGCGCGACGGCAAATTTGCCGGATTACCGGGCGCTTGCCGAATGGCAGCCGGCGCTGACCTCGCGGCTCTATGCGAGCGACGGCTCGGCACTTGCCGAGTTTGCCAGGGAGAAGCGGTTGTTCCAGCCGATCGGCTCCGTGCCGTTGCGAGTGAGGGGTGCATTTCTTTCCGCAGAGGACAAGAATTTCTACCAGCACGGCGGCATCGATCTCGAAAGCATTGCGCGCGCTTTGATGTCCAACATCGCCAAATCGGTCTCCGGCGACCGGCTCGTCGGCGCTTCCACCATTACCCAGCAGGTGGCGAAGAACTTTCTGCTGACATCTGATCGCACGGTGGAACGCAAGCTGAAGGAGGCGCTGCTTGCGATCCGCCTCAACCAGAGTTTCAGCAAGGACCAGGTGCTCGAGCTTTATCTCAACGATATCTATTTCGGCTCGGGCGCTTATGGTCTGGCACAGGCGGCGCTCACGTATTTCGGCAAGAGCGTCGGCGAACTCGATATAGCCGAAGCCGCCTATCTGGCAGCGCTTCCCAAGGGGCCGAACAATTACAATCCCATCCACTCCTATGAGAAGGCGTTGGCCCGGCGCAACTGGGTGATCGGCCAGATGCGCGAGAACGGCTTCATCAGTGCGGCGGAGGCCGGCAAGGCTGCCGATGAGCCGCTGAAGGTGATGCTGAAAGAGCGGCGGGTACAGATTACCGAGAGCGAATTCTTCACGGAGGAGATCAGGCGTTTCCTTCTGGCCAGATATGGCGAGGAAGGACTCTACACGGCTGGCCTGACGGTGCGCACCAGCCTCCATCCCGCCCTGCAGCGGGCTGCAATGAAGGCGCTGCGGCGCGGGCTTGTCGAATACGATCAGGCGAGGGGATATCGGGGGCCGGTGGCACAACTTGCTCTAGGTGAGAGTGCTGAACAGGTTTCCCAGAGGGTGCAGGGGCTTGCCGACGTCCCAGAGTGGCGGCCGGCGCTGGTGACAGGTGTGACGGCCGATGGGCTGGAGCTTCGGATCGATGGGCAAGCCGGCAAGTCGCTGCGCATGGATAAGGCGAATAGCTGGACGCTTTGCAAGATCTCCGAGGCCGGTCGTCGCTGCTTTAAGACGCCAGGCGAGGTGTTTGCCTCGGGCGATATCGTCTATGTCGAGGAGACGCCTGCGGGCCTCCGCCTGCGCCAACCGCCTGATGTCCAGGGCGCGCTGGTTTCGATGGAGCCGCGTACGGGCCGGGTCGTGGCGATCGCGGGCGGCTTTTCCTTTGCGCAGTCGCAGTTCAACCGGGCGACGCAGGCCTTCCGACAGCCGGGCTCGGCCTTCAAACCATTTGTCTATGCGGCAGCGCTCGATACCGGCTATACGCCCTCGACACTGGTGCTCGATGAGCCGCTCGCCATTCCCGATGGCGCCGGCCATATCTGGAGCCCGAAGAACTACGATGGTAAATCCGACGGTCCGTCGACCTTGCGCGTCGGGCTTGAAAACAGCCGCAATCAGATGACCGTGCGGTTGGCGCGCGCCGTCGGCATGGAGGTCGTTGCCGATTACGCTGAGCGTTTTGGCCTTTACGACCAGCTGACACCTTATCTGCCGATGGCGCTCGGGGCGGGTGAGACCACGCTGATGCGGCTGGTGGCCGGCTATTCGGTCATCGCCAATGGCGGGCGGGAGGTGCGGCCCTCGATGATCGACCGCATCCAGGACCGGACGGGCCATACGGTTTTCCGGCAGGATGACCGGGGGTGCCCGGATTGCCGCGCCGCAAATTGGCATGGCCAGGCCGAGCCGGGTGTCATCGACGACAAGGATTACGTTCTCGACCCGATGACTGCCTACCAGATTACCTCCATGTTGCAGGGCGTGGTTGAGCGGGGCACGGCGCATGGCGTCAGCGTGCTTGGCGTGCCTATTGCCGGCAAGACGGGCACGACGAATGACGAGAAGGACGTCTGGTTCGTCGGCTATACGCCCGATCTCGTGACCGGTGTGTTCATCGGCTACGATACGCCACGGCACCTCGGCTCGGGTGAGACGGGCGGCGGGCTTGCTGCGCCCATTTTCATCGATTTCATGAAGGTCGCGCTCGCCGGGCGTCCTGCTTCGAAGTTCATTCCGCCTAACGGTTTGATCTTCCACAGGGTCAACCGGAAAAGTGGGCAGGAGGTGGCCGCTGGGGCCGGGATCTCCGAGGCCTTCAAGCCGGGCACGGCGCCCTGCAGGGGCGCCTGCGCGGTCATCGGCGATGAGGAGCAGGGAAATATTGCCAGCGATCCCGGCGGTCTCGACGAGGCGACGCGGGCCGAACTTCTGCGCAATACAGGCGGCCTCTACTGATGCAGCAGGCCTCCTTCCACGCGTCCAGGCGCACTGCCTCTGCGAGCTCTCGTATCCTCATCCTGATGATCGGCTTTTCCGTCGCTTTCTTCATCGTGGTGGGCCGGCTCTTCTATCTCGGCCTGCAGGTGTTCCCAGAAGCGCAATGGGTGCCGAAGGGCAGTATCAACGGCCGGCCGGCCATTCTCGACCGTAACGGCGAGGCGCTGGCGATGGATATTCCGATTACCAGCGTTTATGCCTCGCCGAAACTGATCGTCGATGTGGACGAGGCGGTCGAGCGTATCACCGCCATTCTGCCAGAGCTTGACCGGCGTCAGCTCTATCGGCGGCTTTCCTCCGGCGCGCAGTTTGCCTGGATCAAACGGCATATCAGACCGCGCGAAGAGCAGGCGCTGTGGAATGCCGGCATTCCGGGCCTGAGCTTCCAGAAGGAGAAGAAACGCTTCTATCCGAAGGGGACGCTGGCAGCGCATGTGCTCGGCGCCGTCAACATCGACAATATTGGCATTTCCGGCCTGGAAAAATGGATCGAGACCGATGGTCTGGCAAACCTGCGCCAGAGCGGCATGGAGCTTGCGAGCGAAGATCTCAGCCCCGTCGTGACGACGCTCGATATCAGGGTGCAACACGCGCTCGAAGACGAGATCGCCAAGGCGATCATTAAACATGATGCCAAGGCCGGAGCCGGCCTCGTGCTTGATGTCGAAAACGGCGAGGTTCTGGCGCTGGCATCGCTGCCGACATTCGATCCGAACGAGCCAGCCGATGCGCTGGAGCCCGACAGAATCAACCGTATCGTGGCGGCCGATTTCGAGATGGGATCGACCTTCAAGGCGCTGACGACGGCGATGGCGCTCGATTCCGGAATGTTCTCTATCCACTCGGTCATCGATGCCAGCAAGCCGCTCGCCTTCGGGCGGATGCGCATCCATGATTTCGAGGGCAAGTACCGGCCTCTCTCAGTGCCTGAGGCCTTCATCTACTCCTCGAATATCTCGATGGCGAAAATGGCGATCGCCGTCGGTAAGGAGCGCCAGCAACAGTTCCTGCGGCAGTTCGGGCAGATGGACGCGCTTCGCACCGAACTGCCGGAGACAGCGATGCCGATCCTGCCGAGACGCTGGAACGAAGTCGAAACGGCGACCGTGTCCTTCGGGCATGGCATTGCCGTCACGCCACTGCAGGCGAGCATGGGCGTTGCCGCGCTTGTCAATGGCGGGCGGCTGATCCGGCCGACATTCGTGAAAGGCACGCCGGTCGACGCCCGCACATTTGCCTCCGGCCTGGTCGCGGCGCAGACGAGCCAGGCGATACGCTATCTGATGTCGCTGAATGCCACGGCAGGTTCGGCCAAAAAGGCCAGGGTCCCCGGCTATTTCATTGGCGGCAAGACCGGCTCGGCCGAAAAGGTGGTAGCCGGGCGCTATTCGAAGGAACTGAACATCACTTCCTTTATGGGCATCGTGCCGGCCGACAATCCGCAATATCTCCTGCTGACGCTGCTCGACGAGCCCAAGGGACTGCCGGAAACATACGGGTTCCGCACGTCGGGGTGGAATGCCGCGCCGCTCGGCGGGGCGGTGTTCAAGCGCGCGTTGCCGATGCTGGGTGAGCTCCCGTCTTTCGAGGCGCAGACCGACCCGTTTTCGGGTGTCCGCTGAAGCCCACATGTCTGCGAAAGATCTTGCAAGGAAGCCTGATGCCGATCGCATGCCAGGTCGTCAGAAAAGGCGTGAACCGAGCCGAGAGCGACGCCGTCTTCCTCACGATTTCGATGCCGCTTCATCATAAAACCAACACATGGTGCCGCCCGGTCGTCCGCAAACCCCGCCTTTACGCCTGACTTGAGCGCGAGAGAGTGGCCGTGATCGGGCATCATGTTCGTCTGCAGCGGGCGATCAGTCCGTCGATTTCGCCTGGCAGCCCGGTTGCGGACATCGACGGTTCGTCAACATCGAGAAGGCCCAGCTTCTCAAGGCGGCCGAAATGACGGATCGGTCCACAGACGGCAAAGGCATCAGTACGACGGTCGCGGGCTGAATTTACGCGTGTGAACGGCTTTTCCTCGCCTTCCGCCAGCGTATAAAGGCCTGGAGAAACAGCGAGGGTTCGACATGACAGGTACACCTGGAGGCGTTTTGCGCAGGGCCGCTATCACCGCGAGGCTGTTGACGCTTGCTAAATGCGACACGCGGGGTGCGCCGCAGGGGCAACACCAGCCTCCTGTCATCTCTGCATTCGTCGCCCGCAAACGTGAAACGATAACGCAGCTTGCCATGTCGACGACCGGTCTTGTCATCATCCTTGAGGGAGCAAAGGAGCTCACCTCCGGTGCAGAACGCCGGGTCTACAGGAGCGGCGACATCTTCGTTCTTTCGGCCAACGAACATTTCGACGTTGTCAATGAACCAGATGACAAGACGGGTTACTATCGGGCCTTGTTCATTCGCTTCGACCGCGCACTCATCATTGAGGCGGCCCGGCTGTGGCCGCAGTTCGTAAACCAGGAGACACGTTCGACGGAGCCTCGGATCACCGATGATCTGTGTTCAGCGATCCTTCATGCTGCGCAAGCATTAGCCCATCGCTTCCCGGTGTCGCGTCGGGTGGTCGAGCACCGCCTTCTCGAGGTGGTATTGGTGCTGGCCGAACAGGGCGTGCTTTCGCTCGCGCCCAAATACATCGAGGATTCGGTTGTGGCGGCGGTGCGTCTCCTGGTGCGGCATCGTCTTCATCTGAATTGGACCACGGCAGCGGTGGCTTCCGAATTCTCCATGTCTGAAGCAACACTGCGTCGGCGGCTTCGAGCGGAGGGCCATACGTTCCAAGGTCTACTGCTCGATGAGCGGATGAAGGCGGCCTTCATCATCCTGAGGGATCGTGACGCGGATGTTGCCGACGCGCTGGCGGCCACGGGATATCATTCGCGCGCGCACTTTTCGAGACAGTTCCAGGTGCGCTTTGGAGCAACGCCCAACGAGGTCCGTCTCGGTAGAGGAGCGCCGTCGAGCTCCTGATTGGAGTCGGCTCAAACCTGATCGGTATCGGATCATCTGCAGACATGATCGTCGCTATCCTCACCTCATCAACCGAGAAGGATAAATCGACATGCATCGATATTTACCGACAGTGGGTGCGGTTTGCGCCTTGGCATTTGCAACAACGGCGGCTGGATCCGACATCAAGAGTTTGAAGGTCGAGATCGAAGGAGTTGAGCAGGGTGGACGCCTGCCGGACAAGGCCGCCTTCTGTCCGCCATCCGCTACCACACAGAGAAACATTAGCCCTGCCATCACCTGGTCGTCAGGACCGCAAGGCACGAGATCTTATGCTCTGTTGATGACGGATCCAGATGTCCCCCGGGATTTCAGCCGGATCAACAAGGCAGCTGTAATGATCCGGCGCGACGACCCGCGAGTTTCGGTCTACCACTGGGTACTTGCCGACATTCCGCCTGAGACGAAATCGCTCGCGGAAGGTGTTGAAAGCGAAGGGCTGGTTCCCCACGGAAAGCCTGTTGGCGAGACGGCACACGGACGCCGGGGGACGAATGTCTACTCAAGCTTCCTGGCATCTGATCCGGAAATGGCCGGGACCTATGGTGGCTATGATGGTCCTTGCCCTCCGACAAACGACGAGCGCCCGCACCGGTACGTTGTTCAGGTCTATGCGTTGGACGTCCCGTCACTCGGCCTGAACAGCACCTTCGACGGTTCGTCAGTGGAGAACGCAATGCGGGGTCATGTTCTCTCGCAAGGAAACGCCATAGCCACTTATTCCCTCTATCCGAGTGTCACCAAACAGCTCGGCCAATGACAATAATCGCTCCGAGGAACTCTGAGATGACCACAAATGAAACTGCTGCATCCGTACTTTTTACCCGCGATGCTCGAGGTTACGACGATCTGCGCCGCCGCCTAATTCCCTCTTTCGATGAGTTCTACGGCACCGCCGTAAAGCTCATCCAGGAATGGCAATCGGGCGCAAATCTTGAGGTGCTGGATGTCGGCGCCGGGACCGGCCTCTTTTCGGCGATGGTTTTGGAAGCATGTCCGGTCGAGCGCCTCTGCCTGCTAGATGGATCCTCGGCGATGTTGGAGCAGGCCTGCGCGCGTGTTGGGCCAAAAGTGGAGGTGGAGCTTCATCACGCTGACATGGCGGTTGCGGATTTGGGTGGGCCGTGGGATCTCATTGTATCGGCGCTGGCGATCCATCATCTTTCCGACGAAGGTAAGCGCGTACTCTATGGCCGCATCCGCCATGCCCTGAAGCCCGGCGGGCTGTTCGTCAACGCCGAACAGGTAGCCGGACCTGGAGCGGCCGCAGATCAACGCTACCAGAAGATATGGCTCGAAGGAATTCGCCGGCTCGGAGTTTCGGATCATGAGATCGATAAGGCTGCTGAGCGCATGCTCCACGACAAATGCGCCTCCGTTGAAGATCAACTTTGCTGGCTTCGCGATGTGGGCTTTTCGGACGTCGACTGCAGCTTCAAAGCCTGGCGGTTCGCTGTAATCAGTGGCAGGGCATAGGAAAGCGCGAGGCTGGCAGCTGCGGTTGTTGTGCGCCTTGAGGCTCAAGCATGGGCGACGCAACGGCATGGCGCGGTGTTTACGTCCCAAAATCTGTTGCGGCGACGTCCACTCTGACGAAGTATCTCGCGCGCTTCGATCTCCGGTTCGAAGACGTCAAGAAGAGATATCCGAGACGGAAGTAAGCGGGTCGGCGGTCTAAACCCACTCAACAGCTTTAAGATCGGTACCTTTCGGTTGGTGGCATTTGCAACAACATTCGGCGAGGTGCAGCCGAAGGGGTGGAAGGCACACGTCCCACATTCCACCTACCATACTCAAACCCTGCACGCAGGCCGGTCGCCTCCAATAGCCGCAGGCACGCACCTCACCTCATCCACCCGCCAGCAACGCCCTTGCGCTCTCCTCGTCCGTAATCAGTGCGGTTGCGAGTCCGGCGCGTACGGTGGCGGTGAGGATGGCGTGTTTGTGGATGCCGCCCGAGGCGACGATGCGGCAGGGGATCTTGAGATAGTCGGTGAGGTCGGGGGCTAGCACCTGTGCGTTCAGCGGGTGGGCGACGGGGCGGCCCCCGGCATCGATATAGCGGCCGAGCAGGTCGCCGACGGCGCCGACGGCGATGAGGTCACCGACGTCGGTTCCGGCCGGCAGGCCGTAGCGCACCTGCAGGGATTGCCTGGTCACGTCGCCGACGCTCAGGTAGGAAATATCCACTTCGCAGGTCTGGCGGAAGATGCGCTCGAAGACCGATTGCGTGATGATCGCCTCGCGCGACTGCGGGCTCTCGGCATAGATCGGTGCCGCGAAATAGTGGCATTGCGCCTTCAGGACCTGCGCGAAGGCACGCACGATCTCGAACGTGTTGATCTCCGAGCCGCGTGTCAGCCCGCCCATCATCGAGCGCAGCTCCATCCCGGGCTCGCTTGCCGGCGTCATGTTGGTGACGGTCTCGCGCAGCGTCGCGCCCCAGCCGACCCCGATGGAGCGGGGCTTGCGGGCCTGGATCAGCCGGTCGAGATAGGCGGCTGCGCCACGGCCGAGCGCCTGGTGCAGGAGCTGCGGATCGGCAGGGGTGGGCACGACGACTGCCGCCTCCAGGCCGAAACGTTCCTGCAGGCGCGATTCCAGCTCCATGCCGGCGGCAAGCGGCGAGGCGAAGCTCACCCTGACGATGCCTTCCTCAAGGGCTGCGGCCAGGAACTCGTTCACCCGGCGACGGGTGAGGTACATGCGCTCGGCGATCTGCGCCTGCGTCAGCCCCTCCACGTGATAGAGCCAGGCCGCCCGGATTTTCAGTTCATGCGATTCCATCAATCCCCATCCCCAACATACCCTAAATGCCTTGGCGTTACATATTTCACATTGGTGTAACATATGTAACGTAATGCCGTCTGCATGACGATAGAACTTCTGATCTTCGATTGTGACGGCGTATTGATCGACAGCGAGGCGGTGGCGAGCGGCACGCTGGCGCAGGCCCTGCAGCGCGCCGGCATTGCCTTGAGCCAGGCTGAGGTCCACCGTCGCTTCACCGGCCTTTCGGGGGAGGCGGCCGGCCGCCTCTGTCGCGAGGAACTCGGCCTTGCCGATCCGGACCGTGTCTTCGCCGATGCCAAAAGCGCGCTCTACGCGGAATTTTCCCGTTCGCTGCGGCCGATGGCCGGCATGGAAGAGCTGGTGCGGAATGTGAAGCAGCGCAAATGCGTCGCGTCCAACAGCGACATGGAGAGGCTGCGCCGCAGCCTCGGTCTTCTGGATCTGTGGACGGAATTTGCCCCGCATATCTATAGCGCCGAGATGGTGGCGAGGCCCAAGCCTGCGCCTGACCTTTTCCTTCTCTGCTCCGAAAATCTCGGCGTGGCGCCGCACCGCTGCCTTGTCATCGACGACAGCGCGCTCGGGATTACGGGTGCTGTGGCGGCGGGCATGACGGCAATCGGCTTCATCGATCCGGCCGATCCACGCAGCGGACGGCACGAGGCGCTTAAGGCGGCAGGCGCTCTGCAAACGGTGGAGGGAGCGAGCGAACTGGCACGCGCACTCGACGCGTTTTCGGCGGGGACCGCCGCTTCGCCTGCAAGCAAACCGGCGGTTCCCGCCGCCGGCTGACCTTGTCGCGCCGGGCTTTGCCTTACGCGCTGGAACGGCTCTTCGCGGCATCCGCGACGGGCGCCTTTATTGAAAAATTCATAAAGCCGTCAATCCGGCGACATCTCGCTGATCTTAACAACACAGACCACGAGCGGGGGCTCGTCGGTCAAGACACAAGGAGTTTCCGATGATTTCGATCAATCGACGCGGCGCGCTCGGCCTTATCGGCGCCACCGCCGGCACGCTCGTTCTGCCACGCCTCGCTTTCAGCCAAGGCAAGCGCCCGTCCATCACCATCGCGGTGCAGAAGATCACCAACAACAACTCGCTCGACGTCTATCACGAGCAGTCCAACGTCGGCGAGCGCATCTTCTATCCCAACCTCTGGGAAGGCCTGATCCTTCGTGACTGGATGGGCAATCAGGGTCCGGTTCCGGGTCTTGCCACCGAATGGAAGCGCACCGACGACAAGACGCTCGAGCTCAAGCTCCGCCAGGGCGTCAAGTTCCACAACGGCGATGAAATGACCGCCGAGGACGTCGCCTTCTCCTTCTCCAAGGAACGCGTGTTCGGCAACACGGAGCCCGCCGGCGGCAAGACCATTTTCGAAGCCGACCACAAGCCTGCGACCGCCAAGGAACTGCCGGCAACCGTTCCCGGCGTCGGACGTCGCCTGTGGCCCGCACTCGCCGGCATCGAGATCGTCGACAAGTACACCGTGCGCCTGCACAACACGACGCCCGACGTGACGTTGGAAGGGCGCCTCTATTCCGGCGGCAGCCAGATCACCAACCGCCGCGCCTGGGATGAGGCCGCAAGCTTCACCGAATGGTCGCGCAAGCCGATCACGACCGGCCCCTACATGGTCGGCGAGTACAAGCCGGACGTTTCGCTGACCCTCGTTGCCTTCGACGAATATTGGGGCGGCCGCCCGCCGCTCGAGCAGATCCGCTTCGTGGAAGTTCCGGAAGTCGCCTCGCGCGTCAACGGCCTCTTGTCAGGCGAATATGACTTCGCCTGCGACCTGCCGCCGGATCAGATCGCCGCCGTTCAGGCCGCTCCGGGCTACGAGATCCAGAACTCGACGATCTGGAACCACCGCATTTCGGTCTTCAACACCCAGAACGAGATCCTCGCCAACCCGCTGGTTCGCCGTGCCATGACCCATGCCATCGACCGCCAGGCGATCGTCGATGCGCTCTGGGCCGGCAAGACGGTCATCCCGGCCGGCCTGCAGTTCGAATCCTTCCGCAACAGCGACATGTTCATCGATGGCTGGACGCCCCCGGCCTATGATCCCAATCTCGCCAAGGACCTCCTGAAGCAGGCCAATTACAAAGGCGATGCGATCCCCTACCGTCTGCTCAACAACTACTACACGAACCAGACGGCCAACGGCCAGATCATGGTCGAGATGTGGAAGCAGGTCGGCCTCAACGTCGAGATCGAGATGAAGGAGAACTGGGCGCAGATCCACGATCCCCAAGGCATCAAGGGCGTGCGCGACTGGTCGGCTGGCAACTCGATCAACGACCCGATCACGCCGATGGTCGTGCAGTTCGGCCCGAACGGCGAAGCGCAGCAAAAGAAGGACTGGACGAACGCGGAGATGAACAAGCTCGCCGTCGTCATGGAAACCTCCACCGACCGGGCGCAGCGCAAAAAGGCGATTGCCCGCATGCTGGAAATCGCCGAGCGCGAAGACCCCGTCTATCAGGTCCTGCACCAGAATGCCGTCTTCACCGGCATGAAGTCGTCGCTCAAGTGGAAGGCCGCTCCGGCCTTCGCCATGGACTTCCGCGCCACCAACTGGTCGATCTGATCGGCTCCTCGGTCTCCGGCGGCTGAAGGGCTGCCGGAGATCCTGTTTTTGATGCAACAAAGAGCGGGGATGAAAGATGGGCACGACCGGCTCCAATCTTGTGGAACTGCGTGACCTGACGGTCGCCTTCGACGGCGTGCAGGTTCTCCACGGCATCGATCTCGATGTCGCCAAAGGCGAGGCGCTCGGCCTCGTCGGCGAATCCGGCTGCGGCAAGTCGGTCACGTGGCTTGCAGCCCTCGGTCTGCTGCCCGGCAAGGCGAGCGTTTCCGGCTCGGTGCAAATCGAAGGTCGCGAACTCATCGGTGGATCGCGCGCGGGGCTCGAAAGTGTGCGCGGCAGCCGCATCGCCATGATCTTCCAGGACCCGTCCAGCTCGCTCAATCCGGTGCTGCGCATCGGCCGGCAGATTTCCGAGGCGCTGTCGGTCCATCGCGGCCTGCGCGGCGAGGCGGCAAAGGCCGAGGCGCTGCGGCTGATCGATATGGTCGGCATTCCCGATTCGCGCCGCCGCTTCGACCTCTACCCGCACGAGTTTTCCGGCGGCCAGTGCCAGCGCCTGATGATCGCCATGGCGCTCGCCGGTCAGCCCGATCTTCTGATTGCCGACGAACCGACCACCGCGCTCGATGCAACGATCCAGGCGCAGATCCTCGATCTCTTGATCCGCCTGCGTGCCGAAACCGGCATGGCGATCGTTTTCATCAGCCATGATCTCGGCGCGGTCAGCCAAGTCTGCGAGCGCGTCTGCGTCATGTATGCCGGACGCATAGTGGAGGAGGGCAGTGTCGAACAGCTCTTCTCCGAGCCGCGCCACCCCTATACGCGCGGCCTGTTCGATGCCATTCCGCGCCTCGACGGCGGCCGTGAACGGCTGATACCCATTCCCGGCACCGTTCCCAATCCGAAACATCTGCCGGACGGCTGTTCCTTCTCACCGCGCTGTCCGCGCGCCGTCGAGGCCTGTCGCAGCGAGCGCCCGCCGCTCGTTTCTTTCGATGGCGGCCGCAAGCTCGCCTGCACGCGCCCGGTGCCCGTCGCGGTTTCCGTCGAGACCCGGTCGTCCCGTATCGCCGAAGGTCTGCTGCAATGACGCCGCTCATCGAAGTCCATGATCTCGTCCGCATTTATCAGATCCGTCGCGGTCTCTTCGGCCGTCCGACGCCGGTGCGCGCCGTCGACGGCGTTTCGCTCTCGGTCATGCCGGGCGAAACACTCGGCATCGTCGGCGAATCCGGCTCCGGCAAATCGACGCTTGGGCGCATGCTGCTCGGCATAGATGACGCGGACCAAGGAAGCGTGCGTTTCCAGGGGCAGCCGATGCCGGCGCGCCATACCGCGGAATGGCGGGCACTGCGCGCCAAGATGCAACTCGTCTTCCAGGACCCGCTCGCAGCGCTCGACCGCCGCGTAACGATTGCGAAGCAGATCGCCGAGCCGCTTGATATCCACAAGCTCATTCCTAGGGAGCATCAGGGGTCGCGCGTGATGGAACTGATGCGGGCCGTCGGCCTGCGAGATGACCAGGCCGAGCGCTATCCCCACGAACTTTCGGGCGGCCAGCGCCAGCGCACCGTGATCGCCCGGGCGCTGGCTTCGCGGCCAAAACTGCTCGTCTGCGACGAGCCGGTTTCCGCGCTCGACGTCTCCATCCAGGCGCAGGTCGTCAACATGATGCGCGACCTGCAGGAAAAGAACGGCATCGCCATGGTCTTCATCAGCCACGACCTGAAGGTGGTGCGCAACATCGCCGACCGTGTCGCGGTCATGTATCTCGGCCGCATCGTCGAGGAGGCTTCCTCCGACGTCATCTTCCGCGCCCCGCAGCATCCCTACACGAAGGCGCTGGTATCCAGCGTGCCCATTCCCGGCAAGCCGCTCGAAGGCCGCGTCATCCTGCAGGGCGAGCCGCCGAACCCGGCCAAGCGCCCTTCTGGCTGCGCCTTCCATCCGCGCTGTCCGCTGGTCCGCGACATTTGCCGTTCCGTAGTCCCGGAGCTCCAAGGGATCGACGAGTACCGCAGCGCCGCATGCCATGTCGTGGCGGGCAAGACCACGCCAGTGGCGGCATAGGGGAGGGTTCCATGATCCGTTTTGTTCTCGTCCGCCTGTTCCGTGCGATGCTGACCATCATGGCGGTCGTCACCTTCGCCTTCGTGGTCCTGCGCATGTCGGGCGATCCCGCCATGGTGATGCTCGGGCCTGACGTGCCGCAGGAGTCGGTCGATGCCTTCCGCAAGGCATGGGGCCTCGACCAGCCGCTCTGGATCCAATATCTCGCCTATATCAAGTCGATCTTCACCGGTGATTTCGGCGTCTCGATGCGTGACAAGGCATCCGCAATCCAGCTGGTGCTGGAACGTGTGCCGGCGACACTGCAGCTGACGGTGCCGGCCCTCATCCTTAAGCTCGTTTTCGGCATTCCTGCCGGCGTCTACGCGGCGCTGCACCGGCAAAGCTTCTCCGATCGCGGCGTCATCCTGCTAGCCGTCCTCGGCTTCACCATTCCCTCCTTCGTCATGGGACTGCTGCTCGTGCTGCTCTTCTCGGTCATCCTCGGCTGGCTGCCATCGGGCGGGCAGGATACGTGGGTGCACGGCATTCTGCCGACGCTGACCATGAGCATCGGCGGCATCGGCATCCTC
Organism: Rhizobium sp. 01L419; assembly: GCF_056400025.1. Lineage (NCBI taxonomy): Bacteria > Pseudomonadati > Pseudomonadota > Alphaproteobacteria > Hyphomicrobiales > Rhizobiaceae > Rhizobium > Rhizobium sp. 01L419. The sequence goes on from NZ_JBFTSM010000011.1 coordinate 128,323, forward strand.
GCCCGCTTTTCGCGCAGTGCCATGATCGAGGTGATGGGCCAGCCCTATATCCGCACCGCCTCGGCCAAGGGGCTGACATGGCGCGACGTGGTCTGGAACCACGCATTGCCCAATGCGGCAGTGCCGATCGTCACGATCGTCGGCTTCATGGTCGGCTCGCTGATTGCAGGCGCGGTTGTGGTGGAATCGATCTTTTCCTGGCCCGGCATCGGCCGCCTGCTGGTGGTCTCCGTCAGCAATCGCGACCTCGCCGTCGTTCAATGCATCCTGCTGATCATCGCCGCCGTCATGGTCGTATCGAACCTCGTCGTCGACCTGCTCTACGGCTGGCTCGATCCGCGCCTTCGCTCACACGCGGCCGGACATTGAGGAGAAAGCCAATGGCAACTGTCGATCTCGCTGGGACATCGGCTTCCGGAAAGCCGAACCGCCTCGTCTCGTTTCTGCGCCGCAACGTGCCGCTCTCGGTGGCATTCGGCATGCTGTGGCTCGCGGCAATGGTGCTGACCGCCATTTTCGCCGACTATATCCGCCCGTTCAACATCACGGCCATGGATCTCGGCAGCCGGCTTTCAGCGCCGGGCGGTCTCAAGCATCTGCTCGGCACGGACGAACTCGGCCGCGACGTGCTTTCGCGTCTCATCCAGTCGATCCGCGTCTCGCTCGTCATCGCCTTCGGTGCGACGATCCTGTCGGCACTCTTCGGCACGCTGCTCGGGTTCCTCGCGGCGCAGTTACGCGGTTTCGTGGAGCATCTTGTCCTGATGCTCGCCGATTTCCAGGCGGCACTTCCCTTTCTCATCATGTCGCTCGCGGTGCTCGCCTTCTTCGGTTCCTCGATGCTGTTGCTCGTCTGCCTCATGGGTTTTTACGGCTGGGAGCGCTATGCGCGCATCGCCCGGGGCCTTGCCATTGCCGCCGGCGCTCAGGGCTATGCTGCCGCGGTGGTTCAGCTTGGTGCCACACCTTCGCGCGTCTACCTGCATCATATCCTGCCGAACGTCGCCTCGACGCTGATCGTTTCCATGACCCTCACTTTCCCGGAAATCATCCTGATGGAAAGCGGGCTCTCCTTCCTTGGCCTCGGCGTGCAGCCGCCAGAAACCAGCCTCGGCAACATGGTGGGCTTCGGGCGCGAATATCTGACGCGCGCGCCCTGGATCATGCTGGCGCCCGCCGCCGTCATCATGCTGACGACGCTTTCGATCTCGCTCGTCGGCGACTGGCTGCGCGACAAGCTCGACCCGACGATCCGCTAATACTGTCAAATCGATTTACTGAAGGATATTCCATGACGCTGATCACCGGCCACCGCGGCGCCCGCAACCTCTGGCCCGAAAACTCGCTCGCCGGCTTCCGCAATGCGATCACGCTCGGCGTCGACGCCATCGAATTCGATGTGCACCTGACGCGCTCGGGCGAACTCGTCGTCATCCACGACGCGACGCTGGAACGCACCGCCGAAGGTGTCGGCCCGGTGCAGGACCTGTCGGTGGAAGCCCGCAGGTCCGTCAGGTTGAAAGGCACGGACGAGGCCATTCCGACGCTCGCCGATGTGCTCGATGTGCTTGCGGTCAACAAGGGCATCGACCTACATGTCGAGATCAAGATCGACGAGACGGGTACGCCCTATCCTGACATTGCCGCGCGCGTCGCAGCCGAGCTTTTTCGCTTCGGTGTGGACGAACGCTCCTACCTGACCTCCTTCGATACGTGGGTGCTGGAGGAGTGCCGCCTTCACGCGCCAGATGTTTCCCGCCTCGTCTCCGTCAACGCCGCCTGGGCCGAGAAGCAGGGTGGGCTCGCCGCCTTCATCGACCGCCTGGACGGGCTGGTGGAGATCGTTGCCATTCATCACGAGCTGATGGAAGCCGAATGGGACTTGATCCGCAGCCGGCTGCGGCTCGACCGCCTCTGTGTCTGGACCCTCAACGACGAGCCCGGCATCCGCCACTGGCTGGAGCGCGGCATCGGCAGCCTGACCTCGGACAGCCCGGATCTGGCGCTGAAACTGCGCGCCGGCATCACTGCGTGAGCCATGGATTTGCCTCTGCGCCCTAGCGGGGGAACGGCCCGTTAAACCTGTGCCATTGGATCAGTGGCGCGGTCATGGCGCTGTGATTTCTGCTGGTCGGCTTGGACATCATGCGAAATGGTCGACGGCCAGCTTTCGTCCTCATATCGAAAGCGGCACCACCGATGACATCATCCGTCATATCGAGGCAGGCCGCATCAATCTCGGCTTCATCCGGCCTGTGGAGAATGTCGGTTCCTTATGCTTCTTCTCGATTCTCCATGAACGCTACCTGCTGGCGGTCGCCAGGGAGAGCCCGCTGTCTGCCAAGAGCGAGATCGAGATCGAGGATCTGCGTGGTGAGAATATCATCTCATTCTCCCGCCAGAGCCTCTCCTAGAGCGAGCGTTGGTTCGCGGAAGTGTTCGAAGAGCACGATCTCACCGACAATGTCGCTTGTACCTGCGACGACACCTTCTCTCTGGTATTGCTGGTCTCAGCCAGTCTTGGCATCGGCTTCGCGCCGGAATGGACGCACGATCTACCGAACCGAGGCTTGGAGCTGAAGAAGGTAAGGGGCGTCGATTCCAAGATCGGGCTCGGCGAGGCCTTTGCGGCTGGGAAAGGCGGCCGGTTAGGTGGGGCTCGAGGTAGCCGTGCATACGAACATCGGATACAGGGTCCGGCAGCTTCGACAAGATCACATGCCCGACCGCGCTTCATCTGAATTTGCGACCAAGAGGCGTTCTTGAGACAGCAGTCCCATCGCTGAAACAGCTTTGCCGCCAGTCAACAACGGTTGTTGAGACCATGGGACCTGTATGTCGTTGAGAGCCAAGATTTTCGTTGCGGTCATCGGTGCTGTTTTGATCGTCGTGATGGGAGGTTCCGCGTGGTTGTGGGATCGCTCCGGCGCTTACGGCTTCAATGTGATATTGCGGCGGGGTGGGACCTGCTGGATCAGCGTTAAAGCCACGACCCGCGCTTGTCTCCCGCCATGCAGCTGTCTTTGAGCAATCCCGAGCCGGTCGTAGCAGCTGGTCCTGTGATTTGGCGCGAAGTCGAGAAGGGCTTCGAGGTCGCGGAACTTCCGGTCGTGGTCCACGGCCACGAAGTCGATACCATCCTACTCAATGGGATCGATCCCGCCTATTACCGGTTCGTGGCGAGAAACGCACCGGCCGGCGACTTGGGGATCGATGAATGGGAGAAGGCGGTTCCGCAGGCGGTCCCGATCGTCAACGACAGCTACTGCGATCACAAGGGCAAGCCTGACACGCCGATCCTCAGCGAAGGCGTGCCGATGGGACCGACGGACTATGACGCCAAGGCAGGAGCCTTCGTGGCGGGCGATGGCTTTGCGGATATCAAAGATCTGTCTGCACAATCAGTGGCAAACGGCTTTTCAAGGGGCGACCAACGCAATGGTGTCCTACCTCTGTTGTTTCGGTGCCGATGGTCAGACGCATGTGCCGGTCAAAAGGCGGCTTGCCAACCGGACTTTTGTCGCCAAGGACAACAATGGGCGCGTGATCGTCGGCACGACAAAGGGAGGCTTTCTTCTCGCTCACCAGGCTCGCCGATTTCCTGAAGGATTCTTCGCTGAACCTGAGGAGCGACTGAATTTCGATGGCTGCCCGATCGCTTGCCAGAGCGTGCGTTTGACGGGATTTCAGCGAAAGCTCTATGTGCGATGGGAGGCGCAGGTCGAAGGCGACGAGGTGCGGCTGCTCCGGCGGCCTCTTAGCAGTGCAAGTTGGGCGATGTCTATGGTGCTGACGATTGAACGACGTGCAGACGATTAGGACCCTATCCCGTAATATGGATCAGTCGAACGCATGAGTGACTTGCCGATCAATACTGCGCTTAGTCCGCGCATGATTCACATAGGGTCTGGGGTTCGAACCTCTTCAAGGCGAGCAGGCTAAGAAAGACGTTCCCGGCAGATGGCCGCGACCAGTTCCTGCAGGACTTTCACCCGCTCGATCAACCATTCCAGCTCCTCAGCACTGATGTCGAAGTTGGGTGAATACCGTGCCTCGACATAGGCACGAGACAGGAGCTCAAAGCGGCGCCGGGCGATCCGGTTATCGCGTGGCCAGGCTTCGATCAAACGCTTGTCAAGGTCCTCAGCCTTGGAGCGCAATGCCTTGATGCGGTGCGATTTCGGGCTGTAGAGAGTCATTGTCAACAACAGGCAATGATAGAGCCGCTCGGTCGCCTGATGGAGGTTAAAAGCTGCCTCTTTGATATTCCCGCGATCAAGCAGGAACGTGGCTGAAGCGCCGAAGGCGTCCGCGCTAGCGAACCATTGTTCGAAATACCGCCGCGCCTCCTCTTGAGCTTGCTCTTTGTTCAGAGCCTTCGGCTGGGTGAGGGGATGGCCTTCCTCTTCGAAGAGGATCTTCCCGTCCCTCACGATATCGACAAAGAAGGGCCGGCCGCGTGAGAGCTGGTCGTTGATATCATGCAGGCTGTGAACGATCGGAATGACGGGCGTCTCGATGAGATGAGCGATCTGCTCCTTCAGGAGGCGCTCGTCGAGCGCAAGCCACAGTTCGTGTTCCTGGGCAAAACTGTCGGAGTTGACGACGACAAGGATATCGTAGTCCGAGCGATAACCGCTCAGCCGGTCTTCCACCCAATCGCCGCGAGCATAGGAGCCATAGAGGATGACTTTCAGCACCGCGCCGTTCGACCGTTTCACAGAAAGCTTCGTGGCCCGGAACTGCTCGACTTCGGAAAAGATGATCTCCAGCACGCGGGCAAGTTCACGCCGCTTGTTTGCCGGCAGGTGATCAAGCGTGTCAGTCAGTGTCAAAGCCGCGTCAAAGCCTTCGGTGGGATTCGTATTCATCTCCATCATACCGGCTCACCAGGTGAATAGCACTCAAACTCTTTACGAGAGCGCCAATATATATTCAACCCAAAAGAGCCGTTACCGCGCCCATGGAGCCGGCTTGTGGTCGGAGGCTCAGTTGGCTTGCTCGACCGGCGGCCGCGCGGGCGAAGAGGTACGAGCGAGCGTGGATTGCAATTCCGATAATATTCGTCAAGGAAGGTTATCAACAGGCTACGTTACAGCTATCAGCGGCCTGTCGCAGGAAACGATCCTCAGGAAGCCTCCTACGCGCTCGTTTCAATCGCAGATTTCGATCCATCACGTCTACTGCGGCTATGGCATGGTCTGCGATTTGTTTCCGTTCAAGGCGGTTAGACTAAGAAAGACGTTCCCGGTAGATGATGGCGCTGAAAGCACGCGGGGCAAGGTTCACTCCAGATGCGGATCAGCTCTCAGTGCAAATCAACAGCATGCATTCCTTCCGTTTGTTAAAAGCTGGTAGGCTTAGCGGTGCGATGGAAATGTGCGCAAATCTGCGTTCGGTTCTCTACTATCAGGTGCCCCTTCGTTGAGGATCGGCTAAGTCAGTTCCGGCGACCAATCAGCTAGAGGTTCAGCAGCGCCTGCGTGGCCTCTCGCCTCCCTGACGCCCGCCATCTGGCAGCCACCACTTTTGGTTTTTCGTTTCAATCAGCCGCCATGCAGATTTCAAATGGTCACAACTTAACTTTCAATTGGTCATCACTCGAGTTTCAAACGGTCACCAAAGGAATGAAGCTATGGCGCTGTATCCAAGGCTCATTGAGCAACGCGTTGCCGACGCCATGTCAGACACGCGAGTCGTATCGGTCGTATGTCCCCGACAATCAGGAAAAACGACGTTGGCGAAGAAGATGGCCAACGAGGAGATGGATTATTACACGCTGGATAATGCGACGACCCTCGTTGCAGCGACACAGGATCCAGTTGGCTTTGTAAGACCCATGGATCGGGCCATCATCAGTTGCAGGACGGACGCGGTGTCGGCCGCGATCGGCTTGAGGATTTCGGTCCGCGGTCGTTACATGCTCATCGCCAGCGAAACCGGCGCTCAAGGGCGGAAATCTCGTCGCCGACTTCACGAAGGCTTGTCCGCATGTCCGCCTGCGCGATTGCTTCGTCGAAATCATCGAGAAACAGACTTCGAAACTCGTTGATGACAAGAGCCCTTTCGAGCTCGTTATGGCGTGCGGACAATCGAAGCATGCGTCGCAGTCGGCCCATCGGACATGTCCCTGTCAGGCTGCCCGTCCCGGCAGCTTCATGCCGGGTGCCATCAAAGCGTGGATGGCACGCAGAACATCCGGCGCGGATGCAAAGCGCTGTTCGTCGAGATCGTAGACCTCGTATTTGACGGCAACGAACCGCACACCGGCCCCGTCCGGGACAATGATGCCGACCTGTATTCCGGCATATTCGATAACCTGCTTGGCCATGGCCTGCCTCCGATGTGCATCGATAGTTCCGAGCGGGACAAGGTTCATACTTGAGCCGCCGATATCGATAATAGTCTATTAATTTAGTGGATTATATCGTCGATAAGGTGGGAAAGAAATTCCTGCCTGTGCTAGAATTTCCTCCTGAGGTGATAAATCCTTCTAATATGAGAGGCCGGTTCGACGATCGGGCGTGGGCTAAAAGACCCGGCTTCCGTCGGTGCGCCGTGGTCGCACCGTTGGGATGGCCCGGCTGGAAAAGTCGGCGCTTTGCGACCGTTCGATAGATGACAACATGGGAGATCGATATGGCGACCGGAAAACGAGTAGTTCTTGCAAGCAGACCGCAGGGGGCTCCGACTTTGGACAATTTTCGCGTCGAGACTTTCGATCTGCCGGAGATCAAGGAAGGCGAGGTCGGCCTGCGCGTGATCTATCTATCGCTTGACCCCTATATGCGCGGCCGCATGAGCGACGCCAAATCTTATGCCGCACCGGTCCCGGTCGATGGGACAATGGAAGGCGAGACCATAGGCGAGGTGACGCATTCGCGGCATTCGGATTTCAAGCCCGGCGACATGGTCCGTGGACGCACCGGTTGGTGCACCGATGCCGTCATCAAGGGTGATGCCATTCGCCACTTTGACACGCATGGCGCCCCCCTCACGTCAGCCCTTGGCGCCCTTGGGATGCCGGGCTTTACCGCCTATGCCGGCATGAAGGTGATCGGTCAGCCCCAGGAGGGCAACACGGTCGTCGTTGCGGCTGCCTCAGGACCGGTCGGCTCGATGGTTGGCCAGCTCGCGAGACTGGCTGGCGCAAGGGCTGTCGGCATTGCCGGCGGGGCGGACAAATGCGCCTATGTCCGCGACGAGCTTGGCTTCGACGCCGTCGTCGATCATCGTTCCGGAACCTTCGCCGACGATCTCAGGCTGGCCTGCCCCGACGGTATCGACGTTTATTTCGAAAATGTCGGGGGCCATGTTTGGGACGCGGTGCTTCCGCTCCTCAATCCGTATGCGCGCGTTCCAGTCTGTGGCCTCGTCGCGACCTATAATGGCGAAAATGCTGCCGGCCATGACCGGCTCGCCGGCACGATGTCGGCGATCCTCCGCCGGAGCCTCAGGGTGCGTGGCTTCATCCAATCCGAGTTCGTGGGCGAACACTACGCTGACTTCCAGACTAAAATCGGCCCCCTCGTCGCATCAGGCAAGATCCGCTACCGCGAGGATATTGTCGACGGCCTGGACAATGCGCCGGAGGCCTTCATCGGCATGCTGAAGGGCCGCAATTTCGGCAAGCTTTTGGTGCGGGTTAAGGAGCTGTGACCGGTCTGATGGTTGCGACCCGACGACTATATGGGCCGGTCGGCCCATATTTCTGGTGTCGTCGGTAGTTCGAGCCTATCTAAACGCCGTCATGGACTGCGCGGGCCTTGGTCTCAGGCTACATTGCTCAATTCCTGCGAATTGAAATCGACAAGCAGGATGGCGATTTCATAGCCGCGCCGTTGCAGCCAATGGGCGACGATGCGCGCGCGTGCGCCAAGAAGATCATCGATGAGGACGATGCGTGCCCCTCTGACCGCGATCGTGCGATAGGCGACGCCGAGCAACTGGCCGCCCTCCGAAGACAGGCTATCCTTGAGATGGCCGCTTTCGAATTCTTCCGGTGTGCGCACGTCGAGCAGGTAGGTGGTGCGGTCGGGGTCGGCAGCCCATGTCCTTGCCGTTTCGATGTCGATCTCGGGGAACCGGTCGGCACTGCCCAAGACCTCGATCTGCCGACGGGCAAATTCGACAGCCGTTTGGCTGACCTCGCCATAGGTGCGCGTCTTGCCGGTCTCCAGGCTGAGGCCGGCCGCAGTCCATGCCTTTGTGCCGTCGTGGAGATAGGAGACCTTGTTGGGAACCTTGGCGTCGATCAGTGTCTGCGCCCCAAGGATGGCGCGTGGCAAACCGGCGCAGGAGACGACGATCCGCGTCTTTTCGGAGGGCACCACATCCTTGAAACGCAGCACCAGTTCCGCACCGGGAACGCTGATGGCGCCTGGCACGTGTTCGCGCGCAAATTCAGGCACGGTGCGGGTATCGATGACGATAAGATCCTCGCCTTCATCGCGAAGCCGTTTCAACTCTTCGGCCGACGTCACCGGCGTGCCCTTCTCGTCCTTGACCGCGAGAGTGAAATCGACACCGGGCGTATCGAATGTCGGCAGGGCGATGCCGTCGCCGCCCGCCGTCCAGGCCGGAATGCCGCCCTCGAGCGCAAAGACGTTCGGCCAACCGGCCTCGGCAAGGTCTGCCGCAAGGCGCTCGGCAGCACCGTCACCACCATCGGCAAGCACGGTGCGTACGACCTTGCGGGGTACGAAGCGCGACAGGTCGCCTGTAACCTTCTCGGCCGGCAGGTTGGTGGCAAAGAGCGGCGAGGCGTAACCGACGACGTCGGGGGCTCTAATGTCGAGAACGGCGAGTTCGCTTCCGTCTGCAAGCCACTCCTTGAACGTGTCGCGGGAAATCGTCTTCTGGCTCATCGTCAGTCTCCTTGTTCACGGTGGGTGATGGCGCAAGACTAGCGGCAGGACGAGGTGCTTTCGAAGTCGCTCGATGCGGTAAGGGCCCCAGATCGGGAAAAGCAATTCCATTATCTATAAAATCTATAGAGATTATTTTCTTATCTCTGTTTCTGCGCTCTCGTAGGCTTCCTGCCGTCATTGAAGGACGCCACGTCAATCTACGCGGGGCCACGCCGCTCGGCCAGGAGGGAAGAAATTATGAAGTTCAGCAGCATTACCGGGCTCATTCGTCGCGCCGGCATCGGCATTGCCCTTGCGGGCTTGTTCGCGACAGTATCACTGGCGCAAAGCGGCCCTGATCTTTCGAACCTCACGCTGACGGTCGGCACGCCCAACAAGACCGGCCTGCATCGGCAGCTGATTGCCGCAAACGAGATCGAAAACCTTCCCTACAAGATCAAATGGGCGGATTTCGATTCCACGCCGCCTCTCGTCGAGGCGCTGCGTGCCGGTCACGTCGATATCGCCGCCGGAGGGGACACCGGCGTGCTTGCGGCGATCGCCAACGGGGTCAAGGTGACGATCCTTGCCGCCACCCTTGAGCGCAAGGAGAGTGGCAGCGCCATACTGGTGCGCGGCGATTCAACGCTGCAAAGCGTCGCTGATCTCAAGGGGCACAAGGTCGCCTTGCCCTATTTCACCAAGCAGCACTATCAGTTCGCCAAGGCGCTCGAAGCGGCCGGTATCGCCTTTGACGACAAGCTGATCTTGAACCTCAACACGACGGACGGGCTGTCGGCGCTGGTCAATAGCCAGGTCGACGCCTTCGTCGTCTGGGATCCGAACACGGCCATCGCCCAGCAGCAGCACGGCGCGCGCATCCTGCAATCTCTCAGCAAGGTGATCGACACGGCAGGCGTGCTCTATGCGCCGACGTCCTCCGTCGAGGACCCGGCCCGCAAGGCAGCGCTCCAGGACCTGACACGCCGCATCATCAGGGCCCAGGCCTGGGTAAATGCCCATCCGGCCGAATGGGCCGAACAGGTCGCCAAGCTGTCACAGATCTCGCCGGACGCAGCCAAGCTGCAGGCGAGCCGCTCGCGGGTGGAATATGTTGCCGCGACCGATAGCGACGTGCTCGCCGGTTGGCAGAAGGAGGTCGCCTATTTTCATGGGACCGGCCAGTTCAAGCGCGAATTCAAGGTCGACGACTATGTCGTCAAGGACTTCGGCGACCTGATCGGCGACGAGAACAAGAAGTTGGCAAAGACGAACTGATGGCGACGGTCACGCGGTTTTCAAACGCGCATCCGGTCGTTCCCGCAAGGGGAGCGGCTCCACCGCAGCCGCTCCTTTCCGGCCTGGAGCGCATCGTCCCGGCGGGGAGGAGCCGGGCCGGCAGGAAAAAGAGTAGCAGTGTCCCGCGCGGTCTTGGCAAGTGCCTCGGCCCCGCGGCGCTCATTGTCCTCTGGTGGCTCAGCATTCGCTACGGCCTGGTTTCCGAGGACCTGCTTCCAGGTCCGGCGACGCTCTTTGCGACATTGCTCGAGATGATTTCAAGCGGCGAACTTGCCGAAGCGCTTCTCCTGTCGCTCCAGCGCGTCGTGATCGGCTTCGGCATCGGCTTCGTTACCGGCGTCGGTCTTGCCATCATCTCCGGTCTGTTGCGCCTTGGTGAGGATATGATCGACGCGCCGATGCAGATGGCGCGAACGCTTCCCTGGGCCGGCCTCGTGCCGCTGCTGATCATCTGGCTCGGGATAGACGAGACGCCCAAGGTCACGCTCGTCGCCTTTGCCGTCACGTTTCCCCTCTACATCAACACCTTCGCGGGCATCCGCAATGTCGACAAGACCCTGGTCGAGGCTGCGCGCACGCTATCCTTTGGCCGTGCAGCGCTGATCCTAGAGGTCATCCTGCCGGGTGCCTTGCCCAACCTGCTGGTGGGGCTGCGCTATTCACTTGGATCGGCCTGGCTGGCGCTCGTCTTTGCCGAGACCGTCAACGCTCAGGGCGGCCTCGGCTACCTGATCACCCATGCGCGCGAGGTCTATCGCGTCGACATCATCATACTTTGCCTTGCCATCTACGCGCTTCTCGGCCTGGGCGCGGACCTCGTCGTCCGGCTCCTGGAACATTTCCTGCTCAGCTGGCGCCAGAGTTTCGACGGAGCATGAACATGTCGCTTCCCGCTTCGACCCCGACGGGGCTTTCGGTCAGTGTGCGCGGGCTGGTGCGCCGTTTCGGAAAGCGCAACGTCATCGATCGTCTCGATCTCGACATCCGTCGGGGAGAATTCGTTGCCCTGCTCGGGGCAAGCGGCTGCGGCAAGAGCACACTTTTGCGGATCCTCGCCGATCTTGACCACGACATCGAGGGTGACGTCTTCGTTTCACCGCGTCGCGGCGTGGCCTTCCAGTCGCCTCGGCTGTTTCCCTGGAAACGGGTCTGGAGCAATGTCGTCGCCGGTCTCCCACGCGGCGCTGACCGGGCAAGTGCAAATGCGGCGCTCGAGGAGGTCGGACTGACCCACCGAGGCGATGCTTGGCCGAAGGATCTTTCGGGCGGGGAAGCGCAGCGGGCGTCGCTGGCGCGCGCACTCGTGCGCAACCCGGATCTCCTGCTGCTGGACGAGCCGTTCGGAGCGCTCGACGCCCTGACCCGCCTCAAGGCCCAGGCGCTTGTCGCCGATCTCTGGCAGAAACATCGCCAGGCCGTGCTGCTCGTTACCCACGATGTCGACGAGGCGCTTCTGCTTGCAGACAGGGTTCTGGTGATGCGCGACGGCGTGCTGGCCCATGAGGTCGTTGTCGACCTGCCGCGGCCACGCTCGGCCGGCGATGCGAACGTCAACCGCCTGCGCGTGCAACTGCTGGACTGGCTGGGCGTGATCGAGCCGGCTGTAAAATCAACATCAGAGCAATCGATGACAGTGAGAAAGTAGACCCATGACCAGGATCGATGAAGGCTGGGGTCGCGGCCCTTCGGCGCGCTACGAAGAGATCGCGGGGCCGTTCCGTGCCATCTTCCGTGAGATAGGGCAGGCGGCGATCGAAAGGGATCAGCAACGGCGCCTGCCTTTCGAGGAGGTCCGGTGGCTGCGGGATGCCGGCTTCGGCGCCCTACGGATACCGTCGACCCATGGTGGCCTCGAACTCACCTTGCCGGAGCTTTTCGGCCTGCTGATCGAACTTTCCGCCGCCGATCCGAACATCACCAACATCTTCCGCAGCCAGCTCGGCTTTACCGAGGACCTGCTCAATGCGCCGCAGGGTGATTGGCGCGACGAATGGCTGACCCGCCTCGGTCGCGGCGAGATGATCGGAAGCGGATTTTCGGAGCTTTCCACCGTCAAGGTCGGCGATCATTCGACGACGATCCTGAATGATGGAAACGGTTATCGCCTGAACGGCCAGAAATTCTATACGACCGGTTCGATCTATGCGGACTGGATCAATCTCGCCGCCGTCGACGGATCAGGTTCTCCCATCGCCGCTCTCGTGCCGACCCGGGCGCCGGGCGTCGATATCCTCGACGATTGGGACGGTTTTGGACAGGCTATGAGTGGCAGCGGCACGGCGCGGTTCAAGGATGTCAGGCTGGAGCCCGACCACATCAAGCCGGACGCAGCCCGCTTTCCCTACACGCCGGCCTTCTTCCAGCTCGTGCATCTGGCAAGCCTTGCCGGGATCGGCCGGGCCGCCGCCAGCGAGCTTGCCCAGCATGTCGGCGCCCGGGCACGCATCTATCCGCGCGGCAACGGCGCGACCAGCGCCGACGACCCGCAGGTGCTCGAAGTGGTCGGGCGCGTCAGGGGGCGAGCCTACTCGGCCGGCGCGATCGTGCTGAACGTTGCCGAGGCTTTGCAGCGCTCCTTCGAAGCCAATGTTTCGGGCATCGACCCGGAGCAGACGAATCTTCATCTCCTCGCAGACATCGAAACGAGCCAGTCCGTCACGGTCGTCTCGACACTGATCCTCGAGGCGACGACGATCCTTTTTGACGCCCTCGGGGCCTCCGCCGCCAAACGTGCCACCGCGCTCGATCGCCATTGGCGCAACGCCCGCACGATCACCTCGCATAATCCGCGCATCTATCACGACCGTGTGGTCGGTGAATACGCGGTTTCCGGAAAGAAGCCGGCGGCCGTCGGCTACCGCAAGATCATCACGCCTTTCGGCACCACGAGCGAGGTTGCCTGAGCCATGACGTCCATCAACCGCAAACTCAATCTGAATGTCGGCATCAACACGACCGGTTATCTCGCCAATGCCTGGAAATACAGAAGCGGCAGCCGCCATGACATCAACGATCCGGACTATTACCGCCGGCTGACCGAGCTCGCACATAGGGGACGTTTCGATGCAGTGTTCTTTTCAGACCATCCTGCACTGATGACCGATCCGGCGAGCCGGCCCTTCCACACGATCGATCCTCTGATCCTCTGTACCGCGCTTTCGGCACAGGTCCCCGATATCGGTTTCGTTGTCACCATGTCCTCGACCTACAATTCGCCGTATAATTTCGCACGGCGCGTGCAATCGACCGATATCATCTCGGGAGGCCGGTTGATCGTTAACGTCGTGTCTTCCTTCAACCCGAATGTCGCCGCCAATTTCGGCTCCGAGCCGTTGCCGCCACGAGCCGAACGCTACGCCAAGGCCTCCGAGTTTCTCGATGTCGCCAAGGAGCTCTGGGCGAGCTGGGATCCGGCGCGCGACGCAGAGGTGCCGGAAAACCGCTTCTGGAATGCAGCAAGCGCCCACCCGATTGAACATCAGGGTGCCTACTTCTCCGTCAGAGGGCCGCTCAATGTGCCGAAAGGACCGCAGGGCCACCCGGTCATTGCACAGGCAGGCGCATCCGAGGGGGGCATCGAGCTTGCCGCACGCCACGGCGAAATCATCTACTGCAACATCCTTTCACGCGGTGCCGGCCGGGTCTTCGGCGCGAAGGTGAGGGATCGCGCGGCCGCGGTCGGCCGCGATCCCTCCGGCATCCGCATCGTCCCTGGTCTTGTTGTGATCCTCGGCGAAAGCCGGGAGGAAGCGTTGCGCAAGCACGAGCTTTATAGCGGCGCCGGCTCGGAAGACGGATTGCTTGCACGCTTCGCCAAAGAGCATGGCATCGATCCTGAGGGGTTCGATCCGGACGCTGTGCTGGATGCCGAACGCTTCATTCCAGATCCCAATCGCCTCCAGGCTGTCGGTATGGGGCTTGGCCTTTCCGATCTGCTGACACATGAGAAGCTCACCGCAAGACAGGCGGTACGCCGGTCGGAGGGGCACCATCGCTTGCTGCTTGGGACTCCGGAACAGGTGGCCGACGATATCATCGATCTCTGGGCGGATGGGACCGTGGATGGCTATACGCTCCAGCCACCCCGCGCGCCCGACGATATCGAGGAATTTGTCGAGAAGGTTGTTCCGATCCTGCAGGATCGCGGCGTCTATCGGCGGGAATATGACGGCAAGACGGTTCGCGATCGATACGGACTGCCTTATCCAGCCGAGACGTTCGAGGGGATTGCCGAACGCCAGGTGCAAGCAGGCTAAGGCTGCGGATGATGGTGGCGCATGAGGCTTGGTGCATGGGTTCCCGCCGCGTCCGTGGCGTGTTCGGTGTTGGCGGTCGAGTTTTAACGCAGCAAAGTTTTTTCCGCATGCCTGCGATTGCGAACCGTCATTCCTTTAGTCCACTAAAATTATAGACAATACTGCCTCAGATGAAAGGAAGACCCATGGCCGTTCCCAGACTTGTTGGTATTGCAGGCAGCTTCAACCGTCCGTCCAAGACCCTGGCCCTCGTCAGCCACATCGCCCGCATTGCGAGCGACAGACACGGCTTCGCCACCAAGGTCTACGATATGCTCGATGTCGGCCCTTCGCTCGGTGAAGCCACATGGCGCAAGGATCTGGATGAACAGGCCGAAACCGTCGTTTCCGAGATCGTCAATGCGGATCTGCTGATCATCGGCTCGCCCACGTATAAGGGCTCCTATCCAGGGCTCTTCAAACACCTGATCGATCTGATCGAACCGCATGAACTGCGGGCCAAGCCGATCATCATCACTGCAACGGGCGGCGGTGACCGACACGCGCTAATGGTCGAACATCAATTGCGCCCCCTGTTCGGGTTCTTCATGTCCCACACCCTGCCAACTGCAATCTATGCGTCGGATCGGGATTTTGTCGACTACACGGTTTCCTCCGAGCAGCTTTCACGACGCGTCGACGAAGTCATCGGCGAGATCGACGCATTTTTCCCGCACTCCCGGCCGGCGCTCAGCGCGGCAGAATAGAGCGGCCATGTATCAGAGCCTGCAGGAAAAGACTGAAGCCAAGCCGGTGGGCGAGGAATTCTGGAACGTCTCTGACTTCGCGCGGCGCTATCGCCTGGCAAAGTCCGAGGAGAACCGTCTGCTGACCCTGTTTGGAACGACGGCATCGCCCCGCGACCTGTTGGTGAGCGCCAGGCGAGCGGAACTGTTTTCCTAGCGCAGATAATCAAAGAGGCTCGCCATGAAACGACGCATGCTTCGGCTTTTGGCCACAGGACTTAGCCGATTTCGCAACGGGCGAGGGATTGGGCAGATGATCGCGCCGGGCGTTCTTGCGGGCGACGACCGCCAGACGGCTCTCGACTACGAACTGTCCTTTTGGCGAGCGGCAGCTCCGATCTGGTACTAGTGGAGGCGACAATGGCAATTGCCAACGATCATCAGCGTTTCCTGCCCCGACATCATGGCAGTTGGCTTACTCCCCTCTGTCTGCGCCTGCATCAGGCCGCGGCAGCCGGTTCGTTTGCCTTCATTCTGGCACTCGTCCTCGGACTGGTTTGATCGACGGCGATGAAGCGGCGGGCCATGATGGATGGGGACTTGGAAGACACGGTCCTGGACGCGGCGGGCGATCCGCCTGCAGGTCAGGTGCGTCGCCGCGAAATCATCGGCGAGATTGTGAGAACGCTCGGCGCTCTTACCGAGGGGTTGGAAGGCCAGAACGAGGTGTCCCGGGCCTCGGTCGGACGCCTGATCGGAATTCTCCAGACCATGTCGGGCAGTATCGCATCGGCCGACGACGCGACCTTCACCGCAATCATGCGTGAGGCGGGCTTGCTCATCCGGGCAGTGCGTGAGCGACAAACCTATTTCAGCCAGTTCACGGTCCATTAGGATGCAGGTGCTCTTGTCGACGGTCTCATCGATCCAGGAGGCAGGCTCGGAAGAAAAGGACCATCCTGCGGGCTTACGTACGATGGCGCTGACGGCCGATCTCGTTTCACTCAGCTTGAGGCTGGAAGCCGACCCCGGACCGGATCCCCATCGTGTTCCGCTGAGCGACGAGGAACTTCAGACGCTCTCGGAGCGACTGTTTCATGAAGCGGCGGGCGAGCCACTGTGGGTCTTTGCCTATGGCTCGCTGATCTGGAAGCCGGACTTCGACGCGGTGGAATGGTGCCGTGCCCGAGCCCACGGGTGGCACAGGTCCTTTTGTCTGCAGATGACGCGATGGCGGGCAACCGATGCCGTACCGGGCCTGATGATGGCGCTTGAGAAGGGTGGACAATGCAACGGCGTCGCCTACAGGCTCTCGGAGGAGGACCGCATGGGGCAGATCCGTCGCATGATCCGCAGGGAGATCGGCACGATCACCGACTCGTCCTTCATCCGCTGGGTAGTGATCGAAACTCCACAGGGACCTTTGCGCGCCCTGGCGTTCTGGGCCGGGCCGAGAGGCAAGCGTGTGCTGCGCAGGCTACCGCTCGAAAGCGTCGCGCAGGTCCTGGCAAGGGCTTGCGGACATATGGGATCGTGTGCCGAATATCTCTATCTCACCGTCAAGCATCTCGAAGAGAAGGGTATCCGCGATCGCAATCTCTGGCGGCTCCAGGCCCTGGTCGCCGAGGAGATCAGGCGTATCCACGGGCTTGAGGCCGCTTAGAAGCATGGGGCCTGCTCATCGCCCGTGAGTTCTTCAGCCTCGTCTTTGAGATCCATCATCGCACGAGGCTCCCAAGAGCCTGAGGCCGGAACACAATCTACCACTGAGAATCGTTATTCAAGGAGAGCGGCAGCATATGAGCAATGAACTGGATATCGTCGACATTCATACACATCTCTGGCCCGCAGAATGGGGTGCTGATGGCAGCAGGCGTATATCCGCCGGGCTTGCAGATACCGTGTTGAAGAAGATTGTCGATCCAGCCTCCCTAATCGACGAGTTTTCCTCGGGCGGTGTCTCGCTAGCCGTTCTGAGCACGACCATCGAAAGTCTGTTCGGGATGGAGGGCGCTGCCGATCCGCATGTGATCGCCGAAGTCAACGACTGGCTTGCCGGACTGGTCAAGGCCCATCCCGATCGCTTGGCCGCGCTGGCGACGATCGATCCCTTTTCCGGTGAAGCAGGCGCGCGCGAGGCGGAGAGGGCGCTTGGCGAGCTCGGATTGGCGGGCCTCGTCGTCGATTCCTACCGGGACGGCAAGTTCATCGGAGATCCGGTTGCCCGACCCGCGCTCGCGGTTGCTGCCCGTCTTGGAAAGCCGGTATTCGTGCATCCCGTCAATGCGCCGCAAGCCGACATTCTCGTTGCCGGCGCCGGAAAGCTCGGCAATTCCCTCGGCCGCGGGCTGATGAATGGCGTGGCGTTTCTGTCGGTTCTGGAAAACGGTCTGCTGGACGAATTTCCGGATCTGAACTTCGTCTTCGCAACCCTTGGCCTCGGGGCGGTCGTGCAGGCTGCGCGCGGCGGCCACTACTCACAGCAAAACCGCGCAGCTGGGCACCGTCCGAACGTCTATTTCGATACGATGGGCGACGATCCGTCGATCATCGCCATACTTGTGGAGTTCTTCGGCGCGGAGCGTATTCTTGCCGGAACGGACTGGCCGATCCTATCCGCCCTTTCGCAGCAGGCTCTGGCCCAGAATCTCGCGGCCGCCGGTCTGGACGCTCCGGCGCGGTCCCTTGTCGCCGGCGGCAACGCGCGCCGGCTTTTAGGACACCTCGGTCGATAGACCTCTTATTTCAGCAATCACTGTCGTCGCGCACGTCCGCTGTCTCTTGCAGCGGAGGCAATTGACGTTCGAACTTGACGCTCCTCCGTGACAAGCTTTGCTTCTCCGCGCGGATAGAAAATCTGCCTTTGCTTCAGCGGGTCGCAAAGGGATCATTCAGGCAGCGGGGCATGGGGCTCCGTGCACGCTTTTTCGAGCGTCACCGCCTTAGGAGCCTTCAATGTCGATCAATCGCCGCCAGTTCAATCGATTCCTCCTTGCGGGTTCAGCCGGGCTCGCATTGGGAGGCGTTCCCCAGTTTGCCGCTGCCGCAGCAACCGAGACGCCTGTCAGAGGCGGTACGCTCAACTGGGCCTACTATCCCGATCCAAGCGCCCTGATCGCCATCAATACGTCCTCGGGTACGGGGCAGGCGATCGGGCCGAAGATTAACGAAGGCCTCTTCGACTTCGACTATGATCTCAATCCCATCCCGCTTCTCGCAACGGAGTGGTCCGTCAGCGACGATCAATTGCGTTATACGTTCAAGTTGCGCGAGGGGGTCAAATGGCATGACGGCGCCGACTTCACATCGGCGGATGTCGCCTTCACCATTTTCCGACTGAAGGAAGCTCATCCGCGCGGCCGGATCACCTATCAGAATGTGACGGCCGTGGAGACGCCCGATCCGCGTACCGCAATCGTGGTTCTCACCAAGCCCGCTCCCTACCTCATCACGGCGCTCTCCAGCTCGGAATCGCCGATCGTGCCAAAACATGTCTACGAAACCTTCAAGCCGCAGGAGCAGCCCAAGCTTGCCCAGACGATCGGAACAGGCCCCTTTCTTCTGAAGCAATGGGTTCCGGGCAGCTATCTGATCTTCGAGCGCAACCCGAATTACTGGGACACAGGAAAGCCCTATCTGGATCGTGTCATCCTGCGTGTCATCCTCGATCCGTCCGCTCGCGCTGCAGCACTCGAGACCGGCGAGATCGACATCGGGGCCAATCCGGTTCCATTGGCCGACATCGAGCGCCTCAAGGCCAATCCCAATCTGGTGGTGGACACGACGACCTATGCCTATTCCGGGCCTCAGCAGCAGCTGTTCTTCAACTACGAAAACGAAATTCTCACCAAGCGCAATGTCCGCCTGGCGATCGCGCATGCCATCGACCTGCAGAAGCTCGTCGATATCGCGCTCTTCGGCTATGCGAATGTCTCGCCGAGCCCGATCAGCACGGCATTGCCGAAATGGTATGATCCGAGCATCAAGGCGCGCGAGCCGGACGCCAAGCTTTCCGAAAAGCTGCTCGATGAGGCGGGTTACCCACGCGGGGCAGACGGCGTGCGCTTCAAGCTGCGCCTTGCCTATAATTCCTTTCTGCAGCCCTCCTATGCCGATTTCATCCGCCAGTCGCTGGCAGCCGTCGGCATCGACGCGGAGATCCTCAAATTCGACCTCGCGACCTTCCTGAAAACCGTTTACACGGATCGCGCCTTCGATCTGGTGATTGAATCGCTATCCAACACCTTCGATCCGACGCTCGGCGTGCAGCGCGCCTACTGGTCGAAGAACTTCAAGATCGGCCTCGTGTTTTCAAACGCCAGCCACTACGCCAACCCGGAGGTCGACAGGCTGCTCGAAGCCGCCGCCGTCGAGCCCGACGAGGCCAAGCGGCGCGATTTCTGGTACCAGTTCCAGCGCATCATTCACGAGGATGTCGTGTCGGTCGATCTCGTCGCCGCCGGGGCGCAGATCGTCGCCAGCAAGAAGGTCAGGAATTTCGCGCCCGGAGCGCAGGGTATCAACAACAGTTTCGGCCAGATCTGGCTGAGCCCGGATGCCTGATTTTTCCAGATGCCCGGCCAGTTCAGTGCGCTGGCCGGGCGCTCCCGTCTCGTGTTGAGTTTCAGATACGCCCCGCCTCCAGACGGGCAAGGGCGTTTTTCGCAGCGATCGCCCGGACCATGTGGTTCTGTGGTGCATGCGAGCGGCCGGTGATGGCATCGCGATGCTGGCGCTCCAGCCCGAAATCCCTGTTGAGCCCGGGATTACCGGCAAGATCGAGCGCCAGACTTGTGACGGCCACCGCATTGTCGATCACCACATGGCGCACGGCCATGGCGTCGACGCCGACGGGCCTGCCGGCATCGACATCGTCGCCGAGCGAGCGCAACAACCTGGCGTTCGTCGACAGGCGGACCTCGATCTCGCCAAGACCATCCTGGATGCGGGGCACGGTCGCAATCGGCGCCCCGAGGCTTGCCGGCGCATGGTGGGCCGAAAAGGCGAGCACCTTGTCGCGGGCCGATAGCGCCACCCCATGGTAGACGGCGCCGATCAGCGAGAAGAAGAAGGCCGTCGCATGCTCCTCGCGCCGGATCGGCTCTGAAGCGGGTTGCGCCTCGATCAGGTCTTCGAAGGGGATGGTGACGTCCTCGAGAATGATGTCGTCGCTGGCGGTCGCGTGCATCCCGGTGGCGTTCCAGGTCTTCTCGATCGTCAAGCCCGGGCTGTCGGTCGGCACGAGGAAGGAGGCAAGCCGTGGCTCGGCTTCATCGGTCAACGCCAGAAGCGACACCCATTTGAGGATCGGAATGCCGGTCACATAGGTCTTGCGACCGGTGATACGCCAACTGTTGCCCGCGCGCCTTGCAATCGTCTCGGGCAAGGCGCCGTGGGCGGGAGAGCCGATACGCGGCTCGGCCTGAGCGGCATTGATCAGGGCTGGCCCCTGCCGGTTGGCGAGAAGCACGCGTTCGGCAAGGTGGGCCGGCCATTTTCCGAACCGCCGCAGCGTATAGTGGCTGTTATAGTGCATGGCGAGTACCAGCGCCGTCGATGGCTCGCCGCGGGCGATCTCGCTGATCACTGCCTGCGCATCCGCAAGGCCGCCGCCATGACCGCCATGCTCGGATGCCGTCACCAATCCGAGCAGGCCGGCCTCGTAGAGCCTGGTGAAATTCTCGAAGGGAAATTCGCCGCTTGCATCGAAATGGTCGGCGCGTTCGGAAAAATCCTTTGCAAGTCTTCGTGCCCTGTCGAGGGGGTCAATCTTTTCCTGCAGCATGATTGCACCTCCTATCAGGCGACGGCGCGGGCATCGAAGCCGTCGATATGACGGCGGTCGACCCAATTGGCGATGTCGAAATCGGCCGCGAGGAAGCCGAAGTCGCGCAGGAAGTCCTTGTAGTGGCCGACCGCTTCGACCAGTTCGGGCTCCAGGCCGAGGCCAAGATGGCGGTGGATCTCAAGCCCGTTTGCCGCCAGCACCTGCTCCTCGGTTGCGCCGGCCTCGCGCGCAACGAAGCGGCGCGTTTCGTCCGGATGGGCTTGCGCCCAGTCGGCCGCCTTGTAGATCGCTTCCAGAAGCCGGTGGACGAGATCAGGGCGCTCGTCTGCCAGGAGTTCGTCGACTGTCAGAATTCGGGGTGAACCGGAATTGATGCGGATCTTCGGGTCGGGGTGAAAACCGAACTCCGCCACCTGAACGGCGCCAATCAGATTGGCGACGCTGATGCCGGCCGTACCCTTCACATAGATCGCATCCACATCACCGCGCAGTAGAGCTGCGATTTCCTCGCCATAGGCCTGACGACGCTTGAGACCGAAGAGCGATGGCCCCTCCTGGGTGGCGAGCACAGAATCGGCAAGCGCAATGTCGATGATCTCAACGTCGTCGAGCGCCAGGCCTTCCAGCGACAGAGCCGACAGGAGACCTTTCAAGGCCGTCGCGCGCATGAAATCGACGATGCCTTCCGGCCGTCGCGCGATGCCGAAGCGACGTCCCTTTAGATCCCTGGTCGCGTTGATTCCGGCTCCCGGCAAGGTGATGATCGCCTGAAACTCATCTGTCCAGGTGATGCCGACGAGCCTTGTCTTTCGGCCTTCCGAGCGGGCGCGGATCGGGGGAACATTGCCGCCGTGGCGGAAGGACCAGTCGAGCGTATGGTTGAAATGGCTCTGGCGGATGGCGCGGTCGGGAGAGTCGATGATCGACTTCAGTGTCACGCCTTCCTTGCGGAAGCCTTCCTCGAGATAGCCGAGCTGGGCGGCAAGCCCGACCGGGGTCGGCACCGGGCAGCGCGTATACCAGATTTCGGAAATGGCATTGCTGGTCATGATCGTCCCTTTCAGTGGCGCAGGCCGACCTGCTTCATCAGCGGCAGCACGTCGGTGCCGAAGAATTCGAGCTCATCACGGAAATCGAAGAAGCTGAGCTGCAATCCGTCGATACCGGCGGCCTTCAGTTTCTGGAACTGGTCGACCACGCTTTCGGGCGAGCCGATGACGCGGATATTGCCGCCGACGAAGCGGTAGGGATCCTGCGGATCGCGGCCTTTCCAGGCATGCGCATCCGAGTTCAGTGACGAAAAGCCCTGCGGCGAGCGCTGGTCGCCATGGGCGACGATCCGGTCGGCAAGCTCCCAGGCCTCCTTGTCGGTCGGCCGGCAGATGACCATCGGATTGAGCAGGGTGCGCACCGTGCGTCCGACGTCCCTGGCGGCATTCTTCACTCTTTTCGTGTGGGCCGGCAGCGATTGAAGCGCGCTGTTGATATCGGCGCCCGTCGGGCTGGTGATGAAGACAATGTCCGAATAGCGGCCGGCGAAGGCAATGCCGGCATCCGAACCCGTGGCGTTGACGAGGATCGGCCGGCCGAAATTCGGCTTGGGCGTCACGAAGCCGCCACCGAGCTTCCAGCTGCTCTCGCCCTCGAAGGAGAAATTCTCGGTATCGCTCCAAAGACGCTGGACGACTTCGAGGAATTCGGCCGCCAGTTCGTAGCGCCTGTCGTGCTCGATGCGTGGCCAGCCGAACATTTCATGCTCGACGGCACGGTGACCGGTCACGACATTGATGCCCCAGCGGCCACCGGTGATGTGGTCGAGCGTCCCACCGAATTTTGCCAGATGCAGCGGATGCCACGGCCCGTAAAGGACATGCATGGTGGAGATCAGCATGATCTTCTTGGTCAGGCCGGCAAGCGCTGCCGTCGTCGTGAAGCTGTCGAGCGCCTGGCCGTTGAAGACGCCGCCATAGCCGCCTTTCGGCAGCCACTGCGACAGGGCGAAAACCAGATCGAAGCCGAGTTCTTCGGCCTTCAGCGTCAGCGCCTTGTTGTAATCGAAGCTCCAATCCGTGGATCGCTCGAGCGTGGATTGCGTCCAGCCGCCGGCCTGGATCGGCAGGAACAGGCCGAGCAGCACCGGCTGCTTGAGCGCCTGCGACAGTGGGCTTTCGGCAAAGTCGGTGGGGGCGGAGAATTTCGGGAGACCCACGATAGAGCCGGGAGGGTGTTGAATGGACATGACGGATCCGTGTTCCTTTCCTCTTGGCTCAGGCTGTGGCGAGATAAGCGTAGGCAAGGCTGCCCGAGACGCCTTCTCCACCCACAGTGTGGTCGGCGATGCGCTTGTTGTAGATGGTCAGCTCCGGCTGGCTGGCGATGTCGATCGCCGGTAGGTCCTCGACAAGGATCTGCTGGATCTCGCGCCATTGATCGACACGCTTCTTGGCATCGACCTCGATTGCCGCGGCCTCGAGCAATGCATCGACCTTCGGATTGCTGTAGGCCGAGCCGTTGGAGAAGGGCACGCCCGGCTTGAAGTTCTTGCTCCAGTAGAGGCGCTGAACGCCGACGGTCGGATCGAAGAGGTTGCTCATTCCCTCGAAAGCGAAATCGAAATCGCGATCGGTATAGATGCGCTTGGTATAGGTGGCGAAGTCCTGGCTGCGCACCGTGGCATCGACGCCGACCTTGGCAAGCGCCTGGCGGATATATTCGGAGCCACGCGGATAGGTTTCGCCGCTCGGCACATAGTCGAGATTGATGCGGATGCGCACGCCGTCGCTGCCGCGTGGATAGCCTGCCTCGTCGAGCAGTTTCTCGGCGGCGGCAAGATCGATCGGATAGGTCTTCAGGTCGCCATCATACCATTTGGCAAGATTGGGATTGATCGGGCCGGGAATGGCCGCGCCGTAGCCGTAGTTGATGGTGTTGAGGATCACCTTGCGGTCGATCACATGGGCGAAGGCCTGGCGAACGCGGATGTCCTTGAAGAAGGGCCGTTCGAGGTTGAACTCGATGCGGCTGACACCGTTTGCATATTGATAGCCGCGCTCCTCGAAGGCGATGCCGGGGACCGTCTTCAAACGTTCGAGATCGCTCAGAGGAACGGGCGTGGAGGGCGCAAGATCGATTTCGCCGGTTTCGATTGCAATCGAGCGCGCCGCTGCGTCGGGAATGAAGCGGACGATGAGCTGGTCGAGATAGGGACGCGGCTGGTCCCAGTAATCGGGGTTGCGCTCATAGACGAGGTGGCTGCCGCGGACCCATTCCTTGAACTTGAAGGGACCTGTGCCGATCGGCGCGAGATTTGCAGGATTTTCGGCAACCTTCGTCCCCTCATAGATGTGACGCGCTACGATCGGCGTCTCCGAGGAGGCAAGGGCGGTGATGAGATAGGGCGCCGGCTTGGAGAGTTTCAGGATCGCCGTCAGCCGATCCGGCGTTTCGACGTCGACGAGGTTGAGGAACGTGTTGCGACCACGTGGATGAACCTCCTTCAGCGTCTTGATCGAGAAAACAACGTCGGCCGAGGTAAAGGCCTGGCCGTCATGCCATTTTACGCCGTCGCGCAGGTGGAACGTGTAGACGAGCCCATCCGGGCTCACCGACCATTCCTTGGCCAGAAGGGGCTGCGGGTTCAGCTCGAAATCATAGGTCAGAAGGCCTTCGATGACCTTCGGCGAGACATAGACGGAATTAAAGGCAGTGTTGGCAATCGTCGTCAGCACCGGCGGCTCAGCCGACAGGAGCAGCGTCGCTGTGCCGCCACGCACCGGAGCGGCAAAGGCCGGCAGGCGTGTTGCCGACGCCACGGTGAGCGCAACGGAAGCAAGAAGGAAATTGCGGCGTGTCGGAGCAGGAAATGCTGGCATGGTCGGTCCCTCGATGATTGTGCGTGCCCGTTGCCGGGCGTTCTGGGTTCGCCTTTCCATACTTCGGCGCAGCCGTAGAGTTTTTTACCCAATTCCGGACCTGCTTCGGTAAGAAATTCGAATGTGTTCTAATATGGCGTTAAATAATTTCAAAAGACTTCGATATTCGAACTCTTCTTGGAATTATTTACTAATATGGATTTGACAAAACCCACAGATTTAGTCAACTACTATCGCAACACAGCACGATGAAATTCTTCCGGCGACGCGAGGTGGAAATCCATGTCGGCACTCAAGCGGGTCGCCCGCACGATCAGAAAGACCGTCATTCAGGCCGTGCCGACCATGCTCGGCATCGTCATACTGAGTTTCTTCCTGCTCAAACTCGCGCCGGGCGATGCAGCCGACGTGATGGCGGCCGAATCCGGTTCGGCCACTGAGGAAACCATGGCGGCTCTGCGCCAGCGTTTCGGGCTCGACAATCCTCTTCTCGTGCAGCTCGCCAACTATCTAGACAACCTGGCGCATTTCAGCCTCGGCTTTTCACCGCGCTACGGGATGCCGGTCGCCGATCTCATCGGTCAGCGGCTGCCCGGAACACTGACGCTGATGCTGGCCGCGCTGCTGATCGCCATTGCCGTCGGTCTGCTGCTCGGCGCGTTGATGGCAACCTTTTCCGGCAGGCTTGCCGACCGGGTGATATCGGTCGTCTCGCTGCTGTTTTACTCAATCCCCGGCTTCTGGATCGGCCTGATGCTGATTCTGTTTTTCTCCGTCAAGCTCGGGTGGCTGCCGAGCGGCGGCGACAGCACGATCGGATCGCGGCTCACCGGGCTACCGGCACTCCTCGACCGGATCCGCTACATGGTGTTGCCGGCAACCTCGCTCTCCCTCTTTTATCTGGCAATCTACGCGCGACTGACGCGCGCGGCGATGCTGGAGGTCAAGTCGCAGGATTTCGTCCGCACCGCCCGCGCCAAGGGCGTGTCGCCATTCTTCCTGACCACGCGTCACGTGCTGCGCAATGCGCTGATCCCGATCACGACAATGGCCGGCATGCATTTCGGGGGCATGCTCGGCGGGGCCGTCGTGGTCGAAACCGTCTATAGCTGGCCGGGGCTCGGCCGACTTGCCTTCGAAGCCGTGATGGCACGCGATTTCTCCGTGCTGCTCGGCATCCTGCTCTTGTCTTCCTTCCTGGTGATCGTCGCCAATGCGGCTGTCGATCTGCTGCAGGCATGGATTGATCCCAGAATCGGAACCAGCCGATGACCAGTCAGAAGCTTCATACCTACGCCGGCAGCGCAATCGATCTGGCCGAGCACGATAGCGACGCCTCGCGGCCGCTGCCCGAAAAGCCCACCGAGCCGCGCTGGACGCATATCCATGCGCCCGACGTGCGCGCCGCCGCCGTCCCCGGTATTGCCTGGCGCGGTCTGCGCCGTGAGCTCAAGGTTTTTCTGTCCAATCCCACCGCATTATTCGGCGTCCTTTTCCTGATCGCCACCGCACTCGCTGCCCTTCTTGCTCCCGTCTTTTATCCAGGCGATCCGATGGAGATGGTGGCGCGACCGTTCCTCTGGCCGGGCCAAAACCCGTCCTATCCGCTCGGTACGGATTCGATGGGACGCGATGTTCTCGCAGGCATCCTGCACGGGGCGCGCATTTCGCTTACGGTCGGAATCGCGGCGACCGCCCTCGGGCTTTCTGCCGGCATCACGATCGGCGCGATGGCGGGGTATTTCGGCGGGATCGTCGACGACATCCTGGTGAAAGTCATCGAGATTTTCCAGACAATCCCGAGCTTCGTGCTGCTCGTCGTGCTGGTCGCCATCGCCCAGCCGACGACCTCGACCGTCACCATCGCGATTGCCATCGTCAGCTGGCCGACGGTGGCGCGCCTGACGCGGGCCGAGTTCCGCTCCATCCGCGAGAAGGACTATGTGCTTGCGGCGCGAAGCCTCGGCTTCGGCCATGCACGCATCATCTTTCGCGAAATCCTGCCGAACGCCCTGCCGCCGCTGATCGTCACCTCTTCGGTCATGGTCGCCAGTGCCATCCTGATGGAGTCGGCACTGTCCTTCATGGGGCTCGGCGATCCCAATCGCGTCTCCTGGGGATCGATGATCGGCGCCGGCCGTGACGTCATCCGAACTGCATGGTACCTGACGGCGCTGCCGGGCCTGGCAATTGTCTTTACCGTACTGGCACTCAATCTTCTGGGTGATGGGCTCAACGATGCGCTCAATCCGCGCTTTTCGGAGGAACGCTGATGAGCCATCTTCTCGAAGTCCGCGATCTCTCCGTCCGCTTTGCGACCGCAGAGCCGGTCAAGGGCGTCAGTTTCAACGCCAATCCCGGAGAGACGCTGGCGATCGTCGGCGAATCAGGCTCCGGAAAATCGCTGACAGCCCTTGCCCTGATGGGGCTCCTGCCACGGCACGCCCGGCCGGGTGGCGAAATCCTGTTTGACGGTCGCAGTCTGCTGACGCTGTCGGAACGGCAATTGCGACAGGTTCGCGGGCGCGACATCGCAATGATCTTCCAGGAGCCGATGACCTCGCTCAATCCGGTTCTGTCGATCGGTGACCAG
Organism: Rhizobium sp. 01L419; assembly: GCF_056400025.1. NCBI lineage: Bacteria > Pseudomonadati > Pseudomonadota > Alphaproteobacteria > Hyphomicrobiales > Rhizobiaceae > Rhizobium > Rhizobium sp. 01L419. Next base: position 155,705 of record NZ_JBFTSM010000011.1, read on the forward strand.
ATCATCGAGGTGCTGCGGATCCATGAGGATCTCAGCCGCCGCCAGGCGCGTGCCCGGGCGATCGAGCTTCTGGACCTCGTCAGTATTCCGGAGCCGGCCCGCCGCATTGACGACTATCCCCATCAGTTGTCGGGCGGCATGCGCCAGCGCGTGATGATCGCGATTGCCGTTGCCTGCAACCCGAAACTTCTGATCGCCGACGAGGCGACGACCGCGCTCGACGTGACCATCCAGGCGCAGGTCCTGCAGCTTCTCGATAATCTGCGCGCCAAGCTGAATATGGCGGTCATCCTCATCACCCACGATCTTGGCATCGTGGCGCAATGGGCCGATCGTGTTGTCGTCATGTATGCCGGCCGCAAGATCGAGGAGGGGCTTCCCGGCCCGGTCTTCGACACGCCTTATCATCCCTATACACGCGGCCTGCTGGCGGCCTCGCCGCGGCTGACGGCCGATTATCATTATCGCGATGGGCCGCTTGCCGAAATTCCGGGCTCCATCGTCTCGGCCGCCGGCGAGAAGGGCTGTTCCTTCCGCCCGCGCTGTCCGGTCGCCCGTCCCGCCTGCGCCCAGGCGGTGCCGACGCTGTTTTCCATCTCGGCGGGCCGCGAAGTCGCTTGCCCCTATATTTCAGTCCACGCGGAGGTCGCTCATGTCGCTCCTGTCGGTCGATAGGCTCTCCACCCACTATCCCGGCAGCGCCGGCACGGTGCGTGCCGTCGACGGCGTGTCACTGGAAATCGCTGAAGGCGAGACAGTTGCGCTTGTCGGCGAATCCGGTTGCGGCAAGTCGACGCTCGGCAAGTCGCTGACGCGCCTCGTCACGCCGTCTTCCGGGCAGGTCCGCTTTCGCGGCCGCGACGTTACCGCCATGTCGAACAGAGAGCTGCAGTCGATCCGCCGCAGCATCCAGATGATCTTCCAGGACCCCTTCGCCTCGCTCAATCCGCGTCAAACCATTCGCACGATATTGACGGCGCCGCTTGCCGTGCATGGCATTGGCGATCGCAGGAAACGCGACGCGATCGCTGCAGGAATGGTCGAGCATGTCGGCCTGCCACGCGATTCCCTGGAGCGCTATCCGCACGAATTTTCCGGCGGCCAGCGCCAGCGCATCGGCATTGCCCGGGCGCTGATCCTGCAGCCCGAGCTCGTCATCTGCGATGAACCGGTCTCGGCACTTGACCTGTCGATCCAGGCCCAGATCCTCAACCTTCTGGTCGAGATGAAGACGGAGCTGTCGCTTTCCTATCTCTTCATTTCGCATGATCTGTCCGTCGTTCGTTATTTCGCCGACCGTGTGCTCGTCATGTATCTAGGGCGTATCGTCGAAAGCGCCTCGACCGCCGACCTCTGGAACGGCGCCAAACATCCCTATACGCAGGCCCTGCTTGCCGCCGTGCCCGACCCGTCGCGCCGCAAACAGGCCGCCCCGATCACGGGCGACCTGCCAAGTCCGCACAATCCGCCGTCCGGCTGTCGCTTCAACACGCGCTGTCCGTTTGCCACCGATATTTGCCGGGCCGAGGATCCGGCATTCCGCCAGTTCGGCGCCGGCCATGCCGTCGCCTGTCACCACGCTCAATGAATGGAGAATGAAATGGTCGATTATCGCTATCTCGGGCGCAGCGCGCTCAAAGTGTCACCGCTCAGCCTTGGAACCATGATGTTCGGCGGGCCGACGCCCGATGAGGTCGCCTTCCGCATCATCGACAAGGCCCGCGAGCAGGGAATCAACTTCATCGACACGGCCGATGTCTATCACGACGGCAAGTCGGAAGAGGTTGTCGGCCGCGGCATCAAGTCAAGCCGCGATCATTGGGTATTGGCGACCAAGTTCGTAAACTCGCACACCAAGGGCCCGAACCTTGGCGGCCACTCGCGCAAATGGGTGATCGAGACGGTGGAGAATTCGCTGCGCCGCCTGAACACCGACTATATCGACATCCTCTATTTCCACCGCGCTGTCTTCGACGCGCCACTCGAAGAGCCGGTGCGTGCTATTGCCGACCTTATTCGCGCTGGCAAGCTTCGTTACTTCGGGGTCTCGAATTTCCGTGGCTGGCGCATCGCCGAGATCGCCCATCTTGCCGATCAGCTCGGCATCGACCGGCCGGTCGCAAGCCAGCCACTCTACAATATCGTCAACCGCACGGCCGAATCCGAACAACTGCCGGCTGCCCACCATTACGGCCTCGGCGTTGTCTCCTATTCGCCGCTCGCCCGCGGCGTGCTGACCGGCAAATATGAGCCGGGTAAGGAACCGGGTGCCGATACGCGTGCAGGCCGTGGCGACAAGCGCATCCTCGAAACCGAATGGCGTCCGGAATCGATTGCGATCGCCAAGGAGATCGCTGCCCATGCCAACCGGAAGGGCATTACGCCGACTGAGTTCGCGCTCGCCTGGGTGCTGAACAACAAGCTGATCTCGGCCGCCATCACCGGTCCGCGCACCGAAGAGCATTGGGATAGCTATATCCGCGCGCTCGACGTCAAGCTTGATGCCGAGGACGAGGCCCTCGTCGATAGGCTGGTGACGGCCGGTCATCCGTCGACGCCGGGCTTCAACGATCCAAGCCATCCGGTCGAAGGGCGCGTTCCGCGTGTCAGCGAAGTAGGGACCGACAATGTCGTGTCGCTGACGCGCGCCGTCGCCTGAGGCCGTCAGGGAGGATCCGCTCGCGTAGATCCTCCCCATTCTTCAAAAATCCGCCGTTGAAAGCTTGACCATGGCCACTCCGACCTCTTCCGTGCTGTTATCTGCAGGTGGATCAACGCCCGATTCCGATCTTGCAGCCCTGCTTTCGACAGTACCGGCGCTCGCAGCCAAAATCGGCAAGGAAGCGGCACGGCGCGATCTCGATCGCGAGCTCCCGTTTGAGGCTTTCCGCCTGTTCAAGCAGGCCGGTCTCGGAGCGTTGCGCATTCCCGTCTCGCTTGGCGGACCGGGCGGCAGTGTCCTCGACTATATCGAGACAATCATGGCGATCGGTGCGGCCGATTCCAATGTCGCACATGCGCTTCGCAGCCATTTCAATTTCACCGAGAGCCTCATTCTCAATTCGAATACTGCGCTTGATCGCACACAGCTTGCCAGAGTGCTTGCCGGCAAGCTGTTCGGCGGCGCTCACACGGAACAGGGCACAAGGCGGCCCGGCGAGGTGACAACAAGGCTTTCGAAATCCGGCGACAGCTACCGCCTCAACGGCCGCAAATGGTATGCGACGGGCACGGCCTTTTCCGATTTCGCTTCCTTCAGCGCGAAAGGTGACGAGGACCAACTCGTCGGTGTTCTCTTGCCGGTCGACCGCAAGGGCATCACCATTCTCGACGACTGGGACGGCATGGGCCAGCGGCTGACCGCAAGCGGCGGCGTATTGCTTGAGGACGTCGAGGTCCTGCCCCACGAGATTTCCACGCGCGGCCTCAATTCACTTGTCGGGCGCCATACATCGACCCTGCGTCAACTCCACCTTGCCGCCTCCATGGCCGGTGCGGTGCGCGGTGCAGTGGCGGAAGGTACCGATTACGTGCGCAGGCAGGCGCGTTCGGCCGCCCATAGTGCGGCCGAGACGGCCAATGCCGACCCCTTTGTGCAGAAAATCCTGGGCGAGATCGCCAGCGGCTCCTTTGCGGTCGATACGCTGATCCGCGAGGCGGCCCGTGCGCTTGACCGTTCCGTCGCGGCGTTTGGCGCAGGAGATCCGGAACGCTTGGAAGCGGCTCTTGTCGAAAGCGCCCTGACGACGGCGCGTACGCAGATCGTTGCCTCTCAGATCGCGCTTTCTGCCGCAACCAACGTCTTCGAGCTCGGCGGCGGTTCGGCGACATCGAGACATCTCAACCTTGACCGCCACTGGCGCAATATCCGCACAGTGCTCAACCATAATCCGCTTTTGCACAAGGCGCGTGTGGTCGGCGATTTCTACATCAACGGAACGACGACGCATCTGGAGGAAGGCAAGGTCTTCTAGAACCCGGCCCGTCGCGTCGCTTCCATTTATCACCCGAGGTCACCCTGATGTCCGGCCGCCGCGCCGACAGGAGATCTGTGCGCCTTTCTTGCTGTCATCCCCCGGATCTGTGTGACGGGGAGGGAGGTCTCATGCATTTCGATCCAAAGCCAGGCCATTCCGTCATCATTATCGGCGGCGGCTTCGCCGGCGCGTTGACGGCGCTCAAACTGCTTGACCGGACGACGGTGGGGCTGTCGATCACCATCATCGAGCCACGTACTGAGCTCGGTCGCGGCGTTGCCTATAGCACCAGCGACCCGGCCCATCTCGTCAACGGACCGGCCGAGATCTTCTCGCTCTATCCCGAGGATATGGGTCATCTGGCCCGTTGGCTTGCCGAAAACGGCCCCGCCAACGGCTGGCAGCCGCCCGCAGACGTTGCCGCAAGCAGCCCGCCGCGCCATCTTTACGGGACCTATGTGCGCGACGAACTGAAGCGCGCGGTTGCACAGGCACGCTCCGGATCGAGCCTGCAGCATGTCCGCTCGTCGGCAGCACATCTGTCATCATCGCCACACCGGGTCCGTGTAGCGACCACGGGCGGCACTGTCTTGGAAGCGGACGAAGCCGTACTGGCACTCGGGGTATTCCAGCCCGATCTGCGCCCTGCCGAGGCGGCTGTGGCGGGACATCCGCGCTTTGCCGAAAATCCCTGGAACGTGGCAGCGCTCGACCGGTTGAGCGACAGTTCGAATATCCTCATCATCGGTGCCAGTCTCTCGATGGTCGATGCGATCGCGAGCATGGAGGCGAGGGGGTTTCGTGGACGCTACCGGGTGATTTCGCGGCGGGGCCAGTTTGTCGAGGGTCGCAGGAATGCCGAGCCGGCCCGTGACTTTCTCGCTGAGGGACCGCTTCCTTCGACGGCGCGCGACCTGCTTGCGCGCGTCAAGACGGAACGGCGCCAGCTTGCCGCCGCCGGTGGGGACTGGCAGGGGCTGCCGCTTGCCATTCGCCCCCACATCCTGCCGCTCTGGCAGAATGCCAACGATCGGGAAAGACTGCGCTTTGCCCGTCATCTGAGGGCCTTCTGGGACGTGACGGCACATCGCTCCGCGCCGGAAAGCCACCGTAGCGTCGAAGAAGCTCGATCACAGGGGCGGCTCATCCATGGGACGGCCCGCCTGCTGGCGCTGAGGCCTGATGAAAACGGTATTGCAGCAACCCTGAAGACCGCGGCAGGCCTCGAGGAGACTGTGTTCGGCGGTGTGATCGATTGCCGCGGACATCAGCTGCATGACTGGCGGCAAATCGCTGATCCGTTCGTTCGCCAGCTTCTTTCAAGCGGCGAGGTGCGCCCGCATTCGACCGGTTTCGGCATCGATGCCACTCCCGAAGGCGACCTCATCAATGAGGAGGGGCGCGTTCATCGCAACTTGAGCGCCATCGGCCATCCGCTGCGCGGCGTGGCCTGGGAATCGAGCTCGATCACCGAACAGCGCACGCAGGCGATCGCGCTCGCCGACCGCATCCTGGCGAAATTCACGCCGGCCCGCGCCGCCTCTTGAGCGGCCATTCGTGCGATAGACCGGAAAGGATCAGGGGCGCATCTGACGATGCGCCTCTGATCCGTGAAGGCTGGTCGTGACCCCCGGAACCGTCAGCCTTCGCCGTCCTTGATATAAACCTCGGCGAAATTAGCCTGGACCCCTTCGGCGCCGATCGTGTGGTTCTTCACCCGCTTGTTGAAGACCGTGACATTTTCCAGCGCGATCAGGTTCACCACTGGAACCTCGTCGGCGATGATCTTCTGGAAATCGTTGAATTCTTGTCTTCGTTTCTGCTCGTTGATTTCGACCGATGCCGCCTCCAGCAGCCGGTCGACCTCCGGATTGGCGTAATGGGCCGCATTGGAAAAGGGCAGGCCGAGCTTGAAGTTCTTCGACCAGTAGATGCGCTGGACGCCGAGCGTCGGATCGAACTGGTTGCCGAGATATTCGGCTGTCACGTCGAAGACGCGTTCGGTATAGACCTTCTGGATATAGGTCGAGAAATCGTATGAATCGATCGTCGCGGCAATGCCGATGCGGGTGAGGTTCTGCTTCAGATATTCGATGACCCGCTTGAAGCCTTCATTGTAGGAATTGTGGGTAAGCCTGAGGGCAAAGCGGGTGCCGTCAGGGCCGCGCTTGTAGCCGGCCTCGTCGAGAAGCTGTTCGGCTGCCTTGAGGTCGTAGGCATAGGGCTTGATCGACGCGTCGTGGTAGCGTGACAGGAAGGTACTGATCGGTGTCGGCGAGATATGGCCGTAACCGTACCAGACAGTGTTGAGGATGACGTCGAGATCGATCGCGTGGGCGATGGCGCGGCGAACCTTCACATCCTTCAGGTACTCGTTGTCGAGATTGAAGATGAGCTGCGTCTGGTCGCCCTTGGTTTCGTAGCCGCGGGAGTCGACGCTGATATTCGGCAGTGCCTTGATGCGCTCGAGATCGCTGAGCGGGATCGGATTGTCGCCGCCGATATCGAATTCGCCAGTCTCGAATCCTGCCGCTCGTGCTGCTCCATCGGGCACGAAGCGGATGACGATCTGGTCGAGATAGGGTTTGCCTGCATCCCAGTAGTCGGCATTGCGCTCCAGGATGATATGCGAGCCGCGCGTCCATTCCTTGAAGACGAAGGGGCCGGTTCCGATCGGTGCGCTGCCGTTCTTGTTGAGCGGCACGTCGGCGATCGCGACATTGTCGTAGATATGCTTCGGCACGATCGGCGATTCCGCCGCGTAGAGCGCGCTGAGCAGATAAGGCGCGGGCTTTGACAGGCGGATGACCGCCGTCAACGGATCGGGTGTCTCGACCTTGACGACATTGGCGAAGGTGCCGCGCCCGCGCGGATGGACCTGCTTTAAGAGTTCGATCGAATAGGCGACGTCATCGGCGGTGAAGGGCTTGCCATCATGCCATTTCACATTGGGGCGTAGCTTGAACGTGTAGCTCAAGCCATCGTCGGAAATCGACCATTCGGTCGCAAGCTGCGGTTTCGGGGTCAGGTCGAAGTTATAGGTCAGCAGCCCCTCGGTGATCTTCGGGCTGACCTTCTGGGTGCCGCCCGCGGTATGGGCGAGCGCCAGGATTGTCGGCGGTTCGGGCTCGACGATGAAGTTCAGCGTTCCGCCCGGCTTCGGCTTGTCCTCAGCGGCCCTGAGGCCGAACGAGGGCACAAGCGTGCTGGCGGTGGATAAAAGCAGCAGCTGGTTGAAGGTGCGACGATTAATGCTCATGAGGATCGTCCCTGTCAGGCGTTGTTGAGGAGATAAGCGGAGGAGAGGCTACCCGAGAGACCGTCGGCAACCACCGTATGGTCCTGGACCTTCTTGTTGAAGATCGTCAGCTGCCGGAAGGAGACGAGCGTGATATCGGGCAGGTCGCGGGCGATGATCACCTGCATGCGGTTGAAGAGTTCGACGCGCTTGGCCCTGTCGTTCTCGACCGCGGCCTGTTCGAAGATCGCGTCGATTTCCGGATTGTTGTAGCCCGAGCCGTTCGAGAAAGGCACGCCCTTCTTGAAGTTCTTCGACCAGTAGAGACGCTGCACGCCGATGGTCGGATCGAATGTATTGCCCATGCCGTTGGTGACGAAAGCGAAATCGCGGTCGGTGTAGACGCGCTTCAGCCAGGTCGGCACATCCTGTCCGCGCAACGTCACCTTGACGCCGATTTTGGACAGCGAGTCGCGCAGATAGTCACCGATACGAGTATAGGTGTCGCCATAAGGCATGACATCGTGCGGCACCTCGAAGCGCACACCGTCTGGCCCGCGTGGGAAGCCGGCTTCGTCGAGAAGCTGTTCGGCCTTTGCCGGATCATGGGCGTAGACCGGGACATCGGGATTATAGAAAGCCTTGAGGAAGGGGCTGATCGGGCTCGGCGCCGGGACCGCATAGCCGTAAAAGGCGATATCGGCGACGGTCTGCCGATCGATCGCATGCGCCACGGCCTGGCGGACCTTGTCGTGCTTGAAATACTCGTTCTGTAGGTTGAATTCGATGCGATAGACAGTCGGCGAATAATCGTTGCCGCGATCATCGACGGCAAGCGTGGGCGAGGCTTTCAGCCGGTCGATTTCGCTCAGCGACACCGGTGTATCGGGAGCAATATCGACTTCGCCGGTCTCAAGTGCTGCAAGTCTGGCGCTGGCATCGGGAATGAACTTGACGACGATGCGGTCGAGATAGGGCTTGCCCTGGTCCCAATAGTCGGGATTGCGATCCAGGATCACATGGCTGCCGACCGCCCATTCACGGAAGATGAAAGGACCGGTGCCGATCGGGGCGCGACCGTTTGCATGCCCGGCAAGATCGGTGGCGCCCTCATAGACATGTTTGGGGACGATCGGGGATTCGCTCGCCTGCAAGGCGCCGATCAGATAGGGCGCCGGCTTCGACAGGCGGATGATGGCGGTATGGGCATCCGGTGTCGCCACTTCCTTGACGCTGGAGAAGGTGGCCCGGCCGCGCGGATGCACTTCCTTCAGCGCCAGGATCGAGAAGGCAACATCCTCAGCGGTAAAGGGTTTGCCGTCATGCCACTTGACGCCTTGCCTGAGTTCGAAACGATATTCCAGCCCGTCGTCGCTGACGTGCCAGGCGGTCGCAAGTTGTGGAATCGGCTTGAAGTCCAGCCCGTAGGCCAGCAATCCTTCCGTGATCTTGCCGGACACGCGTGTGGTCGGGCCTGCCGTATGCGCAAGGGTGACGAGTGTGGGCGGCTCCGGCTGGACGAGCAGATTGAGCGTACCGCCGGCGACCGGCTCCGCTGCCTCTGCAAAGCGGCCGATGGGCACGACGGCGCTGAGCGCCGTGAACGCGAAGAGCTGATTGAGCTGACGTCTGTTGATATCCATAACGACCCTCCGTGTCCGTTTCGGCCTACTGAGGCCCAAGCCTTGGTGAGCGCGCATGATCGGTCGGGGGAGGGGAAATCGAGAAGAATGTTTTTCTCGCAGCGCCCGAAAGAAAAGCTTCGCGCAAATCGGCGGGCGTGCCGGGGCGGTAATAATCTAGTCTTTTGGTAGACAATTTTTGGATTTTAGTTTTTGCTTCCCCGGCAGGGTGGTCACGCGCAAGGAAATGTTTCCGGCCGGGTTATCGGCGCAAAGCGGGTTCTCGTCTTGGCTGGTCTGTTTGTGGTGCAATCAGCTCATGAACACGCTCGCGCCCCACCGCAGGAAGACCATCAATCCGACGCTTGCCCGTCTGCCGCCGCTGACGTCGCTGCGCGCCTTCGTGGCGACGGCGCGTCATCTCAATTTCATCCGTGCCGCCGAAGAGCTGCATGTCACCTCGGCCGCCGTCGGCCAGCAGATCAGGCTCCTGGAAAACTACCTTGGCCAGCCGCTGTTCAACCGTGTGCGCGGCCAGCTGCAGTTGACACCGGCAGGCCATGCCCTGATGCCAGGTCTGACGGATGCCTTCGATGCCGTCCTTTCGGCCATGACGCAATTTGCGACGAGCGATCACGAGCAGCCGATCCGGGTGTCCGTCGCGCCGTCCTTCGCCAGCAAATGGCTGATCCCGCGGCTCGATGCGCTCCGACGCGCGGCACCCGGCCTGCAGGTTCTGGTCGAAGCCTCGACAGATCTGACGGACCTCGACGCGGGTGACGCCGATTGCGTGATCCGCTTTGGCAGCGGCGCCTATCCCGGCCTTGCAGTCGATCATCTGTTTTCCGAAGCGGTCGTGCCGGTCTGCAGTCCGCAATTTGCCGACCACCACGGGCTCTGGGAGCGACCGGAGACGATCGAAGACGTGCCGCTCCTTCATGAGGAGGGTGCTGAGCATGACCATGCCTGCCCCGACTGGCATGCCTGGCTACGCGCCGAGGGACTTTCCTATCGCCCGGCGCGCGGTGGCTTCCGGTTAAACCAGTCCTCTCTGGTGCTCGATGCGGCTGTCGCCGGCCAGGGGCTCGGGCTTGGCAAGATAAGGCTCGCGGAAGCCGAGATCCGCAGTGGGCGGCTCGTCTGCCCCTTCGGTAGCCCGCAGGCGGTCGGCTCTTCCTATTTCTTCGTCACATCGGCCCACAAGGCGCGACTGATGCGGGTCGATCTTTTCCGCAACTGGCTGCTTGCCGAGGCGCGCGCCGCGCAGACGATCGAGGTCGCTTCATCCCGCGGCCCTCGATCCGATTTCGACATGATCGCCGCCGAGTGAGATTGTGCGTCGTGCAGGGGTAGGCCGGGACGGCCTATTTCAGCCGGAACCCCAGTTTGCGCACCACCTCGCCAAGCACATGGCGACCCTTGAGCGCTTCTACCGTGCCAATGCGATTGCGAACCTGATCGGTCCAGTCGATCAGAGGCATTGTCTGTTCTGTCTGGAAGGTTCTGAGAATATGATTGTAACCGGCGAGATCGTCGGCCGGTGCGCTGTCCTGATAGCGTTCGCGGTGCAGGACGCTCGTTTGCGGCAGGCGGGGCTTGACGCCGGCGGGCACCGCCGGATCGGGATAACCGACCGTCAGGCCAAAAACGGGAAAGACCCCATCCGGCAGGGCAAGTTCGCGGGCGACCGTTTCAGGGTCGTTGCGGATCGCTCCGATATAGCAGGTGCCGAGGCCAAGAGATTCCAGGGCGACGACGGCGTTCTGGGCGGCGAGTGCCGCGTCGATCACGCCAAGAAGAAAGCTTTCCACATAGTCGAGCCCTTCGGCCGTCGCGCCACGCTCCGTTGCAATCTTGCGCGGTCGGGCAAGATCGGCGAGCCAGACCAGCAGAAGCGGAGCCTGGGCGATCTGCCGCTGATTGCCGGCAACCGCGTTCAAACGCCTGCGACGTTCCACATCTTCGACGGCAACCACACTCCAGGCCTGGAGGTTCGAGGAACTCGGTGCCGACTGGGCGGCGGCAACGGCAAGCTCGACAGCCTCCGCCGGTACCGGGTCCGGCAGATAGTGACGCACGCTCCGATGTGAGAGGATGGTCTCGACGGTTTCGGTCCAATCGCCCGAAAGTTGCTGCTCATTGCGATAGCGCTTGCCGGCAAGCGCCTTCAGCCTGTCGTTGCCGACGTTTCTTTCCGCTGCTGTTGATGGCGTCATATCGATTTCCCCTTGCCTGCTGTCATTGCCGATCGCTATTCCGCCGCGGCCGCATAAGGATTGGCCGGGCGCGCAAGACCAAGATGCTCGCGAAGCGTCCGGCCGCTATAGGCTTGCCGGAACAGTCCGCGATTGCGCAGGATCGGTACGACCTCGTCGACGAAGACTTCGAGTCCGTGCGGCAGCACGTCCGGCATCAGGTTGAAGCCATCAGCTGCACCGGCGACAAACCACTGTTCGATGTCGTCGGCAACGTCTTGTGGCGTGCCGACAATGGTGCGATGGCCGGTGCCCCCGTTCAAGGCGCGGATAAGGCCGCGTACGCTGAGCCTCTCCCGTTTGGCGAGCGCCAATGTGGCGCGGAAGAAAGTATGGCCACCATCCGGCGGCAGCGGAATGTCGTCCGGCAGCGGCGCGTCGAGGTCGAGGTTCTTGGCGTCGAGCTGCAGCACGCCCGCAAGTCGCGCGAGACTATATTCGAGCGGTATCAGCTCGCTCAGCTCTTCCTGTCGACGTTTGGCCTCGATCTCGGTACTGCCGATGATCGTCGCAAGGCCGGCAAGCACGAGAATGCTGCCCTCCGTCCTGCCGAAGCGGGCAGCACGCCGGCGCAGGTCGCCGGCATAATCGAGCGCCTCTTCGAAGGATTGCGAGGCAGAGAAAACGGCTTCGGCATGTTCGGCCGCAAGCTCTCTTCCATCGTCCGAGCCGCCGGCCTGCACGAGAACCGGATGGCCCTGCGGCGGGCGGGGAATATTGTGCGGCCCATGCACCTGGAAATGTTTGCCGCGATGGGCGATCGCATGAACGCGTGCCGGATCGACGAAACGGCCGGTCGCTGCATCGCCGATAAAGGCATCTTCTTCCCAGCTGTCCCACAACGCCTTGACGACGGCGGTAAATTCGCCGGCGCGCTCGTAACGGCTGGAGTGGGCGACCGGCTTTTCGAGGCCGAAATTACGGCTCTGCGACAGGTCGGCACTGGTGACGATGTTCCAGCCGGCCCGGCCGCCGCTCGCATGGTCAAGTGTCGCAAAGCGGCGGGCGATATTGTAGGGCTCGTTATAGGTCGTCGAGGCTGTGGCGATGAGACCGATATGTTGCGTGTTGGCGGCGACCAGCGCAAGTACGATCGTCGGTTCGAGGGAGGTTAGCGGCCTGAAATCCACCCTGTCAGAGATCGCCGCCTGATCGGCGAGGAAGACGGCATCGAACGTGCCGCGTTCGGCAATCTTGGCGACATTGACATAGTGATTGACATCGAAGGAGGCGCGGGGATCGCTGCCTTCCATCCGCCAGGCCGCGGGCGAAAAGCCGGAATGCAGGATATTGATGTTGAGATGAAGTTCGCGTCCGCTCACTGGAATATTCCCGGCTCGGGATAGTCGCCGGTCAGGAACCATGCCCCGACATTGCGTGTCTTGTATTCGGCCGGATTGTGCAGCGTATGGATGCGGACATTGCGCCAGAACCGGTCGAAACCATGAGCGCGCACCGCCGAACGCGCGCCCATGACCTCGAAGATCTCGCTTGTGACCTCGAGCGCCACCTTGCCGGCCAGCACGTTGGCGGAAGCAACGGCAATTGCCGTCTGGCCGCGCTCATCCGCCGTCAGCGCAGCACCTTTAGCGTAGGCGGAGTCAATCGCCTGCGCTGCGCGGTCGGCAAGCGCGGTTGCAGCCTGCACTTTCGTCCAGAGCTCACCATATTGCCGCTTGATCCAGGGATCGTCGACGTGTTGCTCGACGCCAGAATAGATCCAGGGCCGTGATTTCGTGACCGTATAGTCGCGGGCCGCCGCAAGCGCGCCCTGGGCGGTGCCGATAAAGACGTTGAGGAGCACGCTCTGCTGCTGCTGTGGCGCCAGAAGCGCGATAGGATCGCGCGGGCGTTCCGCCAGGATTTCGTCACCGTCGATCCAGACATCCTTGTAGAAAACCCTGCCGCTGCCCGTCTGGCGCTGGCCAATTCCGTCCCAGTCGTCCGCGATGGTGATCCCTGGGCGATTGGCCGGAATATAGGCAAAGCTGCGCTGGTTGGTTTCCTCGTCTTCCCAGGCGACCATGAGATAGTCGGCGACATGCGAGCCCGAGGCGAAAGGGCGAAAACCGTTCAGGATGGCACCACCGGCGGTCCTTCTTCCAAAGAGGATCTTCGAAAAGCTGTTGGTCGTATTGCCCCAGAACCAGCGGCCGTCCGCTGAGCGGCGCAAGATCTCATGCGAGCGCCTGTCGCCTGCCGTCGCCGCGTTCATGAGCGGGCTGAAGTGATAGCCGAAGAGATGACCAAGCGATCCATCGACCTTGGAAAATTCACGCAGAACCTTAAGCGCTGTCGAATAGGGTTGCCCCTCACCACCGAATTCCTTCGGGATCAGCAAATTGACGAGGCCGCTCTCCTTCAAAAGCCTGATCTGTTCGGAGGGGCGGCCGCCGAGCTGGTCGCGCTCGACAGCATCGTGCGAAAAGATCTCCGTGAGTTCGGCCGCCTTGGCGAGATAGGGATTGTCGCGATCCGCCAGGAAGAGGGCGGGCGGCTTTGAGGTCGGCTCCGGCTGACTAGGCTCGAACGTTCCAGGCTTTACGGTCATGGTGCTCGTCCTTCAGGTATGAAGCCGCGGGAAACCATGGCGCTCGGCAAGTAGTTCGAGAATGCGATCGGTCTTGTTGACGAAATGCACGCCATTCCAGTGTTCGGCATCAACAGGCGCGCTCTCGGCGAGAACCAGCACCGGCAACGACTGGTGCTCCTCGCCGACGGCGGCGATCACGCTTGCGCGCGGCCGGGGAAAGGGAACCCGCTCCACCTCGATCTTGCTCGCAAGATCCGGGAAGGACGCCAGCAGTCCCTCGATGGCGTTGCAATAGGGGCAGACGAAGCTGACGCCCGGCTCTTTGGGGTCGGAAAAACCCGGCTCGATGAGATAAAGCTTGTCGTGGCTCATTGGTTTCTCCTATTCGGCCGCCGCAGCACTGCCGGTATCTGCGAAGCGGTTGGCCGGGCGCTTGAGGCCGAGGTTCTCGCGCAGCGTCGTGCCTTCGTATTCCGTTCGGAAGAGGCCGCGGCGGCGCAACTCCGGAACGACGAGCTCGATGAAGTCGGCAAGCCCGCCCGGCATCAGCGGCGCCATGATATTGAAGCCGTCGGCCCCATAGTTTTCGAAACGCTCCTCGAGCACATCGGCGATCTGGATCGGCGTGCCGACGACCTGCCAGTGGCCGCGGGCGCCGGCGATACGCAGATAGAGCTGGCGGATGGTCAGATTTTCGCGTCGGGCAAGATCGAGCACGAGAGCCTGGCGGCTCTTGCCCGCATTGGTCGCCGGTGGATTGTCGGGCACCGGCCCATCGAGCGGATAGGCCGAAAGGTCGACGCCGGAAAGCTGGGAGATCAGGTTCAGTCCGACTTCGGGCTGAATGAGCGCCTGCAGGGATCCGAACTTTTCCTTCGCTTCGGATTCAGTCCTGCCGACGACAGGGAAAATGCCGGGCAAGATCTTCAGATCGTCATGCGAACGGCCGAATTTGGCAAGGCGGCCTTTGACATCAGCATAGAAAGCCACTGCTTCCTCGAGGGTGATCTGGGCGGCGAATATGGCTTCTGCGGTACGCGCAGCAAGCTCCTTGCCGGGCTCGGAGGCGCCCGCCTGAATCAGGACTGGCCGTCCCTGCGGTGAGCGCGGGATGTTGAGGGGGCCGCGCACCTTGAAGTGTTTGCCGCTATGATCGAGCCGGTGCAGCTTTTGAGGATCGAAGTAGCGTCCCGACTGCCTGTCGCGGATGAAAGTGTCGTCTTCAAAACTGTCCCAGAGGCCGAGCACCACATCGGCGAATTCCTCGGCGCGCTCGTAACGGTCGCCATGCAGGATCTGCGCATCATGCCCGAAATTATAGGCGGCGTCCGGATCGGAGGAGGTGACGAGGTTCCAGCCGGCCCGCCCGCCGCTCAACCGGTCAAGGGACGCAAACTGCCGTGCGAGATTGAACGGATCGGAAAAGCTCGTCGAGGCGGTGGCGATCAGGCCGATATTGCGGGTGACAGAGGAAAGAGCTGAAAGAAGCGTGATCGGTTCGAAGGGATAAATGCCGCTATGAGCCTTGCGGCTTGCCGCTTCCACGTCCTTCAACCGTGCCGCCACGCCATCGGCAAAGAAGATCGCATCGAACTTAGCGGCCTCGGCAAGACGAGCCAGTTCGAGATAGTTTTCAAATTCCGTGCCGACCGAGGCCTGCGGATGGCGCCAGGCAGCGACATGGTGGCCGGTGAAGAGCAGGAAGGCGCCGAGCTTGATCTGGTCCTTGCGTCTCGCCATGGAATATCCTTTCAGCGGTAGATGGCCGGCACGGGGAACTCGCCGGTCAGCAGAAAGGTGCCGACCGTGCGCTTCTTGTATTCGGCGGGATTGTGCAGTGTGTGAGTGCGGACATTTCGCCAGAAACGGTCGAAGCCGTTAGCCTGCGTGGCGGATCGCGCGCCCATCACCTCGAAGACCTCGCTCGAAACGGCGAGGCCGACCTCGCCCGCATAAAGGTTGGCCGTGGCGATATCGATGGCGGCGGCACCACGATCGTTATGGCTCAAGGATGGTCCTTGGGCATAAGCCGCATCAAGGCTGCGCGCAGCCTTGTCGGCAAGTTCAGCGGCCGCAAGGGTGCGAATATAGAGCTCGCCATACTGGCGTTTGATCCAGGGATCGTCGATATGCCGTTCCACGCCGGAATAAATCCACGGTCGGGAGGACGTTACCGTGTAGTCCCGGCCCTCTTCCAGAATGCCTTGGGCGCTGCCGACGAACACGTTGAGAAGGACGCTCTGCTGAAGAAGCGAGGTGAGGGATGCGTAAGGCGTCAGTGGCACGGAAGGCGCGCTGATGACCTCATCGTCGCCGATGTGGAGGCCGCGGAAATGGACGGTGCCGCTGCCGGTCTGCCGTTGCCCGATACCGTCCCAGTCATCCGCAATTACGATGCCTTCGCGATCGGCGGGGACCGCTGCTGTGAGGCGTTCGCCCGACGAATTTTCCCAGGATATCTGGATATAGTCCGCAATGTGCGAGCCCGAGGAAAAGGGCCGGCTGCCGTTGATCGTCCAGCCGCCTTCCGTCTTCTCACCTGTCGAAGTCTTCGACATGGCATTGCCGGAATTGCTCCAGATCCAGTTGCCCGCGGCTGATCCGCCCAGCCACCTGTCCTTTTGAGCATCCGAACCGCGAAAGAGGATGAGGTTCAGCGGCAGATGATGGTAACCGAAGAGATGCGCGAGCGACCCGTCGGTTTTGGCGAATTCCCTGACGATGCGAAGGGTTGTCATCCAGGAAGCCCCTTGTCCGCCATATGCCTTTGCGATTTGAGCGGAAGCCAGGCCACTTTCCTTGAGGAGCCTGATCTGATCGAGGGGCCTGCCGCCTTGCTTGTCCCGCTCGACCGCATCCTGATGGAACGCCTTTCGCAACTCGGCAGCCCTTGCCAGAAGCGGATCTTCAACGTCAAATTCGAACGACATATCACCTCCGCGCTTACCGGCGCCGGGAATTCCGGCCGCGTCCTGGCACGGACGGTCGACCGATGCGCAAAGCAAGTCCAGGCATATGAATTTGATGTGGAGGAAAGAAATTCTTCGTGCGCTCGGGCAGGGCATCACTTTTTGATGCTTACCGAGGGCGTGGCATCTACCGATGCGGCGGGCGTCGCATTTTAACAATCTGGTGGTTTCCCAGGTAATTTGGCTCGAATCCAATCAAGGCGACGAGGCCTGAACGGAGACGGTATCGTCCTCGCTATCGTACTCTGCGGCGCGGGCGGCTCATCAGGGCAGAAGCACCGAGGCCGAGATCGGTGACATTATTGAGGCCGCTGTTCGTCCCCCTGACCGTGTGAAGCTCGGCTCTTTACTGGCGGCTATTGGTCGCGACGCTGAGCTTTCCGACAGCGACGTTGAAGCCCTGCAGAAAAGTCGTGATAAGACGCCTGCGGGACCGATGAGCTTCTTGCTGGACACCAACATTATATCCGAGCCGTCGAAATCAGTTCCCGATGAGGTAGTGGTCACTTGGTTGGACCCCCAGGTCATCGAAACGCTGTTCATTTCCGCAATAACGATTGCTGAACTTCGTTTCGGGATCAGTGCTTGCCCTCTGGGAAACGGCAAACAATCCTCGCGACCGCCTAGAGGCGAAGTGCTGCCTCATTTTTCCGGGCGCATCCTGTCTTTTAATCTGGCGACTCCGCAGTTTTACTCGGAACTGATGGCACGTGGAGCCTGGCGGGAATGCCCCTTTCATCGTGTTCGATGACGCCGATCTCGACCGCGCCGTCGAAGGGGCCCTTCTTTCCAAGTTCCGTAATGCGGGTCAAACCTGCGTTTGCACGAACCGCATTATCGTTCAGTCGGGCATCCACGATGCGTTCATCGACCGTTTTGCCTCAAAGGTCTCACGTCTTCGGGTTGGATCGGGGACGGAGCCTGGAGTGGAACAGGGACCACTGATCGATGAACACGCCGTGCGCAAAGTCGAGGAATTGCTGCAGGACGCAACGACAAAGGGCGCAACGGGTGCGACAGGCGGTCACCGCTATTCCATGGGCGGCCTGTTCTTCGAATCCACAGTCGTTCGAGACGCGAGCGTCGATATGCGCGTCATGAAGGAGGAGATTTTTGGCCCTGTTGCGCCGGTCTTCCGCTTCACGGAAGAAGAAGAAGCAATCGCGCTTGCCAATGATACGGAATTTGGGCTGGCAGGATATTTCTACACTCAAAACTTGGCCAGGGCCCATCGTGTCGCCGAACGTTTGGAATACGGCATGGTGGGGATCACGACCAGGGCGGCGGGATACGGCATTGCGGAACGCCGGATGAACGGCCCGCGACGGACGGGCAGTTCGAAGGCCGTCAGCTGGCCGGGTTCGGCATCCTGCGACGCTGCCACGGCCAGAATGCCAGATGGCGCCGAGCTCAAAAAACAGGCTCTTTCCGTCGAAAAGCGCTGACCAATGCATTCCTTGCATGGGTGAACTGACGGATTGTCGCTGTTTTTAACCGATTGAAACGCCTATATTCCAATCATCGAAACGACGCCGGAGCCAAGCAGGGCTGCTGACGTCAGAAGCCCTCAGGAAAGGGGATTATCATGAACGTCGCACGCTCTTTCAACAATTGGCGCAAGTTCCGTCAGACCGTCAGCGAACTTGGTCGCATGTCCAGCCGCGAACTGCAGGATCTCGGTATCGACCGCGCCGATATCCGCAACGTCGCCCGCGCATCGATCGCCCGCTGACCGCACAGCATTCACTCTTTGAAGCTGCTTGACGCCCGCTGATGATGCGGGCGTTTTTGCGTCGATGTCCATTGTCTGCGATCGAGTCCTGCCATCGATCTTTCCCGATCTTTTCGACTTGCCGTTCTTGCATGGGTGCAGTGCAACATAAGCAATAGTAAGTGGTTCGTAGTCGGCGTATAGATAAGCACATCGAAGCGATGCATCTCCTCCCGCAGAGCTTCGAGTTTCAGACGGCCCACTCCTCCTCCCAGGGCTGTCTGTATGAGCAGCGGCACTCCTCCTCCCAGTCGCTGTTCAATTCTTTTCGAAAGCCTGCCGCACCTCCTCCCGCGGCAGGCTTTTTCGTTTTGGGATATTCTCCCGATGGTCAAGATTGAGTTGCAGTCGACATACGCTGCCTTCGAGGTTCGCGTCCGCCAGCAAAAAAAGCGAGGGGCGCTCTAGTCAGGAATCGAAAGGGAGCGCGGGGACCAAGTTTCATTCTCCTTCAATAGCTGCGAATGTAAGGTGCGTCGGCTCGAACCTTGCTCAAGTGCACCAAACGGGGCGGGGCCACAGCGGATCCGCACCGATTGCCGCGAGTCTTTCTGGCAACACCAAAGCGCGAACTGTAATCTTGGACGGATTTGTCTGGATTAGAGCGTTTCAGTTACGGTATCAGTGGGACTGCAAAGCGATTTGCACGAGCAGGACAGCTAGAAAAAGCGCGTCCGAGATCTCTAAAGCAGGACCTTGATGAACGCGGACATGATAGCCGCCTGGGCGGTGGAAAACGGATTCCATGCGATCGATTCGGGGAATTATCGTCGCCATGACAATGCGGGCGTGATCACGATCGAGATAAAGAGAATGTCATTTCTCCTCATCGATGAGAGGCAAGGACTGCGACCGCGCCTCATATCGCGGTTGTTCAAAGACATACCCATTTCAAGCGGGAGCGGCCGCTTGCAGGTTCTTCTTGACCGCAAACCCAATCATTGAGCCTGACGCGGTGACCACGGCCCAGCCAATTCCCCAAGGTGGCGGATCGTCGCTGACGCCGATGAGCACCGTTACAAACGCACAAAACTTTCAGTATTTCTTCTTGCGAACGATCTTGTTGCCGCGTGGTCCGCTCACGACCGGTGTTCGGTCGCGGTTTTCTGCAAGCAGGTTCCGCCAGCGTTCCAAGCGATCAGCGTCCAGGGCACCGCTTGCGACAGCTGCCTGAACGGCGCACCCCGGTTCATGTGCGTGGGTGCAATCGCGAAACCGGCAAAGCGGCGCCAGTTCGGTTATTTCTGCAAAGAGGGTGTCTATACCATCGGTAACATCGCTCAGGTAAAGCGTTCTTATCCCAGGTGTATCTATGACCCAGCCGCCGCCTGAAACAGCATGCAGCGATCGCGCCGTGGTCGTGTGTCGACCCTGGGCGTCGTATTCGCGGATGGCGCCAGTTTTCTGACTTGTGTCAGAGCCAGGGCCGGTCATGGTGTTCACCAGCGTCGATTTTCCGACACCGGAGGATCCCACCAGCGCAACCGTCTGGCCAACGCCGCACCAGGGCCTCAACAGGGAAACGGCGTCTGCGGAGCGACCATTCAAGGCGATCACAGGCAGATCACGCTGCAAGGCCTCGGCTTGCGCTTGGAGCATGCCAGCATCTTCAGCGGTATCAGCCTTCGTCAGCACAATCACCGGATTGCTCCCGGCCTGGTTGGCCATGATCAGGTAACGTTCCAGCCGGGCAAGATTAAAATCTGCGTTGCATGAGGTCACGATAAACAGAGTGTCGACGTTGGCGGCAACAAGTTGCTGGCCACGTCCGCCTTCCGGGCGTCGTTGAAAGACGCTTTTTCGGTCAAGACGGCTGATAAGCATACCGGTCAGTGGATCGGCAAGAACCCAGTCGCCCACCGCGTAGTCAGCAGTGTTGGTATTGGCCGGAAGTTTCAGCCCGACGGGCCCGTTGACATCGATCGCCTCGATGCGTGCCCGGTGAACTGAAGCGATGCGTCTGGGGATCAAGTGCGCTTCGCTGGGCTGGACCTGATCTGAGAAGAATTCAGTCCACCCAAGCAGTTCCAGTGGTGAAGAAAGGTGGGAGCTGGTCAAATCGTGTTCCGCATTCGGTAAAGCTGCCATAAAGGGATCTTCAATGGTTCCCGCTGCTTCTCGCCTAACCGCGGGGGTGATCCCGTTTTGGCAAAGAGGTTGCGTAAGCAGCAGCCTCGCCGGGATAGGGGAAATCGTCGCCGAGCTGACGGTCGCCATCGTAGACTTTGAAGATAGGCCCATCAACTTCAACAATCTTATAACCATTCACGTATTCAATCTTCGGTGTTTTCCAACCCATGAAAAGCTCTCCAGTCCGGTCCGAGGTTTCTCTGATCTAAAGATGGTGCCCGACGGCTCATACTGGGCAGTCAATGATCTATCATGTGCTCGCGCAAAATACGATTAGCCAACGCCGATTTCGCATTTCGTTCCTCGCTTCAGATCAGCAATTGCGACTAATCTGACCTTAAGGATGGAACGAAACGCGCAGCCACGCCTTTTCCGCAAAACCATAGCGAGGAGAACGACCATGGGAAGTACATCCGACAAGATCACGGGAAAGACCAACGAAGTTGCTGGCAAGGCCCGACAAGCCGTAGGCAAAGCCGTGGACAACCACGAAGAGCAGGTGAAGGGAAGCGTCCAGGAAGCGAAGGGCAAGGCGCAGGAAGCGAAGGGCGAAGCCAAGGACGCCGTTAAGAAGGTCGTCGACAAAGCCTGATTGAAGGCTTGGGGAGCCCGCGAATTTCGCGGCCTTTCTCTTTTTAGGGAATCCCGATGAAGATCACAAAGACAACAATCTCGGCACTTGCGTTTGTACTCGCCGCAGGAAGCGCGCTCGCTCAGGCGCCAGCCGATCCAGCGGTTGACGCCTGCAAATCGACGGGACTTCTTGCCCTCCAAGAACGGTCCGCTGATATCACCGATCTAATTCTGGATATGGAAAGTCTTGCGGTCAGCAAGGCGGACACAAAAGTCGGAGACGTTCCCGTGAAAATGGTCGTACTCGGTGAAGCATACATCGCTCGCAAGGAGAAGACGGGAAAGCCTGATCGTTTTGTTTGTCTTCTTGGCGAGAAGGGCAAAGTTCTTCTCACCTTCTTCACCGCACAGTGATCGAGCCTACGAAGTTCGATGCTTTTGCAGGAAGGCGGCAAGGGCTGTGCGGATTTTGGTGACCACCGATGGTTCATTTGCCGCACGAACGATCGTGATCTCTCCAGCGTTCATATCGAGAGACCAGCGGTCGCCACTACAGCTCGTGGAAATTCCTTCACATCCTTCATGTCTGCTCCCTGCTTGGAACCCATTTGGATTTCCCGCCGTCTTGGGCTGTTGCCCGGCATCCGCTACACTCAATTCCGTTTAAGTCCTACTTGAGGAGCCCTGCGGCGCGCAGCGCATGTTCAATGACCGTCTGCACATCGCTTGTCGGTTGCGAATTGGCCTTAGGCTCCGAGATAACATTCTGTTCTCCTCGAAGTTTCGTCCGGCGCTCGAAGGAGGGGATCAGTCCCCAACTGCGTGCGACGAGCTCCGTCGAAGAGACACCTATATCAAGCATGTATGGGGCGGCTGTGCCGTAACCGCTCGTTACGTCAATTGGTGTGCCGTGTCCCATTCCTGCAATGCGATAGAACTCGATCGCCGACATTCCGCTCGCGTCCATCCATACGCGGTGCTCGACGCCATCGGCAACGTCATATCTGGTAGGATCAGCGGACACATCGTGGACCGCTCGCCATTGGTCAACGATCGCGAGCGCATTGACTTCCGCAACCGTGTGATCAGCTGTTCCGTGCCATACCGAAATGGTCGGCCATGGACCGGTGTGAGATGACGCTGAGCGCAACCGATCCCGCAGACGTTCAGGAGAAGGCAGACCTTGACCCCGCATGCGATCGAAGGCTTCGGGTATTGTGGAGGCAACACCGTAGGGAAGTCCTGCAATGATGGCGCCACCGGCGAAAACCTCCGGGTAGCAGGAAAGCATAGCATTCGCCATGGCGCCGCCGGCCGAAAGTCCGGTAATATATATCCGGCATGGATCAATACCGTGGCTGGCTGTCATGGCGGCGATCATCGCGCGGATGGAGGCTATTTCCCCGTGGTCGCGCTCGACATCGCTATCGACGAACCAGTTGAAGCAGAGGTTTGGGTTGTTCTGCCGGGACTGTTCGGGAAACAGCACCGCAAAACCGAAGTCGTCCGCCAGCCTGGACCATCCAGAGCCCCCGTCGTATCCCGCAGCTGTTTGCGTACACCCGTGCAGGACCACGACCAGTGGGACGGGATGCGGCGAGCCCTCAGGAACGTGATACCATCCGACCAGTTCGCCGGGGTTCTGGAAACTCCCGAGCCGCTTCAGTCGATGGGAAGGAGGCGTCGCGGCCGAGATAGTGCGGAAGCGCTTGAGCCGTTCCAGTGTATCCGACAGACTTCGCATGAGAAGTGCTCCACAGAATGCGGAAAGCCTTCTGACGTTCCTAGTGGGCTAACTAATGCTGCAGCGCACAATTGCAAGGCTCGGGCGTGAGAAGGATGTCGATGTCATGGCTGAACCCGCAGCACTTGGGTGGCTCGACCGTCTCAGCGGCCGATATAGGCGGCCAGTTCCTCAGGTGTGCCGTTTGGAAAGGCCTGCTTCAGATATTCCAGAAAGGCAGACACGCGGGCACTGAGCAGGCGTCGTGAGGGATAGAGCGCCCAGAGCGCAATCTCGGATCCCTGGATATCCCCCCAATGCACCAAAGTGCGGTCCGCCATATCGTGGCTAACCAGGGAGATTGGCAGACGTGCAGCACCAACGCCGGCGCGTACGGCGTCGCGGACCATGATGAGCGAGGACATGGCGAGGACGGGCTCGATCCTGATTGCCGCAGCACCCTCGGTTGTCATGACGTTCCAGGTTTGTTGGTTGCCAGGCCCACGAACGACGCCGGGAGCATGAAGGTCTCTAGCGGGGCGGGCGAGATCGGGGCTTGCCACGACGACCAGGCGGTCTCGCAAAAAGGCTCGTCCGACCAGACTTTCGTCCGGATCAGGATTGACCCGGATGACCAGATCGTAGCCTTCCTCGATCATGTCCACGGCCCGATCCTCGGTCGTGATTTCCAGTCGCACATCCGGGTATTTCAGCGCAAAACCTGCCGCGATCTTGCCCATGGCGGTCTGCGACAAGAGGAGTGGCGCGCTGATCCGTAACCTGCCGCGCGGTTTCTCCGCGCCCGAGGCGATGTCGGCTGCCGTCTCGTCGAGCTCCGTCAACAGAGCAGCGGTCCGCTCATGAAGGGCGCGTCCTTCCTCGGTGAGTTTCAGGTTGCGCGCGCCACGTTCGAATAGCCGAAGCTCCAAGGCAGCTTCCAACTCCGTAACCCGCCGGGACAGCGTTGCCTTCGGACGGCCGGAGGCGCGTGCAGCTTTACCGAAGCCGCCATGACGGGCGACGAGATTGAAATCAGCAAGAGCAAGGAGATCCATATCTGTTCCACTGGCGAGACGATCTGTCCAAAAAGATCGTCTATTGGATCAACAATGAGCCGTCCATATTCGGGGTGTCAAGCAAAACCAACCCGGAGAAATCCCATGACCATCCTTGTCACCGGCGCGACAGGCCATATCGGCGCCCAAATCATCGAACACCTCGTCAACCGTGGCGCTGACATCCGCGCTCTCGTCCGCGATCCCTCCAAGGCCAATTTCCCGGCTGGCGTCGCCGTCGTAAAAGGTGACTTTCTCGACATTGACTCCCTGCGAAGCGCCCTTGATGGGATCTCCTCACTATTCCTTCTGAATGCGGTCGTGCCAGACGAATTCACCCAAGCTTTGATTGCGCTCAACGTCGCCCGCTCGGCCGGCATCGAAAGGATCGTCTATCTCTCGGTCATCCACCCGGACGTCTACGTGAACGTGCCGCATTTTGCCGGCAAGTTCGGCGTCGAGCGGATGATCGAACAGATGGATTTCCACGCCACGATCCTGCGCCCGGCCTACTTCATCCAGAACGATCTGACGATCAAGGACGTCATCACCGGCTACGGCGTCTACCCGATGCCGGTCGGAGAAAGGGGCCTCGCCATGATCGATGTCCGCGATATCGCGGAGATCGCCGCCCTTGAACTGCTGCGCCGCGAGCAGTCTGAACAGCCGCTTCCCCTCAGCCGCGTCAACCTCGTCGGTCCCGACACGCTCACCGGACCGGATATCGCCGCAATCTGGACCGAAGTGCTTGGTCGCCCGATCCACTACGGCGGGAGCGATACGCAAGCCTTCGAACAGAACCTCAGGCAGTTCATGCCCGCCTGGATGGCCTACGACATGCGCCTCATGGGCGACCGCTTCCAGACCGACGGCATGCTGCCCGAAGGCGGCGACGTGGAGCGCCTAACGGCACTCCTGGGCCGGCCACTCCGCTCCTACCACAACTTCGCCTCCGAAACTGCTGCCTCTGCCTGACGCAGCGTCGCACACCCCGGACAAGGACTATCGTCATGATCTATTCGACCGCTACCGTTCTGGTAAATCCGCACGGTGAGACAAAACTGACCCGCGAGCAGGCCTGGAAGGGCCTAGAGCTGAAGGCCCGCGATGCGCGTCTATTCCTTCCGCCTGGCCTGTGCACCCGCTGTGATGTCGTCGAGGAAAGCGCAACGCACTTCGTGCGCGAAGCCATCATCGCCGGCTCTGAGATCAGGGAGATCATCACCCTTGAGCCGCAGAGCAAGGTCACCTTCTTCCAGGCGACCGGCCCCCGTGAAGGCGCCATCGTCAACGAACTGTTCGAAGATGAAACCGGCGCACTGCAGCTTCGGTTCTACTGCTACCTCGGCCTTCGCGGAAAAGAGCCGAATGGGCCTGAAGAGCAAGCCGAGCAGATGCAGTTCGACAGTGACAAGGGCTACAAATCTGCCCTGCCGTCGACCCTGAAGCGGACCCGCGAGCTGCTCGCAGAAGGCCGGCTCTGACCACCACCATCAACACCCCAGGCAGAGCTGCCTCTCGGTAGGCGCCCTGCCTTTCAAAAGGACAAAAGCAATGAGAACGTCCGAGAATGAAACCCAATCAGCCATTGCGCCAAAGATCCTGGTCCTTGGCGCCACTGGCCCAACCGGCCGCCACATCGTTGGCAGGGCTCTGAGCCGCGGCTATGATGTCACGGTGCTGGTACGCTCCCCGGAAAAAGCCCCCGATCTCAAAGGAGCAAAGCTTGTTATAGGCGACGCTCAGAATGAGAAGTTGCTTCGCCGGGCCATCAGGGGGMGTGATGCGGTCATCAGTGCACTCGGAACACCCGCAAGTCCTTTTCGTGAAGTCACCGTTCTTTCGACCGCGACCCGAGCGCTCGTCAAATCGATGCAGGCGGAGCAGGTTTCACGCCTTGTCAGCATCACAGGAATTGGTGCTGGCGATAGCAACGGACATGGGGGCTTTCTGTTCGACAGGTTGATCTTTCCGCTGCTTTTGCGGAAGGTTTACGAGGACAAGAACCGTCAGGAAGCCCTCATCAAGGACAGTGGACTGGATTGGACTATCGTTCGGCCCTCCATTCTCAATAACAAGCCCGGAGGTAAAGTGATCCGGACGCTTACCGACCTGACTGACTTTCATGGCGGTGAAATCGCGCGACAAGACGTTGCCAGTTTCGTGTTGGACCAAGTGGTCGGCGATGCCTGGGTCCATCGTGTACCGTTGATAACCTGGTGATAGTGCAGCCTTGTGCGCTGTGAGGGCTAGTACGGTCATAAAGGCCATCGTTGCGGATGGTGGAAATCAGGCATTGTTTGGCTGCACCGCTTTGGTGACTGTCAAGCCTCGCTTCAGCAGGGATTGAGGCGACGAAGGCACAAGAACGTGAGCACACTGATCTACGCGTTCCAGAGCACGAGGTGTGTCACACCTTAGTTGTCGTTCGCTCGAACAGAAACTGTCGCGGTCCTCCCCGCAATGAGCCGGACAGGGCTCGGGATGTCATCGATCTCGATCCGAACCGGAATTCTCTGGGCCAGCCGAACCCATGAAAATGTTGGCGCCACGCTTGCGAGAGAGCCAACACTGTCGCTCCGCTCTCGATCTTCAATACCGGCGGCGATACCTGCGACATGCCCCATGACCGATTCCGCCTCACCCATGATATCGATCTTCACTCGATCGCCGACCTGGATTCGTGGGAGTTTGGTCTCTTCGAAGTAGCCCGCGATATAGATGGATTCTCTTTCCACGAGCACCCCAACCGCGTCCCCGACGGAGACATAGTTCCCGCGACGCAAGGAGAAGTTGGTGATTGTCCCTGATGCTGGTGCTTTCACAGTTGTCCGGTCAAGGTTCAGCTTTGCCAGATCCCGAGCCGCTAGCGCCGACTGATATGTAGCGTCTGCCTGATGCATCTGGCTTTCCGCATGCTGCCGCTCTTTCAAGCTGGCTGCTTCTCTGGAGGCGAGCAGTTGATACCGTTCGAAATCGGTCCTCGCCAGTTCCGCCGCGGCTTTGCTGCTCTGCACCTGGGCCTCCGCTTCGCGCAGCGCAAGTTCGAAGCGGTCTGTTTCGATCCGAAACAGGGGCGTCCCTTTCTCCACCTGCGCGTTGTCCGATACCAGAACCTCGATGACGGGCCCCGAGACATCTGCTGCCAGTCGAACGACATCCGCACGCACATGAGCATCCCGTGTCCACGGCGCTTCCATGTAGAAGGACCATAGGTGCCAGCTAAGAACTGCAGCGCAGCCCACCATAGACAAGGTCAACAGGGCTCGCCCTGAGGTGATCGTGAGGTTCTTCATCTTTGCAACCAGTTGATAGCGGCGGAAAGCCCACCGAGGAGGGTGATGTAGAGTGCGAGGTTGAACAGGGAGCGATGCCACACCGCTGGATAAAACCCGAGCTTGGCGAGAACCGATGTGAGAACGCGGAATAGACCGTATGCACACAGGGCGAGTGCCGAGAACCATGGAAGGAGGACACCATAGATGTCGAATTGTCCGGTCACGCGGCGATCCTCCTCGCAGGAGGTTTTATGAAAACCGGTGGTCCGGCGTCCGGAGCGAGGCACAGACGGAGCGCGGCTGCGTGCACCACAAGTTCCCCGTCTACATCCGCTGCGATCATTTCCAGAGAGGAAAGTATAAGGTTATCCAGCATTCCAACGGCATTTTCCAGGACGTCGCCACGTTCAGCGGGCGCCAGGTGGTACAAGATCTCCAGTCCTGAGAAGACGGCTTCAGTCCTGAGGCGAATAGGCATCGATGCTTCATCCGCGAGCTCCCGCATCGCTGTTATATGAAGTCCTGCTCGCAGATCCCGGATAAGGTCGGCAGCGGCGGTATCGGAGGTCGGCGATAGTTTTGCCGCTCTGGAGGCAAAGAGACCTGCGAGATCGATTCCGCGATGGTAGGTGACATGAGCATTGGCATGTCTGCCGGCCGCGATCCTGGCGACATGCTTTTGGGTAACGGAAAAGAGCCTCCTGGCATTTGTCTCCGCTCTTACAGATCGGAAGATGCCGCAGACGGCGATCGTCCAGGCCATCGCAAGAAGGGTCGCGATCGCCGAGTTTGCAAACGTCACGAAGTCGCTGCTCTGGTGTGCCTGGAGGGTGAGAAGAAGGGGGAAATTCACGCACAGCCCCATGCCGACGATTGCGAGTGAAGGCAAAGCGAGACATATGCCGGCAGGGATCAGGAACAGCCCGAGGGCAGCGACGAGGGACACGAAGCCGTTGATCATCGGAAGGATAGCGAACCCGTAGACGAACGCTGCGATGACGGAGCCGATCGTTACGTCGACAAATTTGCGCATGGCTGGGACAGGATCGTCCATTGTCGCGAGAAGGCAGCAAAACACTCCCGAAATCTGGGCAAATGTCATCCCGTCGGTCCAGCCGCTTGCAATCCAGAAGAAGGTGGAGGTCGCCAGGCAGATCGCGACGGCCAGCGCCGATAGCAATGCCATGCCGATGTCGCGGTGCAGAGCCGGCATCTTGCCGGGAGCAGCGAAACGACGAGCAGCTCTCGCCGCATTCTCTTCCTCTATAGCTTCACGAAGAGAGTTAGCCTCATGAGAAATTCGATGAATATCCCGCAGATTCCGGGCGGTATTGGCAAGAAGAAGATTTTCCCAGAACGGAGGCGCGCCGGAAGAGGTTAGCGCGTCGATCATTGCTCTGGAGCTCTCCGTGGTATCGGTTGAATGAGAGCTGATCCTTGCGATCAAAGACAGAGCCTGCTCCGATTTCGAGGTGTTGAGCTTGGCGAGTGCTCGTCGCAGATCCTCTAGCTCGCTCATCAACGGAAGCAAGGACACCATCCGGTGCTGCAATGATCTCACCAGCGAAACTGCACGTCGATATCGGGATCCGTCATATTGAAGGTGGACCGTGAACGACCGAAGGTCCGCTGCGTCCGCCGCCAAAGCGTGTCGTTCTGTTCTGCTGTGATTTTCTTCTGTCTCGTCAGTCGCCGTCGCCGCGAGGACCTTCCGCGCCTTTGCCATCCACCCGTCGATCCGGTTGACGAGTACCGTCCCCACATGAACTGGAAAGACGACGTGGCTAATAATCGAGGCGCATGTAATCGCAAGACCGATCTCCTCGATGCGGGAGACAACAGTGTCGAACGTGTTTGCCGGCGCGGTGACCAGTGGCAGTCCCGCCAGGAGCACCGTGTAACCGGCCAGCAGGAAAACATAGCTGCGAGGCGTGCGATCAAGAAGGCTAACGAAAGTGCATCCCGACACCCATGCAATGATCGCTGCGGAAAGCAGCATCGGCTCGTTCACAAGGTTTGGAACCATGATGACCGTCGCGCCGCCACCGATCAGGGTCCCCAGCAGTCGATAGAGCGATTTCGATGCGATCGCGCCTGAAAGCGGATGGGCAACGATGTAGACCGTTGCCACCGTCCAGAACGGCCGCGGCAGATCGAAGCTTATTGCAATGTAATAGGCCAGTATGGCCGCCAGGAATGTCTTCAATGAAAAGATCACGTTCCCAGTAGTGACAACCGGTCGAGCGCTCACAAGTCATCTCCCGACTGGTGGTTCTTCCGCGAGACGCCTTGCTCTTCGATGGCGCCGGTGAAGCCGTAGATCGCGGGCGAGACGCAGCAAAAGAACGGAACCGCGGCGCAGGCATACATATAAGCGTCGAGCGGGTCGGCGCACGAAACAACCGAAGCGGCTG
Source organism: Rhizobium sp. 01L419 (assembly GCF_056400025.1). Taxonomy (NCBI): domain Bacteria; kingdom Pseudomonadati; phylum Pseudomonadota; class Alphaproteobacteria; order Hyphomicrobiales; family Rhizobiaceae; genus Rhizobium; species Rhizobium sp. 01L419. The sequence continues at coordinate 185,243 of NZ_JBFTSM010000011.1, forward strand.
GCAGCTGGTGGCCAAAGAACCTGCGGGCCCTCACAAGGAAGGCTTTCGTAACCTTTCGCGCACTGGCTACGCGACTAGGCCCGACGCGCACATATTGTGGAGGCAAGATGCAAAGCCTGCGATAGCGCTTCTGAGGCAGCCGAAATTCAGTCTGGAAGATATCAGACCACCAGTGAGGGTCACGCTCGTGTATCGCCATCGTCATTCTCCGAATTCTTTCGGACGACCCTATCGACAAAGCACGTAGGGGAATTTAGATATTCTCTCAAATGATCACTGAATCCCACCAAACGCGGTTATCCCTTTCTGCAGCCCTGGTCGATCATGATCTCGAAAACTCTGCCGCGCTTGCGCGCGCCGTGAGGATTGACGTGTCGCAGAACGAACGCGAAGCACCTGAGCATCGTCATCGAAAGGGGCAGCTCGTCATGGCGTTGCGGGGAGGGGTGACATGTCGCGTTCCCAGCGGGATGTGGATGGTGCCACCTCATTGCGGCGTCTGGGTTCCGGGAGGGATGCTGCACAGCAATGTGGCGACCGCCAACGCACGTTTGTTCTTTCTGTTCATTGAGCCGGGTGCTGCCGATCTGCCGGATCGATGTTGCACGCTTTCGCTTTCCCCGCTCGTCAGAGAGCTCATCATCGAGATGGCTGACCAGTCCCCCGTCGCGAACGCCCATGCTGATATAATTTCGACGCTGCTTCTATCGGCTTTATCGCGGATGCCGGTAGAGGATCTGCATCTACCCCTGACAGATGAGCCTCGCCTTGACTTGATCGCATCGGCATTGGTCGATGACCCGTCTGACCGGAGCACGATGGCGCAATGGGCAAAGCGAGTGGCAATGAGCGAGAATTCTCTCGCTCGTCTTGTTCAGCAGCAGACTGGCTTGACCTTCGGCCGTTGGCGACAGCAGTTGCAATTGATTATCGCAATCCGAAGCCTTGCAGCGGGGGCGACGGTGCAGCAGGTTTCGGGCGAACTCGGATATGAATCCGTATCTGCATTCATCACCATGTTCAAGAAAGCCCTCGGCGCATCGCCAGCAAAGTATCTAGGGAACTGCTACCGCTAAGTGTCGGGGAACACAGTTACAGAAGCACCCTGCAGGAGATGAAGCATGTTCACTCACGTGATGATCGGAAGCAACGACCTGGAGCGGGCCAGAAGCTTCTACGACGCCACCTTCGCTGCATTAGGAGGCAAGCCTGGAGAGATGGATGCGAGAGGCCGACTGATCTACGCCCACGAGGGGGGCCGACTGATGATCACGAAGCCGATCGATGGTAAGGCGGCGACTGCAGCCAACGGCGGGACGATCGGTATAGGTGCTGCAAGCCGTGACCATGTTCTAGCGTGGCATGCCGCCGGAACCGCGCATGGTGGCACGGCAATTGAGAGCGAGCCTGCGGAGCGGCCGAACGGGGCATTCGTAGCATATCTTCGCGACCCTGACGGAAACAAGCTCACTGTACGGTCGCACCCGACGAAATGAGATAGGCGTGCGAAGCGGCTAGTGGACAGCGTGATCAATGGTTGTGCTATATCGGTCAAGCAACCGTCCCGCCGACGTGCTGGGCCGGTTTGGATGAGCCGATGCCCTTTAGATAGGCGGTGTCCTGTATGGCTGGGCGGCCGAACAAACGCCTGTACTCGCGTGTGAACTGCGTCTGGCTGTCATAGCCGACCTCGAAGCCGACGGTTCGGGCACTCGAGCCGCCCATCAGCAAGCGTTTACGCGCCTCCTGAAGCCTGACATGCATCCGATATTGCAGCGGCGTCATCAGCGTCGTCGCCTTGAAATGGCGATGAAGTGATGTCGCACTCATGCGCGCGAGGTCGGCAAGCATGTCAATTGCCATGGGTTTATTGTACTGCTCCTTTATCCACGCGGTGACCTTCCCGATCTGGGCGATCTTCGTATCCTTCGTGGCGTAGTCTCTTAATGTCGCACCATGCTCACCCTGGAGAAGCCGGTAATAAAGTTCCGTCGTTGCAGACTTGAGTAGCGCAGTCAGATCCTCCGGGCGGTTAAGAAGCAGTACGACGCGATGAAGTGCGCTCAAGATGTCTTCAGTCTGCCGTGCGACTGATAGACCCTCTCGGTGCGCCTGAGCAGGGCGGGCCGCGACATTCTAAAGCAGTTCGGCCAAGTCCTGATACCGTCAGTTGCTCGTGGTCATGACAGGTTTGTTCAAAGGCCGCATGAAAGCACAATTCGTCGGTATTGCGAGTCCGATATCCGTTTCGCTCGCAGAAGGGAAACGGAGCGAACATCCTGAAATGGAATAGTTTCAGAGTCTCTGGATGGATCGTTTTGGATGCGCCTGCAGCCCCTGCGGTCAGCCCCGCTGGCAATTCGAGAACAGCTGCTGCGTCTCCAGGTCAAAGCGTTGTGAAACTGAACACCTCTGGCGCCTTGCAGCGGTTCAGGGCATCCTATGATGGCTGAAAATTGTGTTTATGGCAGTTGGAGGAATGCCGATGCGCTGCTTTACCGTGCTTGGACCCTCGCAGACCGGAAAATCAACAGTCGTGGAAAAGCTCGGCTCCCTGGAGGGGGGGCCGAGAAAATCCAAGTCACCTTATGGATTGAACCTCACGGAATTCACCTTTGGAAACGAGGCGTGGTGTGCGCTGGATGCGCCAGGACCCAACGAAGCGTTGGCGCATGCACAGCACGCGCTTCTTGCCAGTGACGCCTGCATCCTGTGCGTTTCATCGGCACCAGAGGAGGCTGTGCTCGCCGCGCCCTATCTGCGGATAGTCGAGGCCTCGGGGACGCCGTGCATCCTCTTCGTCAACCGGATGGACGAACCGAGAGGGCGGCTGAGGGACGTGATCGCCGCGCTTCAAGACTACGCCAACCACACGCTTTTGCTTCGCCAGATCCCGATCCGCGAGGGAGACAGGATCATAGGCAGTTGCGATCTGATTTCGGAACGGGCGTGGCGCTACCGGGAAGGCCAGACTTCGGCGCTGATCGCAATCCCCGAAAGCGCCGCCGAGCGCGAACACGAAGCGCGCAGCGAGCTCCTGGAACACCTGTCCGAATTCGATGACTGGCTTCTCGAGGAACTGGTCGAAGATCGCGAGCCACCCAGCGACGCGCTCTATGCCATTTCATCGCGGGTTCTCAGCGAAAACAGGATTATTCCAGTCCTGATCGGTGCCGCAAGTCACGGCAACGGCATGATGAGGCTGATGAAGGCGCTGCGCCACGAGGCGCCGCCGGCAGGGGTTCTTCGACAGCGCCTGGCTCGTGCGGGCAATGTCGATGAAAACAAGCTGACCGCCGTGAGCTTCCATGCCTATCATCGTCAGAATATCGGCAAGACGGTGCTGGTGCGTGCGTTTGGTGAGGGACTGCGGCAAGGCGCATTACTGGGCGGCTCCAGCCTCGGCGCCGTGCAGGATCCCGCAAATGGACGGCCGAACTCGGCGATCGGGCCTGCGCCGGGGGATGTCTTCGCGGCGGTCAAGTCCGACCACTTGCCCGTTCCGTCGCTGTTGACATCAGACGCGACGGTCGCCCCACCCGAATGGACCGAGCCACCTACGCCGATGCTTGAAAGGATCCTGGTCCCGGGCAGCGAACGCGATGAAAACAAGCTCTCCGAAACGCTGGCAAAACTTTCCGAGACGGATCGCGGTCTTGTCGTTTTGCATGAGGAAGGCACTGGCGCCCAGCTCGTCCGCGCTCAGGGCCCGGTACATCTGCGCGATCTCTGCCGAACTCTGTCCGACGTCTTCCACATCGACGTAACCGATCGAACGCCCAGCCCGATCTACCGCGAGACAATCGCGAAGCCGTCCGAGGTTCACTACCGGCATCGCAAACAGACCGGTGGTGCCGGGCAATTCGCGGATGTGAAGCTGAGCATCCGCCCCAACGAGCGCGGCCGGGGCTTCACCTTCAGCGAAACCGTCAAGGGTGGCGTCGTTCCGCGCAACTAAATCCCTGCCGTTGAAGTTGGCGCGCGCGAAGCGATGGAGAAAGGGCCGCTCGGCTTCCAGGTCATCGATGTCGGCGTAACGCTGTTCGATGGTCAGCACCATGCCGTCGACAGTTCGGAACACGCCTTCAGGACTGCGTCGAAAATGGGAGTGCGACAGGCGCTTTCCGAAGGGTCGGCCGTTTTAATGCAACCGGTCTTCCGCAGCGAAATTCACATTCCGTCAATCTATTCCGGCAGCCTCGTCCAGATCGTCTCCGCCCTCAAGGGGCAGGTTCTCGGCTTCGACCGGGATGAAACTGCCAAGGGATGGGACATCTTCCGAGCACTTATTCCGGGCGGCGCGCTTGACGATCTGGCGCGGGCGCTGCGCTCGGCGACGCAGGGCATTGGTTACTTTTCCAAGACCTTCGATCACTTCGAGGAGCTATACGGCAAGGAAGCGGACGCCATCGTGAAGGCACACAAGGAACCAGGCGTCGCACACTGAAACGTTCGCGCCACTTCATGCTCGTTCGCAGAATGAGGCTCATGTCGTTCGTGTCGCTCGAGCGGGTGGCGCAGACAAGGAGATAATCAATGGAGTCGCTGGGGCAAGGATTTCGATTTCAGGGAGAACAACGGCTCTATCAGATCGTTGCCCGACGTATCGACCGTATGATCGAGGCGAATGCCGGAAATTCCGAGTGGCGCATTCCCTCGGAGCGTGAACTGGCCGAGGAGCTGCAGGTCAGTCGTCCCGTTGTGCGCGAAGCGGTGATCGCACTGGAAATGCGTGGCATCGTCGAGGTCAAGGGCAGGGCGGGAATCGTGATATTGCCTGCGCGGGCCAGCCAGCTCAATTTCGACCGGATCGCCGCCGATATCGGCCCCGGCCCGTTCGAGCTTCTGGAAGCGCGTCTTGCCGTCGAATCGAGCGCGGCGGCGATGGCTGCGGAGCGGGCGACAAGCTACGACATCCTGGTGCTGGAGGAATGCTTCTCCCAGATGGAGCACGAGACGAATGTGATGCGGAAAAGGGGGACCGCGATTTCCACATGACCATCGCGCGGATGACGGGCAACGCCGTCATCGTCTCGATCGTCGAAGCCTTGTGGGCGCAGCGTGACGAATCCGTCATGTGGAAGAAACTGCACGAGCATATCCATGCGCCACGCGTCCGCCCCCTCTGGATCGGTGATCACCACGCTGTCCTGACCGCGCTCCGCCTGCGCAATCCGGACGGCCTATAAGGCGATGGCGCGCCATATCCGCAATGTGAGCAACGAATTGATGGAAGCTTACGAGCGCGGTCGGTTTTCGCCCGACATCATGCAGCTCGACGAAAAGAAAGGTTCTTGAGAATGCTGAAATCCTTCGAGCATGTCGGCATGACAGTCAGCAATATGGACCGTGCTGTCGAGTTTTTTGCACGCTGCCTGGCCTGCGCCTGCACCTGCGCAAGACAGCGCCCGACGGATCAGACCTTGCCTTTCTCGACGCCGGCGGCGGCATGCTGGAAATATTCGCACCGGCCGACGGCGCCGCCAGGGCCGTTGATGTCCCGGAAGGGACGTCCGGCCTCAGACATCTGACTTTTCTCTTCGAGAATATAGACGAGACCTTCGCAAAGCTCGAAAAGGCCGGCGTCGAGTTGAAGGAACGTCCGCGCCTTGCCGTCAACCGCGAGGTGCTGCACAAAGTGGCGTTCGTGCGCGATCCCGACGGTATACTTATCGAGCTTGCTGAAAGATTGCCTTTAAAATTGCTTTTGGCAATCACGCCATCAGTGCAAGCACGTGCTGACACCGGTTGCGTCTTCCAGTGACTTCCACGGTGACACCGGAAGCCTGGCTGATTTTGACGAAACCAAGACGATCCTGGGTGTGGCCGCGGCTGACGGCAAGTCCCACTGGGGTCGTTTGGCAACGGGGTCGGCCGTGCCGAAGATGGCCGCGGAGAACGGGCACGCCATCGGCGATGGGACGCCGATCGCTCTTCTCGTGCAGACAAGGCCGCGCCCTGCGCCGGGCGGCACTTTCTCGTTGGATGCCGACTGGGCGGCCGACGACGGCGTTACGGCGCACGCGGACGGCGGGTATGAAGTTGAAGAGCGTCGTTGCTGCGCTTCGTGCAGAAGCTTCCAGGTAATGGAGGGCAATCCCAAGCTCGAAGTCGCATCAATAGGCGTTGGCGGCAAGCCGATCCCCGGCGACGGCGAACCGGTCGTTGGTGCCATCACGGCTATCCCTATCTACTAAGTCGCCTTCAGCCACAGCGGTACAACCCTCGGCCTCATCGTTGGCGAGTTGCTCGCCTACGAGGTCGCGACGGGTCTGGAGCATTCCATGCTCGCGCCTTCAGACCGGAGCGTTTCGCTACCAAGCCGTCGTTGAGGTGACCGATATCGATGGCACCGTCGTCTCAACAGCAAGGGCTCAAAGCGCCTATGGATAAAGGCAAAGGAAGCCATTGTGAATAACCGTGCCGGCAATTTGGCTCGGGCAGCCACCCGACTTCAAATGGTCATTTAACAGTTAGGCAATTTCCCGCCTTGATGCAGCGTCATCGTGCAACTGCCGTGTTTTCACTTTCGATGCCGTCTCGTATTCTCCGTGAGAAGCGTTGAGGCGGCGGGCCACGATGTCGTGGTTAAGCCACCGCACTGGGCCGGAAGGTGAAGACGATGCACCGAAAATCAATTGTCCGGTCGCTTCCACGACCAACGCGCTCAGGAGATCGCTGATCATGACCTTGCTGTCACGGTGCATTGAGGTGATCTCGTTCGACGTCCCGATCGTCAGGTCGGCCTGTGCCTGGTTATTAGGCATCGGCCACGCGGAGAAATTATAGAACGGAGTCATGACTTCGCTCGCCTGCAACTCGCTGATCTTGCGAACTACGTCATCTAAAGTGAAACCATCCGACAAAAGCTCTTGGCACTTCTGCCATTGTTCAGCTGCCCATTCGCCGCCGTGTTCCTTCTTCAGTGCAAGCAGTATGGGAATCAGAGGCAGTTCAATGCCCGTGAACACGTCGGATGAATTGGTCCGAATCTCGGGACAGTTGTAGACGCTCGCCTTCACGCCCATCGCCCATGCATCCTCCGCAATGCCTTCGAGGCGCATCTTGGCGTAGCCCTGAGTGTAGTTTGTGTATGTCTGCCACCGGTATTCTCCGTCGATGAGGATACCCGTGCCGTGATAACCATATGCCGTGTACCTGACCTGGCCGCCCGAGGATTCAATGCGTTCCCGGATCGCCGCGCTGAAATCGATAAGATGGCGGAAGGTGTTTGCCGACACCTCGTCGAAATTGCGAAGGATCAGTTTGCCCATATCGCTTTCGACCAAGGCTTGCGACGACATATGCCGGGGACCCGTTCCCTTGTAGATTCTATTGGCGACGACCAGGAAGACTTTTGCCTTGGGAATGCCTCCGGCCATCGTATGGGCAAAGAAGACGTTGCGCCCGTCAGCTATCATGCCGTCGAGGGTGGCCATGACCTGCGACAGTGACTTTGTGAACCGTGTGGTAGCTACGTCCTGGCATTTTGCGATGTATTCCCAGTCGAGCTTTTCACTCTCCCAGCTTTCCAAAGTGAGCCCAGCCAGGAGGTCGGTAGGCGTGGGACCATTCGCAGGCGCATCGAGATCGAAGCCAGCCATCAGCGGAACGTTTATGATTGTTCCGCCGAGCCTTGCTTCCGCTTCGCCGAGTTCATCGTCGGTCAGGGGCCGAAGGGCATTCTTTTCGTCGCGCCGCCCGACCGTAATCCCAACGATTTGCATTCCGGTTTTCCGCGCTTGATCGAGAAGGCCGGTCGCGTAACCGCGACCGAACAATTCGCCGAAGAGAACGAAGACGTCGCCCTTTCGAAACACCGTGTTTTCGGAGATGCTCTCCAGTGCAATCGGTTTTTCCATGTCGAGTAACCGCTCCAATAGTCGATAATGGGTAATTGAACACAACCGTTCTCGATGGAAAGTCATTTAAAGTGACGGATCATGTCGAAACGTGAAGCTTCAAGAAGACCCGACGGTCGCTGTCCGCAGTTTGGACCACACTTTTCGCTTAGGAGGATCAAGCTAGAGAGGCAATTACGCTGATCCGTCGCGTGGTACTAAACCCTCGTTGTCTCAACCTTGGGCAATATACATGGCGTGTTAACCGCTCAGGCAGATTGCGTATTGTCGATAACGCGGAAGTAACGCGAAGACGCAACGGTGTGCGCCACGCATAGAGAGAAAGATGGCCGTGGCTACACGCTTCACACATTTCAAGCTGGTCGGTCCCGCGATAATCGCGATTGCTCTGCTGATCGCAGGGCTTGCGGCCATACCGTATTTCGGAGTGGCCCAACTCGACGCGAAGATTAGAAATCGCGAGGAAACGCTCGTCAAACGAAACATCTCGATTTGGGTTTCCGACGTTGAGTTTGCCCTGACAGCCTGGACGATCTGGGACGAGTCGATCGCGAGGATCGACAACAGCTTCGATGCAGAGTGGGCGGACCGCAACATTGGCGCCTCCCTGATCGGAACATCCCGGACGCGATTTGCTGCCATTCTCGATCCAGAGGATCGTATCATCTACTCGAAAATCGCCGACGAGGTTGCTGAAAGGCCGTTTTTCGCCCGTGGATCCAAATCCGTGGTCACTGGCGCGCGCGCCCTCGTGGATAAGGTGCGAGCGGAGGAAAAGGCGCCGAAAAAGGCTGGTATTCCAGATCCCATTGCTTTCAGCAAGATCGAGGTGCTGGGGTCCGACGCTGTTCTCCTTACTGCGAGCCTCTTCCAACCGGATTTCAAGACGTCGACGCCGCGCGGAAGCCGAGCGCCCGTCCTTGTCTCTGCCGTTCCCATCGCTGGTAGCCTGCAAGCGTTTCTCGGAGACCGGTTTCTTCTGGACGCCGCCGCAGTGGGCCCACTCGGCTCGGTTGCGCCTGACCGCTCGCGCGTAGAGATCGCGGTGGGGGAAGACGGCCGGACCGAAGTCCTGTCATGGCGCTCGCCAACCCCTGCACGCGACCTTCTCCTACAATCACTACCGCTTGTCGCCACCGTCGCGGTCGTGCTCGTTATAGGTGGTGCAGCCGCTGTCTGGTCGTCACGTCGAACCGTGGCCTCGCTGCTTGATGCGGAACGGCAAATGCGCCATGCCGCCACCCACGACTTCCTGACCGGTCTTGCCAACCGTTCGCTCATCGACACGGAGTTTGCGCGGCTGTCCGGGTCCGGTCGATTATCGGTGGTGTGTCTCGATTTGGATGGCTTCAAACTCGTCAATGATCGACACGGTCATGCGGCCGGCGACGAGTTGCTGAGAGAGGTATCCAGGCGTCTCGAAACGGGCTCCCGCGAAGGCGATTTGGTTTTCCGTTTGGGTGGGGACGAGTTCGCGATCCTGATGCCGTCCGTTTCAGAAAATCAGGCTGTTCGTTTGTGCCGCACCCTGTCATCCAGCTTGTCGGCCCCGTACAGTCTTGCATGCGGGCAAGTGACAATCGGAGCGTCGTTCGGATTGGCGGATGTGGCCGAAAACAATGCCGAAAGCTGCGCTAGCGCGCTTCGGAGGGCAGATGAGGCCCTATACGCCGCGAAAAGAAAGGGAAGGGGGAACATCTTCGTTGTGCCCCAGCACCCGACTATCCAGGCGGTTCGTTCATTCGGGTAGACAGGGTAACGCGGGGTTCGCGATGACCGAAGTAGAAACCCGTTACATACGAATCCCAAAGCCCGAAAAAATGATCATCCGGAAGGCGCGGTCGAGCATGCGTACGAAGCGTCCAAGGCTCGAAATGGGGACGCAGCGGGGGCTCGAGCGAGAAGACACTTGAAGCCGCCGGTTCGCTGCCTCCGGGACGTTACATTCACTCCCAAGGAAATCCGTTCCAGAATTCCCACGAAGACTGCCTGATCCGCGCCGTCGATCCGAACGCGTTGACGGAAGAGAGGTGACCCATCCTTTCCTCAGCCGTCGAACGTGTCCGAGATGGCCAGTCGCATTCAGGTCTGAAGTCAACGCTCGCCACTTAACGCGTTCCGGGATGAGGCTTGGTTGCTGGCGATCGCGATCCAATTCAAGCCCCCAATTCCGAGTTACTTCGCTGCCGGGAGGCTCGGCTCCCACGAGAAGTGATCGCCGTCGGCTGCGATGCGACCCACGCCCGGGAAGGGAAAGTGCGGCGTGAATACGAGTTCGTTGTCCTTCGCTAGTTTCTTCAAGGTGTCGATGCGGTTCTTCTCGCCGCCTTTTTCGTCATTGTCGAACCCAACTGGCCATTCCGGTTCTACAAGCGAGATGATCGAGCTGTGAACCGTGTCTCCGATGTCCAGTAGCTTCCCCTTGCCGGATACGATTTCATAGCCGACATGGCCCGGTGTGTGGCCCATTAAGCTGACCGAAGTTATTTGTGGCACAACCTTCGCGCCCGGCTCGAAGGTCTTCACGTTATCGTCGATCACCTTGACGATGTCCGCAAGCTGGGCGTTCTTCTTGGCGAATGCCCATTCCGCCGAGGACATGCGGATCGTTGCCTTGGGGAAGGCCAGCTTCCCGTCCTTAACAAGACCGCCGATGTGGTCTGGATGCGAATGGGTTATCAGAATGTCGGTAATTTCTTCCGGCTTGGTGCCTGTCTGAGCGAGGGACTGCTGGAGCGCTCCGCCGACCCCAGTATCGATCAGGATCACGTGCTTTGGCTCTTTCACCAACAACGCATCCACGCTCAGCGTGACGGTATCGGTGGGCGCACCCGCTGCCTTTAGTAGTTCACCAATTTCCGCTGTGGAGTGGCCGACACCGAAGATCTTGCCGTCGTTCGGCAGTACGAACTGGGCGTCGTGCAAGGAAACCAAATCGAGGGAACCAATTTTAAAGGCCCTTGAGTCCGGCTGCTGCGGAGGCATTTGCCCGGAGGCGGAGGCTGCAATCGCCAATGCCGTCAGAGACGAAGCCACGAATAATGTTTTGGAATTCAACATGACGCGATCCTTCACTTCGGGGGCGATGAAGACATTTAGTCTCCCTCACCGAGCAAGGTCACCTCGCAATCAAGCGAAGATACCACCGCTGCGATTCTAGCGGATATAATCCAAGGCGCTAGGGTAGGAGTAGGATACCCTATTGCCCGCCCAGTTTCCAACTATCCCCAGACGGGCAGGCTACGCCGTCGACGCGCGTCATGCCGTCGAGTGATTGCCGACTGGTTACAAAACCGCGACATCCGTCCGGTCCATCGTTACCAGCATCTATTTGTTCGATAACGCCCGCGCTGCCTGTGGATGGGTTGGCCCAAGCGAGCGCAGTTGCACCGACAGCACCGCGACCGACTGTGTCTGCGATCACCGCTTGATCGGTCAAAAGCGCCTGGTGCGAGATTGCTGACTGGGCGAGGGGCGTCTCAAGCGGCTCGATATGTGAGCATGCCGTCAAAGCCGCGATGCTCATTGTCCAGATGAAGTGCTTCGAATTCATTGCTCGGATAAAGCGTTTTGCCTGTTGTGTTTCAAGTTAATAGTAGTTCACATTCTGGCGAGGTTTCAGTGATTGCCTTGATGGGCGGGCATCACGCGAAGATCGTGACAGAAGACGGAGCGCGTCTTCAGGTCTGTGCGACACGGATGGTGATCGGGGCCGCGAGGTCGCCAACGAATACGGCGCCGTCGATCTCGACCGCGATTCAGAATGCCTTGTCAATCGCCCCGATGTCACGACATATTGGCCGTTCTCGACCTCATACCCTTTGACCTGATCCTCGCGCTCGACGGGATCGCCCGTCTCGCTGTCGATGAACTCGCGATTGACCCTGTTGCCGGTCTTGCGGTTCAGCGTATTGACCGCGATCCATTCGGAGGACGATGCGGCGGTATAGAGCGCCATCGGACAGGAAACCTCTCCGAACCTGTAGCGCTTCCAATTGGCTCTTGAACCCGCCATGACATCGACACTCCGGACGCACTCAAACGATTCAAGTGATTCGGCAGCGAATTGTTCCGAGTTAAAACGAATCATTTTTCAATGACTTAACGCCAGGGTGCAGTATCGGTAGGGCGCTCATGCGCGACGCGGGCTTACGCCTGCTCAATGCCGCTGACATCCTTGGAATTCGCGGCGTAGTCGTACATGTGATTTCCGATGACGCACGAGCCTTCTATGAAGCGGTCGGCTTCCTGCTTTCGCCGCCGACCCATGATGCTGATGGTTGGATTACATGACCGCAACAACGCTCTGAACTCTTAAAGGAAACTCATCTGCCGGAGCTTTCCGTAATCGGACCGGTGCCCTACATAGGCCGGACCATCAGTGAACCGGATCCCATGACATCCCAACCATTCGACTTTCTCGCTCACGACGGCGAGCTAGCCACCCAGATCCGGAACTTCGACTGGACGAGGACATCGCTCGGTCCTCCGGCAAAATGGCCGCAGATCGTCAAGATGACGACGACGACGATCCTGCAGTCGCCCGTGCCAATCGTGACGCTCTGGGGTGACGACGGGATCATGATATACAACGACGCTTACTCGGTCTTCGCCGGCGCCCGTCATCCGCAACTTCTCGGTTCCAAGGTGCGGGAGGGGTGGCCTGAAGTCGCCGACTTCAACGATAACGTGATGAAAGTCGGCCTTTCTGGCAAGACGTTGGCCTACCAGGATCAGGAACTGACCCTTCATCGATCGGGCAATCCCGAACAGGTGTTCATGAACCTCGACTACTCGCCGATCATCGGGGAGGATGGCAAGCCATGCGGCGTGATGGCAATCGTGGTCGAGACAACCGCCAAGGTGGAGGCGCAGCGGTGGCGCAACGGGGAGCAGGAGCGCCTGCGTCACATGTTCGCGCAGGCTCCCGGCTTCGTTGCCTTGATGCATGGCCCGGACCACGTCTTCGAACTGACGAATGCAGCATACAGGCAACTGATCGGACATCGCGATGTGGTGGGGATGTCCGTGCGCGATGCACTGCCTGATCTTCGCGGGCAAGGCTATTTCGAGCGGCTCGACGAGGTCTATCGGACAGGCATCGCCTATGAGGGCAAGGCGCTTGCGGTCGACTTTCAGCTGTCTGCCGACGCACCCGTAGAGCGGAAATATGTCGACCTAGTCTATCAGCCGATCTTGAGCACCGATAGAGAGGTCGTCGGCATCTTCGCGCAGGGCTCGGATGTGTCGGACCGCGTCGCTGCGGAGGAGGCACTGAAGGCAAGCGAACGCGAGACCCGGCAGGTCCTCGACGGGGCGGTCGACTACGCGATCCTGGCGCTTGATTTGAACGGCCGCATCCTGCGCTGGAACGAGGGTGCGCGACGGATCTTCGGCTGGACCGAAGACGAGGTTGTCGGCATTCATTGGGACATGCTGTTCACGCCGGAGGATCGTGCATCCGACCGGGCCCGCGAAGCAATGGACGCTGCGCTTGAGCTTGGGACCGCCCATCACGAACGATGGCACATGCGCAAGTCTGGCGCACGCTTCTGGGCGAACGGCGAGATCAGTCCTCTTCGAGACCCCGAGGGAAAGCCGGTCGGGCTGGTCAAGGTGCTGCGAGACAGGACCGAGGAGCACCTCGCGGCACAAGCGCTCAAGGAAGCTGAAGCTCGGCTTCGGCGCGCGCAGGAAGCGGGCCGTGTCGGGGTCTTCTCGCTTGACCTCACCACCAATCTGCTCAATCCGACGCCTGAATTCTGCAAGATCTACGGGCTTCCGGAGGACGATGAGATCTCCATCGAACGGGTGGAAGAACTCGTGGTTGAGGAGGACCGCGAGATAGGGTCTAACGCGCGCACCCGTTCCACGGGAACATCGCCGTTGAACGTCGAGTACCGCATCCGTCGCGCCGACAATGGGCGCAAGCGCTTTATTGCCCGGCGTGGCGAGTTCGAGACCGACAGCGACGGCAATCCGATCCGGTTTGTCGGAGTCGTTCAGGATGTGACCGACCGGCGCCGGGCCGAGCGGGAGCTGCGGGAAAGCGAAGCGCGGTTCAAGGCGCTGGCACAGGCGATCCCCAATCACGTCTGGACCGCCAAACCTGACGGAGAACTCGACTGGTTCAACGGGCGTGTCTACGAATATTCCGGGGTTCATGAAGGTGATCTCGATAACAACCGTTGGACCGACATCGTCCATCCGGACGACCGTGCCGGCGTAGCTGAGCGTTGGCAGGCCGCTCTTGATGCCGATCGGCCCTATGAAACGGAGTTCCGGCTGCGGCGGGCAGACGGGCGGTACCGCTGGCACATCGCCCGGGCTGTTCCGACCAAGGACGACGAGGGTAAAGTCGTACGCTGGATCGGAACCAATACGGACATCGAGGAACAGCGCGAGACGCGCGCCAAGCTCGAAGCCTTGAACCAGACCTTGGAGCAACGGGTGGCGGAGCGGACCGCCGATCGCGACCGCATGTGGCGGCTGTCGACGGATATCATGCTCGTTGCCGATTTCCAGGCAAACATCACCGCCGTCAATCCGGCGTGGAAGAGTATCTTCGGTTGGGACGAGGACGAACTGGTCGGGCGTTCGTTCATGGATCTTGTTCATCCAGACGACCGGGCAGCCACGCTTTCGCAAGTCGCTAGGCTCGGCAGCGGTGCGACGACGTTCTCCTTCGAGAACCGTTATCAGAAGCGGGATGGAGGCTACCGGCTCATTTCCTGGACGGCCGTGCCGGATGAGGCGTTCATTCATGCGGTTGGCCGCGATGTAACCGAAGAGCGGGAGGCTGCCGCCAACCTGCGCCGGACCGAATTGGCGCTTCAGCAAGCGCAGAAGATGGAGGCGATCGGAAATCTGACCGGCGGTGTCGCCCATGACTTCAACAATCTGCTGCAGGTGATTGCAGGCAATCTGCAGTTGCTTGGCAAGGACGTCGTCGGAAACGAACGGGCGCAGCGCAAGATCACCAACGCGCTCGCGGGCGTCGATCGCGGATCTAAGCTCGCATCGCAACTGCTCGCCTTCGGCCGCCGGCAGGCGCTCGATCCGCGGGTCGTCAATGCTGGCCGGCTGATCCGCGGGATGGACGAGATGCTGCGCCGAACCATCGGTGAGGGGATTGAGGTCGAGACCATCGTTACGGGGGGCCTCTGGAATACGCTGGTCGACCCGATGCAAATCGAGAACGCCCTTCTTAATCTCGCCATCAACGCGCGCGACGCGATGGACGGTTTCGGAAAGCTGACCATCGAAGCGGGCAATGCCTATATCGACGATACCTACGCGCGGCAGCACCAGGAGGTCGAGCCCGGACAATATGTCGTCGTCGCCGTCACTGACACCGGAATGGGCATGGCGCCCGAACTGATCGAGAAGGTGTTCGAACCATTCTTCTCGACGAAGCCGGAAGGCAAAGGCACCGGCCTTGGCCTTTCCATGGTCTACGGTTTCGTCAAGCAGAGCGGGGGGCACGTGAAGATCTACAGCGAACTTGGTCAGGGCACGACGGTGAAGATGTATCTTCCTCGTTCCATGGAGCAGGAAGATCTTGAGGTCTCAACGAACGACATTCCCGTCGAAGGCGGCCTGGAAACGGTCCTTGTCGCCGAAGACGACGAGGGCGTGCGGGCAACAGTGGTCGAGATGCTGCAAGAGCTGGGCTACCGGGTCTTGAAGGCGCCAGACGCGACTGCTGCGCTGAACATCATCGAAAGCGGCATCCATATTGATATGCTGTTTACCGATGTCGTCATGCCCGGGCCGCTCAAGAGCAGCGAGATGACCAGGAAAGCAAAGGAACGGCTCCCGGGTATCGCCGTGTTGTTCACCTCCGGCTATACGGAGAATTCCATCGTTCACGGCGGCAGGCTTGACCCAGGCGTACAGCTGCTTTCGAAACCCTACACGCGCGAGGCGCTCGCACGAAAGATCCGCCAGGTTCTTGAGATGGAAAGAGGGACAACATCTGTTAGCGGCAGACCCAATCCGAAAAGAAAAGTCCCGGAGCCGGCAACGCGGGAAAAAAGGCAAAGGCGCGTCCTGCTCGTTGAAGACGATATGCTGATCCGAATGGCGACTGCCGACATGCTCGCCGACCTTGGCTGCGACGTCCTGGAAGCAGGTTCTGCAGAGGAAGCGCTACCTTTGATCGCGGAGGGCGGTACAGATATTCTGATCACCGACCTCGGCCTGCCGGGAATGTCTGGCGAGGAGTTCTGCCGCTACGTCAGGACCAGATGGCCCGACATCGGCATTGTCTTCGCAACGGGCGCGAGCCACGGGCCAGAAATGCCAGACAGCACCCGAACCGCCTTGCTCCCCAAGCCGCACGGATTGGAAGAGCTGAAGAAAGCACTGGAGGCGGTCAGCACCGGATAATCCCACACAAGTCGAAGGACGATGCGGCGACAGCGCTGCAACGGCCAGGGCCACTTTGCGTTCTATCGCAATCAGCAGAAGTTTTCCGCACACCTATTCAACAGGCGAAATCCAATCGCGTTGAAGGACGCCTATGCCCGAGGGAAGGGACGGCAGTCGACACGCGGCAGCGCCTCATCCATCGGAACCAGACCTTCAATACAGCGTTAGGTACTGCATAATTTGTGCGAGAGGCTTATGCGGCAAAAGGATCAACACCTTACCGACGCTCAAAGCGCCGGCGACAGGCTTGTCGCGGGCCATGTCCGAGAAGATCCGTTCGCGGCTGCTTTTAAAGCGACGCGTATGCCGATGATCGTTACAGATCCCAACCAGGGTGATAACCCCATCATATTCAGCAATAGCGCCTTTGAGCGGCTCACCGGCTACTCGAGAGAAGAATTGGTTGGAAGCAACTGCAGGCTTCTGCAGGGACCTGAGACAGACAAGACAACGGTGACGCGCATCAGAGAGGCGGTCGGTGAAGGTCGAGACGTTGCGGTCGACATCCTAAACTATCGCAAGGACGGAAGCACGTTCTGGAACGCTCTCTTCATTAGCCCCGTTTGGGACGATGAGGGTCGGATCGTCTATTACTTTGCCTCGCAACTCGACTTCACCGATGTGAAGAGCCGCGAGGCCGAATTGGCAGCAGCCCGGCTTCAGGCAGAGCAAGAGGTAGCCAAGAACACCGCAGATCTTAAAGCCGCGCTCGCCGCAAAGACACTTCTCGTCCATGAAGTTGATCATCGGGTAAAAAACAACCTTTTGACGATGGCTTCGATCGTTAAGCTGCAGGCCCGGACAACGAAAGACGAGGGCCGGAGACGAACCCTAATGGGCCTCCTCAATCGGGTGGAAGCGCTCAGCACGGTTCATCGCAAGCTGTTCACACTTGACGATATATCGAGATTTGACGTCTCCGATTTTGCCCGTGAGCTCGTCACCGATCTCATCGACGCGCTCGGACGAGACGATATTCATCTGACCCTAGACCTGCAGCGGCTGTATGTGCCGGCCGTCAAGGCGACACCTCTTTCGCTAATCGTCAATGAATTGGTAGGCGATGCGGTCAGACGCGGCTTGAGCGACGGCGGTGGTGAAATCCATGTTATGATCAAGCGGCTTAACGGGCATTTCCGCATCCGTGTGGAGGATATTGCCGAACCCGTCCAGCCCGACCCGGAAAGCGCGGACTATGGTCAGTTGCTTCTGGAAGCTTCGGCGCAACAGCTTGGCGCTCACATCGTGCGAAGCAACGAGGGCCGTAAAACTATTGTCGATGTGACATTACTTGTCGACGACCATCAGGAGAATAAAGAATGAGGGTGATGATCGTCGAGGACGAGATGCTGCTTGCCATGGAACTGGAAAATGAAGTGGAAACGGAGGGCCACGAAGTGATTGGCGTTGCCATGAACAGCGATCAGGCTCGTGATCTTCTGGCTGTTTCAAGCCCGGATTTCGCGTTTGTCGACATCCATCTCATGGACGGCCCCACTGGAATAGACGTGGGGCGGCGCCTCGCGGAAGCGGAGATACCGTTCGTGTTCGTGAGTGGAAACATCAAGCGTCTTCCCGAAGATTTCGTCGGGGCTCTCGGGGCAATCGAAAAACCCTACACGATCAACGGGATGAAGAACGCACTGCAATATATTTCTTCCGTGGTTGCCGGCAACGAGGATGTTGAACCGCCGACCAGTCTCGTTTTGGCCGCTGATGCCCAGCCCCAGACCATGCGTCGGCACGCATGACAAGGTATTGCGGATATCGACATGTCATCTTGCGGCCGCGGGGCGTTTGAAAGTGGAACGACCTATGTTTGCCTTGGCCATCCCAAAAAATAGCCATTCAGGCGCAACTGTGGACAAGCCGCCAGCCGCATCTTCTCAGGCGTTCATCGCCAAGGCCCGGGCAAAAAACAGGCGCACTCTCACACCCTCTTGCGAAGAGGTCTCCATGACGACTTTTGCCTTCACGTTCTGCTCCAGGGATTTTACGATCAAAGCACTGAGCTTGCCCGGTTTGGGCCAGACCGTTCCGGGCTGAAGTCCGATTCCATTGTCGGCGACGGTGACCGTGCAGCCTGTCTCGTCGACAATGCTTTCAACGGCAATCTCGCCCGACTCCCTGCCGATGAAGGCGTGTTTCAGCGCATTTGTCATCAGTTCGTTGACCACAAGACCGGCGGGCATGGCCGCGTTGATCGAGACGGGCCAGGCGTCGACCTTCAGGTTGAGCCGGATTCCTTCTGTCGCATGGGCGGCCATGACCGCGGAGGCGATTTGGCTGATATAGACGCCAAGGTCCACCGTCTCCCCCTTTTCGTCCTCCGACAGCGAGCGGTAGAGAAGTGCAAGAGCATCGACGCGCCCGGCCAGTCTTTCAAATTGTTCTGGCACGACTTGCTTCTGCGTGTTGCGGGCCTCCAGCCTTATCAACGCCGTTACCATTTGCAGATTGTTTTTTACGCGGTGCTGGAGTTCCTTTAGCAGAGTGTCCTTGTCCAGTAGCTCCTGGGCGAGCGCGGCTCGCTCGTCGCGGTCGCTCTCGATAACTTCCGACAACGCGACCAGCCGGTACACTGGCTTGTCCGCATCGTCTAGAATCCTGTTGGACCAAGCATCGATACTCACCGCTTGTTCGCCGACCCGTGCGGTAAACCGTCCGAGATACTCTTCGTCACCGATAACTGCTACGCTCAGAGGACGGCCGTCGGACTGATGTGCTATTTCAGAACTAATCGCATCCCAACCCTGGCCTTGAAGTTTTGCTGCTTCAAGTCCAACCAATCGCTCGAAGACAGGATTGGCAAAAATGATGAGCTCGTCACTGTCGAGACTTGATACACAGACGCCGAAGGGAATGTGGTCCAGAAACTGACGGAATTGCTCGGCCTCGAGCGCTTCAGCCAAGTGGGGCATCTCTGCGAGCTTTTCGACGTCGTCGGGGGTGGTGTTACCTGTGGAATCCATGTGGTCCTCCGGACAATCGTCCAGCCTGTATAGGTCAGAGATGGGCCGGTGCACAATGAACTTTTGGGCTGCCGGAACGCTGTGATGAACAAGCCTGTAGTCACTTGCTCGGATTTTGCGCCCGTCGCGATTGGGTGATCTGGCGCAAAAAAGGGATAGTCGCCGTTGTCCTCACATATCGGGATCACCATAGGGTATATCCTGCAACGCGTTTATCGCTTCGATATGCGCTCAAGGTTCCGCATGTAAGACCCTCGGTTCCTCAGGTTAGAACCGAGGGTCTTTCCGGAAAGGACACAGCGATCGATGTATCGATCTGCCTCCTGGGAGGGGTGAGGCGGGCTATGTCAGCCGGCAAGCAACGACACTCACACTAAGTTCCCGCTCCAACTCAAAAAGCCGCACGTGTGCTGACGGCATGCCCCCGAAGGTTTCAGCGCGCGTTGTTTTCGAAGTGGAACGACTGCGTAAACCCGCGATGCCCTGGCTGCAGAAGAGGTTAGCTCCCGCTCCTCGTGTACCTAAAAGGAGGGCCAGGTCACCGCATTCATATGCCTGCGATGCCGTGCGGTAAGAGAGACGGTCAGTGCGTACCGCCTTCCTGGTCGGTCACCATGGCCTGCCTCGCCGGATATCAAGATCTTCCACGCATCGGAAGCGCGAAGCGGCGAGGTCGGCATATGGCGAGAGCCGGCCGCGGCCCGATTGCGAAAGGAACTTCGATGCCTTGGCTTTGGTATCGACGGAGATGAGGAGGTTGCGACCGCTCGCCGCAACTTGATCGAATTTCTTTGCACGCCAGGTTGTGCTGGCTGTAAACGCGGTTTGGCACCGTTTCTTGGCGCTTACTTCCACTCCCAGAGCCTAACCGAATGGTGCGGTCGCGTGGTGACGATGGCAGCGGGTTCTTTCGTTATTGCATAATAACGGCTGGCGTCGTCTGCGTCATTGACCCCGACGAAGATCATCTTCATCGAACTCTTGAATGGCGCGCCCTTGGCCCTGTGCTCGAAGCTGATGACAGCGTGCGGATATTCCGCGCTGAGGCCGATCATGGGTTCGCCCGTCAGAGCAATATGGTTCTGCATCGTTAAGAAGGCAGAAACCCGCTGGTAGGCAGTGGCCGGCGAAACCTGCGTGTTGCCTTTTGGCGTTCGGGCATAGGCGATCGTATCTGTTTGCCCCTTTTGCCGTCTTGTCTGATAAACGAGAAGGGCATCACCCATCGCCAGTTCGATGTGAAGGTCGAAGGTCTGGTATCGATCTGGCCGTTCATAAAGGTCGTCCAGCGTCGCCTTCAAATCATGAACATAGTCGCTATAAATCGAGGCGGTCATCAATGGGTCCATGTGGGCATCAGCTCTAAAATGGTTGTCGACACAGGTGAGCGGTCTCTCGGCGTGGGCCCGACAAACCGCCACGGCGCTGTCAACGATGTTTCTCGTCTCTGCCACAAGGGCCAGGGCCAATGCAATCTTCGAGATTGGGGCAGAAATGTTGACGATCGGGGCGGTTGGTGTGGTGCCGCCGGCGCTCAGCACAGCACACGTCCGGTGGGAGGCGAACTATGATGGACGTATTTGGATTACCTCATCTGGAGGTTTGACGATGTTGATCGGCCGCTCGCTGCAGCAAGTGCGCAGCGATGGGCTCTGGTTTATTCTGTCTCAGTCATAACCTCCTCTCTTCCGTGAAGTGAGCCTGCGGAGCAGGACCCGGGGCTCCTGCTTCGCGAGCTGGCAACGGCGGGGAGAGGATGCGGACGGGGATCGCCTACGCATCGCGCTTTCGGCGAACGCCCGCCAATCCTGCAGCGGCCACGGGCCGCGCTCTTTTTCTCGCTTGATGCCTCGTTGATCGAGTACCTGCGAAGCGTCCAGTCGGCTCAAACAAAACGGGCGCTCGACCTGATCAGGGAGCGCCCGTGTGTTGCTACCGACGGCAAACACCGACTTATCGGCAGGCCATCAACATGGGCAGTGCTTTACTGCCGCTCGGCTGCAATGACAAATGCCGCTTTCGCAACTTGCCTATGCATAAATCAACATGCTGCGACGCTCGGCGATGAGGCATATTCCGGCTTCTTAGCGCCATTCATATCTCTCCTACAGCAAGCCCGACAACACGCGATCACCTGAGAAGTCAGCGCGTGCATACGGTCGACCCCACACGACGGAATGCTTACGGTGCGGCCGTCGGGTTCCTTCGGTGTCCGCGATTCTGCGGGGGCAATCAGCAACTCTCGCCACGTTAACGCTGTTTTAACTAATTGAAATACAAGCGCGGTTTCGTCGTGTATAATGACGCTCTCAATGGACTGGGTGAAGGCATGGCAGCGAATAGATATTCGGCCTTTGCGCCGATCGGACTAAAATTTCACAACAGTCAGCCGCAAATGATCGTCCGGAACCTGACCGACGCGGCGCGTGTTCTCATAGAAGATTGGCCTCTCGACGATGGCGAGGATTACGTCATAGCCGTCAAGGCTTGCGCTGATGCGCTGATCGGGGAAGTCAGCCCGGAGGAGTTCCGGCAGAGCCTTCTCAACGCTGCCCTCGAAGCTGGCGTTTGCGCCCTCTCGCTGGTCTGCGACCCGGCGCTGCGCGAGGAGCGCGTCGAGCAACTTCGGTTTCCGCAGGGCCTCTGAAACAAAATCTCAATTTGTTGGCTGGCGTTGTGACACTGATGACGTCCCATGATGTGTGGGCCGGATTTGTGGAACATGTAGCGAATATCTGTAGGAAACGCTGCTCAACAACGATTCCCTCGTTTTCCTGCAGGCGCGCCAGCTCGGTGCGAGCGTGTTGACCGGCAGCGTCCGCGACCCAGATTTCCTCTCCCAACTCATGCCAAGCGGTCGGGTGCTTTTGTATCGAGCGCCGCTGGAACCTTCCTCGCCAATTCGAGGTCTGCCGACCGTCGGCTTGGATCGACGTTTCCCGGCATATTTCATTCCGCATACCCCCTCCGGGCAAGGAGCCGGTCAAGGACTGGAGCACAAACGACGACTCCGCGCATGAAAACGAAGCCCTCAATAGCGTTCGTACTCTAGGGAGAGCGGTCTTGCTTTGGCCAATTCCCGGAAGACGGCCCCTTGAAAGCCAGTGGGCTTAGCCTCACTTGATATGCTATATGCTGACACTTAGACGTTCACCGAAGCTCCTACCAAGGCGGTTTCCTATTTCTTCGGTTCAAGGCAAACTGGAGTTGAAAGTGCTGATTCCGTCTACGCGCGCTTATTGACGCAACTCACATCTCACACTCAACGAGGTGAATATTGACGCAGTTCTTCGAATCCGCCCAAGGTATTATGGCAATGGGGGCGTTCATCGGGGCTGGCAGTTTAGCTGTCGGCGTTTTGGTTCCGACCATCATTCGACTTGCGAAGGGCGGTTTGGATCGGCGACCGAAAGCCGAGGCAAGAAATCTCGCAATGATGACGGTACTGGCGCTTGATGACTTTGTCGGAGCAAGCTACGCGGCCGTTCACGACACGCCCGAATTCAATCCCATGGACGAGGGCGAATTTACTTTTCACGTTCCGGAGCCCACGCTTGTCCTTCCCAGGGAAGTCAATTGGGCCCTTTTCAATGTCGAACTTTCAGAACAAATCCTGTGGCTCGCGAACCGTGTGAGGAACCTCACATATGCGTTGGATAGCCTGGACCTTTCGGGCCCAGGCTATGACGGATTCTTCGAGCGACGCCAGCAAGGGTATGCGGGGTTGGCGGCAGAGGCCATGGACATCATCGAGCGGATGCTCGAGGAATTTGACCTGACCCTTCCTGCCAAACCGGACTACTACCGCCAACGGCAGGGGTTCGTCTCGGCGATCCAGAGTGCAGGCGAACGTAGCTCCGCTCGCCAAAAAATTGGCGCTGAGGTGCAAACGAGTGGCTCAAATGTTTTGCAACTCTTTCCCAAGATAGGCGAGGAAGCTGATCGATGACGAGGGCGGGCGCGCCGCCGACGGATGGCGTCCACTGAGCGGAGCATCGACATTGGCTGCCCGGTGCCCCTGTCTTCGCCATGCAACATTGATGCATCCGGCCAATCGAAGCACCTTGTTTCGGTGGAAGGCGAACCAAAATCTCAGCTTGAATTCGTGAATTCAGGGCAGCAGACGATCGAACGATCGGCAGGCCGTCAAGCGGGCGTTGGGTCTTTTATGGCGTCGAGAGGCCCTTCAAGCGCCGTACGCGGCAGCACGAGTTGCGGCTCGATCATGATGATCTGGGGCAGTGCATCTTCCCCCAGCAAATCAAACCCTCGATCGAGCATTTCCGAGACGTTTGGTTTGATCATGTAAACGGGGAACGGAAGAAACGACCCGAACGGATCGTAGTCGAAGCATCCCACAACAATGTCGCCAAAGGCCTCGCCATCGTGACGTCCCATGAAACGTAAGAGCCCCTCGAAATTAATCGACGAGTTTACGAAGAAGCAGCGCGGCAGCCTGCCATGTTTCTCATAGAAGCGCTCGAAGGCGAGGGCGGTCATCCCTGGAGAATATCCGGTGGTCTCGATATCGTCCTTCGGGACGTCATCGCCGAAAATTGATTGCTTCACCGCGTGAAAGCCGAGTACTCGGTCGCGGCTTGCGTGGTCATCGCGCCCACCGAAAAGGCATACATCCTCGGGGGCAAGCGGCCCCATCCCCTCGGCATGCCGGATTATCGCGCTCGTCAGCATCTCCGCCCCCTGCCGGTTGTCGGAGATAATCGACGGGGCGTATTTGCCCGGCAAGTCGATGTTCACATGCGGCACACCTGCTCGCAGGCAGACCTGATGAACGCCGTCTGGATCGGTCGCGCCGGCAACGAAGAGGGAATCGATGGAGTATGCGATCAGCGACTCGACTGTCTGCCGTTCCTCCTCGGGGTCGCGTCGTCCCGAAACGACCATGGGCACCAGCCCACGCTGGCGCGCTTTCGCTTCGAACGTCTGTGCCATCGATGAGAAGAAGCGGGTATCGTAAACGGGCAGGAGCAGCCCAGTAAGGCCGGAGCGCGAGCTTCTCAGCCCACGGGCCTGAAGGTTCGCCGTGTAGCGATGCGCTTTGGCAAGCGTCACGATTTTGTCAGCGGTTTCCTCGGAAATGCGCCGCTTACGCCAGGTGCCGTTGAGTACAGCGCTGACGGTCGACGGGGATGCGCCGGACACCACCGATAAATCGTAAATCGTTGCTTTCTTTTGCTCTTTTTCCGACATCCCCGAATCTCCTCACCGATCTTCACTATCTAGAACAATCGAACCTCTTGACGAAAGGCCTTTTAGTGATATGGTTATTGCACCATCGATTGTGCAAGAAAGCAATAACGATTGTGCAAAGGATGGGCGCTTTGAGGAAAGCGGCAGGGGAGGAGGTTCTGTCATGGAGCCAAAAACGCTTAGCACACAAGCATGGGGCTCGTGTGGCGCATCTCCTTTGACCGTGTTTGGAGGAGGAAAATCCATGAAGAGAATGCTCGCAGTCACGCTCGGCCTCTCGCTGACACTTCTCGCATCCGTCGCCTTCGCTGGACCAAAGATCGGTGTTGTGGTGAAGATCGGCGGTATCCCGTGGTTCAATGCCATGGAGGCCGGCATTAAGGAGCAGAGCAGCAAGCTCGGTGTCGAAGGCTTCATGGTCGGTCCGACCAGTGCCGATCCGGCTCTTCAGGTTCGTGCTATCGAAGACCTGATCGCCCAGAAGGTCGACTACATCGGTGTCGTACCCAACGACGCCAAGGTTCTGGAGCCGGTTCTCAAGAAGGCCCAGGAAGCCGGGATCAAGGTCATCACCCATGAATCGCCGAAGCAGGTCGGCGCTGACTGGGACTTCGAACTTGCTTCCGCCAAGGGCTTTGGCGAAGCGCATGGCAAGCTCCTTGCAGAAAAGATGGGTGGCAAGGGCTCTTATGCGGTCTTCGTTGGATCGCTGACCGTTCCGCTGCACAATGCCTGGGCTGATGCCGCTATCGCATACATAAAAGCGAATTATCCTGATATGAAGCTCGTCGGCGACCGCTACGGCGTTGCCGAGGACGTCGACAAGAGCCGCTCGACGGCTCTCGACCTGATGGCCGCGAACGCCGACCTCAAGGGCTTCCTGGCATTCGGTTCGCAGGGTCCAATCGGTGCTGGTCGCGCCGTAGAAGAGCGTCGCAAGGACGGCAAGGTGTTCGTGATCGGTCCGTTCTCGCCAGGGCAGGGCGCCAAGCTCATCAAGTCGGGTGCTCTGACCGGCGGGTTCATGTGGAATCCCAAACAAGCCGGCGAGGTCTTCGTTACCCTTGCGGACCGTATCTCCAAGGGTGAAGTTCCCAAGGCCGGTGATGACATCGAAGGTCTCGGAAAGATCAACCCCGAAGGCAACACGATCATCGTCGACCAGCTTTTGACCATCAACAAGGAAAGCATCGACAAGCTGGTCGCCATGGGCCTCTGACCCTCCCCAAGCCCAGGCCGGGGTCGCGTGGACATGCTCCTCGCGACCCCCCCAATCGAGATTTTAGGCACCTGCGCACCCCGCCGAGCGGGCGGCTGATCAGGGGGATATGCTATGAGCGCTGTACCGCTCCTTTCACTCAAGAATATCAAAGTTACGTTTGGCGGTGTGCGGGCTCTGAAAGGGGTCTCGTTCGAGGTCAATCCCGGCGAGGTGCATTGCCTTGCAGGTGAGAACGGCTGCGGCAAGAGCACGCTGATCAAGGTCATCACTGGCGTTTATAAGCCGCAGGATGGTGCCGAATTCCTTTTCGATGGCCAGCCAATCACGGCAATGACACCGACGCTGGCGCAATCGCTGGGTATTCAGGTCATCTGGCAGGACCTCGCGCTTTTCCCGGAGATGACCGTCGCCGAAAACATCGGGTTTCAGTACGCGGTCAACGGAAAGTACGGCCTGGTCGATAAGCGGAAGATTGTGGATGCGGCCGAAAAGGCACTGGCGCGGCTCGGTGTCAGCATCGACCTTCATAAGCCGCTCAAGGAATTGCCGATCGCGCAACGCCAGATCGTCGCCATCGCCCGCGCCTTGGTCGGCGAAGCTCGACTGGTCTTCATGGATGAGCCGACCGCATCGCTGACACAGTCCGAAACCGACTACCTGATCGACATCGTTCGACACCTCTCGGCATCCGGTGTCGCGGTCGTTTTTGTTTCGCATCGTCTTGCGGAAGTACTCGAGATTTCCGATCGAATGACCGTTCTTCGCGACGGCTCGCTCGTCGGCGTTTTCCCGGGAGAGGGAATGACCCAGTCCCGCGTGACGGAGCTTATGACGGGCCGGAATTTCGACAGTTCCGTGATTGCCGCCGACCATGACGACGCAAGCGTCATCCTCTCCGTCCGCGGGCTCACTCGCGCAAGGGAGTTCGAGGACATTACGTTTGACCTGCGTCGCGGTGAGACCCTTGGAATAACCGGCCTGTTAGGTGCTGGCCGTACTGAACTTGCGCTGACGATCTTCGGTATGCACCGCCCTCAAGCGGGTGAAATCACCATCGAGGGCAAGCGCGCTCACTTTGGCTCCAACCGAGACGCCATCCGCGCGGGCATTGCCTATCTCTCCGAAGATCGGCTGTCACTCGGCCTCAACCAGCCGCAGTCAATCGCTGACAACCTGGTCATGTCATCGCTCGATAAGCTTCTGTCGGGCGGCATGATCTCGCCGCCCAAGAAGGCGAGTGTGGTCGACCATTGGATTAAGGCGCTGGGCGTTAAGATCGGCACGCCGGATGACCCGATTCGAACACTCTCCGGCGGCAACCAACAACGGGTGGCAATCGCCAAGTGGCTGGCCATCGGTCCTAAGATTTTGATCCTCGATGCGCCAACCGTTGGCGTCGATGTCGGTGCCCGCGCTGGCATCTTCGGGATCGTGCGCAAGTTGGCGGCCCAGGGCCTGGCAATCATCCTGATCTCCGACGAACCCCCCGAGGTGTATTTCAACGCCGACCGCATCATTCACATGGTGGAAGGCAAAATCCATGCGACCTACGACCCCCGAAGCGTGTCGCTCGCCGAACTGGAGGCCGCCGTTTATGCGTAGATTGTTCCTTGGACACACAACAGAATCCACGCTTCTGGCGGTCATGATCGTGCTATGCGTCGGACTGTCCTTTGGAACTGACCGCTTTCTTACGGTTTCGAATGCATTCGACGTGCTGAACGTCTCGGCCGTCAACATCATCTTCGCCGTCGGACTTCTCGTAGTCCTGATTTCAGGCGGGATCGACATTTCCTTTGCCGTTGCCGCGTCGGTGGTCCAATACCTGACCGCGCTCGCACTGGGTGCATTGGGCGGCGGAAACTGGGCCGAAGGTTTCATCATTGCTGGAGCCGTTGGGATCGGCCTTGGTCTGATCAACGCAGCTCTGGTCTATCGGCTTCACATCATCTCAATCGTCGCGACGATCTCCACGTTCAACATCTTCTTCGGGCTCCTGATGTTCTTCACCAAGGGCGTGTCGATCTACGACCTGCCTGAGTGGCTGACCACACGGGTTGTCTTCTACGAACACGAGATGGCCGATGGCTCGTGGGTGGAGCTTACTCTGCCAGTCGTCGTCATGATCCTCTGCTGCGTGGCAACCTGGTTCATGATTTCCCGCACGACCATTGGACGTCAGCTCTACGCATTCGGCGACAATCCCGAGGGCGCACGCCGCTTCGGTATCAACATCGGGGCCATGCATTACATCTCGTTCGGCTGGCTGGGCCTCATGGCGGGGATCGCCGGACTGATGCAGGCCCACTACGCCGAAGAAGTCGTTCCCAACGCTCTCTATGGTCGTGAACTCGATGTCCTGGCCGCCACAGTTCTCGGTGGGGCACGGCTGGGTGGTGGGAAAGGGTCCGTCATCGGATGTGTCCTGGGTGTGCTGATGGTTTCGATCACTCAGAACGGCCTTAACCTCATGGGTGTCTCGCCATTCGCATTCAAGATGATCGTCGGTGCGATCATCCTCATCGCCATCACGCTGTCTTCCGCACGGATCGACAAGCTCCTGCCGTTCCTTGCCAAGGGCGGCACCAGCAGAGGGAGCACACACCAATGAAAGCCATGGCTCAAAGGTTCAATGCCACCTTCGGCGCTGATATGATGGGTCCGGCCATCGCCTTCCTGGCCGTAATGATCATCTTCGGTCTTGCAGCAAACAACTTCATCTCCGCTGCAACGTTCGGCTCCGTCGCATTCCAGCTTCCGGAACTGGGCCTCCTTACTCTGGCGATGCTGCTTCCGCTTTTGACTGGCGGCATCAATCTCTCGGTTACATTCACCGCCAATCTGTCGGGTCTTGCCGCTGCGTGGGTGATGCAATCATACGGCGGAGTAGATGCGCCTCCGTCCGCCTTTCTTCTTGGCGTCTTGGCTGCGCTTGCCACCGGTGGCGCCGCGGGACTGATGACCGGTGCTGCAATCGCCTATACGCGTGCCCATCCGATCCTTGTGACGCTGTCGATGATGATCTTCCTGCGCGGCCTGGGGGAGTTTCTCACGCGAGGCGGGGACGTTTCCGGTTTTCCGAGCTTCATCGCTCCGATCGGGCACGGACAGATATTCGGCTTGCCGATCCCGTTGATGATCTTCATCGTTTGTGTTGGTCTATGGCAGCTCTTGCTGACGCGCTTCAAGCTCGGTTTCGGCTTGCTGATGATCGGCTCCAACATCGAGGCAGCTCGCTACTCCGGCTTGAACACCCGTCGCATCCTGGTCCTTGTCTACATGCTGTCCGGACTGATGTGCGCCGTTGCCGGGGTAATCATGCTTGCCCGCTTCAATTCCGTCCGCGTCGGACACGGCGAATCTTACCTCCTTATCACGGTGCTTGCTGCATTTCTGGGCGGGATCAATCCGTTTGGCGGTTTTGGCCGCGTGCTGCCGGTCTTCGTTGCACTCATCGTGCTCCAACTCCTGTCATCGGGTCTCAACCTGATGGGCGCAAATCAACATCTCGCAACCGCGCTCTGGGGCGTTCTGATGATCGTTGTCATGGCCGCCAGAACCATCGTTTCGGCCTACAGGGCCTCACGCAGAAAGAAGGGATGAACCGTGCAGGGTTTTGGAATTCACGCAAGCATGTGGACAATGAACTGGGACCGCGCAGGCGCGGAGCGGGCCATTGCCGGTGCAACGAAGTACCAGCTCGGGTTCATTGAAATCCCATTGGTCGACGCACCCTCTGTAGACGCCGAGCACACCCGTTCGCTTTTGGCAAAGAACAGGATCAGGGCAGCATGCTCGCTCGTGCTTCCTGAGGCGGCTTGGGCCTCAAAGCGACCAGAGGCCGCCATCCGCCATCTTGAAGTAGCAATAGACAAGGCCGCCGAGATGGGCGCTGAGGCACTCACCGGAGTGACGTTTGGTGGTACCAACGAACGAACCGGCTCGCTGCCAACCGAGGCTGAGTACGACAACCTTACCCGTGCCCTCGAGGCGGCGGCGCGACGCGCTAAGTCCAAGGGCATCCAGCTCGGCGTTGAAGCGGTAAACCGCTACGAAAACCATCTCGTCAACACCGCGGAGCAGGCCGCGGCGCTGGTCGAGCGCATTGGAATGGACAACGTCTTCGTCCATCTGGACACGTTCCACATGAACATTGAGGAAAAGGGGGCCGCCAACGGCATTCTCGCCGCTCGCGATCACCTCAAGTACATGCACATGTCGGAAAGCGATCGCGGAACCCCCGGTGCAGGCAACGTACCCTGGGATTCGATCTTCGTTGCCCTTTCAGCAATCGGCTTCAAAGGCGCTCTTGTCCTGGAGAGCTTTGTCAGCATGCCGCGCGAGATGGCCGGCGACATTTCCACCTGGCGTCCGGTTGCTCGCGACGAAGAGGAAGTCATGGGAAGCGGTCTCTCGTTTCTGCGCGGCAAGGCCGCGCAATACGGAATGCAAGGCTTTGGCGCATAGGCCTTAGTGCACTAGCCCGAAATTAAGGGAGGAGTTCCTTGAGCAATATTGAAGAAAACGCGGGTGAGATCGCGAGGGTCGCCGCTGAACGGCTATCTGAAAATGGCGGCAAGAGAGTGTTGATCGCCATTGCAGGTGCACCCGGTTCGGGAAAATCAACTCTTGCCGAGCGGATCGTGCAACGGCTCAAGGCGGATCATGGTGTCAATGCGGCTTTGTTCCCCATGGATGGCTATCACTACGACGATGTCGTCTTGGAACAGATGGGCCGACGGCCGTTTAAGGGAGCCATCGACACCTTCGACGCGCACGGGTTCCGTCGGATGCTCGAGCGACTCAAGGCAAACGAAGACGACGTCGTCGCCGTCCCCGTGTTTGATCGTTCGATCGAAATCGCCCGTGCCGGTGGAAGTCTAATCCCGCAATCAACTGATATCATTGTCTGTGAAGGGAATTACCTTCTTTCCCGCCAAGCGCCGTGGGGCAGGCTCAAACCAATTTTTGACTTCACTGTCTTCGTCGATGTCAGCGAGGACAATCTACGCAAACGGCTCCAGGATCGCTGGCGGTCCTTCGGGCTCGATCCGACGGAAATCAATCGCAAGGTCGAAGAGAACGATCTGCCAAACGGTCTTGCCATCATCTCTGGCAGTGCTGAGCCCGACCGACGCATCGACAACAACTAGCTATGTCGGACCGAACGGCTTTCGGTTCGCTGCTTCGGCTCAAGGTCTCGTTGCCGCCTTCGTCGGCGCCGCGGTCCTGCCAGCCACCAACCAATACAGCTGAAACCTAAGGGAGACTCTTATGAAATACGGAATCTACTACTCCTACTGGGAGCATGAATGGAGCGCCAAGTTTGGCCCGTACGTCGAAAAGGTGGCGAAGCTCGGGTTCGACATTCTCGAAGTCGCCGCGCATCACATCAATGAATATAGCGATGCAGATCTCGCAGCGATCAAGCAGAGCGCGAAGGACAACGGTATCATTCTGACCGCGGGGATCGGTCCTTCCAGGTCCAAAAACCTGTCGTCGCCTGACAGTGCGGTACGGGCAGCTGGCAAGGCGTTTTTCGAGCAAACTCTCACCAACGTAGCCAAGCTTGATATCAAGACGATCGGCGGTGCACTCCACTCGTACTGGCCGGTTGATTACTCGCAGCCGATCGACAAAGCCGGTGATCGGGCGCGTGGTGTCGAGGGCATTCACGGCATTGCAGACTTCGCAAACAACCTGGGCATAAACCTTTGCCTCGAGGTGCTGAACCGGTTCGAAAACCACGTCCTGAACACTGCCGCCGAAGGCGTTGCCTTCGTAAAGGACGTCGGCAAATCAAACGTCAAGGTGATGCTCGATACCTTCCATATGAACATCGAGGAGGACAGTTTCGGCAATGCCATCCGCACCGCTGGCCCCTTGCTAGGTCATTTCCACACTGGAGAGAGCAATCGCCGGGTGCCGGGGAAAGGCAGAATACCCTGGCATGAGATAGGCCTCGCGCTCCGCGAGATCGACTACAGTGGCGCTGTCGTCATGGAACCATTCGTCAAGACCGGTGGTACGATTGGCTCTGACATTCGGGTCTGGCGGGACCTGACTGACGGCGCAGACGAAGCGAAGATGGATGAGGATGCGCAGAATTCCCTCGCATTTTCTCGATTTGTACTTGGCGGCTGATCGGGAACGCGTCTTTCGTTCTGAACCAATCTTCGGCTTGAAAATGTTAGCTCTCGTGCCAACCGCAGGGGAGCTGACCCGCTCAGCCAAATAACTATTCAGCTTCCGGCGCCAGGAGACGAAGGAGTGGCGGCGTCGACAATTCTGTTGACGCCCACTCGCGATGAGTGACCAAAATAAGAGCCACTCGTTGCTTGGGCTGCTCAGAAATAAAGTGGTTTGATGCCTGCCGCTTCAATCAGATAGTCGCGGCTTCCTTCCAGTTCGACCCTGAGCTTGGCAATGTCGTGACCAGGCAAAGCGCCCTGCCACTTGCGGACCTTGCCGGCGCAAAGAACCGTCGAGACGTTCGATCGCTCCCATAAGGGTTACGACAGCGCCGGGCACATGGTTCAGCGGAGCAACGTTGATTGCATTGGCGTCGAGCAGGGAACAGAAGTATCGATCCTGCATCCAAATGCAGCAAACGGTGGACCATGTAATGGTGTAGCAATTGTTTGCTCCGAGTGTCCGGTCATCGTCATGACCAGAGGCCAACGAGAAACATGCCCAGCAATTCGCATTCACGTCGTCGATTTTTCAACCAACCGCTTTTCAACCAGCAGTCCAGGGCATCGCTCCTGGCGTTTATTGCCTTACTGATAACGGCAACCGTTTCCGGGTGTGCTGCCGTGCCACTCAAGGAGGCGGGAACGCTGGCCTCCTACACGAATCTCGGTCCATCGAAGGGGACGCTCGGCAAGAAACGGCTCTACGCCGACGGGCAGCAACTGGCACGGGTAAAGACCGTCGCTATCGTTCCGACCGTCTTTTCCTTCAGCGCTGCGTCCAAAATCAAGTCCGAGGCCGACCGGTCTCTGGTTTCCAACGCTCTCGACCGGGCGCTGTGCGTGGCGCTAAGCGACAAATACCAGATGGTCCCAGCCGGCCAGCCGGCAGATCTGACCGTCCGTTCGGTCGTCGCCGACATCGTTCCGACCAACAAAGCCGTTGCCGGGGTCGCAACCGTCGTCAGCGTTGGTTCGGGCTTTGCCTTGCCTGTGAGCGTGCCGCGCCTCCCCTTCGGCCTCGGTGGCCTGGCGATCGAAGCCGAAGCGCTCGACGCCACTGGAATGCAAAATGCCGCAATGCTGTGGGCACGTGGCGCCAACTCCATTCAGGACAATCCCCGCGTTTCCGAGGTCGGGGACGCTTATGGCCTCGCAACAAAATTTGCCGGTGATTTTTCGCGGGTGCTGATCGCCGGAAAGGAACCGAAGGCACTGAACCTCTCACTTCCGTCAAGACAACGCGCTCGGTCCTGGCTCGGCGGAAAGCCGAAATATGCTGCCTGCGATGCGTTCGGCCGCGCACCCGGGCTGCTTGGGGTGGTCGCTTCGAAGTACGGCGCTCCGCCGCAATGGACGGAAAGGAAGCCAAAGCCTGCAATGACGCATTGACGGAAGGGTTAGCGTGGGTGTCGCAGTCGCTCTGCGACGGTTTGGAACAGGCATAAGAGATCGACCGGCCTCGCCGATCGAGGGACGGGCGGAGACAGTGCCAGACCCCGGGCATTGCTCTGCCCGCCTGCTGTTTGCCTGCGGGAGCGCCAGCCTTGACGATCTCACCGAACGGCGACGTGCCTCTGTTGACAAATACACGATCCACCTGGGAAGACGTCCAGGACGATTATGCGGCGACGGGTTCTTGCGTGTTCGCGCTCGGACTGCGAGACTCCTTCATAGGAGACCGCATTGGCCGCGTTCCTGGCGCTTGTCCCTTCCGAAACCACCATCCAGCGCGCTTCGATGAGGCAACTGCGAGTAGAATTGCGATGAGAGGGTGTGGTGATTGCTCTGGCTGACAGCCGGGACATCGGCGGTTTTGTGCCATCGCACAGTTCGCTCCCCATTGCTGACAGCCACGTTTGTCGCGATCGGGTCGAAGTTTCTCCGGCGATAGATTTGGGAACCGATGCCTGCCGCTACGCTGGAGCCGGGTATTTGGGGACCTGATGCAACATTCTTCCCTTTGCATAAGGACGCTGTATTCTGATGTCGCCAGACACACTTCGACCTGAGGATGAGCATGCGTGTCGATCATTTTGAAATTCGTTCGAAGATGGGGTCTGGCTTGACAGGCTCGCCCGGCGAGCTGAGACGTCAGGCCATGACATACCGGAACGCCCGGCACCTTCTGAGGTGCATGGCGTTCACAGCGGTCATCGTCGTCACCCCCTTCTTGAGCTCGCCGGCATCCGCCGCCAATGTTCTCGAACGAGCGATTGGGGCAGCCCAGCCCTGCAAGCCTTTGAAGGTCAGGCAATCGGTCCTGGGCGTGAAGATCCAATTGGGCATCGATAAGCTCGACTTCGTTAGGATCGACACGCTTGAAATCCGGGTTGACAGAGATTTGGCCGAGGCAAGCGCACTCGGCACGCTCGCCTGCCGGACATCGGACAATGCCCCTCTCCAGGGCGGTTTTTCGGCAAAGGCTCGAATTCACCTGCAGGCCAATCTTGCCACCTGTGTCATGAGCGGAAGTTCGATCGAGATCATTGAGGCCGGCGGCGAGTTTGGTGACGTTGTCACAACATTCGAACCCGAGATCTCGGCTGCCCTTCGCAAGGGAGTGGAGAATGCGTTGAAGAAGCTCTGCGCGAGCTGAAAGCGGAGAGGATACTCGAGACGAGATGATCGGTCCGAAGGCTAGCGGATTCCTTATGTGGGTCCCTGCGTCAGCGGCACGGCTGACCTGAATTTGACATGTCATATATGATGATTGTCGCAATTTTTGTGCATATCTGGGACTAAACGGGCGAGCGCTATCTCGGTTTGGTCGTTTATGAAGGCGCGTTAGGGACCCGGAGAGACCCATCGTCGAAGCGCGCCAAAGGTCACGCCAGCAGACAGTCACCGGCACTGTATAACCACGTGAACGATGGCTCATAGGTGTCTTAAGGCCGCGCTATCCGGCATGAAAATCTCACACAGGTCTCAGGTCCAAAGAGCGCTGACGGCAAGTGTCAGGGAGAAGGCGACCAGCACCGCGCAACCGCAATGCCGCGCAAGAGGTGGCATTTGCGCGTGGCGCCCGACAAGCAGACCGCCAATACCAAGCCATGTTGCCGACGTCACCGTTGCGCAACAGACGAATGCCACCATCGCTGCGGGCACTCCCGCCTGGACGGCAGGCACAAGGGTGAGGCCGATGATGATGGCCTTGGGATTGAGCAGCGTCGTGACGAAGAGCTGACCGATGCCGAGCGCGTTCTGGCGGCCCGCCGGTGCCGGAACCGATAGCTTGAGCGCAAGATAGAGAACCCATATCGCCGAAGCGAGCTTGGCGATGCAGGCGATGCCTGGATGGCCATTAAGGAGCGGGGCGGCGATGCCCGACACCGGAACGATGATTGCGAGATAGGCGAGCACCACCGAGGCGATGAGCGACAGAGACCGCCAGACAGTCAGCGCTGTCGACGCCAAGGCCAGAACCGCATTGGTGGGGCCTGGAAGGATCAGCAGCGTGAAGACGGCGATAACGAATGTCGGCAGGTTCATCAAATCCGGTCCTTGATTGTCTGCCACCCTTCTCATGATTTCTGACGGACGGTTTTGATCTGTATCAGTTCGAGTACCGCTCCGGCCAGATTGAGATTTATCAAGGACGAGCAAGCCGAGGGGCGATAGCAACGGCATGCGATATTCGTCCGTCATGCGAAGACATCATCACCCCTGTTGTGCTGCCTCATTGAAGACGAGCGAAGCTCTCGCATCACCATAGGGATGTAATCCATGTTCGAAAAGCGGCCTCTCCCACCATGCTCCTGAGAGATCTCGATCCAGTCACCGCCAGGCGCGTTCTCCACATCTATGACGATATTGCGGAGGCGTCGTGGTTCAATCGCAACCGCGCCACCGAATGGGAACTGCTCAAGCTGGTGCTTCGTCATCTCGCGGACGATCAGGACGAGGAACATCTCCAGAACCTATGCACCCGCGAAGCATTCGAGCGTTTCTGCCGAAGCGCATAAGCTAGGCAATGGATCAATTCGGCGGGGAACGGGTGTAATTGTACTGTCGATACCGTGCCACGTCCACAGCGGTTCTGACTGTGAATAACCGCGGCGCCAACGTCTTACGTCGGTTGCTGTGACGATCAGGGTCCCGGCCTGCCTCGGATCGCATTTGCCATAGGTGAGCGCGATTTCGCAAAAGCTATGCAGAAACTGGAAAAGCCGCGCCTCACTCGCGCGCGGGGGCGAGGCGACGCTTAGTAGCGATCGCCGGGTGACGATCAGTGACCTGATTTGCTCGGCGGTTCGAAGACCGACGCGACCGCATTTTTCCGCGTCGTCGAACCGGGCCGAGATGATCGAATATTCCATCTTGGGCTTCCCCGGACGTTCAACCATGACCGAACACGCATTGATCCGGATCAAGATCGATCTGCATCGCCGTCCCTGTCCTTCTCGCTAACCTGCCCGTCATCGATGCCCTTCTTGAAGGCCCGGATCCCATGTGCGACGTCGCCCATGAGCTGGGGGATCTTGCCGCGTCCAAACAGGATGAGGACGATGGCGAGGACGATCAGCCAATGCCAGGTGCTAAAGCTTCCCATTTCAATCACTCCTAGTCATGTGACGAGCTTAAACCTTCCGCCTCGGCCGTACTTGATCTGGCGCAAATGCAATGATGTTCGTGAACTGGCGGTCAATTGCTGGCGGCGGTAGCCGAGGACGCGGACTCACGGATACGGACGTGCGCCCGCCTTATTGTCGCCGCGCCCGCGCCGACCGTCCAATCGCTCGCCGGCATTCGGTCCCGGCGTGAGGATCGACCGTGTCTGCAGGAGAAGCAATTCGAGTGCTGCGCGCGCCTCGCTTCCGGTCGAGCCGCCACAACTTATGAACTCGAGCACGTCGACATGTCGGTCCCGGCGGCCGTCTGCGGTCATGACCGACGTTCCCCGGCCTGGTTGGCGATAAAAGTTTGCCGACCGTCAACAACGTCGCGCCGGTTGGCGGCGAAGGCTCTGAGAAGCAGAGAGCCCATTCTTGCCTGTTTTGCCACATCGTCGAAAATCAGAGCCGCCTCCTCGACCTCGCCGATCTCAGAGGCGGGTCCGAACTGATAGAGTTCCTTCAGAAGCTCGAGGAGTGTTCCGACCTTCGTCCGCTGACGCAGTGCCGACATGAACAGCTCCTGCGCAACGGCGGCTCTTTGTCTTGGGGCCAGGCGTGCGAGCAATTCCGCGATAATGAGGGTACAACTGCAGTCGCAATCCGGGTCCTTTGCAAAGGCCTTTATCTGACGCAGAGCAGAGAAGATCTTTCTGTCGCCAGCAGCATCACTTTCCGCCAGGCTCGTGGTCATTGTGTCGCTTCCTTTGCGTTTCTCAGGCGCGCGACCCATTCCGCGCCGGTCTTGCCGTGGTGAAACCCGTTCGATAGCGGAATGTCCGGATAAAGATCGCGCAACCTCGCCAACGCCTGCCCAGACTCGATTTCTCCGTTCAACATCCCGCGAAAAGTCCGGGACACTTCGACCATGTCGCAGGTCTGCGGCGATAGTCGAAGCGAACTGACGCCCCATCCTGTCCATTCGTCGAGGGGCTCAAGAAGCGCCTGACATGTATGCGAAAGCGTCTGGACGCCATTCAGGGCAAGAAAGGGCTGACCTGAAATGGTTTTGACTGTAATGCCATCAGGATCCTCCTGGCAGACGAACTGGCAGTTGTCCTTGGTTCGCCCTTTCGAACGGGCATGAGCACAGCGTGCGGAGATGGCGAGCGGCATGCGGCCGAAGGCGAAGACCTCCAGGTCGTTGGCCAGCAAACCTTGGGTTCGCTGGAACAGAGGCTGGGGCTTCATCTCCAATCGATGGCGGCGAAAGCTGTTGGTCCAAGGGAAAATAACGAACTGCGATCTCTTGTGGACCAGTCGAACCACAGGGCAAAATCGTTGGGCGAAGCGCCTTTCGAAAGCGCGCCGAATATGTCGAGATCGTCGCAGGCCGCGCTGGAAAGCGCCCTTCCGCTCTTCGAACTACTCGTCGACAGCTATCTGAGCATCGGGGATATTGCCGGCAATGATCAGGACGGCGAGCGTGCGCGGACTTTTGCCGCACAGGTTATCCATTGCCTCCGAGCGCTGCGAAGCCTGCCTGTGGCCCCAGTGGGGAGCAACTGAATATTCGGCCCGCATTGGGGTCCTCATCCGGGAAGCCGCCCGACAATCTGCGAGCTAATCGCCTTTGCCTTCCGCCAGTCTCAGAAGACGCTGCGGATCGGTGACCGTCAACTTCTGCCTGCCGCCCTCGACAATGCCCTTGCCTTCCCAGGTACTGAGGATTCGCGACACCGTGTGCAATGTCGTACCCGTCATCTCGGCGATATCCTGCCGCGATATCGGGAAATCGATTTTAATCGCGGTTCCGACCGCCTTGCCGGCTTGTTTGGACAGACGCAACACGGCATGGGCAACCCGCTTTTCCACTTCTTCGGTCGACATCTCTCGGATGCGCGTATGCGCTTCCTCAAGCCGCTGGCCGATCGTCTGCATGGCAGTCATTGCCAGGCGGGGATTTTGCTCGACGAACCGCGACCACATGTCGGTCGGCCATCCGAGAATGAGACTTTCCGCTGCGGCCGTGGCTGTTCCCGGATAGTCCTGTCGGCGCAGCGCCATGGCGAAGCCGAACAGGTCGCCCGGATGAACCATCCTGACGATGATCTGCTGGCCGTCATGGGTGACCTGCGTGACCTTGAGCCTGCCGTGCAGCAGCAGAAAGAACGATTTCGCGGCAGCTCCCTGCTCGAAAACCGCATCGCCCTGGGCGATGCGGCGCGGTGTGGCGTGCTCGAGCATGACGTCGAGGTCGGCATCCGTCATGCGCTCGAAAAGCGGCAGTGACTTCAAAACTGTACGGTCAACCTTCATTGTCGTCCTGCTGAACCTCTTTGAAAATGGCGCCGCCGATCATATCGGCTGCGACGCGGCGCGTGAAGTCTTCGATGCTCTCGATGAAGCCCAGCCGCCGGACGAGCCTGAAACCAAGATTGTCGGGCGGGCTGCCGACCGAGCATCCGCCGCCTTTGGGGTTTCTGACGAAAGTGCTCATCGGAGCGCGGTGCCTGCCGGCGGCGATCATGATACCGCAGTTCGCCGGGTCTGGCTCGTCGACGACGGCTTCCTTCTCGAGGTCG
This sequence comes from Rhizobium sp. 01L419, assembly GCF_056400025.1. NCBI lineage: Bacteria > Pseudomonadati > Pseudomonadota > Alphaproteobacteria > Hyphomicrobiales > Rhizobiaceae > Rhizobium > Rhizobium sp. 01L419. The sequence continues at coordinate 224,272 of NZ_JBFTSM010000011.1, forward strand.
ACACGCTTGTTGCAGGTCGAGGTCCATTCCCAGATGTTTCCACCGAAATCGGCAAGCCCGGTCTGGCTGACGCCAAACCATCCCTTCGGCTGCGGCGCCGGGTCGCTCGAGGCTGTGCGTCGCGCCTCGCGTTCATAGTCTGCAAGCCAGCGCAACGCAGGGTTTTTGCTGTTCGCATCGGTGCCGAGTGCGTCGTCGGGGAAACGATCGGCGGCAGCGTAGGCGAGTTCGAAGTCGGTCGGAAGCCGCCATTGCTCGCCCGACTTCTGCGACAGCCAGTTCGCGTAGCGCAACGCGTCCTCATAGCTGACGCCGGTGACCGGCGTGTCGTCGCCGGAGGTTGTGCTTCGCCCTTCCGGTTCGGGGCAGGCGCCATCGGCCACGCAACGGTCATATTCGAAAAGGCTGGTCTGATATCTCATGATCGTCAGGGGCATCCGGACGTAGGCCTCGCGCTTCGGCGCATCGACCGCCAGGCCCTTGCGGAAATACTCAGTCGCGTCGCGATACTGGAATTCATGGGGTGCAATGGTTATGACCTCGGGAGCGGCAAATGCGGCATCGCGCCGCCCGATGTTTATCAACCCGGCCTCAACCGCAAGCGTTGCCGAAAGGACCGCAAGAAGCACAAGCGGAAGTACGATCGAAATGCCGGAAATTCCTGCAGTCTCGGCATGCGGTGTCATGTCCTTTTCGCAACATGCGCCCCCTTTTTAAAGAAAACATACTGTGCAGGCCGCCCTCACGGCCTGCACAGTCCCATCAAGGTCAGCTGGCCGACGGCGACTTCACCGAAGTCATCAGATCGTCGTTCCAGTCCCCGGTGACCTTGAAGTGGGCAGCCGCACCGAGTTCGAATGCCTCGATGAGGTTGTGGTTGACATAGGCGTAGATGCCGGGCTGCGCGAAAGTGTAGAGCGCCGCACCCGCTGTGCCGCCCGGGATGAACCAGGTCTCCTGGTCTATGTCGGGCACGTTCGCAAACTTGCCGGTCGCCCAGACATATTCGCCATGCCCACCGATGAGATGCGGTCGCGTGTCGCGATTGGCCTGCGAGTGCACGATGAGCACGGTCTCGCCGACCTTGGCGGTCATCGCATTGTCGCCCGTCAGCGCGCCGACGGCGCCGTTGAAGACGATGTGGGTCGGGGTTAGCGTCTTCATCACCGCAAGCGTATCCTCGTAGGCCTCGCCGGGGCTGTCGTATTTCTTGAACTTGCCGGCCTCGTCGCGCGGGATGTAGAAATCCTGCTCGCCGACATAGTAGATCTTGTCGTAGACGAGGGGTTTTCCATGGCCGTCGGTGAGACCCTCGCGCGGGAGAACCATGATTGCGCCGTTCATCCCCGACGTGACATGCCAGGGCACCATGCCGGGAGGTGCGCAGTGGTAGACGAAGACCCCTGCCTTTGTCGCCTTGAAGCGCAGGACGGTGCTTTCGCCGGGGTTGACGACCGTCAGCGCACCGCCGCCAAGCCCGCCCGTTGCGGCGTGAAAGTCGATATTGTGCTGCATCGTGTTCGTTTCGGGATTGACCAGCGTCAGCTCCACATAATCGTCCTGGTGGACGACCATCAGCGGGCCGGGCACCGAACCGTCGAACGTCATCGCGTTCACCTCGGTCCCATCCTTATCGAGCACCATCTTCTTTTCCTGGATGGTCAGCGTGAATTCCTTGATCTTCGGGCCAGCCTCGGCTTTCTGGCTGTGTGGATGGACGAAGGGTGGCTTGACCAGTTCGACCTTTTCTCGCTGAAGCTTGGTGAAGTCGACTGTCGGCGCCTTCCTGGGCGCGTTCGCTGCCACCACCTCGTCGGCATGGGCAGCGCTATTCGCGATGATGATCGGCGTTAGCGCTCCTGCGACGGCAGCGCCCGTAAGCATCGTGCGACGGGTCATTTGCAGAGTGTTCGTCATTTCTAATCTCCCGTAGTCGAAGAGCGAGCGAACGCCGCCCGGTCGAGAAGGAAGGTAGTAGAAACCCCATTGGACTCTTTGATTTGGAGCAAACTGACTATTTGTGTCAGCGCAAAGTTCTGCCGCCGCTGTTTGCGTAATCTCAACGACTGCCCCGACAATCCTCGGCATTGCTGTGTCGTCAATTTGGAGACACGGAAATGAAAAACACTTCGGATGCCGCGCGAGATTTTCCGCGCGGCATGTCGCGAACCGGACCGGTCCTCTTCTCCTATGGCTTCCGGCCCTTCTTCCTGGCATCGGCGCTCTGGGCTATTGCAAGCCTCGACCTGTGGGTGGCCTATCTCAACTTCGGCATCCCTGTCGCATCGGATTACGGACCATTGTATTGGCATGCGCATGAGATGCTGTTCGGCTTCGCACCGGCGGTGCTGGCCGGCTTCTTGCTGACGGCGATCCCGAACTGGACCGGCCGCCTGCCGATCGCCGGAAGGCCGCTGGCAGTCCTGTTTGCAATCTGGTGCGCCGGCCGTATCGCGATGCTGGCCAGCGGCTCGGTCGGGATCATCGCTGCGACCGCCATCGACAGCCTGTTTCTGCCTGTCATGCTCGTTATCTGCGCGCGTGAGGTCGTAGCCGGCAAGAAATGGAAGGATTTAAAAGTTATCGCGGGACTTTTTGTCCTTTCGCTCGCAAACTTGGTCTTTCATATCCAGGTCATCGAGGGCGTAGGCCCGGAACTCGCGATCCGTCTCGGGATCGGTGCCTATGTGCTGCTCGTGACGATTGTCGGGGGTCGGATCCTGCCCAGCTTCACCCGCAACTGGATCAATCAGTTCGGCCGTACGGACTTTCCGGTGCCGTATAACACCTTCGATGCAGCAACCATCATCATCGGTGCGGTCGCGCTTGTCCTGTGGACGTGCGTGCCGGAATCCACGGCTGTTTGCGGGGTGGCGGGCGTCGCGGCGATCCTGAACACGATCAGGCTGGTCCGCTGGCGGGGCTGGGCCACCTGGCCGGAGCCCATTCTGTTCGTCCTGCATGCCACCTTCTTATTCGTGCCGATCGGTTTTGCCGCCATCGCTCTTCAAGCATCCAGATGGCTGCCCGAAGTGGGCGTGCTGCATATCTTCGCGATCGGCACGATTTCAATGATGATGCTGGCGGTGATGACGCGGGCAACGCGCGGCCATACCGGACGGAAACTGAAATCGAGCCGGACGACCAATATTTCCTACGTCCTGCTTGGCTGCGTTGCACTTGTCCGGCCGCTTGCCGAACTCGTTCCCGCGCTGACGACGGAAATCCTTGCTGTAGCCGCGATCGGCTGGACGGCATCTTTCGGATTGTTCGTGGTAGAGCATGGCCCACTCCTGTGGTCGGGACGCAAGCCACTGACCGTGAAGGGAGGCTGACAGTGTCGCACTGGAAAGGCCGCACGATCGGCCTTTGTCATTCAGCCCTGCTCACGTCCCGGCGTCATGCCTGAAAGCCGCATTTCCGGCGATGATCTGGGACGGAAACGGTGGTGCTTATGGCTGATGCATGGATGCGCCGGATATGCCTCGACGCGTTCACTTGCACTTGTCGAGCCTCAGTGCATCCGTAATCTCGGCTCTGGCCACGCCAATAAGCGTTTCCATAGCAGCGCGGGCAACCTGTGGCTCTCTCATCCTGATAGCATCCAGGACTGCATGATGCTTCTCGAGAGCCTGTTCGTGAGACTGGCTCGCGCGGTTTGTAAGGCGGAAACTTGCGAGTAGGGCGGCTCTGATTGCACTGGCAAACTGCCTGTAGACCCAGTTGCCGCTGGCATTGATGATGGCCGTATGGAAGTCCAGGTCTGCTCGGCTCCATTCTTCGTTATCGCGGGAATTGGCATCCACCATGTCCTCATACGCTTGGGCGATGCGAGAAAGCTGCCTGGCGGTGGCATTCGTGGCCGCCTGTGCGGCAGCTGCAGGCTCCAGGAGCTGTCGTGCGTCGATCAGGGAAGTATAGAATGTCTCGTCGCCACCTATGGACAACATCACATCGAGCACGAGAGGATCGAGATAATTCCAGTTCTCGCGTGGGAGGATGATCGTTCCCGCTCTCGTGCGGGAGCGGGTCATCCCCAACGCTACCAGATATTGCATCGCCTCACGCAAGCTGGTGCGGCTGACATTGAACCTGTCCGTCAAGTCCGCCTCGTTCGGAAGTGTCGAACCCTCGGCTAGTTCCCCTGAGACAATTTGCTCGACGAGTTGCGTCAACAGCGCTTCGCGGACGGAACGCTTTCCGCGGCCCGCGATCTCCTCTCCGCTTTCCGTCAACGTCCTCTCGGTTCGCATCACTTCTCCGCATTCCTGGCTTCGCGCCATTCTTCGACAATGGCTGTCGGTTCATTTCGCCCACCCTTACCCAATTCAACTAGCACGAAACTCGCCAGAAAAACCACACTTATAAAAAAATAAATCGTATTTATATTGACATTAATCGGATGAATAATATTGTTTGCTGGTGACGGTGGAGCCGCAAGGCGGATTATCCATCGATTTCGCATTCAAAAGGGAGGGAGCGATCAAGCTCGTCACGAACGCCGCCATTTTGGCGCTCAGCACATTCAGCGCCGCGTTGATCACGCCGGCCTACGCCCAGGACAAGGATTTGAAAGTCGGCGCGATCTATATGGATGCGCAGGGTTTCTACGCCGGTGTCCGGAAAGGCATTCAAACGGGGGCGAATGACGCTGGCCGCAAGCTCGACATCATCGAGACGAATGCTCAAGGTGACGTGAGCAAGGAGTCTTCTTTCATCGACTCGCTGATTTCCTCTGGCGTACAGGCAATCATCGTCTCTCCGGTTTCCGCTGACGGTTCCAATCGTGCAATCCGTCGCGCCCATGAAGCTGGCATTCCTGTCGTCTGCTACAATACCTGCCTGAACGACGCCGACATGAAGGAATATATTTCGGCTTACGCGGTCGGCGACCCCTACGATTTTGGGCATAAGCTGGGCGATGCGGCTGCCGACTATTTCATTGCAGAGAAGAAGGACGCGCCGAAGATCGCTGTTCTAAATTGCGAATTTGTCGAAGTTTGCGTTACTCGCCGTAAGGGCTTCGAAGAAGCATTGAAGGCGAAGGTTCCGGGCGCCCAGATCGTCGCCAACCAGGAAGGTGCGATCCTTGACAAGGCCGTCTCTGTCGCGAGCACGATGCTATCGTCCAATCCCGACATAGACGCTTTCTTCGGCGAAGCCGGTGGCGCAACGCTTGGTGCCGCTCGCGCGGTCAAAAGCCAGGGCAAGACCGGCAAAGTTGTCGTTTTCGGCGGCGATATGACGACCGAGATCGCGCAGGAAATTGCAGATTTCACGGTTATCAAGGCGGTCGTCGACATTTCAGGCCAGGGTCTCGGCAAGCTCGCGCTTGCGCAGGCCATCAAGTCGATCGATGGCCAGCCGCCGGAAGGCATCAAGGTTGCGTACGACATTGATCTCTACAAGTCTTCCGAAGACGGGAAAGCTTGGTTGAAGGCGCACGCCGACGGTATCCCGTGATGTCTTTGGCCTGATGGGACCAACAATCGAGGCCGCCAGGCGACTGGCGGCATCTCCTCAGCGATGGAAAGCTTCATGACACAGATATCGCGCTCCGTTCAGGCAACGGCTCGGCATCCGCTCGCATCGATTCAAGGATGCACTCGCCAGTATCCCGGCGTATTGGCGCTGGACAACGCAACTTTTGAAGTTGCTGCGGGCGAAGTAAGGGCGCTTCTGGGTAAGAATGGTGCTGGCAAGTCGACGCTCATCAGGCTTCTGACCGGCGCCGAAATTCCAGATCGCGGAACCGTTGCGGTCGATGGGGAGGAACTCCGTCATACAGGTTCTAGCCGGGCGCAGGACGCTTTCGACAAGGGAGTGCGGGTGGTCTACCAGGAACTCAGCCTGGTGCCGGGAATGACGCTTGCGGAAAACCTGTTCTTGGGGAGGTGGCCGCGAAAGGCGGGCATCATACAATACTCCGACATGGAGGCCGAAGCCTCGGAGGCGATGAGCCGACTGGGTCTTGACCGGGCCCCCAACGCGCTTGTGGCTGCCCTGAGCCCGGCAGAGCGCCAATTGCTTGAGATAGCTCGTGTCCTTCTCGGCAAGCCGAAGCTCGTCATCCTTGACGAGCCGACGAGCTCACTGGCGGCAGCGGAAGCAGAAAAGGTAATCGCGGCGGTTAAGCGGATTGCATCTGAAGGGATCGCCGTCATCTATGTCAGCCACCGCATGAATGAAATTCGCCAGATCGCCCATTCCGCGACCATTATGCGAGATGGCCGCATTATCGATACCGTGGACGTGAAGGGCGCTGATACACGCGAGATCGTCCGGCTCATGCTTGGCTCAGAAGCGTCTCAAGCAGCGGCGCTCGAAAACAGAAGCCAGGAGAAGACAGTTCTCGAGGTAAGAGAGCTGACGCTCGCTCCCAAGCTCACCGCCGTTTCTTTCGCCCTGAGAGCAGGCGAGGTCCTCGGGATAGCCGGGCTGCTCGGATCTGGACGCACCGAACTGCTCCAGGCAATCATGGGTGTCCGCCGCCCGGACAAGGGCAGCGTACTCGTTGACGGCAAGGCGGTTCAACCGGGCCAATACAAGCGAATGATTTCGAGTGGCTTTGGATACACGCCCGAAAGCCGGAAGGAGGAGGGGATCGTCCCGCTTCTCGGCGTCGACGAAAATACGTTGGCGACGAATTTTGCCAGCGTCAGCAAGCGCGGGATCCTGTCCTCCAAACTGATGACCGACGCGACGCGCAAAGTCATAGAGCGATTGCATATCAAGACGGCACGCACCGATACACCGATTGGCACGCTGTCGGGTGGCAACCAGCAAAAGGTGGTCATCGGCCGGTGGGTCTACGCCAACAGCCGTGTTCTGCTGCTTGATGAGCCGACGCGAGGCGTTGATGTCGAGGCGAAAGCACAGATCTATGCAATCATCCGTCAGCTCGCCGCCGAAGGGCGCAGCATTGTCTTCGTCTCAAGCGAGATCGAGGAGCTGCCCCTGGTTTGCGACCGGGTTCTCGTTCTGCGGGATGGGGCTCTGCACGAAGAATTCAAATCACCAAACATCGATCAGGACGCCTTGATGGCCGCCTGCATCGCAGGACATTGAGGGAGACATAAGATGTCGCTCGATCAGGCTGCAAAGCCCACTTCCGCCCGCTCAAAGAACTCGGGTTTCACTTTCTCGCAGCATATGAACGAACTGAGCTTGTTCGTGGCAATCGCTGTGCTTTATGTCGTCTTTACGTCAACGGCGAACGGCTTCCTATCGTTCAACAATCAGATCAACATTCTTCGCGATGCCGCAACAATCGGCATTGCCGCATGGGCTGCCACGCTCATCATCATTGCTGGTGAGATCGACGTCAGCGTCGGACCAATGGTGGCATTCATCTCCGTAATCCTGGCATTTTTCTTGCAGTGGGGTGTTCCCACTCCGATCGCATTCGCACTTGCAATCGTCGTCGGCGCGTTACTGGGTTCTATCGCGGGTGCCCTGCGGGCCTATTTCGATGTCCCATCCTTCGTCGGCACTCTTGGCCTTTGGAGTGCCCTGCGCGGCACGGCTCTCTTTGTCACGGACGCGCTTCCTGTTTCTATCGGGCGGAATGATACCCTGGACGCATTGGATCGCTCCTTTCTTGGAATACCTCCGGCTGCGATCATAATGCTGCTGCTATTTGCGGTCTTCACATTCGTTAGCCGAAAGACCGCCTTCGGTCGGTCTGTCTTTGCGATTGGCGGCAATGCTCATGCAGCGTTCCTGAGCGGCATCAGCGTATCGAAAATCCGTGTCGCGCTTTTTGCAATTGCGGGAGCCATGGCCGCAATATCCGGGATCTTGCTTGTTTCACGGCTTGGATCCGGAAACGCCACGGCTGCGACGGGTCTGGAATTTGACGTTATTGCCGCAGTTGTGGTTGGGGGCACCTCGCTTTCGGGTGGGCGAGGTTCGATGCTCGGCACGCTACTCGGCGTCCTTGTTATTACCCTCATCGGTAATGGCCTTGTTCTGCTTGGGATCAACCCCTTTTTCCAGCAGGTGGTACGCGGCCTTATTATCGTTATTGCGGTGCTTGCCAACATTCAGGCAATCAAGCGCAGCATGTCGCGCAACAAGGGTTGATGCATGTCGGTAATTAACCTCGCAGCCGGTTCCCTCTCGCTTCGGATTTCGACAAAGGGCGGACTCGTGCTTGGCTTTTGGCGAGACGTCGGCATCGGCAAGGTTCCTTTATTGCGCCCGAGCCAGTCGGATAACGCTGATGCGTTGGGTTCCTCTTGTTATCCGCTCGTTCCCTTTGGAAACAGAGTGAAGGACAACCGTTTCCAATTCGACGGTGTTGACCACCAGTTCACACCAAATACCAGATGGGACAGGCACTATCTTCACGGAGAGGGTTGGCAGTCAGAGTGGACCCTCGGACGGAGGACGCCTCAATCCGCGGAAATGACCTTCACCCACAGGGGCGGAGCAACTCCCTACGAATACCGGGCTCACCAACAGTTTACATTAAATGAAGAGGAGCTGACGGTGACCCTCGCCGTCGAAAATCGTGGCGCGCGCGCGATGCCGTTCGGCCTCGGTTGGCATCCCTACTTTCCGATGACGGCCAGGACCGCCCTGCAGGCACCGGCGCGCAAATATTGGACCGAAGCAGAAGGCTGGCTGCCGGGTGAACGAACTGAAATTCCCTCCGACCTCGATTTCACCTCGCCAGCGCCATTGCCCAATCGATGGGTCAATAACGGTTTCGAAGACTGGAGCGGCGAGGCCCTGATAACATGGCCGGAGTGGCACACGGCGCTGCACCTGACGGCGGATGCTATCTTCAAGCACGCCTTTATCTTCGTGTCGGACGCAGTCTTCGATCCGAACTTCAAGCGGGACTATTTCTGTTTTGAGCCGATGAGCCATTTGGCCAACGGACACAATTTATCTGATCTCGGTGACCTGAAGGTCTTGCAGCCGGGCGAGAGTTTTTCGGGAAGTATGCGCCTGCGTCCGTCAAACATCTGATTTACAAACCGGAGTTCATGAATGTCGGTCAGAGACCGTTACGACTACATTATCGTTGGCGGAGGCAGCTCCGCTTGCGTCGTCGCGTCAAAGCTGGTGCGTGACGGCAAAGCCAAAGTTCTGATACTCGAGCGAGGTCCTGCGAAGGCAAACCCCATCATGCACTTTCCAGCGGGGTACATGAAGTTCCTCGCCAAGGACACGTATCTTTCGATGCATCAGACGAAGCCACAGCCCCAACTGAACGGACGCGGCCCGATCGTACCACAGGGGAAGGTGCTGGGAGGCGGCAGCACAGTCAACGCAATGGTTTACATGCGAGGCCAGGCCGCCGATTTCGATTTTTGGAACGAGCTCGTGACACCGGAGGGGTCTAACGACGGCGCCTGGTCTTATGACGATTTGCTGCCCTATTTCAAAGCGCAGGAAGATAATGACCACCTTGCTGGTGAGTTTCACGGAGTAGGCGGACCATTAAAGATCTCGCATCTCGGCCATACCAGTCCGATGACGCGAACATACGTGAAGACACTGCAGGGCATGGGCATCCCCTACAATCCAGACTTCAATGGCGAACGCCAGTTTGGGGTCGGCTTTATGCAGCACACGATTGATTGGAAGACGCGCAAGCGCTCCAGCGCTGTTGACGCCTTTCTCACACCAATCATGAACAACCCGCTGCTGACGATCGAAACTGAAGCAACGGTTACATTGCTTGAGATGAATGGCGACCAAGTGACCGGTGTTCACTATGTGCAAAATGGGACCAGTAAGAGAGCAGAGGCTGGCAAGGAGGTTATCCTCGCTGCAGGCGCGTACCAGACGCCGAAGCTTCTTATGCTGTCGGGCATCGGTCCTGAGAATGAGCTGACGCGGCACGGCCTCAAAACTACCGTCGCCTTGCCCGGTGTCGGAAAGAACCTGCAGGACCACTACGAATGCCCGGTGGTCGCGACCACGAAGGGTTCATTTGGTTACTATGGCCAGGATCGGGGCTGGCCGATGATCAAGGCGGGGTTGCAGTATCTGATGTTCAAGTCGGGGCCGGTGTCGACCACTGGGGTCGAAACGTGCGCGTTCTATGACCCCGACGGCAATAACGAACGTCCCACCATTCAGATGTTTTGTGTCCCGACCGTCTATCTTGATCGGGACGTCATGGGGACGGAACCTGGTGACGGGGTGACAATCAACTCGCTTCTGCTCCGACCGAAGGCACGTGGTTCGGTAACATTGGCTTCGGCGGATCCATTGGAGAACTCAATCGTCGACACCCAGATTTTTGGCCATCCGGACGATTTGCGTCTGACTATGGCAGGTTTCCGTTTCGCGCGAACGGTCCTCGATGCATCGCCAATGAGAGATCTGATCGAGAAGGAGATCTTTCCTGGACCCGACGTGACCAGCGACGAGGCGGTGGCTGCTCACTGCAAACGCACTGTCAAGACGGGTTACCATCCCGTAGGGACCTGTAAAATGGGTCGCGACAGCGACCCGGAGGCGGTCTTGGATCTGAACTTGCGGGTGAGGGGGACACGTGGCCTCCGAGTAGTCGACGCGTCGATGATGCCTGCGATCGTCAGCGGCAACACCAACGCTGCTGTCATGGCTGCAGCGGGAAAAGCCGCAGACCTTATACTCGCATGAACAGGCCCATGATGAAGATCACCAAACTGACCACCTATATCGTCCCGCCGCGCTGGCTGTTTCTGAAAATCGAAACCGACGAGGGCATCGTCGGCTGGGGCGAACCGGTTATCGAAGGCCGCGCGCTGACCGTCGAAGCCGCCGTCCACGAACTTGCCGATTACCTTGTCGGCAAGGATCCCTTCCTGATCGAAGACCACTGGACAGTCATGTATCGCGGCGGCTTCTATCGCGGCGGCGCCATCCACATGTCGGCGATATCCGGCATCGACCAGGCGCTCTGGGACATCAAGGGCAAGGCGCTCGGCCAGCCGATCCACTCGCTGCTCGGCGGCCAGGTGCGCGACCGCATCAAGGTCTACTCCTGGATCGGCGGCGACCGCCCCTCCGACGTCGCCCGCAACGCCAAGGACGTTGTGGCCCGCGGCTTCAAGGCCATCAAGCTCAACGGCTGCGAGGAAATGCAGATCGTCGATACCAACGAGAAGATCGACAAGGCGGTCGAGACCATCGCCACCATCCGCGAGGCGATCGGCCCGCATGTCGGCATCGGCGTCGATTTCCACGGCCGGGTGCACAAGCCGATGGCCAAGGTTCTTGCCAAGGAGCTCGAGCCCTACAAGCTGATGTTCATCGAGGAACCTGTTCTCTCCGAGCACCGCGAAACCCTGAAGGAAATCGCCAACCATTGCTCGACGCCGATCGCGCTCGGCGAACGCCTCTATTCGCGCTGGGACTTCAAGTCGGTCCTGTCGGACGGCTATGTCGACATCATCCAGCCGGATCTGTCGCATGCCGGCGGCATCACCGAATGCCGCAAGATCGCGGCCATGGCCGAAGCCTATGACGTGGCGGTCGCGCCGCATTGCCCGCTTGGTCCGATCGCGCTTGCCGCCTGCCTGCAGGTCGACGCCATCTCCTACAATGCCTTCATTCAGGAACAGAGCCTCGGCATCCACTACAACAAGGGCAACGACATCCTCGACTACATCTCCAACAAGGAGGTCTTCCAGTATGCCGACGG
>NZ_JBFTSM010000012.1:0-230493 GCF_056400025.1 Rhizobium sp. 01L419
TTTGCGTTCCGTTGTCCAGCGTCGCCGCCGGACGTCACCGATCATCAAGTCAACCTGTCGAAACTCGTTAGACATAAGCTTATCCTCAAGCCTGTGCTTGAGCCTTCCTGCTTATGCTGAGTGTCCGGTCGAAAATGGGGGCAGTTCAGACACCGATTGCTGTTTCTGGGCAGCGCCTGAGATTCTCGCGATCAGATGGTCGAGTGACAGGCGGCCTGGCCCATAGCGCATGATGGCCAGCGCCATCGCCGCCCAAGTGATGTGGATCGGCCAGCCGTCGGGAACGGTAAGCTCGACCACCAACGTCATGAACAGCAGGCCGAGGCCGGCAAAGCGGGTGGCGAGGCCCAAGACGAGAAGCGTCGGGAAGATGATCTCGCCGCAGCCGGACAGGAAGGCCATGACGGCGGGTGCGGGGAAGGGATAAGGCCCGCCCGGCAGATGCAGCATGAATTCCTGGGTGAAGAGGTCGATTGCCGTATCGTTCAGCTGCAGGAAGCCATCCCATTTCAAGATGCCGGAGCGCCAGAACGGAACGGCGAGCGCCACGCGGATGACGGCCTGGACAAGATCGGGCTGGGCGACGGCCCGGACAAGTCCGTCAGCCGTCGCCACAAGCCTCGCCAGCGGGGAGAGAGCGCCGTTGCGAGGCCCATTGCGAGAAAGCGAGCCAAGCGTATCAGACATCGGAAATCTCCAGTTCGATGGCGGAAAAGGCTCTGATATTGGAAAAGGCATGGGCCTCAATCATCTCGCCGATGGCGGCAGAGAGATCGAAAGCAGGCCAGGCATCGAGGCCTGCCGCGACGGCGGCCGCAAGGCATTCGCCCGATAGGAGCGCGTTGAAAAAGGCAGCTCCGCCTGGCGGCAGAAGACGCACGGTCACCTCGTCGTCGATGCGCGTGATCAGCCCGTCTTCCGGGCGATCCTCGACGCGGCCGACCGGTTCTGAGCCGCGGTTCATGGCGAAAATGGTGACGGCGGGATGAACCGATGAAAGCATCCGCGTTGCCGGATGCGGCCGGAATGTCACCGCGCCCAGATCCTCCTGCGGCACGGCCGCGAGCGCGGCGGCGCTCAGCGCCGGTGCATCGGCGGCGTGATAGGCATCCAGCCAGGCGCGCTCGATGCGCGCCACATCCGACAGCCAGGGCATGTCGGCCGCATATTCGTAGTGGTCGATGAAATCAGGGAAGTCCCGGCCATATTCGAAGAGCAGTCGCGAGGCGGGCGGTGTTTCGCGCACATGAAAGCGAGCCATGGCGCGGAAGAAATCCGTCCCGGTGATGCGCTCGACCGCCGGAAAGATTGATGACAGCGCCGCAATCAGGCTGACGGTGACATTGTTGCGGTAGACATCGTAGCGTTTCTCCACCCGCTTGCCGCGCGGGCCGGTGACCAGATCAGGCGCCGGGGCATCAGGGGAAAGCAGGGCTGCCGAGAACTGGCCGGCGAAATCGGGTTTGGACCGGCGCATGGGCACTATGTCAGCCGAGCGCATGGGAGGTCTCCCGGTCGAGAGCGTGCCGATCGAGGATCGCCTGCGCGGCCAGCGCTTCGGCGCGCAGTACCGGCCAGTCGGGGATCCTGCTGTCCCATTCGATGAGCGTCGGGATCGGCCCGCATCTGGCAATGACGATCTCATAGAGCTGCCAGACGGCATCGGCGACCGGTCCGTCATGACTGTCGATCAAGAGAAGCTCGCCCTCGTCATCCTCCTGTTCGGCATGGCCGGCGAGGTGGATCTCGCCGACTTTGGCGAGCGGAAAGTCGCGCAGATATTCCAGCGCCGAAAAGCCGTGATTGGTGGCGGAGACGAAGACATTGTTGATGTCGAGCAGCAGGCCGCAGCCGGTGCGCCGCGATATCTCGCGAATGAAATCCGTCTCGCCAATCGCCGATTCCGCAAAGAGCACGTAGGTGGAGGGGTTTTCCAGCAGGATCGGCCGGCCGATGGCATTCTGCATCTCATCGACGTGATCGCAGACATGGGCAAGCGTCCGAGCCGTATAGGGCAGCGGCAGCAGGTCGTTCAGGTAGGTATCGACATGCGTCGACCAGGCAAGATGTTCGGAGACCAGCGCCGGCTCGTAACGGTCGACGAGGGCCTTGAAGCGCTGCAAATGCTCCTGGTCGAGCGGCTGCGGGCCGCCGAGCGACATGCAGACGCCATGCAGCGAGACCGGGTGGTCGCGGCGCACGCGTTCCAGCATGCGATGCGGTGGGCCGCCGGCGCCCATGTAATTCTCGGCGTGGATTTCGAAGAAGCCCTGCGGGCCGGTCTCCGCGGCAATGGCTGCAAGATGCTCCGGCTTGAAGCTGGTGCCGGCCTGGCCGGCTACGGGAAGTGTCGGAAAGCGGAGGGGGCTTTCCGTCGCCATGGGAAGGTTGGTCGTCACGGTGACGTTGGCCATGTTTGCCTCCGCTTTCCTGATTTGGTTTTATGCTCTGGTTTCGGGTGCTTAGATGTCGCGCGTCAGCGGCTTCAGCGAACCATGACGATCGCCCGGCAGATCAAGCGAGGCGCAGGTGCCGCCCTGGACGAATTTCCACGAGTTGCCCTGGAAGTCCTTCACCGAAGTGCCCTGGCATGTCGTGCCCGGGCCGCCAGCGCAATCGTTCTGGCCCTTCAGGGCGACGCCGTAGCACTTCTCCTTGTGGGCAGCGGTCGCAGCCGCGGCCTCGGCCTTTGTCAGCGGGGCAGCACTTGCCATCGTGGCGAGTGCTGAGGTGATTGCGCCGGCAAGAAGGGCGGTGCTGATGGAAGTCTTCAACATTGATAGTCTCCGTTGCTCGTAATGCCCCTGTTTCAGCGGGGCACGTCGGGGTATTCGCAAGGAGAGGGCTGGTTGTTACAGGCGGGGAGGTAACGAACGCGTGATGGCGTTTGGGCGCGCGGAGGCGGCCTTTCCCGCGCTATTCCGGCAACGGAATCTGCTTTGCCGGGCGCGATGATGGTGCTTATGCTGGTGCAATCATGCGTTCGATCCTACTTTGCGGACAGGCTTCGATATGTCGATCAAACCTCGAAACGTGCTGTTCGTGTGCAGCCAGAACAAGCTGAGAAGCCCGACCGCCGAGCAGGTGTTTTCCGTGCGCGAGGACATCGAGGTATCGTCGGCAGGAACGAATAATGATGCCTGCAATCCGCTCGATGCGGAACAGGTGGGGTGGGCCGACATCATCTTCGTGATGGAGAAGGCGCATCGCGCCAAACTCACCCGCAAATTCCGCAAGTCGCTGAATGGCAAGCGCATTATCTGCCTCGACATTCCCGATGATTTCGAGTTCATGGACCCGGTGCTGGTCAGCCTTCTGGAGCGCAAGGTTCCGAGGTATTTGTGAACGCGTTGCGCCGGCAAGGCGCATTGGTGCGAAGTATATTCCGCTTGAGGTCGGCACCAATTCTGCTGTGGCGACTACAGTTCGCCGGCGATATCGAAGACCAGGAGGCCGGGAGATTCAAGGGGGAGTTGGGCTTCCACTTCGCCCGCCGGGTTCAGGACCGCCGTCGGCCCCCACGAAATGCGCCCATCGCGTTCTCCCGTCACGTCAGCGGATATGAGCCAAAGTCCGGTTTCCCGGCAGCGCTCGCCTCTGGCGGCATTGTGCATGTCCCGGAATTTCTCGGCATTGGCGCGCGGCATCATATTGTTGGCGCAGCAGACGAGGAGAGATGCGCCTGTAAGTGCGACCTTGCGGGCGGCCTCGGGGAAGCCGGTGTCGTAGCAGATGTTGATGCCGAACCGCAGGTCATCGACCGTGAAGACAGGCGTCTCGGTGCCCGGCTGGAAGAAGCTTTCTCCCTTGAGCAGATGCGCCTTGCGATATCGGCCGATCAGCTTGCCTCTTTCGATAACGACCGCAGTGTTGAACAACGCTTCGCCTTGCACCTCGATCATGCCCATGACGATCATGGGGCCGGCATCTGCGAGCCTGCTCATGACGGCTGCGAATGCCTGAGATCCGAGATCCATCGCAGCTCGTCGTGCCGCTTCG
Organism: Rhizobium sp. 01L419; assembly: GCF_056400025.1. Taxonomy (NCBI): domain Bacteria; kingdom Pseudomonadati; phylum Pseudomonadota; class Alphaproteobacteria; order Hyphomicrobiales; family Rhizobiaceae; genus Rhizobium; species Rhizobium sp. 01L419. The sequence goes on from NZ_JBFTSM010000012.1 coordinate 4,000, forward strand.
TATTCCGTCAGGTAGCCCTGCAGAAAACCTTCCGGAAAGCAGAGGAGGCGGGCGCCTTCCGCTTCGGCCTTACGGATCATGTGGAGCGCGCATGTCAGGGCGGCCTCGACATTTTCGCGATATTCCAGGGTTTGGGCGGCGGCGATGCGGACGGTTTTCATTCAGGGTTCCGGTTGCTCTCGCTATTATCCGTAGCCGAGCAGATGAACATTCGTCCACCACGATCATCCATGATCGCCTCGTCGAAATAAACACCGGCCGCGCCACAGAGCAGGCCAGGCCGAGGGGGATCGTTTCCGGGGAACGGGTGAAGCTGGTGGCTTGGCCGCGATGGACATGGATCATCTATCGGTCAGAGTTTCGAAGGTTTAAGATTCTCCGCGGGAAAAGCGGGATGAAGGCGGCAGGGATGGATCGGCTGGATGCCATGCGCGTGTTGCTTGCCGTTGTCGATGCCGGCAGTTTGTCGGCGGGCAGCAAGCGGCTGAATGCGCCGTTGCCGAGCGTCAGCCGCAAGGTCGCGGAGCTGGAGCGGCTGCTTGGCGCCAGCCTTATCATCCGCACCAGCCGGAACCTGCAGCTGACCGATGCCGGGCGTGACTATGTCGAGGCTGCCCGCAAGATCATTGCTGACATGGAGGAGGCGGAGCGGCGAGCCTCCGGCGAATATCAGCGGCCGAGGGGAATGCTGACGATCACCATGCCGGTGGAGTTCGGCAATCGCTATGTGCTGCCGATCGCGCTTGGCTTTCTGGCGGAGCATCCGGAGGTTTCCCTGAACATGCTGTCGCTCGATCGCACCGTGCATCTCGTCAGCGAGCAGGTCGATATCGCCATCCGGCTAGGCGCGCTGGCGGACAGCTCTCTCTATGCGGTGAAGGTTGCCGAATTCCGGATTCTGACCTGCGCGAGCCCCGATTATCTCAAGCGCTGCGGATCTCCGCAGCATCCGGGCGAACTGGCCGATCATGACGGGATCATCTTCAACAGCAGGACTTTCTTCTGGACCTTCGATATCGATGGCCGGCCGTTCGAAGTGGTCCCGCGCCGTCGCATCGAGGTCAATACGGCGGCGAACTGCGTTGCTGCCGCCGTGGGTGGGGCGGGCATCGCGCGGCTCTTCGACTACCAGATCCCCGACGAGCTTGTATCGGGTGCTCTGGTGCCTGTTCTCGGTGATTATGCGGGAGCGCCGCAGCCGATCCATATCGTCTATCCGCGGCAGGGCTTTCTGGCGCTCAAGGTGCGCTCCTTCATCGACTGGACGCTGCCGCGGCTGAGGGAGGCCTGCCGCAGCTACTGCTCAATCGAGTGAAGCGCGGATCTCCGCGACGACGCGTTCCGGCGCCTGCAGATGCGGATAGTGGCCGATGCCGGGCAGTATATCGAGCGTGGCGCCGATCCTGCCTGACAATTCCAGGCCCATCCGCTTGTCGATATAGATGTCCTTCTCGCCCCAGACGATCTTCACCGGCGTCGTGAGCCTGCCGAGGTTGGCCTCCAGGAAATCCTGATCCCGCGTGAATTTCGAATAGTAGTGGTAGAAGGCATCGGCGGGGGTGAGGGTGCCGTGGCTCCAGCCGCGGATCATGTCTTCCTTCACGTCGGCAGCGAGATCGAACTGCTTATCGTCAGGCAGGCCGCGCCTGTAGGTGTTTTCGAGGATCTCGTCGCTCGTCTGGTTCATATAGGCGCGGGTTCTGGAGGCAGAGGGCTCCGTCTTCAGGTTCTGCAGGCTCTCATACATGTAATCAGGCCGGTTGAACGGGGCGAAATCGCTGACGATGATGCGCCGTGCGATATCGGGTTCATCAAGGGCGAGAAGCAGCGCGGGCAGGGCGCCGATATCGGCGGCATAGATCGTCAGCTTCGATCGGTCGATGCCGGCCGTGTCGATATAGGCCTTCAGCACATCGCCATAATCACGCGGTGAATAGGAGAAGTTTTCGGCTGATGGCCTTGAGGACTTGCCGTATCCCGGCCAGTCGAAGGCATGCACCTCGAATTCGTCGCCGAGCGCGGCTGCGATATTGCCCCAGACGGCAGAGGTTTCGGGAAAGCCGTGCAGGAAGAGCACGGTGCCTTTCGGCGCTGGATTGTGCACGACGAGCCGCCGCAGGGTGATATCCCCGCCGATGGCGATGGTGCCGGTTTCAGGCTTTGCGGCTTCAGTCGTGCCGGCGCTTACCGGGGTAAGCGTGGTGCCCGTGATTGCGGCGGCTGCGAGCAATGTTCCAAGTGAGGATGTCAGCATGTCCGTTGTCCTTCCTCTCCGGCGGCCGTGTCTGCTGTGGAGCCTGATGGCCGCGATCGGGGTGAATTCTCGACGATAGAATCGTGCATCGCGCCTGCCGTCGGCAGAGGGCAGTCATGAGAGCCTGCCTCTCACTTTCCCTCAGTACCGGGCGATCGGCACGCGCCGTACATCATCTCCATCCGCGGTGCCGGGGAATGGCCCGCGTCCAACGCAGGCAGCAGGCAGAGACCGTGCTGCCCCATGAAAGGACGATGAAACATGAACGATATGACCGTAAATCTGAAAATCGCCCAGCCCGAGAGGGTGCGTGGCCTGCCGGGGCATTCCACCGTTGGTACCGGAAATCTCGAGGCTGCGGGCGAATTCTACGACAAGCTCATGGCCGTCTTCGGCATCGGCCGTTTTCTGGTGCAGCCCGGCCGGGCGGTCTACTACGGCGAACGCACGCTGGAATTCGGCGTGGTGAAGCCCTTCGACGGCAGGCCGGCGAGTGTCGGTAATGGTGGCATGGTGGCCTTCGAGGCACGCTCGCGCGCAAAGGTGCGCGAGGCCTATGCAACGGCGCTGCGGGCCGGCGGCTCGGATGAGGGCGCGCCGGGGCCGCGCGGGGAGAATGGCGAGGGGCCTTACTGCGCCTATTTCCGCGACCCCGAGGGTAACAAGTTCCTGGTCTATCGCGCCGGGCCGGACGAGGTCTGACAATCGCATCGGGCGGATTTCAGGCGCATAGTGTTCCGCGTCTGAAATGCGCCTGCGAATCTTCCGATGGAAAGGATGCATGTCATGATATCAGAACAATCAATCGAGAGACTAAGGATGTCACGGCGTTCGCTGTTGTTTGCGGGCACGGCAGCGGGGCTGACGGCGATGCTTTTGTCACCTGCGGCTGCGGCCGATCCCGTCGATGCAGGCGCGCTCGGCGGCGAGATCCGCCCATTTCGGTCCGAGGTTCCAGAGGCCGCACTTGCCGATCTCCGGCGGCGGCTTGCGACCACGCGCTGGCCTGATGGAGAGACCGTGCGCGACCGATCCCAGGGTGTGCAGCCCGAGAGGCTGAAGGCGCTGGTGGACGAGTGGCAGTCTTCCTACGACTGGCGCAAGGCCGAGCCGAAGCTGAACGCCTTTCCGCAATTCGCGACCGGGATCGACGGCGTGGATATCCATTTCATCCATGTGCGATCGCGCCACGAGAATGCCCTGCCGCTGATCATGACGCATGGCTGGCCGGGATCGGTGTTCGAGCTGCTCGACGTGATCGGCCCGCTGACCGACCCGACCGCGCATGGCGGTGCGGCTGACGATGCGTTCCATCTGGTGATCCCCTCGATCCCCGGATTCGGCTTTTCCGGCAAGCCTGCGGAAACGGGCTGGAACCCACGGCGCATAGCGGCTGCCTGGGATGTGCTGATGAAACGCCTCGGTTACACCAGCTATGTCTCGCAGGGCGGCGATTGGGGCGCGATCATCAGCGATGCGCTGGGGCGGCAGGCGCCCGAGGGGCTGCTCGGTATCCATGTGAACAGGGTCGAGCGAGCCACGACCTTTCCGCCGGATGCAGCGCAGGCGCTGATGAGCGGGGCACCGGCGCCCGACAGCCTGTCGCCGGAGCAGAAGGTCATCTTCCAAGAGGCGCGGGATTTCCTCAACAATGGTTTCTGCTATGCGGCGATCATGGGAACCCGGCCGGAAACGATTGGCTACGCGCTTGCGGATTCCCCCGTGAGCCTGGCGGCCTGGCTCTATGACAAGATCGCCGACTGGGTGTTTACCCGCGGTGACCCGGAACAGGCGCTCGGCAAGGATGCCATTATCGACAATATCACGCTCTACTGGCTGACCAATACCGGGCCTTCGAGCGGGCGCATCTATTGGGAGAATGTCGCCGCCGGCGCGAAGCTGGAACCCGTCAAGGTTCCGGTCGCCGTCACGGTCTTTCCAGGCGAGGTCTACAGGCCGCCGCGGCAATGGCTCACGAAAGCCTATCCGCAGCTCGTCTACTACAATGTGGCTGCAAAAGGCGGTCATTTCGCCGCCTGGGAGGAGCCTGATCTCTTCGCCGAGGAGGTCCGGGCCGCATTCAGGACGGTACGCTCATAAGGAGATCCGACTTCCGGAGATAAGTGCGGAACATCGAGCTTGTTCGTCCGTTTGCGGAGAGGAAAGACCTCAAGGAGGAATCCCAATGAGCAATCTCTATAACGACGGCGCCCCCGAATTCTCAGGGGGCGACGGCCACAGCACGCTGACTGCTTTCTTCGACAGCCGTAACGATGCCGAGAGCGCGATCGACCGGCTGAAGAATTTGGGTGTCACCGATATCAGAATGATGCCGGGATACGAAGCCGATGGCGACAAGGCCGGCGTTGCCGGCGACGACCGTGGTGGGTTCTGGTCGAAGCTGGAGGACTGGCTGTTTCCCGATGAGGACCGCTCGGTCTATGCCGAAGGCCTGCGCCGCGGCGGCTTTCTGGTCTCCGTCGGAGTTGACGATGCGACCTACGGTATCGCCCACGACATTCTCGACGACGAAGGCTGCATAGACATGGACGAGCGCGCGGACCTCTGGCGGGCGGAGGGCTGGGATATCAGCAAGTCGAACGAGGCCCTCGTAGCATCGCGATATGATGCAAGCTGGGCTCGTGACGATGACGCAGAGCGTGCCCGGCAGGCGAGCGCTGTGCAGGACGATATCTTTGCAGCCGATGTGGCCGGCGTAGCGCAGCCGATCGGGCGTCGAGGCGATCCGGCCTTGCCCGGAGCTCGTGCCGAGGATCTCGATGAAGGGGCCCCGCTAGATCAGGAACTGCGCGACGACATCCTGCCGACCGGACACCACCGCACCGTGGAAGAATCCAGGGAGCGTGCGGAGCGCGAGCTTCGCCAGGCGCAGGACGTCGACGGGATGCGGCAGGACCAGACCTTGCCGCGCGGGCTATAAGAGTTTGGTGCCGATGACATTTTGAAACGGAAAGGCGCGTCGGTCTACGGCGCGCCCTTTTTGATGCTGTCAATGCGCCGTGCCGTCGACGATGACGTGGTCGTGATCCCTCGAGCATTTCTCGATGCGGGCGTGGATCTTGTAGACCTCGCGCAGCATGTCGACGGTGACCACATCGCGTGGCTCGCCGCAGGCGCGCATGCGGCCGTTCTGGATGACCAGGACCTTGTCGGCAAAGCGCAGCGCCTGATTGAGATCGTGGATGGCGATCAGCACGAGCATGCCGCGCTTGCGGGCCTGGCGCTGCATGAAATCAAGTACTTCCACCTGCCGGTGAAGATCGAGCGCGCTGGTCGGTTCGTCCATCAGCATGATCTCGGGCTCGCGCACCAGCGCCTGGGCGATGGAGACGAGCTGGCGCTGGCCGCCGGAGAGTGCACCGAGATCACGGAAGGCGATTGCCTCGATGTTCAGCGCCTTCATGATGTCGTCGATCAGCCTGAGATCCTGGTCGCTGACGCCCCAGGACTGGCCCTGCTTGCGGGCCAGCAGGATCGATTCATAGACCGTCAGCACCGCATTGGCCGATGTATCCTGCGGCATGTAGCTGATGGCGTTCCTGCTTTTTGCGCCTTCGACCAGCACCTTTCCCGGCCCTTTCAAGAGGCCGGTGATGCGCTTGAAGAGCGTCGACTTGCCGGCCGCATTCGGGCCGATGACGGCGACGACTTCACCCGATTTCAGCTTCGGCGTCGATACGTCTTCGACGAAGAGCTTGCGGCCGTGATAGGCGCCGACCGATTGCAGCTGAAGTGCTACCATGAGCGGCTCCTGTTCGAGAGAATGAGCGAGAAGAAGAAGGGTACGCCGACCAGCGCCGTGATGATGCCGATCGGGAAGACGACGCCCGGAATGATAGACTTCGAGACGATCGAGGTGACCGACAGCAGCAATGCGCCTGACAGAATCGAGCCCGGCAGGAAGAAGCGCTGGTCTTCGCCGAGGATCATGCGGGCGATATGCGGGCCAACGAGGCCGACGAAGCCGATCGTGCCGACGAAGCTGACGGGAACGGCGGCCAGCAGCGAGATGATCAGCATCGTTTCCAGCCGGATGCGACGCACATTGACGCCGAAGCTCGCCGCCTTGTCCTCGCCGAGGCGGATCGCCGTCAGCGCCCAGGCATGGCGGGCAAAGAGCGGCAGGGCGAAGAGCAGCACCGCAAGCGTGATCCAGATCTTCGGCCAGGTGGCCTTGGTAAGACTGCCCATGGTCCAGAAGACGACGGCCGACAGCGCCTGTTCGGAGGCGAGATATTGCAGGAAGGCGAGGGCCGCATTGAAGGTGAAGACCAGCGCGATGCCGAGCAGTACGACGGTCTGCACCGAAACGCCGCGCGCCTGCGAGATGAAATGGATGAAGAGTGTCGCGACCAGCGCCATGATGAAGGCATTGACCGGGACCAGCAGGCCGGCGGCAACCGGCAGGATCGGCACGCTGGTGACGATGGCGAGCGCGGCGCCGAAGCTTGCGGCGGCTGAAATGCCAAGCGTGAAGGGGCTGGCCAGCGGATTGGCAAGGATCGTCTGCATCTGCGCACCGGCAACCGAGAGCGAGGCGCCGACGACGATCGCCATGACAGCGACCGGCATGCGGATATCCCAGACGACGGCGCGGATCTGCGCCGAGACGGAGTCGGGGTCGAGGAGGGCGGCCACCACCTCGTCGAGGCCGTAACGCGCCGGCCCCCAGGCGAGATCGATGGCGAAGGACAGGCAGAGCGCTGCCGTCATGGCAAAGAGGATCATCAGCTTGCGGCGGGCGAGGGCGCGATAACGCGCCCTGCCTTCCTCAGCTTCGATCGGCATGGCGGCGATCTCTGCCATGGTGCTTACTTTCCGGCCTTGGCGTCGACCCAGTAACCCGGCTGATAGGCAACCGGCAGGAACTTCTCGTGGAATTCCTTGAAGGTCGCATCCGGGTCGAGATCGGCAAAGAGATCCGGGTGGAACCACTTGGCCATCTGCTGCACGGCGACGAACTGGTAGGGGCTCGTGTAGAACTGGTGCCAGATCGCGTGAACATTGCCATCGGCAACCGCCTTGGAACCGGTGAAGGCCGGGTTCTGGACCAGGGCATCCAGCGCCTTGCGGCTGTCGTCGATGGTGGCGGCAGCGGCCGGGCCGACATTGACGAAATCCTTGGCGTCCTTGGTCTGGCTCCAGTTCGAGCCTGTCACGACGACGACGTCAGGATTGGAGGCGACGACCTGTTCGGCATTGATCGAGCCGGTATAGCCCGGCAGGAAATCAGAGCCGAGATTGTGGCCACCGGCCCAATCCACCATCAGGCCGAAATTGTCCGGGCCGAAGGTGCCGCAGCACTCCACGAGGCCGGCGGCGCGATACATGAAGACGTTGGGCTTCTTGGGGTTGGCTTCCTTCAGCTTGTCGGTGACGCGTGCCATCTGCTGCTTCCAGTAGGCGGCGACGGCTTGCGCACGGTCTTCATGGCCGAAGAGTTTGCCGAGGATCTCCAGGCTCGGCTCGGTATTGGCAAGGATGTGCTCGCGGAAATCGATATAGACGATCTTCACGCCGATCTTGTTCAGCATGTCCTCGAGCTTGACCTCGTCTGCGGCCTTCTTGTTGCCGATCGGCAGCAGCAAGAGGTCGGGGTGGAGCGCCACGACCGTCTCGGTCTGCAGCGTGCCATCCGTCAGGTTGCCGAGGAAGGGCAGGTCCTTACCCCTCGGGAATTTCTCGACATAGGCGTTGAAGCCATCCTTGTCTGTTGTCCACAGGTCGTTGCGCCAGCCGACGATCTTGGCGAAGGGATCGTCCTTCTCGATCGGGGCGACGGCATAGAGCATACGGCCTTCGCCGAGAATCACGCGTTCGACCGGCTTGTCGAAGGTGACTTCGCGGCCGGCCACATCCTTGATGGTGAAGGAATCGGCCAAAGCCTGGAGCGGCAGCAGGGCTACAACTGCAACTGCGGATAGTCTAAGAAAATTCGTAATATTCAACTGGAAACTCCCCCGGTCCTTGGTAATGTCCTGAGGCATAGAAAAACTGACTTTTGGAATCAAGTTTTATGTTTTAGAGCATTTCCAAAGTAAGTTCGGCGCCAGGGTGCAGATGATGAATACGATGAACACAAATTACTCCATTCGCGATGAAATCCGGGACTTCTGGTCGGAACGCGCAGCGACGTTCGACGAGAGTGTCGGTCACGAAATCTTTTCCGAAGCTGAGAGAAAAGGCTGGCAACGGCTGATCCGCAAGCATCTCGGCGAGGGGCAGGGGCGTGCGGCGCTCGATCTGGCCTGCGGCACGGCGGTGATTTCCCATCTCATGCATGGAGCAGGCTTCAAGGTGACCGGGCTCGACTGGTCGGATGCGATGCTGGCGCAGGCGCGCGCCAAGGCGAAGAAGCGCGGCACCGATATCCGCTTCGTCTCTGGCGACGCGGAAAACACCATGGAGGCAAAGGCGAGCTACGACGTGATCACCAACCGGCATCTCGTCTGGACGCTGGTCGATCCGCCCTCGGCCTTCCGTGAATGGTTCTCCGTGCTGAAGCCCGGCGGCAAGGTGCTGATCGTCGACGGCAACATGGGCAAGGAAACCTGGGTGAAGGGTCTGCAGAAATTCTGGACGAAGCTGACCGGCAAGGCGCCGGCGAGCCACATGAAGCCCGAAATGATGGCCCGCCATCAGGCCATCCGCGCGCGCGTACATTTCTCCGAGCAGATGCCGGCTGAGGCGATCGTCGAGCTGCTGCGGCAAGCCGGCTTCGACAATATCGTCGTCGACCGCAAGCTCTCCGACATTCACTGGGCGCAGGCGCGCAAGATGCCCTTCCTGCGCGGGCTGGAGCGCATGGTGCAGGATCGTTTTGCGATCTGTGCGACGAAGCCGGTGGCTTAAGCCTTCACGAGCCCTTCGGCCCGAAGCGCCTTTTGAACCGACGGGCGGGATTGCACCCGCTCCTACCTGGCCTGCCGGTTCGACGGGCTCTGTGGGCTTGCCTCGGAAGAGGCAAGGCGACGGTGCGGCATTTCGATCAGCCATGCTACAAAATCGCTCCCGATCGGATGGATGGCTATATTTTGCAATTCTATTTTAAGGGACATAGTGCAGCAGGAGATGGCCGACTGCTGGCGCAAGAAGCTGGCGATGTCGATATGCCCCGCGTGCAGGAAAGGTGGAAACTTGCGAGCGCGACGGCATAACCAACGCCGTGAGGGCAAGCGTAGGTCGCTCAGCCGTAGCTTGCCCAATTCAAACCTGCCTGGAGAGATCCGTTGACTCCGATATCAACCGCAATGCGCTCCGCCGCTGACGCAGCGAAGGTTTTGACCGTCGAAGCCATTGTGGAAAATCGCCTCTACCCGCTCGCTTTGAAAGATGCTGCGCTGAAGCTTCTTGCCATGCACGATGCCGCGCCGCGTATCGTCCGCTATACCGCAGATATGAAACGATGGCTGCTGACGCAGTCAATTCTGGCTTTCCATTTTCAGCGCGTCACGTCGCCGTCTCATCCGGGCCTTACGGCCGCCAACCTGAACGCCTTCATCGCTAACAGCAAGGTTGCCAGCAAGAACACGGCGTTCGCGCATCTTGCAGAGATGCGCAATTACGGTCTCCTGGTCGATACCGGTGAAAGCGGGGACAGGCGCATTCGCCAGCTTAGAATTTCCGAGACTGCCGAAACCTTGATACGCGAATGGTTCAACGAACATCTGAAATCACTCGACATGCTCGATCAAGGCACGCGGCTCTCACGATCATCGGCCGATCGGCGCTTGCTCTGGTATGCGCAGCCGAGAATGGCCCAGAGCCTCTTTCACGATCCAGACTGGACCAGCCCTCCGCAGACGGTGGAGACTTTCGTTCGAACTGGTTCGGGCAGCAACATCCTGCACGACCTGATGTCTCGATTGTCGCCGGAAAAAGAGCTGGAAACGCGCATGCCTATCGGTCCTTTGCGCATCGGAGAATTCTTCAAGCGCTACGCCATCTCGCGAACCCATGCGCGGCGCCTTTTCGAGCGTGCCCATGTGCTTGAGGCTGGTGGATGGGACCTCTCCGGTGACAGCGGTGATTTCTGGCTTTCAGCGGAGCTGATCCTTGACTATCGACATTGGCAGGCGGTCAAGTTTGCCGCGATCGACGAGGCGTTCGAGTGGGCCTGTTGTCAGGTGCCCGAGCCGACTGGCCGGCAACGAGAGGATTGAGCTCGTGGCGTGGTCGTAATTCGCGGCGGCAAGGTGCTGATCGTCGACGGCAACACGGGCAAGGATACCTGGGTCAAAGGTTTGCAGAAAGTCTTGATGAAGCTGACCGCCAAGGCGCCGCCCAGCCACATGAAGCCCGAGATGATGGCCCGCCATCAGGCCATCCGCTCGCGCGCTCATTTCTCCGAGCAGATGCCGGCGATCTGTGCCACCAAGCCGCTCGCTTAAACCTTCACTAGCCCTTCTGCCCGAAGCGCCTTTTGAACCGACGGGCGGGATTGCACCCGTTCGTACCAGGCCTGCAGGTTCGACAGGCCGTCAAAATGGATGTCGGCCCTGTAGTAGGAGGCGAGCCAGGGCGCTTGTCCCCAGCCGGTGAGTGCGAAAAGATAGGCGTCGGCAACGGTGAAGGTATCGCCCGATATATAGGGGCGGGTGGCGAGTTCGGCGTCGACATGGGCGTAACGTTTCTCGAGCTTCGGTCTGGCCGTTTCGACATAGGGGCCGGCAAGCCGCGCATAGAGCAGCGGAATGAAGCCCTTGTGGATTTCCGAGGACAGGAAGTTCAGCCATTGCTGCAGCCTGTAGCGCTCCATCGTGCCATTGGCCGGCGCCAGGCCGAGTTCAGGTTTCAGGTCGGCAAGGTACTGGACGATCGCCGGACCCTCGGTGAGAACCGCGCCGCCATCGAGTTCTAGGGCGGGAACATAACCAAGCGGGTTGACCGCCTCGAAATCCTCGCCATCGCCGAATCTGTGCGTCTTGTTGTCGACAGGCACGAGCTCGACATCGATGCCGAGCTCGTTGAGCACGATGTGCGGCGAGAGCGAGCAGGCGGCTGGCATATAATACAATTTCACGAGTTTTCCTTTTCGATTGCCACCAGAATTCTGGTTCGTGGCCAATCTAGAAAGGGTGGGATATTTTTTGAAGAAGGCACTATATTGTGGTGTAGGTACATATTTTATACCGGGAGAATTCCGCATGAAGGAAAGTATCACCAACTGCACCGTCGAGGAGGCGATGCGGCTGCTCGGCGGCCGATGGCGGTTGCTGATCGTCTACTTCCTGCTTGATGGTCCCAGGCGCTTCAACGAGCTGCGCCGCTGCGTGCCGGGTATTTCGCAGCGCATGCTGACGCTGGATCTGCGGGCGTTGGAACAGGCGGGGCTGATCAGGCGCACGGTGTTTGCGACGGTGCCGGTGACGGTCGAGTATCAGCCGACCGAGGATGGGAAGCGGCTCGTTCCGGTGGTGAAGGTGATGCAGGAGTTTGGGACGTGGCTGCTGGAACGGGAGGCGGCTTCGTAACGGTCTTGGTCTCGGTCGTTCTTGCCAAGGCAAGGATCCGCCGGCGCGTGTGGCCCCCTCATCCGCCCTTCAGGCACCTTCTCCCCAAGGGGAGAAGGGATATGCCGCACCGTTTCCACGCTCTCGAAGGCGTCGTGTGGCAGTCCCCTCTACCCAGCGGGGAGAGGGCTAGGGTGAGGGGGCCACACGCTCCAGCTTTTCTGCTGGAAGGAGGCAATTATTCCGCCTCGATCTCCTCCGGAATAAACCCACCCGTCTGCCGCCTCCAGAGCCGCGCAAACAATCCGTCGCCTTCGATCAACTCCTCCGGCCGGCCTTCCTCGATGATACGGCCGTGGTCGAGCACGACGATGCGGTCCATTCTCGATATGGTCGACAGGCGGTGGGCGATGGCGATGACGGTTTTGCCTTCCATCACGAGATCGAGCCGTTCCTGGATGGCGGCTTCGGATTCGCTGTCCAGCGCCGAGGTTGCCTCGTCGAGCACCAGGATCGGCGCGTTCTTCAAGAGCACGCGGGCGATCGCCACGCGCTGGCGCTGGCCTCCCGAGAGCTTGATGCCGCGGTCGCCGACAAAGGCTTCGTAGCCCTTGCGGCCTTCGCTATCGGCAAGATCGGCGATGAAGACATCGGCGCTCGCCATTTTCGCGACGGCCTCGATCTCCTCCTTCGGGGCTTCCGGCCGGCCGTAACGGATGTTGTCGCCGACCGAGCGATGCAGCAGCGCGACATCCTGGGCGATGACGCCGATGGCGCGGCGCAGGCTCGATTGGGTCACCGTGCGGATATCCTGGCCGTCGATAAGGATCGCGCCATTCTCGATGTCGTAGAAACGCAGAATCAGGTTGGCGAGTGTGGTCTTGCCGGCACCCGACAGGCCGACGAGGCCGACCTTTTCGCCGGGGCGGACCGTCAGCGACAGATCGTCGATGACGGACCTGCCGGATTTATAGGCGAAGCGGACATGTTCGAAACGGATTTCGCCTGATGTCACCGCAAGCTCTTTCGCATCCGGCCGGTCGGTGATGGTGGGCGGCGTCGTCATGACGGGCATGGCATCCTTGATCGTGCCGATCGCCTGGAAGATCTGCGAACCCATCTGCAGGAATGTAAACGTGTGACCGGACAGGCGGGTCAGAACATAGACGGCACCGGTGAATTCGCCGATCGTGACGAAGCCGTCGACGAGCCCTGTAAAGCCGATCGACAGAATGGCCAACCAGTGCATCATGTTGAGGACGACAACGATGAGCTCCGCGGTCCGGTAGATGCGCTGTTCGCTTTGCTGCGCCTTGATCGCCTTGCCGATGATGCCGCGGATGGCGCCTGCCTCGCTGTCTTCGGCAGCGAATTGCTTCACCATCTGCATATTGGCGTAGAGATCGGTGATGGCTCCGGAAATCAGGCTGCGTCGCTTGGCGGAGAGGCGTGCGCGCTCGGTGAAAACAGGAGCCAGCCTGACGGCGAACAGGACGTTGAGCGTGATCCAGATGATGGTCGGCAGGGCGAGTTGCCAGGATAACGCGCTCAGAAGGATGACGGAGCCCACCATCTGCATCACGAAGCGCGGGATGGACTGGAAAGCCGAGATGACCTGCTGCTGGACGGCGGAAGCCACCTGCTGCAGGCGCGAGGCGACCTGGCCGGCATAGAGATCGTGGAAAAAGGCGAGGTCCTGACGCTCCACGGCCCTGTGGCCCTGCCACTGGATGGCGGCAGGCATGCCGATGCCGAGCGTGTGCGAGGTCAGCGTGTTGACGAGGAAGGAGGCGACCGGAATGGCGGGGAAGAGCATCAGACCGAGAAGGGTCAGCAGCCGCCAGTCGTTTTGCAGGAAAGCGCGGGCGCCCTGCTGCGTTACGCCGTCGACGATGACCGACAACCCCCAGACGATCGTCAGATTCATGGCCTCGATCGCCATGGTGGAAAGGGCCACCGCAATCAGCACGCCGCGAAACATCGAGATGAAGTGCAGAAGCACAGTCACAGGTCCCTTGGACGGCAGCGGCCGGTAGGGGATATCGAGCGGTTGGATCAGGCGTTCGAAGGGGCGGTAGATCGCATCTGAAATCGACATAATCGACGTGAAGCCTCTTGGATCTGACATCGGAGAAGGGCGGGCGTATCAGGCGACGCAGGCCGCATGGAATCATCTTCCGGCTGCAATCTCAATTAGAAATTTAGGAAAAGTGTGGGCGGAGGGAAGTGTGTTACCTGCGGAAGCCACGTCTCAACGCGACTGCGCAACGCTGCCTTGCTGGAAGTGCTCTCCGACTTCGTCGATCTGCACCCAACGATGCTTCGACTGCTCGAAGATCGATTTGGCGGGCGCCGGGAACTGGCTGGCGTCGGTTAGCGCTCCCAGCGCCACGCCGATCATGGAGGGCAGGTTCTCGGCCTTCCAATAGACCGACGAGCCGCAGTTCGGGCAGAAATGGGAATGCACCTTTCCTCCGCTTGCCGCATCGCGCGTGTATTGCTTGGCCGTTCCGGAGATGGTGACGGCTTCGGCCGGGTAGAAGGCACCGGTGCCGAAGGGGGCGCCTGTTCGTCTCTGGCATTCGATGCAATGACAGGCGATCACCGCACTTGGTTTATCCGGTAGCGTCAAGGTGAGCGCGCCGCAGCTGCATCGGGCGTTGGCCATCGGGATACTCCTGTTTCCTGAGGGGATTGAAATTCGGGATTTTTGGGAAGATGCCGGATGTGCCCCTGGCTGAATTCGGTCAGCATGAAAAGGCGGCAGGCGCCATCCGTGAGCGGAAGGATCAAGCTGGAATAGGCAGACTGTATTCGAAGCGCGTTACGCTCGCAAAGCCGATGCCTGTGGAACAGGCCCGGCTGTTGTTCGAGGGATCGGACCGGTCAACTGCCCCGGCGTCGCGATCTGTTGCAGTTGCCTCAGCCGCGGCGGGCCGCTTCGATGGCTGCGACGTCGATCTTGCGCATGGTCATCATCGCGTCGAAAGCGCGCTTTGCCTCGGCTCCGCCTGCCTGCATCGCTTCCATCAGCACGCGCGGGGTGATCTGCCAGGAGACGCCCCATTTGTCCTTGCACCAGCCGCACTCGCTTTCCTGGCCGCCATTGCCGACGATGGCGTTCCAGTAGCGGTCAGTCTCTTCCTGATTTTCCGTCGAGATCTGGAAGGAGAAAGCCTCGCTGTGCTTGATCGACGGGCCGCCATTCAGGCCGATGCAGGGGATACCGGCAACCGTGAAGTGAACGACCAGCACGTCTCCCTGCTGTCCGGACGGATAATCTCCGGGCGCGCGGTGAATAGCGTCGACCGTGGTGTCCGGAAAGGTCTCGGCATAGAAGCGGGCGGCTTCCTCGGCGTGCTTGTCATACCAGACGCAGATCGTATTCTTGTTCATTGCGCGGTCCTTTGCTGTTTTCTCCCTGATGGCAGTGACATAAGAGGCAAACGGGTTTTCTCCAGCCCAGGCACGTTATTTAAAGCCAGCGGCGGCTATCCCCAAAACCATGATTTGTTGAACTCGGTTCTCGCCTCGGAAGGGCTGACGCCGATATCGCGAAGCTGATCGTCGGACAGGCATGAAAGTACCAGCCGCTCGCGGCGCTTGCTGAAATAGAGATTGAGGTGCATCAGGCAGCGCCGCGCAATGCTGCCGCTTGGGACGCGATCCATTGTCGTTGGCAATTCCACATCAGTCGTCATCGAGCATCTCCAGCATTCGTCTCGGATGCCTCAAAATGCACTGGCGCGTTCCCGTGAGGAAGCTTATGGTTTTTATGCAATCCATAAGGAATTCTTTTGATGCTGAATCTGGACCAGCTCGCCGCCTTCGTCAGCGTCGTCGATCTCGGCAGCTTTACCGCCGCTGCCGAGAAGGCTGGGCTGACGCAGCCTGCCGTCAGCCTGCAGGTCAAGCTTCTGGAGCAAAGGATGGGGGTGCGGCTGATCGAGCGCGTCGGCCGCCGGGCGCAGCCTTCGGCTGCGGGTGTCGAACTGCTGGCCCATGCGCGCCGGATTCTCGGTGGATGCGCGGCGGCCGAGGAAGCGATGGCGCCCTACAGGGAAGGGGCCGTGGGCCGCGTGCGGATCGGCAGCGGCGGCACGGCCTCGATCCATCTGTTGCCGCGGGCGATCGCTGCTGCGAAGAAGCGCATGCCGGGCCTGGAAATCCTGGTGCGTGTCGGCAATACCGATGAGATGGTGCGCGATCTCGAAACCAACGCCCTTGATATCGCCGTCGTCACGCTGCCGGTGTCCGGCCGCTCCATCGAGATCGAGCCCTTCTACGAGGACGAGCTTGTCGCGGTGGCGCCCAAAGGCAGTGTCATGCCGGAGGGCGGGCCGACGCCTGATTTCTTCAAGGACAAGATCATGATGCTCTATGACGGCGGCAATACGCGGCTGGCGACCGACGGATGGTTCGAGGCCGCCGGCATCAGGAGCCAGCCGACTATGGAGTTCGGCAGCGTCGAGGCGATCAAGGAACTGATCGCCGCGGGGCTCGGATGGTCGGTACTGCCGGGGCTTGCCCTGAAGCGCGACCGGGCCCGGTTCGTGACGTCACCCGTTCGGCCGCCGCTGGTGCGCCAGCTCGGCATGGTCATCCGACGCGACAAACATCTGACGCGGGGACTGCGCGAGGTCATGAAGTGCCTGCGTGCGGCTGAGGCGTAACGGGCTGTTGCCTAAGCTGTCATGCGGCAGCGCCGAGGGCGCTTTGTTCGGCACAGATGCGATCGACCAGAGCATCGAACTCGCCCTTCGGAGGACGGGCTTTGGCGAAACGCTGCTTGAGGTGCATGATCGGCTCGGCCAGGATTTCGTCCAGGCTTTCGGCGCAGGTGAAGTCGCCGGCGACGCTCTTGACCTTGGAATTATCGAAAATCGCCGTCCACGCCTTGTCGCCGGTCAGCGGGCCAATCCATTCCGGATTGTACTTGACGAGCGTGTCCGTCGGCACATGGACGATCTTTGCCTCGACGCCCAGCAACCTTGCGATCGCCTTCTGGATATCGTCCCAGATGTGGGCGTGGTCGTTGGTGATGTGGAAGATATCGCGTAGCGCCTTCTGCTTGCCGAACAGGCCGACGAAGGGCACGGCGAAATCGACCGAGCGGGTCAGCGTCCAGGGCGTATGACCATCACCGGCGACAATGGTCGGCTCGCCGTCCAGCATACGCCGCGCCATGACATCGCTGTCGCCCATCATGATCGGCAGGCCGGTGCGGACCGTGTGGCTGGGGCGGACGATCGTCCAGACGAGGTTGTCGGCCTTCTTCAGCAGCTCCTCGCAGGCGATCTTGGCCTGACTGTAGGGCCAGTAGGGATTTATCGCCGGTGTCTTCTCTTCCGATATCACATAGTGGCGTGCCGGCTTCTCATAGACCGAGGCTGACGAGATGAAGATGTACTGGCCGCAATGGCCTGAGAAGATCTCGATATCGCGGGCGATCTGATCCGGTGTGAAGGCAATGAACTGGGTGACGACATCGTAATTGGCCTTGGCAAGATCCGCGTAGGCCGATGATCCGAGCTCGCCAACGATGGAGGTCACGCCCGCGGGCAGCGGATCGCCCCTCAGGCCGCGGTTAAACACGCTGACTTCATGGCCTTGAGCCACGGCGCGCTCGACGCAGGGATAGGAAATCTGGCCGGTGCCGCCGATGAAAAGGATCTTCAAAGCCATGAGGGGATCTCCGTGTCGGATGAGGCAGGATTATCGATAATCTTCATAGCGCGAAAGAGAGGGGCCGTCTTCTGCAAAATGGCGGCCGCCTGTTATGACGCAGCAGGCGTGAATGTGTCAGTGAGCGACCATCAGCTTGCCGATCTCCTGTGCCAGTTGATCCTGGGTGTAGGGCTTTCCGAGCTTGGCGACGTCAAGGTCGAGTCCGGGCGGGAGTTCGGCATATCCTGATGCAATGAGGATCGGCAAGCCGGGGGCTATCGTGCGGGCGGCTTTGGCGAGGTCTCCGCCGGTCATGCCGGGCATGGAATAATCGGTGATCATCAGATCGAAGCCCGCGCCGTTGCCGAGGCACTCGAGAGCTTCTTTCCCCGAATGGGCCTCGACCACTTCATGACCGAGATCGGCGAGCATATCGGCCGAGCTCATGGCGATCAACACGTCGTCGTCGACAAGCAATATGCGCTTCGGCCCCGAGACCTTGTCTGCGTCCACCGGCATGACGTCCTCAGGTTCGATATGGACGCTGGCCGACGTGGAGACGGGGATCCAGAGTTCGGCCGTCGTGCCCTTGCCGGGCGTACTTTCCAGTTTCAGGTCGCCCTTCAATTGCAGGGCCAGACCATGGATCATGGAGAGCCCGAGGCCAGTTCCCTTTCCGAGCTCCTTTGTCGAAAAGAACGGCTCGATCGCCTTTTGAAGCGTCTCCTTGTCCATGCCGGAACCCTCGTCGGCGACGGTCAGGACGACGTAGCTTCCGGCAGCGAGTTCATCGGTCGGCACAATCTGCTCCGCCTGCTTCAGCGCGATGCGGATCGCGCCTCCGTCGGGCATTGCGTCGCGGGCGTTGACGGCGAGATTGAGCAGGGCCAGTTCGATCTGGTTGGCATCGGCCGACACGAGAGGAAGATTATCGGGAACCGTGGTTTCGATCAGGATGGTGGAGCCGACGGAGCGCTTCAGGAGGTCCGTCATGCCGTGTACGAGGGAGCGCATGTCGACCGGGTCGATGTGCAGGTCCTGTCGCCGCGCAAAGGCAAGCAGTCTCTGGGTGAGGGAAGCGCCGCGCTTTGCCCCCTGCAGGGCGCCGTCGATCAGGCGAGTGGCCCTGATATCGTTTCCGACATATTTGCGCAACAGTTCGAGATTGCCGAGGACGGCCATCAGGAGATTGTTGAAGTCGTGCGCCACGCCGCCTGTGAGCTGGCCGATCGCCTCCATTTTCTGGGCCTGGCGAAGCTGCTCTTCGGCGCGCTCGCGCTGGGTGACTTCCGCCATCACGTTGGCATGGGCCTGCTCCAGCTCGCGCGTGCGCTCGGCGACCTTTTCCTCCAGTATTTCATTGAGCTGCCGCTGGTGCTCCTCTGCCTTCAGCCGCGCCGTGATGTCGGCGGATACACCCACCATCTTCATCGCCTTGCCGGAGCGATCCTTGTAGAGCTGCGCGTGGATTTCAGCCCAGTGAACGGAACCATCGCTCCAGATAGTCCGGTATTCGATGGAATAGTCCGCGCCGGTTTCGATGGTCCTGCTCACGGCGGCCTGCATGCGCTTCCGGTCTTCGGGATGAACCGCGCTCAGCAGATCCCTGTAGGTAAATGGGTCTTCGGGACGGCGGCCGAAAATAGCCTTGCAGGTGGACGAGGTCGTCAACGCGTCCGACGCGAGATCGAGCTCCCAGGCGCCGAGCCGCCCGGCTTCGAGCGCTGTCTGCAGCCGGCGCTCGCCTTCATCGAGGGCCTCGATGCGCGTGCGCGCATCGTACTGCCGCCGGCGTCCGCGCATGGCCGAGCGGGCAACGCTGATGAAGGTGGTTGCGTGGAACGGACGTTCGACGAAGCTGACATTGCCAAGGACCTCGGACAGCCTGGCGGCTGCGGGATTGCGCTCGGGACCGCCGCCTCTGTTTGTCAGGATGATGAAGGGCAGGTCGGACCAGCTTGGCTGCTGTTCGATCCAGGCGGAGATGGCGCGCAGATCGGCGGAACGCAACGCTTCCTCAGTGACGACGGCAAAAGCGACGTCGTCATCAAGGGTTTCGACGAAGGAGGATAGATCGGTCGTCGCTTTTGGTTGTACGCCTGCTTCCTGCAGGAGTGACGCTGCAATCTGCGCATCACGCCCGATGGGAGCGAGGATCAGGCCGATGGCATTGCTTTTAGGAATTGTCGCCGTCCTCGTCTGAGGTATGAAGGAGCGGCTGTCTTTCGCCGACGAATGTCGGAACGCCGCGAAGCACGCCCTGGAAACCGGAAAGCGGGCCGCCAAGCTTCAACCCTTCATGGGTGATGCGGAATTCTCTGATCGTGTCTTCATGCATGCCGGTACGCTTCTTGATGACGGAAACGGCGCGGCGCACTTTGCCAAGGGCCTCGAAATAGCGCAGCAGGATCACGCTATCGGCGAGATAGGTGACATCGACGGGTGATTTCATGTCGCCGACGAGGCCATGCTGGGCAACCGTGAGGAAAGTATTGGCGCCCTGGCGGTTCAGGTATTGGAGAAGCTCATGCATATGCAGGATGAGCGCGTTTTCCTCCGGCATCGATGCCTGATACCCGTTGATGCTGTCGATGACGACGGTTTTGGCATCGTAGCCGGCGACCCGGTCCCTGACGCGTTGCGCAAACTCTCCAGGCGACAGCTCGGCCGCATCCAGTTGCTCGATATGGATCAGCCCGTCGTCGTGCATCTTCTCGAGATCGATGCCCATCGATTTCGTGCGCGAAAACAGCAGCCCAAGCTCTTCATCGAAGATAAAAATGGCCGCCTTTTCGCCGCGCTCGACCGCCGCGACGACGAATTGCAGCGTAAACAGGCTTTTGCCTGTGCCCGCCGGGCCAATCAGCAGCGTATTGGAACCTCGCTCGATCCCGCCGCCAAGCAGATCATCCAACGCCTTGATGCCGCTCGAGAGGGTCGTGCGATCAAATTCGGTCTTGTGCTCGATCGCGCGCAATCGAGGAAACACCGCCACTCCGCCGGTCTTGATAAGGAAATCGTGGTATCCGCCGCGGAACGTCTGGCCGCGATATTTGAGGACCCGGAGCCGCCGTCGTTCCGAACCGTAATCGGGCGCAAGCTGTTCCAGATGGATCACGCCATGCACGACGCTGTGAACGGTCTTGTCGAGATTGTCTGACGTCATATCGTCGAGCAGCAGGACGGTCGCATCCGAGCGTGAGAAGAAATGCTTCAGCGCGAGGATCTGTCGACGATAACGCAGCGAGCTTTGCGCCAGCAGCCGGATTTCCGAAAGGCTGTCGATCACTACTCTCTGCGGTTTTACCCGCTCGAAGGCCTCGAAGATCAGCTTGGTCGTCTCGCCCAGTTCGAGATCCGATGAATAGAGCAGGCTCTGTTGCTGATCGGCATCGAGCAGGCTTTCGGGCGGCACGAGCTCGAAGATTTCTATGGCGTCGCCGAGTTCCATTCCGTGCGAGGCGGCACTGTCGCGCAACTCTTCTTCGCTTTCGGAAAGACTTATATAAAGGCAGCGCTCGCCGAGATCGGCGCCTTCAAGCAAAAATTGCAGGGCAATCGTGGTTTTTCCGGTGCCGGGCGAACCTTCCAACAGGAATACATGACGACGTGTAAAACCGCCGAACAATACATCGTCCAGTCCTTCGACTCCGGTCTGTGCCTTCTTGTTCAAAACTTGGTCCATACTGTCTCCTAAATCAGTCAAGGAATTAGGGCAGGAGGTTTGAGGAACAAGACTGCTGATGACGTTAGTGCGAAACGTCATTCGAGCCGGAGCGGGAAGCAACTGACCTTTTCACACCGTCTTCGCCGCTTTATGAACTCCTCATTCGAATGAAACGCGTCGGAGAAACAATGAGCAATGATGCCCGCAAAACCATAACTACCTGGTATGTCGATCCCGACGCAGAAGACCGGATGGCGGATGGGCATGCGCCGATCTGGCGACACCTCATCGACATCATCACCGAGCGCGACCTTTCGGAAAAAAGCGTCCTGGATTTCGGCTGCAATCAGGGCGGTCTGCTACGGCACCTCTATGCCATCCGGCCGTTTCGCAAGGCGCTGGGCATCGATATCGCCGAGCAGTCGGTCGCCAAGGCCGAAGCGCTCAAGGGCAACCTTCCTGTGCAGTATGCGGTCGGCGGAACACTCGACGGATGGGTGGAGGAGTTCGATCTGGCGATCAGCCACGAGGTCATCTATCTCGTCGAGGACATCGATGCGCACGCTGCCGATATCTGGAAGTCGCTCAAGCCGGGCGGCGTCTACTATGCGGTGACCGGGTGCCATACCGACAATCCACTTTGGCCGAAATGGCGTGAGCTTGTCGCCAAGCGGACGAACACGGTGGTGCAGGATCGCTCGATCACCGACTACGGACGCGCATTTGCGAAGGCAGGCTTCCAGGTCTCCGGCAGGAAGCTGGAATATGACGGTTTCATCCCCTTCGTCGAGGATGGCTGGACACCCGATTTTGCCGATGCGCTGGATTATTACACCCAGACCAAGATCGTCTTCCGGCTCGTCAAGCGCCCGGACGGGCGAACCGCGTAAGCTCGACGTCGAAATGCGGCGGCTTGTCGGGATCGACCTCGACGAACCGCCCTTTCCCGGAACGTTTTTTCGATCAGGCCGCTTTCTGCGAGCGCTCTTGGCTCACCATCGAAGCGCAATTCTCCCCGCTCGAGAAGTGAAATGCGGTCGCTGACGGCGATGGCCTGATTGATGTCGTGGATCGCCATGACGATCGTGACGCCCTTTTCCCGGCTGAGGCGGTGGATGAGATCGAGGATCTCCACCTGATAGCCGATGTCGAGGAAGGAGGTCGGCTCGTCGAGGAGCAGGATGCTGGCTTCCTGTGCAAGGGCCGCCGATATCCATGCCCGCTGGCGCTCGCCTCCGGACAATTCCCGCAGCGCCCTGTCCGCCAGGCTCGTAAGGCCGGTACTGTCGAGCGCCCATTCGATGGCTTTTTCGTCCTTGCCGTCATAAGAGCGAAACAGGCCGACATGGGAAAACCGTCCCTGACGCACGAGTTGCGCAATGGTCATCTCGTCAGGGGCCGAAGGCTGCTGCGGCAGGAAGGCAAGCTTCCTGGCGATGGCGCGCCGTGACATCGAAGCGACGGCCACATCCTCGATCGCAGCAGATCCTTCCGCCGGTTTGATCAATCCGGCGAGCGCCTGCAGCGCGGTGCTCTTGCCTGAGCCATTGGGGCCGATCAGCGCGCGGATTTCGCCTTTTTCCATGGAGAGCCGAAACCCGCTGAGCGCCTTTCGGCGGCCATAGAGAACGGATAGTTGCGAACAGCTCAGCGGCATGGGCGATCTCAAGGAACTTTGCGGAGAAGGGCAAGAAGAACGGGCACCCCGAGGAGTGCAGTGACCACGCCGATCGGGATTTCTTCGGCGTGCCCGACGAGGCGGCCAACGAGATCGCCGAGCGTGACGAGAACCGCGCCGAGAACGATCGTCAAGGGAATGACCAGCGGGAAGTGGCGTCCGGCCAGGAAGCGGGCGAGGTGGGGAACGACAAGCCCGATGAAGATGATCGGGCCGACTGCGCCGACCGCGCTTGCCGCAAGGATGCAGGACACCAGAAGCACCAGGGAGAATTGCCTGCGGTAAGAAAGACCGAAGGAGGCGGCGACCGAGGCATCCAGCTGCAGCAGGACCAATGGGCGATAGATGAAGGGCAGGACGGCAAGGCCTGCTATCGTGAACGGCAGGAGAAAGAGCGCGTGATCCCAGGTGCGGGCATAGAGACTGCCTGAGAGCCATTCGAGGATGATTTCTATCCGCGCCGAGCCCCAGCCCGCGATCAATCCAATGGCGAGTGCATGCAGAACCGCTCCGATCGCAATGCCGCAGAGGGTGATCCGGAGAGGGCTGAGATCGAGCCGGAAGGCCAGCAGATAAATGATCCCGCCTGCCGCCAGACCGCCTGCCAGGCCTGCCGTCGGCAGCCATGCGATCGGCAGTTCGGCGAGCGTGTTCGAGCCCGGGTTGAAGATATAGACGGTAAACAGCAGGAATATCGTCACCGTCAGCGTCGCACCTTGCGAGACACCCATCAGGGAAGGGTCGGCAAGAGGGTTCCGGGTGATGGTTTGCAGCAGGAGGCCTGCGGCGGCGAACTGAATGCCCGCCAATATGCCGGTGACGATCCTCGGCAGGCGGATATCGATGATGATCGAACGGGCTTCCGGGGATCCGTGCCCGGTCAGGGCGGCGACGATATCTGCGGCAGGAATATCCACCACGCCCAGAAAGACCGCGGCGGCAAGAGACAGGACGACGAGCGCAAGGCCTGACGGCAGCAGCCAGGCGGTCGATCGCGTCTGTGTCGGGGACGCCATCGTCATGCGCTGTCCCGCTGGAAGTCGAGGCGGCCGCGCTGGATCAGGTAGACGAAGACCGGCCCGCCAAGGAGCGCGGTAATGATGCCGACCGGCAATTCCTTGGGAATGGCGATCGTTCGGGCAACCAGATCCGCACAGGTGACGATGAATGCTCCTGTTGCCGCCGTGAGAGCGATCTCCCAGACCGCGCCCTGGGGCTTGAGAAGACGAGCGATGTGCGGCGCGGCAAGTCCGACGAAGGCGACCGGGCCGGCCACCGGGGCGACGCCGGCCACGGGACAAATGGCGAGGATCAGCAGAACGGGCTTCCAGACATCGAGCTGCAGGCCCATGGCCGCGGCCGCGTGCTCGCTCAGCGCAAACATTGCGATGACCCGGTGCAGCAACAGTGCTCCGATGACGCCGATGCCGATCCATGGGAGCATATGGATGAGGTGCGACCATGTGCGGCCCTGGAAGCCTCCTGATAACCAGAAGAGAAGGGCGGTCGACTGCGGGCCCGCGAGCAGCAGGACATAGATCGTGATGGCGCCAAGGAAGAGCGAAACGCTGACGCCGCCGAGCGCCAGGTGCAGGGGGCGTCCGTTTCCGCCTCTGGCTACCCAGAAGGTGACCGAAGCAGCAGCGAGCCCGCCGGCGAGGCCAATGAAGGGGTAGTAAGCGGACGAGATCCAGGGCAGGAGAACGAAGCTTCCGACGATCGGCGCGACAGCGCCGGCAGTGACGCCGGTGATGCCGGGATCGGCGAGCGGATTGCGCGTCAACGACTGCAGAAGATAGCCCGACACGGCAAGACCTGCGCCCGCGACGGCGGCCGCAAGGCTGCGCGGCAATCTCAAGGTCCAGACGAGGATCGAGTCGATCTTTGCATCCGGGGCAAAAAGCACGCGCAGCACGGTATCGAAGGAGAGCATCTTTGCGCCCGGCAGCAAGCCTACCAGGACAATCGACAGTGTCGCGGCGACGACGAACCCAATGGCAACAGAGGATTTGCGAGCGTTCATCGTCGTCGCGATCAATTCGTTATTTCTGTGCTTCGGCCGGAATGATCTTGGCGGCTTCCGCCCGCACGTCGACTGCCGGGAACGTCTCCGGATAGAGATAGTGAGCCGCTTCGCGCAGCACGACCTCGCGGGCGATGGGGCCGTTCGTTTCGACCCACTGGTCGCCGACATAGAAAACCCGCTTGTTCTTCACGGCAGTCAATTCCTGCCAGATCGGGTTGTTTTCATGCGGCCGGTCGGGACCTGAATCGTAGATGAAGAGCACTTCCGGGTCCTTCTCCAGCATGGTTTCCAGGCTGAGATCGATGCCGAACTCACCGCCCGGCGTCATGTTGCCGGCGATATTGTCGCCTCCGATGGCTGCCAGGATCGAGGCGGAGGTATTTTCGGTGTGGAATGCGAACGGTGTTTCACCACCCCACATGATCGCGAAACGCGGATGGACATCCTTCGGGGCCTTGGCGGCATAGTCCGCGAGATGTTCCCGGAATTCCTTGTTCAATTGAACGCCGCGCGCCGGATTGCCGAGGATTTTCGAAAGCTCGGCGATCTCGCGGTCGCTCCCGTCAAGCAGTTCCATATTGTAGGCGACATAGGGGGCGATCTTTTCCAGCTGCGGCGCGTTGCCCACTGTGTAGCGGCGGATAGCCACGATCAGGTCGGGCTTTGCTTCGGACAGAAGTTCGAGATTGGGTTTTGCCCGCTGGCCGATCTGCTTCATGCCGGCAGTCAGGCCGAGAAGAAAGTCCGGCTCGCGCCCTTTTGTCATGTAGGTGCTGGCCACGGGCTTGATGCCGAGAGCAAGGGCGACGTCATCTGCGAAATAGGAAATCGCTGCGATCCGCTTGGGCTGGACGGGAACCTCGACCGTGACGCCGCGGTCGTCGGTTACCGAGAAGGTCTTACCATCCTCGGCGAACACGGGCGCGCTCACCATCACGGACAAGAGGCTGATGAGAGTTGCAAATTTACGGACGTTGGGCACCATTGCGTATCCTCCATAGACTAGGCGAAGTCGCTTTAGGCGTTAAAGAGGAGTTCGGCAATCCACTTTTAATCCGATGCCCACAATTCGTTATTTCCGGTCAGCGTGTGGAAGGCGACGGCGGACGATGCTCGCATGGAAATTCGCACCGTAGAGAAGGCCATCGTCGTTGAAATCGAAGGTCGGGTTGTGCAGGGGGGCGGAGTTTCTGCCATTGCCGAGAAAGACGAAGCAGCCGGGGATGGTATCGAGGAAGCGGGCGAAATCCTCCGATGCCGTCATCGGCTCTTTTCGGATTTCGATGCTGTCGGGCTCGAAGACGTCGCGGGCGGCTGCGAAGGCCTCTTCAGTAAGGGCGGGGTCGTTGAGCAGGGGGATGAATTCCCTGGTGTAGGTGACTTCTACGGAGAGATTGTAAGTGAGCGCCGTGCCTGCTGCGATCACCCGCATCTGCTTTTCGATTTCGGCGCTGACTTCGGGGTGGAAGCTCCTGGCGTCGCCGAGGATACGGGCGAGGCCGGGCAGCGCGTTGCGAGTACCGTCGGTCAGCAGTTCGGTGACGGAGACGACGCCGATATCGGTCGGGTCGAGGCGGCGGGAAACGATGGTCTGCAGGTTCAGGACAAGGGCGCAGGCGGCGACCAGCACTTCGTTTGTCGCGTGCGGGCGGGCGGCGTGGCCGCCGGTGCCGCGCAGGACGATCTCGAAATTGTCCTCCGCCGACATGAAGGCGCCGGGGCGGGTCTGGAAATGGCCGACGGGAAGGCCCGGCATATTGTGAAGCCCATAGATCTCATCGAAAGGAAAGCGCTCGAAAATGCCGTCCTCGATCATGGCGAGTGCGCCCTTGCCCCATTCCTCGGCGGGCTGAAAGATGAAGCGCACCGTGCCGTCAAAGCCGTTGTCTTCGGCAAGCATCCTGGCGGCGCCGAGCAGCATGGCGGTGTGGCCGTCATGGCCGCAGGCGTGCATGACGCCGGGGTTGCCTGAGGCATAGGGCAGGCTTGATTGTTCCAGAATGCGCAGGGCGTCCATGTCGGCGCGTAGCGCAATCGAGCGGTTGCCGCTGCCGCGCTTCAGCGTGCCGACGACGCCGGTGCCGCCGACACCTTCCGCGACATCGTCGAGCCCGAATTCGCGCAGCTTCCCGGCGACGAAGGCGGAGGTCTGCCTTTCCTCGAAGCCGAATTCCGGGTGGGCGTGGAGATGGCGGCGCCATTGCCGCATGTCGGAGACCAGTCGATCGAAATCCATCGGCTATTCCTCTAGCGTCAACTTGCTCGTCACATCGAGCAGGATGTCGGCGCCGGCGATGATATCATCATCGGCGGTGAATTCCCTGGGATTGTGGCTGATGCCGCCCCGGCTCGGCACGAAGATCATCGCTGCAGGCGCAATGCGGGCGATCATCTGCGCATCATGGCCGGCGCCTGATGTCATGCGCCGGCAGGGAAGCGCACGCGCCTTGGCTGCCGTTTCGATTTCGGTGACAATGCGCTCGTCGAATGTGACCGGCTCGAAGCGGGCCAGCCGCTCTACCGTAACGGTCACGTCCTCTTCGGCGGAGAGCATTTCGAGGAAGCGGGCAAGGGCTGCCTCTTCCTCTCTCAGCCTCGCCTCGTCGGGATCGCGCAGATCGACGGTGAAGATCGCTTTCGAGGGGATGACGTTGATGGCGTTGGGCTGGAATTCCATGCAGCCGACTGTCGCGACCGTCGGTGTGTTCGAGGCCCTGGCGCGCTCACGCAGGAAGGTGACGACGCGGGCAGCCGCATGGCCGGCATCGCGGCGCATGGAGATCGGCGTCGTGCCGGCATGGTTGGCGTCACCCTCGATCGTCACCCGCTGCCAGGAAATGCCCTGCAGGTTTTCCACTGCGCCGAGGGACAAGCCTTCGCGCTCCAGCACCGGGCCTTGCTCGATATGGAGCTCGATATAGACATGCGGCGTCAGGAAGCCCGGCTCCTTGTCGCCGGCATAGCCGATGCGTTTGAGTTCGTCACCGAGCAGTGACCCGTCGGTTCCTGTTGTTGCAAGGGCTGCATCGATATCGAGCCCGCCGGCATAGATGAGGGAGCCCATCATATCGGGCGCATAACGCACGCCTTCCTCATTGGTAAAGGCGGCAACGACGATGGGGCGGGCGGGAATGAAGCCCGCCTCCTTCAGCGTCTCGATGACTTCGAGGCCTGACAGTACGCCGTAACAGCCGTCATAGATGCCGGCATTGATGACCGTATCGATATGCGAGCCGAGCATCAGCGCCGCGCGGCCGGCCGTGCCTTCGGGTGCCCAGATGCCGAACATATTGCCGATCCGGTCGATGGCGAGTTCGAGACCGGCCGCCTCGATCCAACGGCCAAGCCGGTCACGGCCCTCTCTGTCCGTATCGGATGCGGCAAGGCGCACCAGCCGGCCATCGGCATCGCGGCCGATGCCGCCGAGTTCGCGGAGCCGGCCGAGCAGCCGGACGCTGTCTACGGAAAGGTTGCTCATGCTGCACCTCGCGCCCTGATGTCTTCAGGCGAAAGCCCGACGATTTCCCGGTATTTGCCGGGATCGGTGGCGCCCTCGGTGTTGACGACGAAGATGCGGGAGTCAGGACCGATGGAAAGGGCGGCCTTTATCGTGGGATCGGCAACCGCCTTCAGAAGACCGGCAAGGCCGACGCCGCCGCTTTCGCCGGCAATGATGACGGGATCGCCGCCGACGGGATCAGCAAGGCGCTTCATGATGGCGACGGCATCCTCCTCATCGACAGTCATGAAGGCATCGGCAACGCGCGAGAGGATGCGCCAGGCGACCAGCGACGGCTCGTAGCATTCGAGCATCGCCATGACGGTCGGTTCGCCATGCGGCAGGGCGACGGGATGGCCGGCACGTGCGCTCTCGAACAGGCAGGCGGCGCGGGCGGGATCGACGACAGTGAAGACAGGGCGCTGATCGCCGAGCGCGACGGCCAGATGACCAGCGATGGCGGCGGCAATGCCGCCAACGCCGGATTGGATGAAGACATGGGTCGGTGGGGCCGGCAGCTGCCTGAGCGCTTCGCGCACCAGTGCCGTATAGCCCTGCATGACGAGGCCGGGGATGCGCTCGTAACCCGGCCAGGAGGTGTCTGATACGATGGTCCAGCCTCGCTCTTTCGCCACGCGCGCGGCTTCCTTCACGGAGTCGTCGTAGCTCCCCGCCACACGGATCATCTCGGCCCCGAAGCGGGCGATAGCCGCAACGCGCTCCTCGCTGACGCCGGCGTGGACGAAGATTGCCGACCGCGCGCCGACGAGCCCGGCGCCTTGGGCGACCGAGCGGCCGTGGTTGCCATCGGTGGCGCAGGCAAAACACATAGTTTCGGCAATTTTCCTGACGTCGGGAGACTGCAGCTCGGCCATATCGACCGGCCGCCCGAGCCTTGCTTCGGCTTCTTCGAGAACCATGCGGATGACGGCATAGGCGCCGCCGAGCGCCTTGAAGCTGCCGAGCCCGAGGCGGTGGCTCTCATCCTTCACATGGATGGCGGCTACACCCGCTGCGGCCGCGAGGGCGGGCAGGGCGGTGAGCGGCGTTTCGGCGTGGTTCTCGCGAAAGTGCAGGTGGCGCTCCACGCTTTCCGCTGCGGCGAGGCCGAGCGTTGCCGCATCGCCCGTTACGAGCGGGCGTCGATAGTCCGCATTGCTGTTGAGGATAAACATCGTGGCCTCGCTTGCTGTCTGGTGGAAACATATTGCAGCGGGCACGAAAAAGGCGCTGATATTCGGCGCCTGTTTTGCAAGTTTGTTTCGTGGAGCCTGCCATGCCGGCACAACTCGATGCCTTCGACCGAAAAATTCTCGAGATCCTGCAGCGCGACAATACCACGCCGCAGCGCACGATCGGCGAGGCGATCAATCTTTCGGCCCCGGCGGTCCAGCGGCGCATCAAGCGCATGACGGAAGAGGGCGTGATCCGAGCCAATGTCGCCGTCATCGATCCAGCCGCCGTCGGGCAGGCGATCACCATCTTCGTCGAGGTCGAGGTCATCAGCGAAACGACGGAACAGATCGAGCAGGCCAAGCGCGAATTCGCCGCATCGCCGGAAATCCAGCAGTGTTATTACGTGACGGGCGAGGCCGATTTCGTGCTCGTCATCGTCGTGCCCTCGATGGCCGATTACGAGGCGCTGACGCGGCGCCTGTTCTTCGGCAACAACAATGTGAAGCGGTTCCGGACGTTCGTTGCGATGGACAGGATCAAGGTGGGGCTCAGCGTTCCCACCTGACGGGGTTCCGGGCCAGCGGCTGGTGCACCAGGCCCGGAAGTGTTTCTCACTTGCTTCATCACGCGAGAGCGGCCCTCGCGGCCTCATTCTCCGGACATGATGGGCGCCGGCAAAAAGATCGGCCGGATATTCCAGGATCACGAATCTCCTCTAGGATCCACGGGGTTCATCAGCAAGCGGGAGGTGCCTATTCATGCTGATCATTTTCGGCGGTTTGCCCGGCTCGGGGAAGACGACGATTTCGCGCGCCCTGGCGAGGGAACTCGGGGCCGTATATCTGCGCGTCGATACGATCGAACAGAACATACGGGCTTCGGGCATGTTGAGCTCGCAGGTCGGTCCGGCAGGCTACATGGTCGGATACGGGGTCGCCGAAGACAATCTCACGCTCGGCAAGATTGTCGTTGCGGACTCCGTCAATCCCTTGAAAGTGACACGGGATGCCTGGCTGTCGGTCGCAGTGCGATCAGGCGTGCCGGCCGTTGAGATCGAAATCATCTGCTCGGACCGGGATGAACATCGTCGACGGGTGGAAACGCGCGCAAGCGATGTTCCGGGGCTGGTAAAGCCTCGCTGGGAAGACGTAACCGCACGCGATTACGAAGATTGGGGACAGAGCCCCATCACTATCGACACTGCGAAGCAGGGCGTGGATGAGGCCGTCGTCGCGTTGCTGTCGAAGCTTGAAACTGACCGGTATCAGAAAACGCGTTAGGCCTGATATCGGCCGCCTGACCGAACCCTGTCAACGAGATTGCCAATGATCGGCGCGAAGCCTCAGCTCAGCCGGGCGTATTTTTCGAAGAGGTCGGAGAGGTTCGTCGCGATCGGATAGTAATAACCGTTCTCGATGAAATCATCGATCGCTTCGTCAGCGGATTTTCCGCCGATGCCATCGCTGCGCATGCCATGGAAAAGCTCGCCATCGGTGTACATGATCGCGCCTGCATGTTTGCCTTCGGTGATTTCGACGAGGGTGGAGAAGTCGCCGCCGAGGCCGATGACATGTGCGAAGGCGGTGAAACCGTAGTCGTGGAAATCCATGTCCGGGGCGAGTTCCTCGAGATCGAAATAGGGATGTCCGTTGCCGATGCCAAACAGCGTATTGATGTCCCAGAGAACGAAGGCATCGCTCTGCGCCTCTGCGGGCAGCGTGGCGATGGTGGTGTGGGGAATGTGATAGTCGAGGCCGTTTTCCCGCATCAGGAAATCGCGATAGCCTTCGGACAGACTGATCTCGTGGCGCGTTTCGAATGCCGCGAGCCGCGCTTCATCTGCGCCGCCATAGCGGGCTGCGACGAGAGGGGACTTCGCAAATCTGGCGAGCGCGTCAGGGCGCCGGAACGGGATTGTGTTGTCATTGCTCACGATGGGTTTCCTTGTTGCGCGTACGGCGCAGGCATTTAAGGCCGGGGCGGGACAGGTCAATGGCAGGCCGCTTGATTGACCTCTGATGGGATCGGGGCGCTAATGGGCGGGTATCGTCACTGCTTGCAGGCAAGGAGGATGCGATGCTGCTCAAGGCGGAACGAACCTTCGTCGTGCGCGACATGGGAGGGTTTGTCGTGCATATCAACATGCCGGGATGGGTAAAGCCGAAACCTGGGGATCACGGGCATGGGCCGCTGGCGATGGTGGTCGAAACCGTCCTGCATCCGGGCCGGCTGGTTGCCATGCACGAGCACCGCAACGATGAGATCATCTCCTGGGTGCCTGATGGCGTGATGCGCCATGAAGACAGGGCGCGCGGCCGGCTGGTTTGCGACAGCGGGCATCTGATGGTGATGAATGCCGGGCGCAGCTTCTGGCATTCCGAGGAGACGCTGGCCTCCGATCCGCCGCTGCGCATGCTGCAGATCCTGGTGCGACCCGATGCGGTCGATCTCGAACCCGGCATCCAGCATGGGGTGATGCCTGACAGCGCGCCCAATCGCTGGCGGCACCTTGTCGGGCCGGAAGGGGGCGATGCGCCTTTCTTCGTTCGCAACAGGATCGATTTCTTCGACATCCGGCTGGAGGCCGGCGTGCGGGTGGACTTCCCGTTTAAGCAGGGGTGCGACCTCTATTTCTATGTGTTCAGCGGCGCGGTTCGCGCCGGCGGGCAGGCATTTGGTGAAGGCGAGCAAGGGCTGCTGCTGTCCGAGGAGATATTGGCCGCAGAGGCGACGAGCGCCTGCGTGATGGTGGCCTTCCTGCTGGATCCCCGAGCGCCTGTGACGCGGCAGGGGACGATTGCCGACCACAGGAAAATCCCGCCGCCGATCGTGATCCGTCTTCTCAAACGGTGGCAAGGGTTGAAGCGGCTGTGGCGGCCGAGATGAAGGAGAGGGGCTCAGCTCCAATATTTGACAGCATAGACGACGGTCATGGCTGTCCCGGTGACGATGACGAACCAGCGGACCACGCCTGCCGGCAGCACGCGCACAAGATAACCGCCGAGATAGCCGCCTGCGAGTGCGCCTGACAGCATCGTCAACGTCTCAGGCCAGTGGACGGCGCCTTCAGCGATGAAGATGACGATGGCTGCCATGCTGACTGACGTCGCGAGCAGATTTTTCAGCGCCTTGACGCGGCGGATATCGTTGGGATCGGCAATCGAGAGAACTGCCGTCAGGATGACGCCGAGGCCGGCGCCGAAGAAGCCGCCATAGATCGACGAGAGGCCCAGCACGGAAAGGCCGAGACCGCGCGACGGCTCGGCATCGCCGCGTCTCGCCTCCGCCCAGGCGGCGATGCGGGGCGAGAAGAGGAAGAGTAGAGTGGCGATGCCGATCAGGGCTGGAACGGGGAGAACGAAGAGCCGCTCGGGCAAGGCGAGCAGCAGGAGCGCGCCGACGGCGCCGCCGATGAGGCAGACGACAACGGAAGCACCGAGCTTCCCGTCAAGCGGCAGCACCTTGCGGCGATCGGCGAGGACGGCGAGCAGATGGCCCGGCACGATCGCCACCGCATTCGAGGCATTGGCGGTCACCGGCGGCAGGCCGGCGGCAAGCATGGCGGGGAAAGTGAGCAGCGTGGCGCCGCCGGCGAGCGCATTGATCACCCCGCCGGCTATGCCCGATACAAACAGCAACAGGATGATGCCTAGTGTCATTGGCTTGCCCCATCTCCCCGACGTGTCTTTCGATGCATCAGGTGCCGGTGGGAGGACAAGCCATCGATGGCCTCAAGGTGTTCGCGTCGCGAAATATTCCGGGAAATGGGGCGTGCGATGCGCGGGCAAAGACCGGTTCGCACCTCACCCGTTTGGGCGACTTGCGCAAGGCGGGCGCTCGCGTTGCCATGTGGGAACAGGGCTCGGGTTGGGCATTGTCGATTTTGGGAGGGGAAAATGCACGGTTTTATGCAACATCCCGGCGTGGCTTGCGGCTGCGGCGGCTGTCCTGATGCAACAGCGGACCAGGGACGGCGCCGCTTCCTGTGCAGCGCGTTGGGAGGTGCTGCGCTGGCGGCTGCCGTCTCATCGGCCGGGCCGGCATCGGCGCAGAGCACAATCGCGCCCGATGATGCGCTGAAGGCGATGATGGATGGAAACAGGCGCTTCATCGACGGGCGTCTCCAGTCTCTCAATGAAGACCTTTCCATCCTCAAGGCGAAGACGGCGGAGAAGCAGGAGCCTTTCGCGGCGGTGCTCTCCTGCGCCGATTCACGCGTGCCGGTTGAGTTCGTCTTCGACCAGAGCATCGGCCAGCTCTTCGTGGTGCGTGTCGCGGGCAATATCGCCACGCCCGAGATCATCGCCAGCCTCGAGTATGGCGTTGCCGTTCTTGGCGCCCGGCTTCTGATGGTGCTCGGCCACAGCAATTGCGGTGCGGTGAAGGCGACCATCGACGGCAAGGCCGTGCCCGGCCAGATCGGTGCCCTCTATGCGCCGATCTGGCCGGCGGTGAATGCGGCAGGGAACGATCTCGACGCGGCCATCGATGCGAATGCCAGGATGCAGGCAACGCTGATCAGCCGGAGCTCGACCGTCATTGCAGGCGCCGCCAGGGAAGGGAAATTCAAGGTCGTCGCGGCGCGCTATGATATCGCCAGCGGCGTGGTGTCGCTGCTTGGTTAACGGGTGCGCTTTCCTGCCGAATGGGATAGGACTACGCCGATCAGCGCGGAGATCGTCATGTCCGGTGATACCCTTGCCCGTTCATTTGGCCGGGAAGCCTTTGGACTTAGCCCCGAAAACTATCAGTTAGCCCGGCCACCTTATCCGCCGGCGGTGTGGGATGTGTTGCGGCAGCGTGCCGGATTGCGATCCGGTATCTCGATACTGGAGATCGGCGCGGGAACCGGACTTGCCACGGAACATCTTCTGGACCATGGGCCGCAGCAGCTGCTCGCCATCGAGCCGGACAGGAGGCTTGCGGAATTCCTTCGCGCCCGACTGCATCGCTCCGAGCTGGAGGTGATCGAGCGACCCTTCGAAGAGGTGAACGAGGCGCCGCAATCCTACGATCTGGTGGTCAGTGCGACGGCATTTCATTGGCTTGATGCCGTTCCGGCGCTGCGGCGTATGCATGCGCTGCTTCGCGATGGCGGTGCTGTGGCGCTGATCTGGAACGTCTTTGGCGACAATATCAGGCCCGACCCCTTTCATGAGGCGGGCACGCATCTCTTTGCCGGGCATCGCGCAAGCCCGTCCGGTGGAGGGACGACGCTGACGCCTCACGGGCTCGATAGCGAGGCCCGGCTCAGGGATTTTGAGGAGGCCTCGTTTCAGTGCGAGCCGCCTGTCATGTTCGAGTGGACGCTGACGCTCGATCCGCCTGCGGTGCGGCGACTTTACGCGACCTATTCGAATGTCGTGGCATTGGAAGCGGAGAAGCGCGAAGAGCTGCTGAATGCGTTGGAAGAACTGGCAAGGGCCGATTTTGGCGGTGTCGTCACCAGGAATATGACGACGTCGGTTTTCATCGCGAGGCGGAGGTAGGGCTGAAGCGTCCTCGACTGCAAGGGCGAGGGAAGACAGGCAGGCGCGCTGCTACTCGGTGCCGAGCCTGCCGAATTGGCCGGGCTTGCGCTTGACGACCACGCCGGTAGTGCTTATTGCCCGCCACCTCATCATACTCAGGGCAAGCTCTTTGAAAGCTTGACCAAGCGAGCGGCACCGACAAGCGCCCGCACAAGCAGCCACCCGATCGCAAACAGCACTAATGGTGGAACCAAAGCGACGAACGCCGCTAATTTCGTGTGAAGATAGGGATCGCCGTTGAATTGCTGCGACCACTCCAGCGACTGATACAATTCGGCGGACAGGTCAGCGAGCGGCATACCCTTGTATTCGGGCCATAATGCTCTGAAATGCTGTTCGTTGTACCAGCACGCATGTGAAGGTGTTTCGTAATTGTCGCGGTTCCATGGTTCGGCGGCCTCACGCGTCCAATAGTCAAGATGGACCGTTCCACGAGCTTCCTCGCATCGCACCGGCAATTCAGCTGATCGGTACTGTTCCAGCTGACTGCTGTCTGCCCATCCGTAATCCATCATGACCATTGGCCAACTGATCACTCCGAGAACCACAGTCCAGAGAAAGCTGATCAAAAGCCAGAGACGGAAAAGCCAGTGTCTCGCATTCATAGACGACCCCTAAGCAACAGGATTGTGCAAGCCGCTGTTTCGTCTTCTACCCGATCGACCGTCGCACTAGCTTGCATTCGATTGCACAATTGCTTCTGAACAAAATAAATGCATAAGTTGCAAATGGCGATATGGGGACCATAAATGCATTACTTCACTGACGTTTACAAAAATGGTTTGCAGTTTTCTGGACGACTTGGTCGAAAAGCCTATTAGCTTTTTGTCCTCATAAGCCTTGTGATCTCTCTGGTCATTGGTTTTACATTGGGTGTCATTTGTGGAGTTCTCAGATTACCTGAATCGGCACCGATCTACTCTTAGTTGGTCGTTTATGCGGTATTCTTTCTGATACCGAGTATCAGCGCAATTGTGCGTCGGTTACACGATGCGAATTTTCGAGCATGGTGGCTTCTGATCACGCTGATCCCTTACATCGATGGATTGGTGCTGACGATCCTGTTGCTTTTTCCATCGAAGCCCGATGGTGCCAGATTTGATCGGGACGCTGACCTGAGCCTAATTTTTAGCTGAAACTCAAGTGGCCGAAGTCGGCCGAATGCGGTCATCCAAAGGCCATTGAAGCGGCGGCAGCAGCTACCGCAGATCGTTCACGACTTATTGGTGTCATGCTGAAGGCGGCTCAGATCGCCGGCCCCGGCCGGATGCGGCTGCCGTCGCTGAAGCGCGAGAGCCGGAAGCGGTTGAGATCGTGGCCGGGAGCGTTGCCTTGGATCAGGTCGGAGACCACGCGGCCGATGCCCGGGCCGATGCCGAAGCCGTGGCCGCTCATGCCTGTGGCGACGAGGAGGCCGGTAATGGCCTGCACGCGGTCGACGATCGGCACGATGTCGGGCATGGCGTCGATCATGCCGGCCCAGGTCGCCTTCAGGCGCACGGTTGCGAATTGCGGGAAGAGGCGCTGAAAATTGCGGCTGATCGCATCGAGACTGGATTGTTCGGGAGCGGGGTTGATGACGCGCATCCGTTCGAAGGGGCTCTCGGCATCCGCTGTCCAATTGCGCGGGGTCGACCAGCTGTCCGGGAAGCCTTCGGGGGCTGCGGGCGAATAGCGGGTGCCGAAGGGGTGGGCCATGAGCGCCGGCATATATTTCGTGGCGTGGCGGAATGCGTCCGGCCCGAGATAGAGGCGATGGCTTGCCGGCGCCAGCGTGTAGCCGCCGTCCTGCCTGCGGCGGAAGGCGACATCGGCTCCGGCTGCGGCACCGGCGTGAATTTCAGCCAGAGGTTCGGTTGCGGCGACGGTGGCGCGGACAGCAAGCTGCGGAATGGAGACGCCGTGGTTTCTGAGGAAGAGCGACGACCAGGCGCCGCCGGCGACGAGTACTGTGGATGTCCCGATGCGGCCGGCCTCGGTCCATACACCGCTCACTTTGCCGGCCGATATATCGAGGGTTCGCGCCGCGCAGTTTTCGATGATCGTCACGCCGAGCCTTGCGGCGAGCCGGGCAAGCGCGGGGACGGCGAGCCACGGTTCGGCGCGCAGGTCCGAGGGCGTCGTCATCGATCCCGCAAATTTGCGGGACATGCCTTTGAAGAGGGAGGCCGTCTGGCCGCTGTCGAGCAGGCGGGTGTCGAGGTCGTAGGTGTTCGCGAGCTTCATAAAGGTTTCGAAGCCGGCCATCTGCTTGTCGGAGTTGGCGAGATAGGTGACGCCGGTCTCGGTAAGGCCGATATCCTCGCCGCATTCTGCCGCGAACTCCTTCCACAGGCGGCAGGCCTCGATGACGATGGGCAGCTCGTCGCCATCGCGGCCCTGCTTGCGGATCCAGCCCCAGTTGCGCGAGGATTGCTCTGCGGCGATGCGTCCCTTCTCGATGAGCGTCACGGAGATATTGCGCTTGGCCAGAAACAGCGCCGTCGTCACACCGATGACGCCGCCGCCGATAATGACGACTTCGGAGGTTTTCGGAAGCGGGCCATGATGCTGGATGGGATCGTTTAAGGAGAAGGGGAATGCGAGCAAGCTGTGCGTCCTGAAGGGCTGATCAACAGGTGAGATTGCTAGAGACTCTCGGCCGGCAATTCAAGCCGATGTCATCGACGTGCGTGCTTTGCCGACCCCATGATGCGGGTTGCCTCCTGGCCGAATAAGCGAAATTCGTCGCTGACGTTGCCGCAATGCCGGAACGGCAGGTTGCACAACTGGCGGGGGAAGTGCTAGGCGAGCATTTTTGACGGAAAGCGTAATCCCGATGCAGGGCGCCCCATGGCGGCCTCGAGCAGCAGAACCTTGGTTGGACGATGAGCATCAATATTTATGTGATCAATCTGGACCGGTCCACGGATCGGTGGAATGCTCTCTCCGATCAGGCCAGATCCTTGCAATTCGACCTTGTTCGCATTGCCGGCGTCGATGGGCGAGAGGTTGCCGCGGATCAGCGCGTGGCCTGTGATGAGCGCGCCTTCCAGCGCAACAATGGCCGGACCATGCTGCCGGGCGAATATGGCTGCTACCGAAGCCACCTGAAGGTGCTCTCGGCCTTTCTGGAAACGGGTGAAGCCGCCTGCATCATCGTCGAGGACGATGTCATTTTGTCTGCCGATCTCGTTGCGCGCGCCGAGGCCGCACTCGCGGCGATTCCCGGCGCCGATGTGATCAAGCTCTTGAATCACCGCACCGTCGGCTTCAGGCCTGTCGCCACCTCGGCGGCGGGCGATGAGATCGGCCGGGCGACGCATGGTCCTCAAGGGTCGGCCGCCTGCTATGCGGTGACGCGGATGGGCGCCCTGAAGCTCCTCAAGCAGATCGCCGTCATGCGGTTTCCCTGGGATATCGAATTGGAGCGGGGCTGGGCATCCCGAGCGCGGATCTATACGACCCGTCGAAATGTGGCCGATGTGAAAGAGGGCGGCTCGAATATCGGCACACGATCCGTCTACAGGGAAACCAAATTTCCCTGGTGGAGGCGGTTGCCGACCTATGCGATCCGCATCGCCGAGACGGTCCGCAGAATCAACTACGCATTGAAAAAATAAAGTGCCGGACCGAAGGTCGGGTGTGAGGGGGCGGCTTTTGTGTTGTCCGCAAAGTTTGTCTCAAGACTTTTTTGGCACTTTAGCAGGCTGTTTCATCGCTGTTTCAGTCATGCATAATACTGCCGCAATTTTTTCAGAGCTACTTCAGCAAGTTACCCCAAAAATGGTTGTTCTGTGGCGTAAAAGCTTACGATTCTGTATGCTTAGCCAGTCTTGTCGGTAGTGCTTCCGCAATGTAGATCATCGCCAGAAGCTATCGAGCAGTGTTCGGCAAACATCTCAACTCGATCGGCCATCGGTCTGAGGTGTATCTTGAGCGCTCGAAATGATTTCGTGGGTGAGTTGCACCCGCGTGCCTATACGGCTGCCGATCCGGTAGCATCTCCCAAGTTGAAAATTCTGCATGTCTTGTTCTCCTCCAGAGTTGCGGGATCGGAACGATACTGCGTTGACCTCGCCAATGGGCAGGCTGCTCTTGGGCACGAGGTGCACGTTGCCGGGCGATACGGCTCGCCGATGGCGGGGTTGCTTTCCGAGAAAGTTATTTTCCACGGATTTTCGATGCCGTTCCTGCGTGGTCTCAGGATCAGGTGGCTGGCTGGGCGGACAGGGATCGAGATCGCC
Source organism: Rhizobium sp. 01L419 (assembly GCF_056400025.1). Classification (NCBI taxonomy): domain Bacteria; kingdom Pseudomonadati; phylum Pseudomonadota; class Alphaproteobacteria; order Hyphomicrobiales; family Rhizobiaceae; genus Rhizobium; species Rhizobium sp. 01L419. The sequence continues at coordinate 43,197 of NZ_JBFTSM010000012.1, forward strand.
CATGGGCATCTCAGCCATGGCTGCAAGGCGCTTGCCGCAGCGCCCGACAGCGTCGCCCGGATCGCGACCCTGCATGTCGGCTACAAAGCCAAACAGCATGCCCGTCTCGACGGGGTGATCTGCGTCAATGCCGCCCAGTCGACGCGGCTTGGCAAATATGACGGCCAGTCGGCGCTGATTTCCAACTGGCTGCCCGACGTCAAGTCCGCCGAGAGCATCGACCTGCGTGCGCAGTTGAATTTGCCGCGCGAAACACGGCTTGTCGGCAGCGTCGGACGCCTGCATCTCAGCAAGGGATATGACGTGCTGGTGTCGGCCTTCCGGAAGGCGGCACCCGCCAATGCCGCTCTTGTCATCGTCGGCGAGGGGCCGCATCGCGCCGCGCTGGAAAAGCTTGCCAAGGGCGACAGCCGCATCCATCTGCTCGGCCATTGCAACAATGTTCCGGGGTTCCTGCGCAATCTCGATCTCTTCGTCTCGCCGTCCCGCGAAGAATCGGCGGGGCTTGCCATTCTCGAAGCCATGCATGAGGGGTTGCCGATCATCGCGACAGCCGCCGAAGGCCCGTCGGAATATCTGCGCGAGCATCCGGTGACGCTGGTCGCACCCGGCTCGATCGAGCAGCTTTCCGAGGCGCTCGGCGATGTGATGCGGGAAGAATCCGTTGTCCGCCTGTCGCGCGTAGGCTACGACTTGGCTCCTTTCTCTCGTTCGGCAGGTATCGCCAATGTTCTCGATTTCTATTCCCGGGTTGCCCGCGGAGCGGCAGTCCAGGCTGCACCCGACATCGATCAGCCGCGGTTGATCTATGCGTCTGAAGCCCAAGAGTGATTTCTGGCAGGTCGGCATCGTCCCGGCCCCTGCCGAGGCGCTGCTCGATGCCGAAACTTTGGCGGACTGTTCTGATCGTATCACATGGCTGCCCGATCCCGGCCCCTGGCGATATCTCGCAGACCCTTTTGCCGTGAAGCGCGGCGACAGCCTGCACGTCTTCGTGGAGGCCTATGACTACCACACCAAGCATGGCTTCATCGAGCGCCATGAACTGGTGGGGCCGAACCTGCAATGGAGCGGCAAGGCGGTAGCGCTCACCATGCCTTTTCATCTCTCCTATCCCTTCCTGATCGAGCAGGATGGAGAGGTGCTGATGATGCCGGAAAGCCATAAGGCGGGGGAGGTCGCACTGTACCGTGCCCGCTCGTTTCCCGATGGCTGGGTGCGGGAAACGGTGCTGCTGGCCGGTGTGCCGGCTGCCGAGGCCTGTCTCATCGAGCATCAGGGCAAGTGGTGGATGTTCTACACGCTTGTCGGGGCCGGCGCGCGCGACCAGCGCGAGCTGCATATCGCTTTTGCCGATCGGCTGACCGGCCCGTGGAAAACCCATCCGCAGAACCCGATTCTGGTGGATCGCTCCGGCGCCCGGCCGGGCGGCACGCCCTTTATCGGTGCTGACGGCCAGATCATCCTGCCGGTTCAGGATTGCAGTGTCAGCTATGGTGGCGGCCTTCGCTTCCTGCGCTTCAGCCTGCTCAGCGAAACGCATGTGACCTGCGCGCATCTGCCGGCGCAGTTGACGGGCGATCTCGCCACTGCCGATTACCCCGACGGCCTCCACACATTTTCCGCCTGCGGAAACCTGACGCTGATCGATGTGAAGCGTATCGACAGATCCTTCGGCCGCCATATCGTCAATCTCAAACGCAAGCTGCTGCCGAAGCCCGCCTTGTCCGCAGTGGGGTGATATCGGCCGCTTTTGCCCTCGCAATCTGCGCCGACACAGGCGAAACTGTCCTCGGATTCGATACGGAGGAACGGTCGGGATGCCTTGCCGGCGAGGGCGACAATGGTCTGGAGAGCGGCGATGACGAAACCGATGCTTTCGCTGCAGCTCTTTTCGATGCGCGGCCTTGGAGATCTCGGCACGCAGCTCGAAAAGGCGGCTTCTGCCGGTTATGGCGCGGTCGAGCCGCTCGAGGGGCATCTGCGCGATGCCGATAACCTGCAGGCCGGGCTTGTCAGGAACGGGCTGGTGGCGCCATCGGCCCATGTCGGGCTGGAGGCGCTGCGCAGCGAGCGGCGGCGGTTTGTCGAGGCCTGCCAGCAGTGCGGCATCGGGCAGCTCTTCGTGCCGCATCCGGCGCCATTGGTGGCGAAGGAAACGAAAGCCGCATGGCAGCGGATCGGCCATGAGCTCGGCGCGCTCTCGGAACAGATGAAGGCCGATGGCATCGCGCTCGGCTATCACAACAAGACGGCGGGCTTCGAGCGCACCATCGGCGGGCGCTACGGCTTCGAGCTGATGTTCGAGGCAGCCAGGGGCAGTCCGCTTACCTGGCAGGCGGATATTGCGTGGCTCGCGCGCGCCCAGCCCAATGCCATCGAATGGATCAGGCGTTATGCCGGCGTGCTGGTCTCGGTGCATGTGAAGGATCAGGCGCCCGATGACATGGATCCGGACGAGGACGGCTGGGCAAATGTCGGCTCCGGCGTGCTGCTCTGGCCATCTCTCTGGCGGGCGGCGATGGCCAGCGGCGCCCGGCTTTTCGTCGTCGAGCACGACAATCCGCGACTGCCCTTCGAATTTGCGGCGCGCAGCTATGCCTATCTCAGCCGGTTCCTGACGTAAGATCGCAGGGCTGCCTTTGCCGTTTATCGCGCGAAATGAGGGGGAAGAAGCCGGCAGGGTGCGATCACACTCCCTGCTATGCCTATAGATATGGCGCAGGGGGGACTTGTGGCAAGACCCAGGTCGAGGCGTAGAACGCTTATCCTGATCAACAGCATCGGGAGAAGAGCATGCGTGTATTGCTTTCCACGTACGGGTCGCGGGGCGATGTGCAGCCGCTGGCGGCGCTGGCAATGGCTTTGAGGACAACAGGCGCAGACGCGATCGTGTGTGCGCCGCCGGATGCGGAATTTGCAGCCTTGCTGGAACGCTTCGGCGTGCCGCTGGCGCCGGCCAATGCGCCGGTGCGACAGTGGGTCAGCGAGGTGATGAAGAGGAGCGCGGCGGGCAACACGCGGGAGCGTTCCGCCGAAGGCATTTCCGAACGGGCGGCCGTGATCATGGCAGGACAGGTCGAAGCCCTCTCGGCGGCGGCGGAAGGCTGCGATCTGATTGTCGCTGCAGGCCTGTTTCCTTCGATGGCGGCGGCGCGGCTGGTGGCTGACCGGGCTGGCATCCGCTATTTCGGCGCCGCCTTCTGCCCGATTTTCCTGCCATCGGAGCATCATAAGCCGCATGCTTTTCCGGGCCGGCCGCATCCGCCTGGGGTGACGGATGTCAGGGCGCTCTGGGATTACGATATCGAAACCAAGAATGTGATGTTCGGTGGGGCCTTCAATCGTCTGCGCGCCTCGATGGGCCTTTATCCGGTTAAGAATGTCCGCGATCCCGTCCTGACCAGACGGCCATTGCTTGCCGCCGATCCGATGCTCGGGCCTTTGCTCAAGACGGATCTGGTCGATGCGGTGCAGACAGGCGCGTGGATGCTTGATGACGACCGGCGGCTGCCATCGGCACTGGAGGCCTTTCTCGATGCCGGCGAGCCACCCGTCTATGTCGGTTTCGGCAGCATGCCGATGCATGCGTTGAGGGATGCCGCCAGCCTGATCGTTGCTGCTATCCGTCAGCAGGGGCGGCGGGCGGTGCTCTCGCAAGGCTGGGCCGGCCTGGTGCCCGATGATGGCGGAAGCGATTGTTTCGTCGTCGACGAGGCCAATCATCAGGCGCTCTTTCCGCGGGTTGCGGCCATCGTCCATCATGGCGGGGCAGGCACGACGGCAGCGGCGGCCCGAGCCGGCGTGCCGCAGGTCGTCGTGGCGCAGATAGCCGATCAGCCCTACTGGGCATCCCGCGTTGCAGCGCTCGGCATCGGCGTGCCGCATGAGGGGACAACGCCGACGCTTCAGAGTTTTTCCGGTGCACTTTCAGCAGCGCTGCAGCCGGAGATCCGCCAGCGTGCCTCGGCCTTAGCCCCTGAGATCCGCACCGACGGGGCAATGGTAGCGGCGCGGCTGCTGCTTGCAGAGGCCGGCACGTAGAGCGGGGATCGCGGTCAATCGCGCGGCAGCCTGCCGAGAAGCAGCTGGTTTCCCGAGCGATTGCCGCAGCCGTTGCATTTCAGGCGAGGACCGATCCTGGCAAGGGTTATATTTTTGCCGGAACGATGGGCGAGCTCGCGCCGGTCGATCATCGTTTCGTGCTGGCAGGCCGGGCATCGCGCGTGGATGACATACCATTGCGGCAGGGTGGAGAGCGTCTCCCTGTCGATCTCGACCACCTCGTGGCCGGCGACGAGATCGACGCTGCGGCGGTGTTTCATCTGCGTTCAAAAAGAGGGCGGTCGAAAGATGGCCGCCAGCCGCGCACCATGCCCCTGCTTATCGCGCCCTCGGCCAGAGCAAGCTGGCTGCGCAGGTGGCGGCAGTCCTGCAGAAGCGTGGCGATGGCCGCCTTGGCATCCTCGTCGTGCCAGGAGAGAACGGCCTCGACCTCCCAGCTCAGGTCTTCGTTTTCAGTCACATCACTATCAGTTTTGGGAGCCAATTGCGGACGCATGTTCTCATTCTCCTTGCAGAGCATTTCAGTTTCATATTGTCGGGATGGCGGCCGAGACGCCAAGGATGTTCTTATTATGTTCTCATTTCGGTGGGAGTCAAGGGCGGCGATCGAGCCCTGAGCGCGGGGAGGAGCATCGGATCGGGCGCCGTTTGCGGATATCACGGGATTGGGGCAGGATACGCTATCGGAACAAGCAGGATGGAACGGTGCGCTGATGCTGATCGGCTCATGTCATTGCGGCAAGGCGGGCTGGACGCTGGAAGGCGATCCGGGCTCGATCACCGCATGCAACTGCACGCTCTGCCGGCGTTATGGGGCGCTCTGGGCCTATGATTACGAGGGCGGGCGTATCTCCATGAAGGGCGAGACCGGCTCCTATACGCGAACCGGCCGGGAGACGTCGTCGCTGGAAATATTGTTCTGCCCGACCTGCGCCTGTGTTTTGAGCTGGCGTGGCCTGAGGCTCAACAAGGATGGGCGCCGGCGCATGGCGGTCAACTTGCGGCTGGCGCCGCCGGACCGCGTTTCCGACCTGCCAATCGATCATTTCGACGGCCTGGAGACGTTCGAAGACCTTCCTTCCAAGGGGCGGTGCGTGCGCGACCTCTGGTTCTGACGGAATAGCCCGCAAATGCGGGAAGCCACGACTTACCATGACGAAGGTCACAACCAGTCGCACTTACGAAAGCCTGTCGCAATCTTTCAGATTGATCGCAGACCCGCCACACAGTTGAGCGACATGCTTGAGCGCCGCAGCCGTTTTCCCCATCTCAGGAAGGGCGGGGTGATCTCGTTGTCGTTCGTCGCTTATGTCAGCGTGATGAGCCCGGCACCCAGGACAACCGTGATCAGCGCAACCCAGGGCCAACCCATCGGCCGCCGTTGCTGCGGCCGCTTGCCCTGAAAGCCAAACTCGCGACGATCTTCCACGAATCTGGAAAAGACATCGTCGTCTTCTACATGTGCCATCAAACCCTCCCGACCGATGTGGCGAGCCGAAGCGTTGCGTGATGTGCAAGCCCGCGCCACAAGGTCACCGGAATGCTACCTCGTGAACCGGCGATGGCAATTCATTCAATAGTTGTAACCCGATGACCCTATCATCATCCGATGGGCAAACGGCCGCTGCCGGCCGACAGGTTCGGTCGGCGGCGGATACACGTCCGCCTGCATTCTTGACAGTCCCTGGCACCATTACTGAGGAAGAACGACGGTGACCTCGGTGTCGATCCTGGTTGATGTAACCGTTATGAGCCCGGCGCCCAAAACAACCGCGACAACCGCAAGAAACTGCCAGTTTATCGACCGCCGTCGCTGCGGCGGCCGGTCGCCCCGAAAGCCGAGCTCGCGGCGCTCCTCCACGAATCTGGAAAAGACTTCATCTTCATCCCAACGTGTCATCATACCCCTCCCGAGCCGCGACCACCTTAGAGCATTCTAATATGCATACTAAAAGAGATATGACGCCAGGGCTTTAGTCCGGAGTGGTTAACGATCAGATCTTTACGGCTATTTCTCCCTCATCCGATAGGAGAAGCCGCCGCGGCCAGCCAAAGCCTGTCGGCCGGACATGACAGAAAAGATGGGCGCCGGCACAGGGCGGCCGATTTGCGGCAGGCGCCGCCGGATCCGGTTTCCGACCCGCCATTTCGACGGGCTGGATACGATTGACGATCTTTCTTCCAAGCGCCGGTGCATGCGCGATCGCTGGTTCTGACGGGAAGGTGACGTCGCCAGAGGTAGGCAGAAGTATAATTCTTTTTATACCTCATGATTTCACCCATTCGGGTTATTATGTCACTTTTTATGTTGTGATAGCTTCAGTAATAACACGGTTAATTTTGCGATAAAGCTAAGATCCTGAGATTAAGTTCCGGATGTACGTGAAGATTAGTTTTGGATCTTTGGCGCCGTTAAACGCTAGTCCCGAAGGGAAGTCATGAGGATTTACTTCTATTTCATCGCTTTTCAACTCAGTGTGCTGATGTGGGGTGGCGCCTACTATAGTGTTCGGGAAATCTATCAGAGCCTGAATGCTTCCCAGTCGCTTGATATTTCCTTCGTTTCACATGAGGGTCGCGGCGACCCGAACTAACGCACGATCGCGATAACCCCATCCCAGGTGCGGCGACCTGGATCGCCCCCCAACGTAGAAACCCGAAAACACCACCACCGTGAAATCGCTGCATTCCCTCCTGATCGTCTATCTTGGCCCGCCGCTGTTTGCGGCCGCGGCTCTTCTGCTCATCGTGTCGTGGTTCAGTGATGCGCAGTCCGACCCACGAACGAATGCAACGACCGGCGTGCGAAAAGGCGGCAGGATCGGCAGCCAGAGCGAGACGTTTCGGTGATTGCGTAACCCGCCATCATCAGCGGGAGATATAAGAAGGGCCACCAAGTGGGGCCTGGCGACCCTTCTCCTGCTGGTAGGTGCAGCATCCAGCGAGGGCAAAATACAAGCGGTGGATGTTTCCGATAGTGACCGCGGTCACAATGCGACAATTTATTCTCGCGGAAGCTGAGGGATGCTGGTCCGCCACCACATGACAGGGCATCCCACCTAGGGGCGCTCGGCCATGACGAGCAGGAGGAATGCGGCGAGGTCGCGCCAGCGGGCAAAACGCTTGTCTTCGCAAGCTTGCGCGCTCGGTTGTGGCTCACCGATCCTGCCAATGCGGAATCCGGCCGCGACAATGCCATTCAGATATTCGCTCATTATGCGCGGGAAGCGGGGGACGGCGAAGGGCTGAACGATCTCGTCCGCCGGGCGGCTGCCGAACCGCCATTCTTCGGTGAAAGTGCTGCGGTCGAAATAGCGCGAGACGCAGAGCGCTGTCGCAATGCCGGCCTCGTTCTTTTGCCAGGCGAGGCCCGGAGTGATGAAGCAGGGGTGCAGCACGCTGAAGGCGAGGAAGCCGCCGGGGCGGACGAGGCGATAGGCCTCCCGCATGGCGGCATCGAAATCCGGGCCATCCATTAGCGCCATGGTGGAGATGACGGCGTCGAAAGAGCCGTCGGGGAAGCCGGTATCGGTGCTGTAGGAGGAGACCTTGTAGGTGATGCCGAGGGGATGCTTCTCTTCGGCGTTCCGCGCATGACCGATCATCCGCTCGGAGAGATCGATGCCGGTCATGCGGGCGCCCATTTCGGCGAAGCGGCGGGTGTTCGTTCCTTCGCCGCAGCCGAAATCGATCACATCGAGGCCGGCAAGCGGCGGCAGGAAATCGATGAAGGCGGGCAAGGTGAAGAGCTCGCGGTACGCGTCGTAGCCGTTGCGTACGTCATGCGTCCATTGATCGGCATTGCCATTCCATCGCGCGGCCACGCTCTGTAACACGTCGTCGGTCATCGTGCCTCCCGTTGTCTGTTCGATTCGTGCTGCGGGAGGATAGGATGGTTTGCCGTCCTGGCAATGACGGCCGGTCGAACATTCCGGCGGGGCCGAAGCAAGAGAGACGATCTCAACCCGTCGGCGGGATTGCGTGCGAAGGCGGAAAGCGGCCCTCGGCCAGGTAGGGTTCTTCTTAGGGTGTCGAGGCCTGCCCAGCGGCTTTATTATGGGATGGCCCACTCTTCGGGGGATATCGAGTATGATTGACCTTCTTTGAAGAAAGAGAGCCAATTCTCTGACGATATCCGTGCCCACCATAGGGAAGAATAGTTGTAGCGTTGTCGGCGTCAAAGATAATGGCTCTTTTGATACTATTTCTTTACCATAAAATATTAGAGTTCATGGAATGTGCTCGGTCAGAAGGCAGGCCGAGTGTCTAAACGCGGGCGTGCCGCTTTTCCAGGGATCGATGATGAAGCTCACCATTGCAAGAAATCTCGCCGCTGTGGGCATCGCCGTCTCCGTCGGCATGTTCGCTTCCTTCGCGCTGCAACAGACCGCACTCGAACGGCTCAAGGTCAACGGACCGATCTACGAGCAGATCGTCTATGGCAAAGACCTGATTGCCGACATCCTCCCGCCGCCGCTCTTCGTCGTCGAATCCTACATGCTGTCGCATGAGGCCAACGACTTTCCCGATCTGATCGATGCCAATCTCGCCAAGATCGCTACTTTGAAGGCAGCCTATGAGGATCGCCGCGGCTATTGGCAGACAACGCGCCTGCCGCAGCCGCTCAAGGACGAGCTCAACAAGGAAGTGCTGGCCAAGGGCGACCTCTTCTGGAAGGTGATGGAAGAGGACGTCATCCCGGCACTCAAGACCAGGCAGGCCGGCGCCGCAGCCGAGCCGATGGTCAAGCTCAGGACCGCCTTCCACGAACATCAGGATGCGGTCGAAAAGCTCGTGGTCAATTCCGATACCTATCTCAAGGGGCAGGAGAAGAATGCTGCCGATGAGATCATGACATGGACCTCGGCGGCTGCAGTGGCTTCACTTGCGTCCTTCCTGCTGCTGCTCGCCGGGCTCTATTTCTTCCGCCGCCGCGCCGTCCTGCCGATCGATGGCATGAGGCGTTATATGAGCGGCCTTGCCAATGGCGACTTCTCCGAAGACGTGCCCTATGCAGAGCGCAGCGATGAGATCGGCCAGATGGCGCAAGCCGTTGTCGTCTTCCGCACCAATTCCCTTGAGCGCCGCGAAGCGCACCTGCGCGAGGCGGGGGCCAAGGAAGCCGAAGTCACCCGCGAACGCCAGTTGGCCTCCGAGCGCGTTGCCGAGGAAGCCGCGCGTGACGAGGTGATCCATTCACTCACCCGCGGGCTCGATGAACTGTCGCGCGGCAATCTCGGCTTCCACATCGATACCAGGTTCTCATCCGCCTACGAACAGCTCCGCGCCGCCTTCAATTCCAGTGTCGACACGCTGTCCAGTTCGATCGACGCCGTCTCCGGCGCGACAAGCACATTGCGCCATTCTTCACATGATATCGCCGGCGCCATGGAGGCGCTGTCGAAGCGCACCGAGCAGCAGGCAGCAACCATCGAAGAGACATCGGCCGCACTCACCGAGATCACCGCCGCCGTCGGCAATTCCTCGTCGCAATCGGGCGAGGCAAGCCGGATGACGAGCGAGACCAGCAAGGCTGCGCTGCAATGCACCGACCTGATGCGCGAGGCAATCGCGGCAATGCAGCGGATCGAGGGTTCGTCGGACCAGATCGGCTCGATCATCAACGTCATCGACGACATCGCCTTCCAGACCAACCTTTTGGCGCTCAATGCCGGTGTCGAAGCAGCCCGCGCGGGCGAAGCCGGCAAGGGGTTTGCCGTCGTGGCACAGGAAGTGCGCGAACTTGCTTCCCGCTCGGCCAATGCCGCCAAGGAGATCAAGGTTCTGGTCTCGACATCTTCGGACCAGGTCGGCTCGGGGGTGGCGCTGGTCAACCGCACTGGCGAAGCGCTCTCCCATATCGAAACCAGGGTGCAGCATGTCGGCCAGTTGATCCAGGCCGTGGTCACTTCCCTGAACGAGCAGTCCTCGGCGATCGGCGAGATCAACAGCTCGGTCCATGCGATGGACGAGGTGACCCAGCGCAATTCCGCCATGGCGGCGGAAACCAACTTGGCCTGCAAGGGACTGAACGAGCAGGTCCTGGCGCTCGAAGAGATTGTTTCGCGCTTCCGGATCGCCGCTGCGCGGCCTGATGTAACGGCATCCCGCGCCGCCTGAGCCGCGCAAGGATTTCCGGACCAAGCCATCCTTGGCGACCACCGCCGACCTGCCACTTGGAATTTTCTCCAGAATGAGCCGGTCGGCGAGGAGACGATTTTATCCTTGCGTATAGGATACAGAGAACCGTTTCGTGATCTATGTTTCCCGCCAGGGACATAGACTTCAATTGCCACCGGAGGTTCAGATGTCAGAATGTAAGCATGTTGCGGCCGTTCGATCCGTCGAGCCGAGGACGCTTGGTTGCGAGGAATGCCTGGAGGACGGACAGGAGTGGGTCCATCTTCGACTTTGCCGCGAATGCGGCCATGTCGGATGCTGCGATCAATCCATCGGAAAGCATGCGACTGCGCATTTCCACGCCACGGGACATCCCATTATCGAAGGGTACGATCCGCCGGAAGGCTGGGGCTGGTGCTATCTCGACGAGACGATGGTGGAACTGCCCGATCAGACACCGCAGCGCGGCCCGATCCCGCGCTTTTATTGAGCGTCGACATGACCGACAACCTCGAATCCCGCCGATACCAGATGTTTCCGGTGCTGAGCGCCGAGCAGATCCGCTTGGCGACGCGCTTTGCCAGCAGTGGCCCACATACCTTTGCCCCCGGCGAGGTCGTGTCTGAGATCGGTGACCGGAATTCGCCCGCACGGCTGATCCTTTCCGGTCGTCTGGATGTCTTCAGGCATGACGGGCTGTCGATGCCGGAAGCCTTGATCACCGGTCACGGCAAAGGACAGTTTTCGGGAGAGGTCAGTCAGCTCTCCGGAAGGCCGGCACTTGCAGGTGCGCGTGCGGGTCCGGAAGGATGTGTGGCACTGGCATTCGACGCGGCGCATCTGAAGGCTCTGATCATCGGCTCGGCCGATATCGGTGAGATCATCATGCGCGCCTACATCCTGCGGCGCGTGGAACTCATCAGCTTCGGGGGCTCCGGCTCTATCCTGATCGGTCATCCAGGAGCGCGCGATCTCGTTCGCCTTCAGGGCTTTCTGTCCCGCAGCGGCTATCCGCATATCGTTCTCGACGCGGCGTCGGATCACGAAGGCCAGGCCCTGGTGGAGAGGCTCGGAATTCTGCCTGACGATCTGCCGCTCATGGTCTGCCCCAATGGCACGGTGCTCAAACATCCGACGGATGCCGAGGCCGCCTGCTGCCTTGGCATCATGCCGGAACTCGATCCGGCCACCCTCTATGACGTGGCGATCGTCGGAGCGGGGCCTTCAGGGTTGGCTGCAGCCGTCTATGCCGCTTCCGAAGGGCTCAGCGTCATCGTGATCGATGCGCGGGAGATCGGCGGGCAGGCCGGGAGTTCTTCCCGCATCGAAAACTATCTCGGCTTCCCGACCGGAATTTCTGGTCAGGCGCTTGCGGGCCGCGCCTTCAATCAGGCGCTCAAGTTCGGCGCGGAGATCGCCCTGCCGCTTGATGTCAATGAACTGGTGCCGGCCCCGGCAGGCAAACGCGGAACCGACCCGATGGTGTTGCGGGTCGGGGGAGACAGGCAGGTCAAGGCGCGAACCGTCGTCATCGCCTCAGGCGCGCGATACCGCAGGCCCGACATTCCCGACATCTCACGCTTCGAGGGTGCCGGCATTTCCTATTGGGCGTCGGCGATTGAAGCGAAGCTCTGCGAAAACGACGATATCGCCCTGGTGGGCGGCGGCAACTCGGCTGGCCAGGCGGTCGCCTTCCTGGCGCCGCGGGTGCGGCGTCTGCATCTGGTGATACGCCGAAGCCTGCGGGAGACGATGTCCGCATATCTCATCGACCGCATAGCCGCGCTGTCGAACGTGGAGATGCATGTGGGATGCGAGTTGACGTCGCTGGCCGAAGATCCGCATGGCCGTCTGGCGGCGACGCTTACGAATTTCGAAAAACAGTCCCGCAAGAACTACGATCTTCGCCGCGTCTTCATGTTCATCGGCGCCGATCCGAATACCGACTGGATCAAGTGCCGCATCAAGACCGATGACAAGGGCTTCATCCGGACCGGCACGGCATTCGGTCCCGATGTCGAAGAGGAGCTGGGAAGGCGATCCCTGCAACTGGAAACCAGCCTGCCGAACGTCTTTGCGATCGGCGATGTCCGGGCCGGTTCGACGAAGCGCGTTGCCGCGGCGGTCGGCGAAGGAGCCGCTGTCGTCAGCGACATTCACGCCGCGCTGAGGCAGGCTTCGCTCATGAAATAACGCCGCCCTTCGCAGTCGGCATTGCAGCCGCGGCGCTTTGGACGAGGCTCCAGAAGCTCTCGGCAATCTCGGTCATGCGCGCTCGCGGTCTTATCAGGACGATCTTGACGTCGACGGCCCAATCGGACGATCCGGCTGATATGAGCCTTCCGGCCGGCCCCATCTCGTCCGCCGCCAGGCTCTCCGGTATCCAGGCGACGCCCTTTCCCTCGACGGCAAGCGCTTTCAGCGCCATTGCGAGATGTGAGGTGAAGACTGTCGAGAGATGCGGCTGACCTGTGCCGGCCGAGAGGGCCGATGACAGGATCCGGCCCATGCCTGATGTCTCTTCGAAGGCGAGATGCGGGAGCGGGCGATCCGTTGGCTGCGAAATGGCGTGGAGCGCGTGACCATGCCTGTCCCGGCCGCTGACGGGGATCAGGCGATCCGTTGCAAGCTCCACATGCCTGTAGGCGTTCCTGTCGAGACGGATCCTGCTGTTCTGGTGGTCGTGGCAGAGCAGGAACTGCGCGCGGCCTTCCGTCATGATCCGCTCGCACTCGTTCATATTGTCCGAGAGCAGGCGGATGGGCATCGTCGATGCTTCGTGGCCCAATCCTTGAATCCAGCCGGGGAAGAAGATGAAGGACAGGGCATGGGTCGCGGCGAAGGTCACCGTCGATGTCGCCGCACGCATCTGCTCGAGATCACGGCTGACGCGCTCCAGCCGCGCCACGATGTCGTTTGCCGCCTCGAGCACAGCCTCGCCGGCAGGGGTCAGCTTCAACCTGTGCGTCGAGCGATCGACAAGTTCGGAGCCACACCAGTCCTCGAGGGATTTGATGCGGCGCCCGAAAGCCGGCTGCGTGATGTGGCGCTTTTCTGCCGCTCTCGAAAAGTTCAGCGTTTCGGCGAGAGCCCGGAGGTCGGCGAGCCAGGCAGTTTCCACGATGCTTCATCCGTTTCTGCGATGCTTGCGGAGCATTGACAGAACGAGATAGCTGCGGGGATTTCAAGTCAATTCATAGTTATTTGCGCAGAACGGAAAATTTACGGTGCCGATCCGGCATTGAAAGAGCCCGGATCGGCACTGGACGCGGAGGGCGGATTCTTCATACGACATGAACATGTGAGGGCAATAACCCTTCGATCCGGAATGGAGATTGCAATGCGTATCATCGATGTCTGCGAAGTGACGAAGCCGATCGCTTCGCCGATCCGCAACGCCTATATCGACTTCAGCAAGATGACGGCGAGCCTGGTGGCCGTCGTTACCGATGTTGTCAGGGATGGTCGCCGCGTGGTCGGCTACGGTTTCAATTCCAATGGCCGATACGGGCAGGGCGGTCTCATCCGCGAGCGCTTCAAGGATCGTATTCTCGAGGCCGCGCCTGATAGCCTCGTGAATGATGCCGGCACCAATCTCGACCCGCACCGGATCTGGGCAGCGATGATGAAGAACGAGAAGCCCGGCGGTCATGGCGAGCGCTCGGTCGCGGTCGGCACGATCGACATGGCGGTCTGGGATGCCGTTGCCAAGATCGAGGGCAAGCCGCTTTTCCGGCTGCTGGCGGAGATGAAGGGCAGGGATGCCGATCCGAAAGTCTTCGTCTATGCCGCCGGCGGCTATTACTATCCCGGCAAGGACAACAGCGCCTTGCGCAGGGAGATGCGCGGTTATCTCGACCGCGGCTATACCGTGGTCAAGATGAAGATCGGCGGTGCTTCGATCGATGAAGATCGCGGCCGCATCGAATCCGTGCTGGAGGAGATCGGCTCGCAGGCACGGCTTGCCGTCGATGCGAACGGCCGCTTCGATCTGGAGACCGGTATCGCCTATGCCAAGATGCTGCGCGACTATCCACTCTTCTGGTATGAGGAAATCGGCGATCCCTTGGATTATGCGCTGCAGGCGGCGATCTCCGAATTCTACGATGCGCCGATGGCGACCGGCGAGAACCTGTTCTCGCATCAGGATGCCCGCAACCTGCTGCGTTATGGCGGCATGCGCGCCGACCGCGATTACCTGCAATTCGACTGCGCACTGTCCTACGGTCTTGTCGAATATCTTCGCACGCTCGAGGTGCTGCGCCAGTTCGGCTGGTCGCCATCGCGCTGTATTCCGCATGGCGGCCACCAGATGTCGCTCAACATCGCGGCCGGCCTCGGCCTTGGCGGCAATGAGAGCTATCCGGATCTCTTCCAGCCCTATGGCGGATTCCCTGATGGGGTAAGGGTTGTCGACGGGCACATCACCATGCCGGAACTGCCCGGCATCGGCTTCGAGGGCAAGTCGGATCTTATAAAAGTCATGCGGGAACTGGCGGAGTAAAAGGGCGAAGAGCTTGCGATCGCGTGATCGGCTCCATGCAATGGATCAATATCTCTTCACTACTATCATAGCCTAAGCAGCCTTCTGGAAGGCGGCCTCGCATCATACTTCAGTCGATTTCGGAACTGCGGATGGCAGGGGATTCATCGATCGAACTTTCTGGAGCGGATGAAAAGCGGTTTTTCCGCCCCATGAGATGAAGACGCCCGACGCCCCCCGATAAGCCAATGCGTTATCATAGTAGCAGTCGTCGGTCAGGATGTCGTAGCGGGACGAAGCGTACTGAAAGGCGAGCGCGGTACTTCCGTACCCGACACCCATCGCCAAAACTATGCCGAGCGGCAAAATGAGCAGCGGCAGCCGGCGCTTCTGGACATCAGCCAGCCATAAGCCTCCCGCCGCCACAAGACCCAGGGTAGCCGAAGCAGCAATAAATATCGGGTCCGTCGAACCCAAGGCTCCATAATAATAATCGACGTAAAATGACTGTCCAAACGTCATCACTGCAGTCAGAAAGATGGCAAATGCAACTGACAAAATCAGCACGCAGATGATGCGAACACGCACGGGCTTTCCTTCGTCAAAACTGACTTTTGATCGTTAGACCGATAATACGATCTACTGAACCGCGCTACCAATTACACGCTTTGCGTGATTTTGAGGTTAAAAATACATCACTGATGGTTGGAGCAAGAGCCGTAGGTTCAATCGCGCATGGGCTGATTTATGACCCTGCCTGTCGATGGCACCGAAGCTTCAGGCAGCGGAATCTTCGCGGCATCCAGATAGGTGCAGAACATCAGCGTCAGTTGCGTCCGCAATCCGCCGTCGATCAGCAGTTCCGACATGTCCCGCTCGAAGACGTTGCGGACGGTGCCGCAGAGCACGTTCAGCATCATCACGTTGACGGTGGAGAGATTGGCGAACTTCGCGTCCGAGGCGGTGGCGAACATGGCTTCACTTGATCTTTCGATGCGTTGCGACATGGCCTCGACGATCTCAGCGACATCCACCTCGGCGGCGGCGCGATAAAGGGCGATCGTCACGTCGCGGCGCTCGATCTTCACCTCGATATAGGTGCTGACGAGCGCAGCGGCCATCTGCGCATAGGGCGCGCCGCGATGGGCCTGGCAGGCCGCTTCCACGCGGTCGGCCAGCATCGTCAGATAGCGCTCGTTGACGGCGTGGAAGAGAGCCTGCTTGTTCGGAAAATACTGGTAGAGGGAGCCGACGGAGACACCGGCTCTTTCCGCGACACGGGTCGTCGTCAGCTCACCCGGCCCGTCCGACATCAAAACCTGAATCGTCGCTTCGAAAATTGCCTCGACGGTGTTCACCGACCGCGCCTGACGCGGTGATTTGCGGGCATTTGCAGCTGATGTCTGGGCGGAAACCATATGCGAATTCAAAACCTGAAGAATCCTTCTTATTTTCAATCTGCTCGCAACGAACGGGATTTTCAAGGATCTTTAGATGACAGACAGCTCCAGCCGCATCGCGCTCGTGACCGGCGCGAACAAGGGTATCGGATATGAAATCGCCAGACAGCTCGCCCAGGCCGGCGTGACTGTTCTGCTCGGCGCGCGTGACGCGGAGCGTGGGCGATCGGCGGCAGACGAACTGGCTTCGCAGGGACTTAATGTGTGGTTCATCCGGATCGATGTCTGCGACACCGGGAGCATCGCTGCCGCCGCTGCCGAGATCGATGCCGGGCATGGCCGCCTCGATATTCTCGTCAACAATGCCGGCATTGCCGACTACACCGACGGCGCTCCCGGCAAGGCTTCGCTGGAGGCTGTGCGCCGCGAGCTGGAGACCAATTTCATCGGCGCGCTCGCGGTGACGCAGGCGATGCTGCCGCTCTTGCGCAGGGCCGGGGCAGGGCGCATCGTCAACATGACCAGCAGCCTCGGCTCCCTGACGCTGAACGGCGATCCAAGCTGGCCGTTCTATGGCGTTCGCCTTATCGGCTACAATGCCTCGAAGGCGGCGCTGAACATGCTGACGGTCCAGCTCAATGCCGAGCTCAGCGATACCGGGATCACCGCCGTATCGGCTTGCCCCGGCCTCGTGGCTACTGACCTCAGCGGCCATCGCGGCGATCGCACGCCATCGGAGGCTGCGGCTTTTCCGGTGCGAATGGCGTTGCTTCAAGGGCACGACCTCAAAGGCATTTGCCAGAGCGAGCAGGGCGCTATCCCCTGGTGATGGCCTTCTCATTGGCAATTGACGGAAAACGTGTCCGCCACTGACGCATTGTGTGAGCAAGTTCAGAGGGATAGAAATGCGTACATAGGCGATGGCCGGCTCTCGTCAGTCGAGGCGTGAGGCACAAGATCAAACGCGGAGGTTCCGTCGCCGATCAGGATCGCAGGAGGCGAGTTTCGGATGGTGATGTCTTATCGGCAGGCAGTGGCTGCCGCCGAAGATCTGGTACGAACCGAGCCGCGGATCGTGTTCATGATGTGCGGGTTGGCAGGTTCCGGCAAGACGACCTTTGCACAGAGGCTGGAGGCGCTCGGATGTGAGCGTTTCTCGATCGACGAAGAGGTCTGGCGGCATGACGGGCGTTTTGGCGTCGATTATCCGGAGGCCGCCTATGCCGATCTGCAGGCCGCCGCGGAGACGCGGCTGAAGCTCCGACTTGAAGACCAGCTCATGCGCGGCACGAAGGCAGTGATCGATTTTGCCTTCTGGAATGCGGCGGCTCGCACCCGCTACCGTGGGCTTGTCGAAGCCCGTGATCACCGGTGCTGCATCATTTATCTTCTGGTGGAGGAAGCGATTTTGCGCGGCCGTTTGAGAGAACGCTCAGCACGACGTGATGCAAATGCCGCGTTTCCGATAACGGACGACCTGCTCGCGAAATATGTTCAAGGCTTCGATATTCCGAGCGAAGAAGAGGCATGGATCGTGCAGGCGACATTCGATTGAGAAAGTTTCCCTGCGAGGGCGCGACCAAAGTCGCGCCCTCGCAGGGAAATGTCAGGCGTCGATCGCGGCCGCGGCACTGGCGATAAAGTCTGCGACCGCTTCGGGCTGCGACAGCATGGGGACGTGGCCGCTTTGCAGGACAAGCGTCTCGCCCTTCATGTGCGCGGCGGAAACGCGTTCTACGGCCGGCGGGATGGTTTCGTCTTTGGCCGCAACGAGGTACCAGGAGGGCTTGGAAGCCATGCGGCCCGGCTGATCTTGGCGCCAAAGCAGGCGACGGCGAGCGGGCTCGGGGTGGCATAAACGATATCGGCTTCGGTTACCGGCAGGTCCTGAACGAAGTGCTTGCGCACGCCATCATGCGTCAGCGCCACATAGCCTTCGCCATAAGGTTTGATCTCGGCGGCGCCGGGTGCGGGTTCATAGTCCTTCCACCAGTCATTGAAGGACTGACCGGTATCGGGTGCGCCGGCTGCGATATAGACGAGACCCTTGACCTGCTGATGATTRCCCGCCTCGGTAATGACGGCGCCGCCCCAGGAGTGGCCGACGAGCAGAACGGGACCCTCCTGCATTTCAATTACGCGATGGGCTGCCTTCACGTCATCCGCAAGCGAGCTGAGCGGATTTTGAACTGCGATTGCCTTCAGCCCGCGCGCTGCAAGCAAAGGGATGACCTTCACCCAGCAAGAGCCGTCGGCGAAAGCACCATGCACGAGAACGACTGTCTTTATGGTCATGACATTCTTCCTTCCTGTGATTTTCTGGCCTGTGAGTTTCTGGGGGCAATGTTCCGGTTCAGTTTTCTGGTTCAGTCTGGGGAATGGATAGACGCGCCGTGCGATATGCATGAGACGAATGCAGGCAGCGGATGATCTTGTCGCCAACGTTTGCACGGCGTGCCGGTAGCGACAGCAACGGATATTGCTCAGCCGATGCCATAAGCAATAGGGATGCAGAGACGCGATTGGCGGCCTGCCTGTCTGCGATAGCTCTAGCGGCCATGAAAGTCCAACACACGTCAACCCAATTCCAGGTGGCGGGCTTCATTGTGTTTTTCGTCGAAGATAACAGGCGCTGTAACGTAGAATTGTTGCGCGGTCTCCGGAGCGTGCAGAGACAAAAGGAAGATTGTTCGTATAATGTGACGCGATTTTCTTCGCTATTTTATTTTCTGATTTTAGAAAAGTCTCTAATTTCGATATATAATATTTATTTTGTGAGAATAATCGAAAAACGTGCTATGATTTGTTTTTTCTATGTATGAATTTGACTTTCGGCCGGCACCCATCGAACAGGCGGGAAACCTGCTGCATAAGCGCGGATCATAACGTTCGTGCCGTCGAGCTCCCAGGGGGCAATGGCCGCAAAGAACAGCGTCTCGGCCAGGCGCGGATAACGAAAATGATTGGCGAGATAGATATGCAATCGGCAGGATATGGAAAAAAGGATCTGAGGTTCGCAAGGCTCCACGCCGTGAAGGCGGAGCAGCGCATCACCGGCCAGGAAATCGTCGTTAAAAGGCTGCGGCTGACGGGGAGGCCGCTGGATGTCGAAAATGCGCTGTTGGGCAGGCTCTACGATCGCAAGAGACGCGTTATCTACCACTTGAAGCGTATCGAAGATTTCCTCGATGTGACATCGCAATCCGAAGTGACACCGTAATCTGGGATCAATGCCGGCGGCTGACGGCCATATGTCGTGGTCCGGTGCCGGCCGGTGCATTTGACGGGAGAATATCATGTCGGCCGGCACTGTTGCTGAAATCTCCGACGAGGCAATCGGTTCCGGCGCGAACAGGTACCTCGGGAAGCCTTTCGAGCTCTTAACCGAGCGCGAACGGGCAGTCTTCCGGCGACTGATCTCCCGGCACGCGATTGCCCATGATTCCAATCAGTCCTTCGATGCAAAGCTGACACCGTCGCAGCGGCTGGCCGACAAGGTGGCGGAATTCGGCGGTTCGTGGACCTTCATCATCCTCTTCGGGATCGCCCTTGCAGTATGGGTCGCCGGTAACCTGCTGGCCGCAACGCGCTCTTTCGATCCCTATCCCTTCATATTCCTCAATCTCATCCTTTCCATGCTGGCAGCCGTGCAGGCGCCGGTCATCATGATGAGCCAGAATAGGCATGCCGCCAAAGACCGGGTCGATGCCGCGCACGACTACGAGGTCAATTTGAAGGCTGAGATCGAAATCATGGCGCTGCATGACAAGCTCGACGAGCTTAGAAATACCGATTTGAAATCGCTCGTCGCCCAGCAGCAGGAGCAGATCGCGCTTCTGGCGAAATTGATGCTCGGCCCGCCGGGTCAGCAACGGCAAGACCTTTAAAGTACCGGAGGCTAGCATGCAGCTGCGAGAAATGACCGATAATGCCTGCATCGAGTTTCTGGCGAGCCACATGTTTGGCCATCTCGGGTGCAGCGGTGAGCAATATCCCTATATCGTTCCCATTCACTACGCCTATGAAGGACGCCAGCTGTTCATGTTTTCCATGCCCGGCCTGAAGATCGACCGTCTCAGGGCAAACCCCCTGGCCAGTTTCCACGCCGAAGAGCTCGGCCAGGACAGAAAGTGGAAAAGCGTCCTCGTTCACGGTCGTTTCGAGGAGCTGACGGATACGCCCGCGCGCCGAGATGAACGCATCCATGCATGGTCGCTTCTGGAAAAGCATGCCTTCTGGTGGGAGCCCGGATCTTTCAATTTCGGCGCCGATAAGGATGAGCCGCTGGACGCGCCGATCTTCTTCAGCCTTTCGATCGAGGTGCTTTCGGGACGGGAGACGATCTGACGGTCCTGTGGGCATGTTTCGCCTGCGGGCCGGGACGCCCCGGCAGCCAAGCCGGATCGATAACTCATCAGCCATCAACATCTGATAGGACGAACAGCGGGTGGGGGCGAACGCACAGATGCGATTGACGGGCCGCAAAATTGCGGTTAGCTCTACCGCCCATGAAAATCGCAATGGTTCTCGTCGTGGTGATATCGCGCATGGGCAGGACGGTGTAACCGTCCGGCATTAGCCACCCATGCGCCGAACACAAGGTCCCTGACGGGGCCTTTTTTTATGCCCCGTCGCACCCTAATCACCTCATCAACGACGGAAAATTGCTATGACCGGCGATAAGGCTAGCTTTACCCAAAATTCTTCCAACACTTCTTCTGGCCGTCTCATGAACGGCGGCGAAATCGTTCTGCAGGCGCTGCGCGACAATGGTGTCGAGCACATCTTCGGCTATCCGGGCGCTGCCGTGCTGCCGATCTATGACGAGATCTTTCAGCAGGACAAGATCAGGCATCTGCTCGTGCGCCATGAGCAGGGGGCGGGTCATGCCGCCGAAGGCTATGCGCGCTCGACCGGCAAGGTCGGCGTCATGCTGGTCACATCGGGACCGGGTGTCACCAATGCGGTGACGGCGCTGCAGGATGCGCTGATGGATTCCATTCCGATCGTCTGCCTGACGGGGCAGGTGCCGACCAACCTGATCGGCACGGATGCCTTTCAGGAATGCGATACTGTTGGTATCACGCGGCCCTGCACCAAGCATAATTTCCTCGTCAGCCATATCGACGATCTGGCGAAGACTATCCATCTCGCCTTCAGGATCGCCACGTCAGGCAGGCCGGGGCCGGTTCTGGTCGATATGCCCAAGGATGTGCTCTTCGCAAGCGGGCTTTATGCCGGGCCGGAGGAGATTGCCGTGCCAGCGCGCTACCGGCCGCAGGTGGATGGCAATCGGGAGGCGATTGCGGCTGCGGTCGCACTGATGGCGCAAGCGCAGCGGCCGGTTCTCTATACGGGTGGCGGCGTCATCAATTCCGGGCCGGAGGCTTCGCGGCTGCTGCGCGAGCTGGTGGAGCTGACGGGCTTTCCCGTCACCTCGACCCTGATGGGGCTCGGCGCCTATCCCGCCTCAGGGCCGAACTGGCTGAAGATGCCGGGCATGCACGGCTCCTATGAGGCGAATATGGCGATGCATGATTGTGACCTGATGATTGCTGTCGGCGCCCGTTTCGACGACCGCGTCACCTCGCGCACCGACAAGTTCTCGCCGGGCTCGCGGAAGATCCATATCGATATCGATCCCTCCTCGATCAACAAGAATGTCCCGGTCGATATCGGCATATCAGGCGATGCTGCCGCGGTGCTTGCCGGGATGATCGAAGCGTGGCGGGCGCTTCCCGTTGCACCCGAGCGGAGGCGGCTCGATGCCTGGTGGGGCGAGATCGCGGGCTGGCGGGCGAAAAGCTCCTTTGCCTATGAGATGCGCCATGACGAGATCATGCCGCAATATGCGCTGGAGAGGCTGCATGCGCTGACCTCGGGCCTCGATCCCATCGTCACGACCGATGTCGGCCAGCATCAGATGTGGGCGGCACAGCTTTTCGGCGTCGAGGGGCCGAACCGCTGGCTCACTTCGGGCGGGCTTGGCACGATGGGATACGGATTGCCGGCAGCGATCGGGGCGCAGATCGCCCATCCCGGCCGGCTGGTTCTCGGCATTGTCGGCGATGGCTCGGTGCAGATGACGCTGAAGGAGCTTTCGGCGGCGATGCAGCATCAGGCACCGGTGAAGATCTTCATCCTCAACAATGCGCAGCTCGGCATGATCCGGCAATGGCAGCAGATCCTGCACGGCAACCGCCGGGACCGATCCTACTCCGCCTCGCTGCCGGATTTCGTCAAGCTGGCGGAAGCCTATGGTGCGGTTGGTCTCAGGTGCGAAAGACCGGATGAACTGGATGACAGGATCAGGGAGATGATCGCCGTTAACAGGCCTGTTCTCTTCGACTGCCGGGTCGCCGCACTTGAGAACGTCTATCCGATGGTGCGCAGCGGCCGGCCGCATAATGACATGCTGTTTGCCGAGGATGTGCACGAGGATGAGGCCGACGCGAGCTTCGGCTTCAGCCAGGGGCTTGTCTGATCATCGGGAGCGGCCGGTGCCATCAGGTGCCGGCCGATCAATCCCGCCCGACCGGTGCTCCCAACGGATAGAGATGGCGGTAGGGGCGGGCCTCATCGAGGGCGCGGGCATAGCTCGGGCGCTGGAGAAGGCGGGCGCGATAGTCGCGGACATTTTCGAAATGGTTCGGGATCGGGTGCGCCCAATCGGCATAGAGCATGGCGGGGGCGGCGGAGCAGTCTGCAAGGCTGAAGTCTTCGCTCGCCACCCATCGGCGGCCTTTCATATGTACGTCGAGAATCCCATAGGCGGTTTCGAGCGCCTGCCTCCAGCGGACAAAGCCGTCGTCGGGCTCCATCTCGCGCCCGAGCGAGGCGTTGACCATGCGCTGCTGCGGATACTGCATGTAATTGTCGAAGAAGCGGTCCCACATGCGTACCCTGTTTGCCGCCATGGCGTCTGCGGGCAGCAAGGGGTGGTCGGTCGGGTGCAGCAGGTCGATATATTCGATGATGCTTGTCGCTTCGAAGATGAAGTCGCCGCCTTGCTCAAGGATGGGGAAGCGCTTGATCGGCCATTTTTCGAAAAATTCCGATGTAACAGGCTCGCTTCCATCGAGAAGCCTGGTCTCGAAGTCCAGGTTCTTCTCGTAGAAGGCGGTCTTGGCCTTCTGGGAATAGGAGGAGAGCGGATGAAGGTAGATCACGAAAGGCATTACGGCCTCACTTCGAAAGGACGATATGGGCGGCCAGTTCCGTCATCTCGTGGGATTTGACGGAAAAGCCCAGCGCCGGCAGGTCGATGCCTTCGAACATGGCTTCACCCTTACCGAGAACGACCGGGGAGATGGCGAAATGTATGTCGTCGATCAGGCCGGCCTGCAGATACTGGCGCACCGTGCTGACGCCGCCGCCGATCTTGACGTCCTTGTCGCCGGCTGCGGCCTTGGCCTTTTCCAGCGCTTCCTCGATGCCMCCGGTGATGAAATGGAAGGTCGTGCCGCCTTCCATGACGATCGGCTCGCGGGCATGGTGGGTGAGGATGAAAGTCGGCGCGTGATAGGGTGGGTTCGGACCCCACCAGCCCTTCCACTCCTCGTCCGGCCATTCGCCTCTGACAGGGCCGAACATATTGCGGCCGAGGATGAAGGCGCCGAAGCCGGCCATGCCCAAGGCGCCGTATTTCTCATCGACGCCGGTCGAGCCATCGTCCTTGCCGATCATCGTGCGGAAGGTGCGGGTGCCGAGGAACCACCGGTGTACGCCCATTCCGTTCTTGCCCATGGGATCGTTGATGCTTTGGTCAGGACCTGCGCCGAAACCATCGACCGAAAGGGAAAATGCAGCTACGCGTACACGCGCCATGTCAGCCTCCATCTGATTGCATTTTGAAACTAGTTGAGTTCTTACATAACCGATCCTATAATGCAACTGGTTTTTCTCATGGAGTCGGATATGGATATCGAGATACGGTCGGGCTGCCCGATCAACCTGACGATGGAAGTGCTGGGCGATCGGTGGAGCCTTGTTATCATCAGGGATATCATGTTCGGCAATCGCCGTCATTTTCGCGAGCTGCTGACGCAATCGGATGAGGGGATCGCGTCAAACATCCTGGCGGCTCGGCTGAAGCGGCTTATGTCTTATGGGCTGATCACCAAGCTCGATGACCCCTCCCATAGCCAGAAGTCGATCTACAGTCTGACGGAAGCCTCGATCCAGCTGGTGCCGATGTTTGCGATGATCGGCGCCTGGGGGCGCAGGCATCTGCCCGTCAGCGAGGATCTCAGCATCCGCGCCGAGCTCTTGGAAGGGGGCAGGCAGCCGCTCTGGGACGAGTTCATGGAGGATCTGAGAAAGATCCACGTCGAGGACCCGAT
Organism: Rhizobium sp. 01L419; assembly: GCF_056400025.1. NCBI lineage: Bacteria > Pseudomonadati > Pseudomonadota > Alphaproteobacteria > Hyphomicrobiales > Rhizobiaceae > Rhizobium > Rhizobium sp. 01L419. The sequence continues at coordinate 67,607 of NZ_JBFTSM010000012.1, forward strand.
CGGCGGGGCGAATGGATCAGTCAAATCGCCGGTTCTGGCGCGGCTGACGGCGGCGTTTCTGGAAGTGCGGGCGAAGATGGATGCGGCGGGGTAGCTTGCCGGCCGCTGAAGTTCAGGATGTTTTTGCAGGCCAGGTGGACAGCGCCTGATCGGCAACGGCGTTCAGCATGTCGCGGCTGAAACCGGCCTTGGCCTGTACCGCCATGCCGTGGGTCATGGCCATGACGAATGCCGCCAGGGCTTGCGTATTGGCCGTCTCCGGCAGGTCGCCTTCCGCCTTTGCCCGCTCGAAGCGCTCCTGAAGCTCTGCCTGGCCGGCAGCGCGGAAGTCGATCAGCGCCTGTCGCACAGGCTCGGCCTCATCCGATCCCGCCACGGCGCCATTGATGCCGAGACAGCCCGTATGGTTGGGAAAACGCGTATTGAGGTCGACCGCATTATAGAGGATATGCGCGGCCACCTGGCGCGATGTGGGGAGTTTGAGCGCTTCCGGGATATAATCCAGATATCGCTCGGAATAGCGATCCAGTGCTTTCCGGAAGAGCGCTTCCTTGTTGCCGAAGGCGGAATAGAGCGCCGGCCTCTCGATGCCGGCAGCTTCCGTCAGGTCAGCATAGGACGCGCCCTCGTAGCCCTTGCGCCAGAAAACGCATAGCGCCGCATCGAGCACCTTTTCGACATCAAATTCGCGATGGCGTCCCATCAGATCAGCTCAGCCAATTTCATAATGGTCGTTATTAAACCACTTGACAGGCTTTGTCCACATTTCATACCAATCATTATGGTAACGGTCGTTACGAAAAAGTGGCGCTGCCGCTCGCTGAGGGCAGGCAGTGCCCTGATGGTGTGTAGAAAGGATTCCCATGTCGAATATTCTGAAGGGCAAGGTTGCGCTCGTGACCGGCGGCTCGCGCGGGCTTGGTGCTGCCGCGGCGGAGGCGCTTGCCGATCAAGGCGCAGACGTTGCGATCAGCTATGTCGCTTCCGCAGAAAAGGCGGAGGCTGTGGTCGAGAAGCTGCGGGCGAAGGGTGTGCGGGCTCTGGCGATCAAGAGCGACCAGGCCGATATGGCGGCGGCCAAGCCGCTGGTCGATAAGGCGATCGCCTATTTCGGCAAGCTCGACATTCTCGTCAACAATGCGGCGATCGCGGTGCAGGGCAAGACGGTCGACGATCCCGATCTGGACACGGTCAATCTCGATCGCCAATGGCAGATCAATGTGATGGGCGCAGTGGCGACCACGCGCGCGGCTGCACCCGTGCTGTCGGATGGCGGCCGGATCATCTTCATCGGCTCCCTCCTTGGCACCCATGTGCCGTTCGGCGGTGCTGCCGACTACGCGGGAACGAAGGCGGCCGTCGTCGGCTATGCGAAGGGCGTCGCCCGCGATCTCGGCGGACGCAACATCACCGTCAACGTCATCCAGCCCGGTGTGATGCCGACCGACATGTCTGCCGAAGTGCTGGGTGATGGCGTGCCCGACGCCCTCATGAACCTGCACACCATTCGCCGCATCGCGACGCTTGAGGAAGTCTCGGCGCTCATCTGCCATCTGGCCGGACCTCACGGAGGCTACATGACGGGCAGCGTGATCGACGTGGCCGGTGGTCTCGCGATCTGACTGCCGGGATCAGGACGGAATTCTCACTCACGCAATTGAAGGAAAAGAAGATGACCAAGAGCTTTGGTGCAAAATCGACCGCCGACGAAGTGCTTTCCGGTGTCGATCTCAAGGGAAAGCGATTTCTCGTCACGGGTGTATCGTCGGGTATCGGGCTCGAAACAGCCAGCTCACTCGTCTCTCACGGTGCCAGCGTCGTCGGAACGGTCAGGGATCTCGCCAAGGGCGAGCCGGCCACTGCGCCGGTTCGTGACGCCGCTTCGCAAGGCGGCGGCAGTCTGGAATTGATCGCGCTCGATCTGGCATCGCTGCAGAGCGTTCGGGCCGGCGCGGACAGGCTGCTGGCTGACATCAGGCGGTTCGATGCCGTCATCGCCAATGCCGGGGTGATGGCAACGCCGTTCGGGCGGACGGTCGACGGCTTCGAAATCCAGTTCGGGACCAACCATCTCGGGCATTTCGCTTTGATTGACCGGATCGCGCCGCTCATTGCCGACAATGGGCGGTTGGTGGTGCTGTCTTCGCAGGCGCATCGCGTCGCCGATGTCGATCTCGACGATCCGAATTTCGAGCATCAGGAGTATCAGCCGTTTGTCGCCTATGGCCGGTCGAAGACGGCGAACGCGCTCTTCGCAGTGGAATTCGACCGGCGGCATCGTGATCGCGGCATCCGGGCTGCTTCGGTAATGCCCGGCAACAGCATCACCGATCTTCCCCGGCATTTTTCGCCGGAGGAGTTGCAGGGTCTTTTGGAAACCGTCGGCAAGGCGCGCGCCGAAGCGGGTCTTGCGCCTGCGGAACTGAAGGAGATCCCGCAGGCGGCGGCAACCTCGGTCTGGGCCGCGGTCGTTGCCGACAAGGATGCGATCGGCGGCCGTTATCTCGAGGATTGTGCGGTCGCGCCGATCAACGATACGCCCAGTCCTTTTGCCGACGGGGTCAGGTCGTATGCGCTCGATGCCGGCAAGGCCAAACAACTCTGGACGAGAAGCGAGGAGTTGATAGGCGCTGCCTCTTAAGGATCAGGCCGCCACGCTGCCGTAATCCATCGCGTCGAGATCGGCGATCAGGCCGGGACCTGTCGGATTCCATCCAAGGACCCGGCGGGTCTTTTCGCTGGAGGCCGGGAAGTCCAGGCCGGCGAACATCGCCATCCAGCCGAAATGCTCGGCCGCCTTTTCCGGCGCGACCGAGACGACCGGCAGCTTCAGGCCGCGGCCGAGGGCTTCGGCAATCTCGCGGGTCGTGATGCCTTCCTCGGCAACGGCGTTGTAGCGGGCGCCAGGCTCAGCTTTTTCGATCGCGAGCCGGTAGAGCAGGGCGACATCGAGCAGGTGGCCGGCGGGGAAGCGGTTGCGGCCTTCGCCGACATAGGCGGAGACGCCCTTTTCGCGGGCGATCTCGATGAGCGGCGAGATCAGGCCCTGCTTGAATGTGTCGTGGACCTGGGGAAGGCGCATGACCGAGACGTTGACGCCCTGGTCGAGCAGGGCGTTGCCGGCAAGCTCGGAGGCGATGCGCGGGTTGGGATGCTCGATGTTGAAGACATCCTCGCTCGCGGGCTCGCCGAGATGGGCGTTGCCGATGCCGGTGCCTGACGTGATGAGGAGGGGGCGGTTGGAGCCCTTGAGTGCCTCGCCCATCGCGTGGATGATGCGGCTGTCCTTCTCACAATTCGCGACGAACCGGGAAAAGTCATGGTCGAAAGCGGTATGGATGACGGCGTCTGCCTTCTCGACGCCGCTCCGGACGCTTTCAGGCTCTTCCAGCACTCCCCGGTGGACTTCGGCGCCCGCCGCATCCAGCGCTTTGGCGCCGGCATCCGAGCGGGTCATGCCGATGACATGATGGCCGGCCTTCAGGAGTTCGGGCAGGATGGCCGAGCCGATGAAGCCGGTGGCGCCGGTGAGGAAAATGCGCATGGATATCTCCTTGTTTCAAAGCGTGCCGTTGCACGCTTTAAGTCATTGTTTTTTCGCATGTCGTTATCGCAAACCGCTTCACACTTTTGCGCGACATGCTTTACAGACCCCACTATTGCGCTATAGTTTATGCTGTTAAAGTAGTGATCTTATCCTATTATAATGGCTAACAGGAACAGCATGAGCACCGACAGCAACGCGCTTGGCATCTTCCTTCGCGACCGCCGCTCGCGCCTCGATCCGGCGGTGTTCGGTTTTTCCGGGCGCCGGCGCACGCCGGGGCTCAGGCGCGAAGAGGTGGCGCAGCGCGCCAATATCAGCCCGACCTGGTACACATGGCTGGAACAGGGGCGCGGCGGCGCACCATCAGCCGATGTGCTGAACCGGATCGCAGGCGGGCTGATGCTGACCGAGCCCGAGCGCGAGCATTTGTTCATTCTCGGTCTCGGCCGGCCGCCGGAAGTGCGCTACCGCGCCATCGAGGGCATTAGTCCGCGCCTGCAGCGTCTCATCGACACGCTCGAGGTGAGCCCCGCGCTGGTGCGCACCGCGGCCTGGGACATCGTTGCCTGGAACCGCGCGGCCACCGTCGTCATGACCGATTACGGCAAGCTTGCGCCGGAGGATCGGAACGTGCTGCGGCTGTTGTTTTCCAACCCTGGTGTCCGGAACGTTCAGCACGATTGGGAAGCCATGGCACGTTTCGTCGTCGGCGCCTTCCGGGCGGATGCGGCGCGAGCGGGTGCTACCTCGGAGATATCAGATCTGGTGGAGGAGCTCTGCCGTACAAGCCCGGAATTCAAAGGGATCTGGGAGGAGAATGAGGTGATCGCCCATGGCGAGGGAACCAAGCGGTTGAGACATCCTGTTCTCGGCGATATCGCACTGGAATATTCCGGCTTTGCGATCGACGGCAGGCCGGATCTCAACATGGTCGTCTATAATCCCGTCGATCCTGACGTCGCAGAGCGCATTCGCCTGATGGTCAGGGACAGCTGAGACGAGCGCGATCAAGACCTTCGCCGCAGCGTGAACACCGTCAGTTCCGAGGGCCTGCCCAGCCTCAGCGCAAAGCCCGGCCAGAGCGCTGTTCCGTTGTTGACATAGAGCTGCATGCGGCCGACGTGGTAGTGGCCGGAGACGAAACCGCCGTTTGCGCGGGCGACCAGACGATCGAGGCCGAGCACCATGCCGCCATGGGTGTGCCCTGACAGCTGCAGCGCGATCCCCGCCTTGGCCGTCTCGGCGGCCATTCTCGGCTGATGGTCGAGAAGAATGATCGGGGCATCGGCCGGAGCGTCTTTCAAGGCCGCGGCAAGATCGGGATCGGGCATCGCTCTGCCGAAAGCCGCCAGATCGGTCACGCCGGCAATGACGATGCGGCCGGCGCCGCGCTCGATGACGGCGTGCTCATTCATCAGCATGCGGATGCCAAGACTGGCGTCGTGCGCAATCCAATCGTCGTAGCCGAAATAATATTCGTGATTGCCGGGAATGGCGAAGACGCCGTCGCGCGCCGCAAGCTTCGCAAGCGGTGCGACATCGGCCCGGCGCTTCTCGAGGCGGCCGTCGATGAAATCGCCGGTGACGACGATCGCATCGGTCCCGAGGCCATTGGCCTTCTGCACAAGGGTTTCGGCCCAGGACGCCGGGAAGAGGCGGCTGAGATGGAGGTCGGTCAGCTGCAGCAGCCGATAGCCGTCGAAGGATTCGGGAAGATCCCGGATTGATATCTCGACGTTCTTCACGGGTGGAATGCGCACGGCTCCGGCAACGCCAAAAGCGGCCAGGCCGAAGGCTGCGAGCCCGATGATGTAGCGCATCTCCGGGGGCACGGCCGGAAACTCTCCCTCGACGAGAGCAAGGGCAAGCGAGACGGCATCGAGCGCGATCTGGAAGACCGCCAGCAGGAGCGTCGCGCCGAAGAGGAAATTCAGCACGATAATCAGCGGGCGCGGATATTCGGGCGCGAAGACGGACCCTGAAGAGATGCGGTTCAGCAGTACCTGCTGGGAGGCGACCAGGAGCACGCCGGCAAGCAGGGCCTTGGCAGGCCAGATCCACGGCAGGGGCAGGATGAAGCGGAGGAGGACGACCAGCCAGGGAATGCCGAGAATGAAATGGAACATCAAATAGGCCTGTGATTATCAATGCTTATCGGAGGGAATGAAGAGATTGAATCTGGTGTCTCCGGCGTCCTGCGCAAGAGGCTCATTGTTCTTTGGGTCCGTCAGGCTGACGCCGGTCCCATGCGCGAGTGCTCAGCCAGCCTTCTGCGCCTCAGTGAACAACCAGCCGATCACGGTTTCCAGCGCCTGGGATTTCCGGTAGCGGGGCCAGACGAGGTAGATGTCCGACGGGCCGCGCAACCTGCCTTCGAAGACACGCACCAGCCGCCCCCGGGCCAGATCCTCGGTGACGAAGCCGCCATTGGCGAGAACGATGCCCTGTCCGGCAATCGCTGCCTCGATGGCGTGAGAAGTCTGCGAAAAGCTGATGCCCTTGAAGGAGGGGCTGCGGCTGCTGGCGAGATGGCGCTCGACGAATTCCGGCCAGAGATTATGGGCATCGTGCAGCAGCGGATAGGCGGAGAGCTCCTCGGCCGTGCGCGGTGCATTCCGGCCGGCAAGCAGCAGCGGGCTGCAGACGGCGATGACCTCCTGTTCGAACAGCAGCTCGGCATTCAGGCCCGGCCCAAAGGGCGGGCGGCCATAGCGGACGGCGAGATCGACGCCATCGACGGCGAAATTCGAGATGCGCTCGGTCGCCAGAATATGCAGATCGAGATCGGGATGCAGAGCGGTGAAATCAGGCAGGCGAGGGATCAGCCACTTCGATGCAAATGTCGGCGTGGTGCTGATGGTGAGCTTGATCGCCTGCGGCTTCAGCTCGTCCGTTGCCCGCGCTATGATCTCGAAGGCGCGCCTGATGTCGGCGATGTAGCGTCTGCCCTCGGCCGTCAGCGCCAGCGTGCGCGGAAGCCGTTCGAAAAGGGTCATGCCGAGCTGCGCTTCGAGCCCGCGCACCTGCTGGGCGACGGCGCCCTGCGTAACGCCAAGCTCTTCGGCGGCGAGCCTGAAGTTCAGGTGGCGCGCCGCGACCTCGAAGGCTCTCAGGCCATTGAGAGAGGGAAGCTTTCCCGGGATATCGCTCATCGAGTAGTTTTTCTACTGCTATAAAAGAGGAGAACTGGTTCGCGCTCGCGCGACGGACATGGTATCGTGCGCGCACACATCGATCAATCGACGATATCACTTCAGGAGGGCATCGGCATGTCAGTAGAAAAAGTGGCTGTTATCACGGCAGGCGGCAGCGGCATGGGCGCTGAGAGCGCGAGACGCCTTGCTGCCGATGGCTACAAGGTCGCGATCCTGTCTTCCTCCGGCAAGGGTGAGGCGCTCGCCAAGGAGCTCGGCGGCGTCGGCGTGACCGGTTCCAACCAGTCGAATGACGATCTGAAGCGGCTTATCGATGCGGCGATGGCGGCTTGGGGGCGGATCGACGTTCTCGTCAACAGCGCCGGGCATGGGCCGCGTGCCGCGCTGAACGAGATCACCGACGAGCAGTGGCATACGGGCATGGACGTCTATCTGATGAACGTCATCCGCCCGGTGCGGCTGGTGACGCCGATCATGCAGGCGCAGAAGAAGGGCGCGATCGTCAATATCTCGACGGCCTGGGTCTTCGAGCCGTCGACGATGTTCCCGACGTCAGCCGTCTTCCGCGCCGGTCTTGCCGCCTATACCAAGCTCTTTGCGGACACCTATGCGGCCGAGAATATTCGCATGAACAACGTGCTGCCCGGCTGGATCGACAGCCTGCCGGCAACCGAGGCGCGGCGCGAGAGCGTGCCGATGCAGCGCTATGGCACGAGTGAGGAAGTGGCCGCGACCATCGCGTTTCTGGTGTCCGACGGGGCGGGGTATATTACCGGCCAGAGCCTGAAGGTGGATGGCGGGTTGATGCGCTCGGTTTGAGGGGTGCATATCTGGTGCTCGATGGCGGTGGACGGTTGATCGTCGAAGGCAGGGGCAGCTTGAACTATTCGGCTCTGCGCTTATTGTCAGGCGGTGGACATTGCGCCCATGCCCGCGACGATCGAGAAGGCCCGAATCCATGCAGAAGTTCACCGTAACCATCACGCGCGAGATCGAGGCCGATACTGCCGAGGAAGCAGCGCTTCTCCTGTATCAGGAGCTTGCCCGGGACGCGGCGCCGCTTCGCTATCTGGTCGCGGACGAGACCAAGAGGACAAGGACCGTGACGCTGGATCGGGCAAAGGCGGACGAATTCGCCGCCGTCGATCATACTGCGGATCCGGGGAACTGGTGAGCCGCCCGGCAATACCTCACTTCTTCTCGCCCAGATACCGAAACAGGGTGTCTTTCCAGGCGTCGTCGTGGATTGCTTCGAGAATGGCGACATCGATCGCCTTCCGGTAACGGCTGCCGGCGGGCATCGCCATGCCGTAGTTCTGCGGCTCGAAGACCGTGTCCAGCACCTGCACGCTGCCGGGAAACTGCTGTTCGGCGGTCCAGGAGAGCAGCGGCTTGTCGTAGACGAAGGCGTCGATAGTGCCTGATGTCAACGCCCGGAAGCCGTCCTGCACCTTGTCGAAATCGCGGTGCCGGATGTGCTCGCCATCGAGAAAACCTGTCGTGGCGGAGCCGGTGACCGCGCCGACGCGCACCCTCGGCAGGTCTTCGGCGCCGTTCACCAGCCCCCTGATCTGGCGCGTGGTGAGCGCGGAGGTGACGCTTGCGGTGAAGACCGCGATGGTGATGATCGACATGACCATCCAGAGGATCGCCAGGGTTCGACCGCCGAGCGTTTTAGGGCCGCGATGGCCGGTGCTTGCCTGCGTCATCGCTTCGGCCGACCACCAGATGCTGGCGCCGAGCCCTCTGGCCGCGCCGCCGCCGAAATCCTCGTTGTGGCGGTGCTCGAAGAGCCAGATCAGGGCGCCCACCGCCAGCGAAATACCGATAAGCGCGCCGACCGCCTGAAGAAAACCGAGGGAGGTCATCGTCTGCGTGATCTCGTACCAGACGGAGACGCTCTGGACGGAGACGGCGATGCCGAGGCCGGTATTGTAAAACGGCTGGGAGAAATCGACATTGCGTTCCCTGTCGGCGGTGATGGTGATGGCCGCGACCGAGAGGTCGTAGTCGCCGCGCTTCGTGGCATCGAGCAGACTCTGGACCGAGGGTTCCTCGACCAGCCGGTATTTGACGCCGAGCCTGTCGGCGATCTGCTGCCAGAGATCAATCGAAAGGCCGGTCCAGGTGCCGTCGGGCTCCTTCATGGCAAAAGGCGGGGCTTCCTTGGTGCCGACCACCAGTTCGCGGTTGGGAAATTCAGGCGGGGCGGCAAACGCGTGCCGTGGGAAGGATACGGCCAGACAAAGGAAAAACGCCAGAATGGCGAACGGCAGAGTCCGGCGCCTGCTTTTGCCGGATGAGGGCGCGGTGGTCTTTGCCATAACACCTTTCCCTTCCTGCATCAGGCGAACTGCCGCTTCGTTCGTGGATCATCCTGAACGGCTGACGGCGTCCGGCAAGTACGCAACGGTAAATGCAACGATCATTTACGGTGACGGGCATTTGGCACAGGCTGGTTTCAGATCTCGGCAAATCACCACGCATCCAGAAATGGGCGTGCGGCAAATGCAGGCATCAGGGCCGCCGGCAGGCGAGGATGAAGCGCCGGTAGACGAGGGTTCGGAGCCTGTTTCGGATATTGGCATTCTTGCGCTGCGCCCTCGCGATCGGGGTGTGGGAGTGAAGCGCGATGTCCGTAAAGCCTGCCGATCTCAAGAGCGGCAGGAGCATGTTGGGGCGGAGACCCTGGCCGAAGGGCAGGGCTGACATGATGCGGGCGTGGCGGGTGCTGAGCGCGCCGTCATAGTTCTTGTCGGCGCCGACGAGGCGGTCGATCCAGGAGATCAGCAGGCTGGCGATGCGGCCGGTCGGTTTCGGGCCTGCCCAGTCGCCATCGAAGAAGAGCAACAGGCCGCCGGGCTTGAGGATGCGGAACCATTCGCGAAAGGTTTCCTCCGGCCGGGTCAGCGTCCAGACGAGGTGGCGGCAGATGATGGCGTCATAGCTCGCGTCCGGTTCCAGGGTGTTTTCGGCGTCTGCAAGGATGAAGCGCAGGCGCTGCTTGCCGGCATGTTTGGCGCGGGCAACTTTCAGCATCGCTTCGGAGAAATCGAGTGCGGTGACGTCATGGCCGAGATCGTGGATCAGGCGCGTCACTTCGCCGGTGCCGCAGGCAAGTTCCAGCACGCGTTTCGGCTCGGGGCCGATGGCTTTGCGGATCGGCTTCTGCCAGGCGTCTGCCTCCGGGCCGGGGGCGATCCTGTGGCCGAAGGCGAGGTCAAAGGTTTCCGAGCGCTTCGACCAGTAGTCGCGGATCTCTTCCTTGAGATCGAAATTCACTCCATCCATGTCTTACCCCATCCGATACTGGATATGTGCGCGGCCATGCACGGGTGATTTTTCGATATGGGCGCGCACGCCGAAGACGCGGGCGATCAGCGCTTCGGTCAGCACCTCCTCGGGCGTGCCTGCGGCCACGACCTCGCCCTTCTGCAGCACGGCCAAGTGGTCGCAGAACATCGCTGCCAGATTGAGATCGTGCAGCGCGATGATGGAGGTGAGGCCGAGTTTGGCGACCAGGGCCAGGATATCGAGCTGGTGCTGGATATCGAGATGGTTGGTCGGCTCGTCGAGCAGCAGTTCGCTTGGCGTCTGGGCCAGCGCCCGGGCGATATGCACCCGTTGCCGCTCGCCGCCAGACAGTGTCTGCCAGAGCTGGCCGGCGCGTTCGCCCATGTCGACGCGGGCGAGTGCTTCTTCGACCGCGGCATCGTCATCGGGTGCCCAGGACGAGAGGAGGCCGCGATGCGGCGTGCGGCCGAGGCGGACGATATCGCGCACGGTGAGCTGCGTATCCGTCGTCGTCTGCTGCTCGACGAAAGCGATGCGGCGGGCAAGGGCGGCGCGCGAGAGGCCGGAGACATCATCGTCGCCGAGGCGGATGATGCCGGATCTGACCTGCCGCAGCCGGCAGATCAGGCGGAGCAGACTCGATTTTCCGGAGCCGTTCGGCCCGAGCAGGCCGAGCACCTTGCCCTTTTTGACCGATATGCTGACGCCATTGACGATGACGGTATTGCCGGCGGCATAGGTGACCTTGTCGACTGATATGCTCATGCGCTTCTCCGCACGCGATAAAGGATGATGGCGAAGGCCGGTGCGCCGAAGAGCGCGGTGACGACGCCGATCGGCAGGATCTGCTGCGGAATGATGATGCGCGAGACGATGTCGGCGCCGACCATGAAGATCGCCCCGCCAAGCGCTGTCGCCGGCAGCAGGCGGCCATGGGCTGGGCCGACCAGGAAGCGGGCGGCATGGGGAATGACGAGGCCGACGAAGCCGATGGAGCCGACCATGCTGACGACGCTTGCGGTCATCGCAGCCGTGACGGCGAGCAGGGTGAACTGCACCCGGCGCACGGCGATGCCGAGGGAAGCTGCGGCATCCGTGCCGAAGGCGAAGGCATCCAGCGCACGCACATGGGCAAGGCAGATGACGAAGCCTGTCAGTGCGACCGGCAGGGAGAGATAGACATCCGGCCAGCGCACGCCGCTCAGCGACCCCAACAGCCAGAAGAGCACGCCGCGGGCCTGTTCGGCATTGGCCGACGTGGTGACGATATAGGAGGTCAGCGCATTGAAGAGCTGCGAGCCCGCCACGCCGCAGAGAATGATGCGCTCGCTGGTGCCGCCCACACCGGCTGCCAGAATGCCGACCAGCAGGAAGGCAATGACGGCGCCGATGAAGGCGCCGGCGGAGAGGCTGAGCACGCCATAGCCGAAGCCAAGGATCATGACGCAGACGGCCCCGGTAGAGGCGCCGGCCGAAATGCCGAGCACGTAGGGTTCGGCGAGCGGATTGCGCAGCAGCGCCTGCAACACCGTGCCGCAGAGCGCCAGCGACGCACCGGCACTGGCCGCCACCAGCGCGCGGCTGAGGCGGTAATCCCAGACGATGCCCTGATGAATGCGGCTGAGCTCGAATGCCGTGCCGAACAGGCGATTGGACACCGCCTTTGCCGTGGTGGCGAGAGGAATGGCGATCTCGCCTATAGACACGGCAAGGCTCACCATCAGCCCGAGCAGGACGAAGGCGGCGATGGTGAGCGCGGCGAGCGCCCACCATTTCCTCTGTCGCAAGGCAGCCTGGCTCACTGCGTCAGACCGAAGGACTTGATGCCCTTTGCGAGCGTTTCGATACCGTCGATCGTGCGGATCGTCGGGTTCATCGACTGCGCGTCCATCATGATGAAGCGCTTGTTTTTCACCGTATCGAGTTCACTGGTGACCGGATCATTCTCCAGGAAACCCACCTTCACCTTGGGATCGTCGGCGGCATAGCGACGGCGGTCCATGGTGGCTATGACGATGACAGCGGGATTGGCCTGCGCAATGGTTTCCCAGCCGACGAGGGGCCATTCCTCTTCCGTCGTCACGACGTTCTTGGCGCCGAGCGTCTTCAGGATATAGGCCGGCGCGCTGTTCTTGCCGGCGATGAAGGCATCGCCTTTCACTTCCTTGCTGGAGAACCAGAAGACCACGGGCAGGTTCTTGCTTGAAGCGCCGGCAACGGAGGCAACGGCGGCGGCCTCGCGCGTCTTCAGGTCGGCGATCAGCGCATCGCCGCGGTCCTTGATGTCGAAGATCTCGGCGAGTTCGGCGATTTCCTGATAGATCAGGTCCATCGTGAACAGTTCCCTGCGCACGCCATCGCCGCCATCGGTGTTGATCTTGGCGACGCAATCGGCAGGCGCGACATAGGTGTTGATGCCGAGGTCTTTGAATTGCTCGCGCTTGCCGACGGAGCCTTGCGTGCCGACATGCCATTCGAATTCGGCGGCTACCAGATCGGGCTCGGCACCGACGACGGATTCGAAGCTCGGGTCGTTGTCGGCCAGCCGTTTGATCTTGCTGTTGGCCTCGGCATATTGCGGCAGGACCGGGCCGACCCAGACGGCCGTGCCGGCGATCTTGTCGGCAAGGCCGAGCGAGAAGAGCACTTCGGTCATGCCCTGGCCGATCGAAACGATCTTGGCCGGGGCCTTGTCGAACGTGACCGGCTGGCCGCAATTGGTAAGGGTGAGGGGGTATCGGGTGGCGGCGAAGGCGGGGGCTGCGAGGCCGGCCAGGCAAAAGCCGGCGAGCCCGAGCGCAAGGGAAAAGCCTGGAAGTAACTGGCGCATTGGAAACTCTCGATCGGAAGGAAAAGGGCTAGCGGACGCCGGCGCGCGCAGATGCGTGAGCCAAGCGTGGAGGGAGAGGGCTAGCGGCGGGTGGTCCAATCGGGACGGATCGCGTGCGGCAAGCGGCAGGGATTAAGGTCAATCATGTCTGCTCCTTGTCCGGGCATCCCCGCCCGGCTGATTGGATCGTGATTGACGGCAGGTCTCCTGGCTCACGGATGTCAGTCGGTCATCTGCCTTCCCGCGCTTTCGCACAGTGGCATGGCCCTGAGGCCTTGGAGTGACCGGCTCGCTTGTCATGTCCTGATATGAATGGCGCACCATACATTCCGGGATATAACCAGCAATCCGCTTACAGTTGCGGGGGCAGCCACGGTCTTGGTCCCTTTTGGGTCGTCCGCACCGTGTTCCCTATTAATCCCCTCGAAGCTCTCCTCGGGGAACCGTCGTCCTGATCTATGACGCCGCCGTGGGCGACGTCAAGCACCGGATTCGAAGTGTCCCGGGTCCGGAGTCGCTCAGTGGCTGGCGCCCGAGCCGCCGGCGGCGACGAGCGCGAAGGGCTGGCCCTCGACGGGGATCGTGCGCGTTTCCTTCAGCGTTTCGCTACTGACGAGGCGGATCAGGCTGTGGCGAGGATCGGTGATGGCGATATTATCGCCGGCCACGGCCAGCCGCGGCCGCGGATCGCGCCAATGCCCATCCTTGCTGTAGGGCTCCGTGACGGTTTCCGATCTGACGATCTCGCCCTTCACCGTATCGAGCAAGTGCAGCTTGCCGTCCTCGGTGAGGATATAGGCATTCTGGAACCGTGCCGGATCGAGCACGAAATCGACGCGGCGGGTCGGAAGGTCTATGACGCGGTAGGGTGTTTCGGTGCTGTCGGGATCGATCAGCACCACCTTGTCCTCCCCGTAATTGCCGAGGAAGAACTGCATGGAGCGCCCTCCAAGCAGGGTCGAGACCTTGCCTCGCGGCAGCGACGCGCCATAGCCGAGCATCTCCAGTTTGGGGCCTTTCGTGCCGCCGGGGCGGGCGACGAGCACGCCTTCCTCGCAACCGAAGGCGACGAGGCGGGCGGAGGTCGCCTCGCCATGCAGGCCGGTGCAGGGCGCGACATCGCCCGCCTGTTGTCCGTCATGGTCGAGCACGCGCAGGCCAAGGCGCGGCGGCAACTCGCCTTCCTTGACCGGCGCCTGCATGTTCGGCACTGAAACCAGCAGGTGATTGCCCATCGGCACCGCGACGCCGTGATGGGCGGCGATGGTGTTGAAAGCCTTCGGCTCCGGCTTTGCCTGCAGCAGGCTACTTTCCTTCAGGAGATCGAAGCGGTCGGTGCGGTCGTAGAAGATCGCCACGTCATCGCCATGCGTCACGACATGGCCCGGCTTCTCGCCCTTTATCGTCGCGCCGATCAGCTTCGGCGGCGTCACTGCGAGATCGCGATGCTCCCCATGATCGGAAAGGACAATGCCGGTATCGATGACATGAATGGTATTCTCATCGCCCTGGACGGCAAAGACCGTGCGCCCGGTGTCGCTCAGCGACAGGGCGGCATAAGCCTTGAGATCGAAGCGACCGATCTGTCTGCCGCTCGCAAGATCGATGGCGCGGACGACCGGCAGGCTGTGATCAGCCACGAAAAGCCGCCAGCTTTCTTGCTGTTCCTCCTCGGCGCGGGAAGCCGATGGCAGGGCGGCGGAGGTGAGCGCGGTGGCGACTGCGAAGACAGCGAAAAGGCGCCGGGGCATGAAATCTCCTTTAATGTAATAACATTACATCTTCGTTGTTATAAAGTTACATTTGCCTTGTCCAGTCCTGGTTGTCGGATTTTTGAGAAATTAGGGCGCTGGCCTCGTTTGATGTTTGGCCGGCTTTCATCGTGACCGGATCGCAACGTCAAGCACGAGCAGTGAGAACTGTTGCCGGTGGAGGGGAACGTCGGCTGCAGCAGGCGGCGCGGCGGCCGCCTGCTGCAGTGATGTTTTGCAATCAGTTCTTCGGCGCCGACAGTTTCTGCATGACTTCGTCGAGATTGAAGCTCGCGGGCTTCTGACGGACGGGGAATTCCGCGAAGCTTTGCAGCCATTTCCCGACGATCGCCTGCGAGGGAACGATGACGAAGGCGCGGTCGAAGAACCATTTTTCGTATTCGATGGATTCGTCGCCGCGTTCAAAGGGATCGGCCCTGAGGTTGAAGAGGAGCGGGGCCCTCAGTTCGGTGAATGGCTGGCGCCAGACGCCGATGCCCGTGTGATCCTGCGACTTGAAGACGACCTTCCAGTTCAGCACGCGCACGGCGACCAGTTCGCCATCGTCGTTCCAGTAGAGGAAATCGCGGCGCGGCGTCTCGTTTACGCTTCCAGACAGGAAGGGCATGAGATTGTAGCCGTCGAGATGCACCTTGAACGTCTTGGTGCCGGCGGTGTAGCCGGTCAGGCATTTCGCCACGATATCCGGTTCGCCTGCCGCCGCGCAGAATGTCGGGATCAGGTCGTAATGCGAGAAGGCCTCGTTGTGGATCGTTCCGGGCTTGATGACACCAGGCCAGCGAATGCATGTGGGCACGCGATAGCCGCCTTCCCAGTTCGTTGCCTTTTCTCCCCGGAAAGGCGTGGTGCCGCCATCCGGCCAGGTCATCACCTCGGCGCCGTTGTCGCTGGTATAGACGACGATCGTATTGTCGGCGACGCCGAGATCGTCCAGCTTCTTCAGGAGTTCGCCGATCATGGCGTCATGTTCGAGCATGCCGTCAGGATAGACGCCAAGGCCAGTCTTGCCGACGGAATCGGCCTTCAGATGCGTGTTGACGTGCATGCGGGTGGAGTTGAAATAGCAGAACCAGGGTGTGCCGGCATTCTGCTTGCGATCCATGAAATCGAGAGCGGCGGCCAGGAATTCCTGATCCACGGTCTCCATGCGCTTGACAGTCAGCGGTCCGGTATCCTCGATCCTGCCGTCGGCCGAAGCCTTGATGACGCCGCGCGGACCGAAGCGTTTGCGGAATTCCGGGTCCTTGGGATAATCAGGATTCTCAGGCTCTTCCTCGGCATTGAGGTGATAGAGATTGCCGAAGAATTCGTCGAAGCCGTGGTTGGTCGGCAGGAATTCATCCTTGTCGCCGAGATGGTTCTTGCCGAACTGGCCGGTGGCGTAACCGAGTGATTTCAGGAATTCGGCAACGGTCGGGTCTTCCGGCTGGATGCCGAGATCGGCGCCGGGCAGGCCGACCTTGGTGAGGCCCGTCCTGATCGGCGACTGGCCGGTGATGAAGGCGGCGCGGCCGGCCGTGCAGCTCTGCTCGCCGTACCAGTCGGTGAACATCGCGCCCTCATTGCCGATGCGGTCGATGTTCGGAGTGCGATATCCCATCATGCCGCGGTGGTAGATGCTCGGGTTGAACCAGCCGATATCGTCACCCATGATCATCAGGATGTTCGGTTTGCGTCCGGCAGTTCCTGAGGTCGTTGCCTGTTGCGCCTGTGCGGGCGCCGGTGCAGATAGCGATACGCCGGCTGCGGCCAGCGCCGTGCTCGCGACCAGCAGATCGCGGCGGCTGAGCCCTTGCCGGGTCACGGTCACGGATGGGTTCTTCGTCTCCTCTGCCATGCGGGTATCCTCCGTTGGACGACGGTTTGGACCGTCGGCCTGCACGCTAGAGACGAGTTTTAGGGCGCGGAAGTACGTTACGGTAAATGCCGGCGGGGTTTACCGTAACGTGCAGGAGAGGCAGTAGCGGGCACTTAATAAGACTGCCGCATCTAATTGCTGAGCCACGTTCACAAGCCTATCCCGCATTCTGCCGCTAATCCGGCTAATCTGCCGGCGCTATATCCCCATCGGCGCGGCTTTCCGCGTCAAGTTTCCAACAGCGCGAGGGATAAGCCATTGAGAACATCAGGATTTGCCGCAACCGATGCGAACACGCCGTTGCAACCTTTCTCCTTCGATCGCCGGGAACTGCGCCCCGAGGACGTGGCGATCGATATTCTCTACTGCGGGGTCTGCCACACCGATCTGCATATGGCCCGCAACGACTGGGGATTTTCGGCCTATCCCGTCGTGCCGGGACATGAGATCGTCGGGCGGGTATCGGCCATCGGCAGCAGCGTTTCGGGCTTCAAGGTGGGCGACAATGTCGCCGTCGGCACGATCATCGACAGCTGCATGGAATGCGCCCAGTGCCGACGCAATGAAGAGCAGATGTGCTACAAGGGCGTCACCGTTACCTATAACGGCCAGGACCGGGTGACGGGCGAGACGACCTATGGCGGCTATTCCGACCATATCGTCGTGCGCGAGGAATTCGTGCTGCGGGTGCCGGACGGGCTGGATCTGGCGCGGGTCGGGCCGCTGCTCTGCGCCGGGATCACCACCTATTCACCGCTGCGCACCTGGAATGTCGGCCCCGGCAGCCGGGTGGGCGTGATCGGGCTTGGCGGGCTCGGGCATCTGGCCGTGAAGTTTGCCTCCGCGCTCGGCGCGCATGTGACGGTCATGACGCGCTCGGAAGGCAAGATCGAGACGGCGCGCGCACTCGGCGCCGACAAGGTGCTGCTGTCGACCGATACCCAGGCGATGGAGGCTTCGGCCTTTGCCTTCGATGTCATCATCGACACTGTGCCCTACGAGCACGATCTCAGCCCCTACCTCAACCTGCTCGATGCCGATGGCACGCTTGTGATTGCCGGGTCGCTGGTCGATACGCCCAAGTTCAATAACCTCTTGATCCTCGGCGCACGCCGGCGCATTGCCGGCACGCCGAGCGGCGGCATCAGGCAAACACAGGAGATGCTGGATTTCTGCGGCCGCAAGAACATCCTGCCGGAATGCGAGATGATCGCCATGGCCGATATCGCTGGAGCCTTCGAGCGGCTGGAACGCGGCGATGTGCGTTACCGTTTCGTCATCGACATGGCGACGATGCCGGCGGCTCAGGCGGCTTGACCGGCTGACCGTTTGGGGATGGCACGCAACGCCTCGACGAAGACCGAAAGGGCCGGCGGCATCTGTCGCCGGCTCGGGTAATAGAGGGAATAGCCGGTGAAGGGCTTGCAGTAATCCTCGAGCACGCGGATCAGCCGGCCGCTCCTGACATGCTCGGCGGTGAAATCCTCGAAGACATAGACGAGGCCGGAACCTGAAAGGGCGGCCTCGATCATCATCTCGGAATCGTTGACCATAAAGCTGCCAGATACCTTCACCTCGATGTCGCGGCCATTTTCCTCGAATTCCCAGGCATAGGGGCCGGCCAACGAGGCCATGTAATAGGTCACGCAATCATGATCGGCGAGATCGTGCGGTGTTTTCGGCTGCGCAAAGCGGGCGAAATAATCGGGCGAGCCGACGACGGCGGCGCGTATGTCCGGGCCGATGCGCAAACCGATCATATCCTTGTCGATGCGCTCGCCGAAGCGGATGCCGGCATCGAAGCGCGAAGCGACGATATCCTCGAACCGGTCGCCGACGATCAGCTCCACGCGGATATCCGGATAGGTGCGATGAAACTCCGGCAGGATCGGCATGACGAGCGAGGTTGCGGCATGTTTGCCGGCGGTGATGCGCACGGTGCCGGAGGGTTTTTCCCTGAGATTGCCAAGTTCCTGCAGGCCGCGGCTGATCTCGGCAAAGGCGGGCTGGAGCGTGATCAGCAGGCGCTCGCCTGCCTCCGTGGTGGCGACGCTGCGGGTAGTGCGGGCGAGAAGCCGCATGCCGAGCCTCTCCTCCAGCTGGCGCATCATGTGGCTCAAGCCCGAGGAGGAAATGCCAAGGCGAGCGGCGGCGCGCGTAAAGCTGCGCTCTTCGGCGACGATGACAAAGGCGGCGAGATCATCGAAATCGTGGCGTTTCATTTCTGATCTGCCTTCAGGAGTGGGCGGGATTGCGGGATGCTGCTCATATATCTGGGCCGATAGGAGCAGCCCGGCAAGATGCCTGATGTCAATGACCCGACACTTGCGCATCCGTAAATCGGCAATGACATAAATATCACGTCATGCTAAAGTAGAATCTACTGATGGTGGAGGAGTTACCATGAGTATTTTCGATGGTTTAGGCGGTGTTCTCTCCGACGTTTTTGCCGGCAGGCAAGTCGATTACGTCGCGGTTGCAACCCGGATATTCGACAATGCCGGAGGGCTGCAGGGCATTGTCTCGCAGCTCAATACGGCAGGTCTTGGTGAGCAGGTCTCATCGTGGATTGGCACCGGCCACAATCTGCCCGTTTCGGCAGAGCAGATCCAGGCGGCCCTGTCCTCCGATCAGCTGCGTGATCTCGCCGCCAAGTTCGGCGTCGATACCAGCGAGGTGTCCAAGCTGCTCGCCGAGCATCTGCCGCAGGCGGTGGATGCGGCAACGCCCAACGGGACCGTCTCATAGCTTTCAAAGCCGTGCATGCCGTGAACCGCCCCAAACACGAGGATGTCTGATGATTGCGAGATTGCTTGTGCCCGCCTCCGCCGGAGCGTTGATTGCCGCCGCCTTCTTGGTTTCACCCTTCTCCGTCTCTCCGGCCTCGGCGCTGACCATGAAGGAATGCAGCGCCAAATATCAGACGGCCAAGGCCGACGGTTCGGCCAAGGACATGAAGTGGAACGACTTCCGGGCGAAGTTCTGCGGTGCGGATGCGGCCGCCGAAGATGCCGCCGATGACAAGGCAGTGGCCGCAACGACGGACAAGGAACCCGAGAAGCCGACGGTCAAGGCACCGAAGGGCGTGACCATGCCGAAGGCGATCGACAAGAAATATGCCAGCGAAACGCCGGGTAAGGGTCGGCTGCATACCTGTGTCGACAGCTACCATGCCAACAAGGATGCCGGCACGCTGAACAATCTGAAGTGGATCCAGAAGGGCGGCGGTTACTGGAGCCTTTGCAATACGGCGCTTAAGGCCGGTGGCTGAGACGCAGGCTGGCGGGGTGGCGGCCGAGGACTATTGCGGCGCCGCCTCCGCCATTTCTTCTCGCTCCTTCAGGATACGGTCGATCAGGCCCCATTCCAGGGCTTCTTGCGCCGTCATGAAGCGGTCGCGATCCATCGCCTGCTCGAACTCATCATAGGATCGGCCGCAATGCTCGGCGTAGAGGCTCGTCATGAGCAGCTTCGTCTTCCTGATTTCCTCGGCATGGATCAGCATATCGGAAGCCTGCCCCTGGAAGCCGCCGAGGGGCTGGTGGATGAGGATGCTGGCATTGGGCAGCGCATACCGCTCACCCGGTTGGCCGGCCATCAGCAGGAATGAGCCCATCGAACGGGCCGTTCCCATGCAGAGCGTGTGAACCGGCGCGCGGATGAAGCGCATCGTGTCGTACATGGCAAAGCCGCTGGTGACGACGCCACCCGGCGAGTTGATGTAGAGATTGATCGGCTTCTTGGGATTTTCGGCTTCGAGGAACAGAAGCTGGGCGCAGACGAGGGCGGAAACGGTATCGTTGATTTCGCCGTTCAGAAAGATGATCCGCTCGCGCAGGAGGCGGGAATAGATGTCGAAGGATCGCTCCCCTCTGGAGGATTGTTCGACGACCATAGGGACGAGTTGCATCGCTTCGCGCATCGGCGAACTCCAATCGTTTGGGACTATGACGGGAATGCTTGCCGCGTCAGGCGGCGAGCATGAGGGTCGGGCCGTTGCTGTTGGCGACCGATCTCGTGAGACGCTCTGATGTCGCGCCGGTCAGTTCGTGGATGATCCGCAGGCTGGTGCCGCCCGATGTATTGGGCGCGATCGCGAAGGTGACGATGCTTTCAAGGAAGGGCGGGCTGTCGTCGCGCAATCTGTAGCGAATCTCCTTGCCCGGCGTCTCGGAGAGCGATTGCGGATCGGCAAGCGCTTCCTTCGGCAGCCATCTCTCGCGAAATTCGGCGATGCTGATTGCCCGCCAGACCTTTTCCGGCGGCGCATCCAGCTCGTATCTCTGTTCGAAGCCGCTTTCCGGAGCCTCGGCCTGCACTTGGGCCTTCACCTCGTTCATTGGTCCATATCCTTCAGCAAGAGCTTGAGAGCATCGATGCGAGCCGGCCAGTAGGCGCGATATTTCGCCAGCCATTCTGCGATGAGGGCAAGCCCATCCGGATCGACCTCGTAATTCACGAAACGGCCCTCCCTCTGTTCGCGCACCAGCCGCGCCGACCGCAGCACGGCGAGATGCTGGGACATGGCCGGCTGGCTGATCTCCATGCCCTGGCGAAGCGCGCTGGCATTCAGGCTGCCGGTCGCCAGCTTTTCGAAGATCGTGCGGCGGGTCGGGTCGGCTAGTGCTCGAAAAATGTCGTGTTCCATCATAACGACACATAAGCAGATACTTATGCGATTCGCAAGTGTGTCGAATGGGCAGGGTCACTCGGCCCGATGCAATTTCTGTCGGGCCACATCCAGAATCTCATCCGCCATCTCTTCATCGGTCACAATACGCGCCAAAGTCAGCGCGCCGACCAGCATGGCGAAGGCGGCCATTCCCTTGCGGCGGCTGGCCTTGGTACCGGCGGGGCCGGAGCCGAAGACGGAGAACATGTCCTCGATCACTTTGGTGGCCGCTTCGCGCGCCTCTGGGCCGGAGCGGGCGAGCTCACTGCCGAGGGAGGAGATGGGGCAGGAGGGCACGGCTTTGCCGCCGGCCCGGGTGGCTTCGATATAGGCGTTGACGACATCGTCGAAGCTGGCCTCGTCGCGCACTTTGCGCATGCTTCCGGCGACCTGATCCCCAGCCTTTTCCAGCGCTTCGGCGACCAGATGATCCTTGCTTTCGAAGTGGCGGTAGAAGCCGCCCGGCGTCAGGCCGGCAGCGGCCATGATATCGGCGACGCTTGCTTCAGCAATGCCCGAACGCCTGATCTCGTCGGCTGCGGTGGCGACGATGGTCTGGCGCGTCCTTGCCGCTTCCTCGTTTGATTTTCGCATTTCCGGTCTCCAGAACCTTGACAATTTAGATTATATCCAACATCTAATTAGATGTCACTCGTAATCTAAATTTCAAGGGCGGGCGATTTGTAACGGACGAGCCTCGTGGTTCGCTCCGGCGGATTCCTGCGCCCTTTTCACAACTGGAGAAGACCATGTCCAAGACCTATCTCGTGACCGGAGCCACCGGCAAAACCGGCAAGCATACGACCCGTATCCTCCTGGAAAAGGGCCACACGGTGCGAGCGTTCGTGCATCGGGAAGATGCGCGTTCTCAAGCGCTCGCCGAGGCGGGGGCGGAGGTCGTAGTCGGGGATCTCACTGATCATGATGCCGTCATCAGCGCGGTCGGGGGCGTGAACGCCGCCTATCTCTGCTATCCGATCCGCCCTGATCTCATCGATGTGACGGCCTATTTTGCCGATGCCGCACGGCGGGCAAAGCTCGAGCTCATCGTCAACATGTCGCAGATTTCGGCGCGCGAGGTGGCGAAAAGCCATGCTGCCCGCAACCATTGGGTCGCCGAGCGCGTGCTGGACTGGTCGGGTGTGCCGACCGCCCATATCCGCCCGACCTTCTTCTCCGAATGGCTGACATTCCCCTGGGTGAGCAATGTCATCGCCAGTGAGGGCGTGATCGAGCTGCCCTATGGCGAGGGAAGGCATGCGCCTGTTACCGGCGAAGACCAGGCGCGGCTGATTGCGGCCATGCTGGAAAACCCGGCCGAGCACGCCGGCAAGATCTATCCGCTGTTCGGTCCGGTGGAGCTCAGCGAGGCGGAGATCGCCGCAAGGATGAGCGAGGTGCTCGGCCGCAAGATCGGCTACCGGCCTGCGACCGCCGAAGCCTATACGGCGCGCCTCAAGAGTTTCGGCCTTGACGATTTCATCATCCAGCACTTCCAGTGCATCGCCGAGGACTGCCGCAACGGCGTCTTTGCGGGCACCAACGACGTTATCGAGCAGTTCACGGGAACGCCGCCGATGACGGTGGAGGCTTTTGTCGAGCAAAACCGCGCCGCCTTCGATCGCGCTTGAGTCGGGTGACCGCGACTTCAAGGCGCAGTCGGAACTGGCGCATTCGGCCGACGTGGATGCGTGAGGCGGATTTCGACGGATGGGCGGGTTTGCTTCCGTCCCATCCGTCACCATTCAATCCGACTGCCTTGGGCCGCTATGATCCGTCGTCCGGTCATGAATGTTGCATTGAGCTTTGCCGCAGATGCCGCTATCACGGATTCGATGCTGAGGTAGGGGCCTCGAGGCGCAGGGGAACGATGCAATATCGTCTGGACAGGATCGAGCAATGGCTGGTGCGCATTCTGTGCACCATCGCGCTCGTCTTCGTCGGTCTTGCGCATCAGGTTCCGGCCGTCGCCGAAGATGCCCTGAGCCCTGCGGCACTTGCCCAGTATGTGCTGCCTGACGGCACGCTGCCGACGCTCTGCGTTACCGTTGTCGACGATCACGGCAAGGAGCATGGCAAGATTGCGCATCTCAACCCGTGCGAAGCTTGCCGCATCAGCGCTTCCGTCGTGCTGCCGCAGCCGGCCGATATCACCGGTGCGCGTATCGGCTTTACGTTCAAGGTGGAGCTGCCGCGCCGCGTCGAAGCTTTCCATCGCCAGCTTTTCCCGCCCAATACCGGGCCGCGCGCCCCGCCTGCCAATCCGATCCTTGCCTGAACCCGCGTCGTGGCTCTGGCCGTGATGCGTCTTGCAATCATGGCCGGGCCGCGCTGACGCCGCCGGCCGAGGATTCGGATCTACTTCCATGTCTACAATCACTGCCACTGAGTCGGCAGAGAACGCCACATCGGGCGTTTCGCTCTATCGCGCCATCTGGCGCTGGCATTTCTTCGCCGGCCTGCTCACCATTCCCTTCCTGTTGAACCTTGCCATTACCGGCTCGCTCTATCTCTTCAAGGACGAGATCAACGATACGGTCTTTGCCTATCGCTATACAGTTCAGCCCGCCGGCGAGGCGCTGCTGCCGCAGAAGATTGCCGATATCGCGGCAGCCGCGGTGCCCGGCTCGGTTGCGAGCTCCTACAAGGACCCGGCCGGGGCCGATCGTTCGGCGATCGTCACGGTGTCGTCAGATGCCGGCCAGACCCTGGTCTTCGTCAATCCCTATGACGGTAAGGTGCTCGATACGGTGGGCTCCACCGAGGAGTTCAACTATGTCGTCAAACGCATCCACAGCCTTGCGCTGTTCGGCGGCCTGCCCAACAAGCTGATCGAGATCACCGGCGGCTTTGCAATGGTACTCGTCGTGACCGGCATCTATCTCTGGTGGCCGCGGCGGCAAACGGGTGGGGTCGTGACCGTGCGCGGCACGCCTGAGCGGCGAGTCTTCTGGCGGGATCTGCATGCGGTGACCGGTGCATTCGCCGGTATCCTGATCTTCTTCATGGCGATGACCGGCATGCCCTGGTCCGGCTATTGGGGCGCCAACGTGAATGCGTGGCTCACGAGCCATGATCTCGGCTATCCCGTGCAGCTCTGGGATGCGGTGCCGAAGTCGCAGAAGGTGACGGAGGATATCCTGCCGAAGGCGGGCTGGATCGTCGAGAGGGCGCCGGTGCCGTTGTCGGACATCGCGGCGGCGCAATCGAAGAAGCCTGTTGGCCTCGACAAGGCGGTGGAAGTCGCACGCGGGCTCGGCATGGCGCCGGGCTTCGATCTCGCCATTCCCGGCAGCGAGACCAGCGTCTATACGGCGGCCGTCTATCCCGACGACCTCACCAACGAGCGCACACTCCATATCGACCAGTATTCCGGCAAGCCGCTCATCGATCTCTCCTTCGGCCAGTATCCTTTCCTCGGCCAAGCAATCGAATGGGGCATCAATGTGCATCAGGGGCAGGAGTTCGGGCTCTTCAATCAGCTGCTGATGCTGGCGACCTGCCTTGTCATCATCCTCTCCTGCGTCACCGGCGCCGTCATGTGGTGGAAGCGGCGACCGGCCGGGCGGGTCGGCGTGCCACCCATGCCGCCGCGGCGCTCCGTCTATCTTGGGCTCTGGACCATCGTGCTGGTCTTCGCCATCGCGTTTCCGATGAGTGGATTGCTGATCCTGCTGATGATCGCCTTCGACCAGATGGTGATCCGTTTCGTGCCGCCGCTGAAGCGCGCCTTTGCCTGAGGAGGGGATGATGAAGACGATTATTTTTTTCCTGATGGGCCTGCTGATCGCGCCAGTCGCCGTGGCACAACAACCCGCTGCCGGTACTATCCGGATCGACCATGCGGCCTCGCATTCGATGGTGCCGGGCGCCAAGGTGGGCGATGGTTACCTTGTCATCACCAATAGCGGCAGCGAGCCGGACAAGCTTGTTGCCGCGAGCTCCGATCGCGCCAGAACCGTGCAGCTGCACCAGATGACGATGGCGAACGGTATCATGACCATGCGCGAGCTGAAGGGCGGCCTTGCCATTCCCGCCGGGCAGACGGTGACGCTTGCGCCCAGTTACCATCTGATGTTCCAGGATGTGGCAAAGCCCTTCAAACAGGGCGAGACGATCAGGGCGTTGCTGAGTTTCGAGAAGGCGGGCACGATCACAGTCGACTTTGCCGTCGGCAAGATCGCCGGGCCGCTGGATGATGTCGGTGGTGCGGCCAAGACTATGGATCATGGCGGCGTGGACCATGGGGCGATGAGCATGCCCGGCATGGAAGGCATGGACATGGAGATGGATATGTCCGGCCCGCCGCCGGAAGAGGCCATCCCCGCGACGCTGAAGACCATGTTCGAGCGGCCGGACAAGCCGCTGACAATCCTGCCCGTGGTCGCGGAGAACGACTGGGCGATTGCCGGCTGGCAGCAGGACGGGCGGGGCGGGCGCGCACTGCTGAAGAAGGGCCATCACGGCTGGAGTGTTTTTCTCTGCAGCGGCGACGGCATAAAGGAGGCTGCGGCGCTGGAGAAGGCCGGGCTTTCCGTTGATGATGCCAAGGCGCTTGCGGCCGATCTGGCCGAGGCCGAGAGCAAGCTTGATTCGAAGGTTCTCGCGCTGTTTGCGAGCTTCGAGGGTACCGTCATGATGGCGGGCGAGGCCGGTGAAGGCGGCCAGGGCGGCCATGAGGGGCATGGCCAATGAGCGCGCGCACCCTTGCCGTTTCAGGCTTTGCCGCAAGCGCGGTCTTCGTCGGCGCGCTGATTGCGCTGATGATGTCGCTCTATCTTTCGGAACCTCGCACCGGGCCTTTCGATACGCGATTTTCGCTGGTCGACGACCGTGGCAACGAAGTCGACCAGTCAATTTTCCGGGGGCATCCGGCGCTCGTCTATTTCGGCTATACCCATTGCCCCGAGGCCTGCCCGACGACGCTCTACGAGGTGGCCGATTGGCTGACCACGCTCGGCGATCAGGGCAGGGCGCTGAAGGCTTATTTCTTCTCGATCGATCCGGAGCGTGACACGCAGGACGTGATGCATGATTACGTCACCGCCTTCAGCAGCCGAATCACCGGCATTACCGGCGCGCCGGAGGAGATGATGAAGGTTTCGAACGGCTGGTTCGTCCATGCGGAGAAACTGCCTGCCGAAGACGGCAATTATCACATGAGCCATACGGTTTCGCTGCTGCTGATCGGCGCCGACGGGCGGCTGAAGGGGTTGATCCCGTATGGCACGGATCGCGACGCGGCGCTGGCGAAGATCCGCAATGTGTTGCTGGGCGGAGGAGGGGCGTGAGATGGCGAGCGCTCCCTTTCTCGTATCGAGCTCTGCGGGCGATATCTGCAATGGAGAGGAATGGATGACGTCCATTCAAGAGCAAAATCCAGCAACAAACTTCGACACAGCCAGGAATAAATCCGCTCCCCGACTGTCTAATCTCGCGAGGGCCATGCGCGCCATCGCCTGTCCCGACCAAACGAAAGGCATAGTCTCATGTCCCTGATGATCCGCATTCTCTCTGTCACCGCCCTCGCAAGCTTCGCTCTTGCCGGCCAGGCTTTCGCGCATGCGCATCTGAAAAACTCGGCTCCGGGCGACAAGGCTGCCGTTGCGTCTCCGAGTGAACTCGATCTCACCTTCACCGAGGAACTGAACCTCAAGTTCAGCGGTCTCACCGTGACCGGCCCGGACAAGGGGCAGGTCAAGCTCGGCGAGGGCATGCTGGAGGATGGCGGCAAGGTGCTGATGGTGCCGGTGTCCGACAAGCTCGCGCCCGGCAGCTATACGGTCGACTGGCATGTGCTTTCCACCGACGGGCACAAGACAGAGGGCAACTTCACCTTTACCGTAAAGCCCTGATGACAGCTGATACGGCCAACATCGCCTGCCGTTTCGTCTTCGACGGCGCCGTTCTGTTTCTCTGGGGCAGTGCCGCCTATCTGTGGCTGCTCGTGCCCGAAGGGTTGAGCGGCCACATCTGGGCGAAGCTCCGGGCAGTGCGGGTCGCCGCGGTCATGCTTGCCCTGATTGCCACGGTGGTGGTGCTGCCGGTGCGTTGCGCCATGCTCGGCAATGGCTGGGCGGATGGGCTGGACAGGGATGTGATGATATCGGTGCTGACGGAGACATCCGTCGGCACCGCATGGGCGTGGCAAGCGGTGTTTGCCGCTCTTCTCCTTATGGTGACATGGATGCCGTTACGGCAGAAGGTTGCCGGTACGGCTGTCGTCTCCGCGCTTCTTCTCTGCGGCCTGTCGCTGACCGGCCATGCGGCCATGAATGACGGGTGGCTGCGGGTGCTGCACCGGGCGAACGATATGGTGCATGTGCTTTCGGGCGGCGCCTGGGTCGGGGCGCTGATCCCCGTGGCGCTCGTGCTTTCCCGGCTTGGCGACGACGCGACGGGGCGGGATGCCCTGACAGCGCTGATCCGCTTCTCGACGGCAGGACATGTCGCCGTGGCGCTGGTCATTTTATCCGGGGTTGCCAACAGCCTGCTGATCATCGGCGGATTGCCGCTCGACTGGAGCGTTGCCTATCAGCGGCTGCTTTCCCTGAAGATCGGGTTGGCCCTGCTCATGATGCTGATCGCCGTCTTCAACCGCTATGGGCTGGTGCCGCGCATGGGGCGGTCGCATGCGACCGGGAAAGCGCTGGCAGCGGGGACCAGCGTGGAGATCGTGCTCGCTGTTGGTGTTGTCGCGCTCGTCGCCTGGTTCGGGACGCTGGAGCCGTTTCCGGGGTAGGGGCACCACAGGGAATCTCGAGGCGTCATAGGGCCACAATGCGCCAGAAGGAGCCGATCGGATTCAAGCCCGATTTCCAGTGCCGCTCGCCATCTCAGAAACGCAATGCGTCGACGATGACCTTGAACGCGGGGGAGTTCTGCCGCCTGCTCGGGTAGTAGAGAAAATAGCCCGGAAACATCGGCGACCAGTCGTCAAGCACCTGAACCAGTCGCCCCGAAGCAATGTCGCTCTGCACCAGGTTCTCAGGCAGGTAGGCAATGCCATAGCCATTGGCAGCAGCATCGATCATTGCGTAGGAGGTGCTGAACGTGAACTGTCCATCGACGCGGACACGAAGCTCCTTCTCTTCCTTTTCAAATTCCCAGGCGTAGAGGCCGCCCGACCGGGACTGGCGATGATTGATGCAGTCATGCGCCACAAGCTCCTGAGGTGAGCGCGGAACGGACCGCTTGGCAAAATACTCTGGAGACCCTACCGCCACGAGACGCCAGTCCGGCCCGATCCGAACGGCGATCATGTCCTTGTCCACGCTCTCGCCCAGTCTCACCCCCGCATCGAACCGGTCTTCGACGATGTTGCGGAAGCCGTTGTCGCTGTTGAGTTCCACCTTGATGTCCGGATAGTCCTTCAGGATCGGACACAATTTCGGCCACACCACGGTTTCGAGCGCGTGATCGGACAAGGTGATCCTGATCGTGCCGGATGGCGTGTCCCGGATTTCCATCAGTTCGTCGATTTCGGTCTCGATCTCTTCGATACGTGGTGCGAGCGAGCGAATGAGCCTCTCGCCCGCTTCCGTCGGCGAAACGCTGCGTGTCGTGCGGGTGAGAAGACGCAGGCCCATGCGGGCTTCGAGCTGCTTGATCGTGTGACTGAGCGTCGACTGCGACGTGCCGAGACGCGCCGCGGCCTTCGTGAAGCTGCGCTCTTCGGCGACGGCCAGAAACCAGAGCATGTCGTTCAGGTCTTCTCTTTTCACGCGCACCTCCGGAGAATTTATATCAAGGTCCGATAAGTCCATCCTAATTGCAACGGCTAATAAGTGAAGTGGGCTCGCTATACATTGCCCTCATGACACAGCAAACGCTCGCACTTGATACCGATAGCGCCTCCGCCCTGATGGGCGAGAACTCCTCCGGCCCTGACGCCGAAGGCGGAAATGCTCCCGCAACGGCAGCCTGGGGAGCGGTATTGTCCATGGCGCTTTGCGTTGCCGTCCTGATCGCATCCGAGTTCATGCCGGTCAGCCTGCTGCCGCCGATCGCGGCAGACCTCGGCGTGACCGAAGGTCATATGGGCCAGGCGATTTCGATCTCCGGTATTTTCGCTGTTGTCACCAGCCTGTTCGTCTCGTCGGTCACCCGCCGATTGGACCGCAGTCTGGTGGTGACGTCACTGACGTTTCTTCTGGTCATCTCCGGAACGATCGTCACCTTCGCTCCTGACTACCTGGTGCTGATGACCGGACGCGCCCTGCTCGGGGTTGCAATCGGTGGCTTCTGGTCGATGTCGACAGCCATCGTCATGCGCCTCGTGCCCGAAGATGCGGTCCCAAAAGGTCTGGCCATGCTGAATGCGGGCAATGCCATTGCGGCCACGATTTCCGCACCGCTGGGCAGCCTTCTGGGTGCATATATCGGCTGGCGCGGGGCCTTCTTTGCCGTGGTGCCGCTCGCCCTGCTGGCACTCCTCTGGCAGTGGATCAGACTGCCGTCCCTTCCTCCGCGTCGGAAGGAAGGCTCTCCGAATGTCCTCCGGTTGCTTGCACGTCCCGAGGTGGCAATTGGCATGGCCTCCATCACGCTGCTTTTCATGGGGCAGTTTGCGCTGTTCACCTATCTCCGCCCGTTCCTGGAAACGGTGACGCAGGTCTCGATATCGACCCTTTCCCTGCTGCTGCTCCTGATGGGTCTGGCGGGGATCGTCGGAACCTACTGCGTCAGCGCTTTGCTCCAGACGCGATTGTTCAGCATCCTCGGATCGATCCCGCTCGTGATGGCGGCGATCGCCGCGTTGTTAATCGCATTCGGTACATCGTCCGTCATGACGGCGGTTCTCCTGATTGCCTGGGGCTTTTTCGGCACCGCCGCTCCGGTCGGCTGGGGGACATGGCTGAGCCGGACCATGCCCGACGACGCGGAAGCCGGGGGCGGCCTGCAGGTTGCCACCATCCAGCTTGCGATCACGATGGGCGCTTCTCTGGGCGGCGTCCTGTTCGACGCAACGGGCTGGTGGACGACATTCGCCTTTGCCGCCGTGCTTCTGACCGGCTCGTCCGTCCTTGCCGCCGTGGCGTGGCGGTACGTCAGGAGCATGTGACGTGGTTGCGGATCTGGAAGCCCCCAGCCGCCGCACCGTTCTCGGATCGATGATTGCGACAGCGGTTTTCCCGCCATTGGCCCGAGGACAGCAAGGCAACGATCCAGCAAGCCAGGAGCCGACAAAGGTGAAGATCAGGATGATGTTCAACGGTCAGGCGATGACCGCGACCCTCTACGACAATGCGTCAGCCCGCGACTTCGCGTCCATGCTGCCGCTTGACCTCGATATTGAAGACTACTCGACCAACGAAAAGATCACCTACCTGCCACGCAAACTGACGGAGGCTGGAAGCGGTGCCTTCGGAAATGAGCGTCCAGGCGATCTCTGCTACTTCGCCCCATGGGGCAACCTGGCTCTGTTCCACAGCTTCTATCGATATTCGTCCGGCCTGATCTGTCTTGGCCGGTTCGACGACGGCATCGAACCTTTGCTTATGCGCGGCGAATTTCCGCTTCGCATCGAGAGCATCTGACGACGCCGTTGCGTGTCTGCATTCCCCTTGTCCTTCCCCACGGAGATACGACGATGAACGAGAAGAACGAATCCAAAGCGGCGCTCGACATATCCGACACAGGCGTCGACCGCCGTCACCTCTTGAAAATGACCGGTGCCGGCATCGCGGCATTCGGTGCGATGTCCGTTCTCAACCTCACATTTGCAAAGGCTCAAGACATGTCCAATGGCGCAAACAACTTCTACACCAGCGATCGGGTGACGCTTCAGAAGGTCACCTTCAAGACGCAGTACCAGATGAACGTCGCAGGTAATCTCTACCTTCCGAAAGATCTCGACCGAAATGCAAAGACGCCGGCAATCATCGTCGGTCATCCGATGGGTGCCGTGAAGGAGCAGAGCGCCAACCTCTATGCCACGAAGATGGCCGAACAGGGCTTCGTCGCAATGTCGATCGACCTGCCGTTCTGGGGCGAAAGCGATGGCCAGTCGCGGAACCTGGTCTCCCCGGATGTATATTCCGAAGGTTTCAGCGCGGGCGTCGACTTCCTCGGCACCCAGTCCTTCGTCGACAGGGCGCGCATCGGCGCGATCGGGATTTGCGGCAGCGGCAGCTTCGTCATCAGCGCGGCCAAGATCGATCCGCGCATGAAAGCCATCGCGACAGTCAGCATGTATGACATGGGTTCCGCCAGCCGGGATGCGCTCAACCACTCGCTCACAGTCGAGCAACGGAAGGAAATCATCGCCGCAGCAGCAGAACAAAGATATGTGGAGTTTGGGGGCGGCGAAGCCGAGCTGACCGGCGGCACGGTTCACGAATTGACCGCCGACACGCATCCCATCCAGCGGGAATTCTATGATTTCTACCGCACGCCGAGAGGCGAATTCACCCCGGCCGGTGCGACACGGCTCACGACCACGCATCCGACACTCACCAGCAATGTCAAGTTTATGAACTTCTATCCGTTCAACGACATCGAGACGATCTCACCCCGTCCGATGATGTTTATCACGGGCGATCAGGCTCACTCCAAGGAATTCAGCGAAGACGCGTACAAGCGTGCGGACGAGCCAAAAGAGCTCGTCTGGGTCAAGGGTGCCGGTCACGTCGATCTCTACGACCGCGTAGACCTCATCCCGTTCGAGAAGCTGTCCAGCTTTTTCGATCAGCACCTCGCGGCGTGACCCAGCAGGTCTTTATCGACGAGATGAGAGGGCCCGGACCTGATGTCCGGGCCCCGATCTCGCTTGAGGCCTTGTCTGTCTTTCGTCCATCCGCGCCACTCGATTTGGCCTACGCGCTTGCAGTTTGCACACCTCGGGTGCTCCTTGTGCTCAGAAGAACGAGCGGCACCGCGATCGCATAAAGCACGATCACCGACAGCCAGATGCCGCCCGGCCAATTCTCTCGTACGACGAAATAGAAGGACGAGAAGGCGAGGGGTGCCACGATGGAGGCGAGGCTGACGACCGAGGCCAGAACGCCCTGCAGCTCTCCCTGGCGGGCAGGATCGACCTGGCGGGTGGCCAGCGCCTGAAAGGCTGGCGCGCCGATGCCGGAGAGGGCGAAGACCGGCATAATGGCGAAGATGATCCAGCCCTTTTCCGCAAAGGCCATGACTGTCAGCGCGACACAGGCGCATGCGAGGCCTGTGACGGTGGACCAGCGTTCGCCGAGCAGGCGGGTTGCCGGGCCGGGCAGGAAGGCCTGCATCAGCGTCTGCCAGATGCCGAAGGCGCCGAGCGACAGGCCGATCCAGAAGCCGTTCCACCTGAAGGCATCGAAGCCCCAGAGCGCCCAGCAGGTGCCGTAGGATTCGCCGGCGGCACTCAGGAAGAAGAACACCAGCACGATGGGGAGAAGGCCCTTCATCGAGACGATGCGCAGCAACGGGCGAAACGGGTTGAGGGCGGTGAGGTCGAGTTTGCGGCCGGCCGGTGGGCGGGAGCCTGGTTTTCGGGACTCGGGCGTGCGGGATTCGGGGAGGATGAAAAGGGCGAGCAGCAGATTGCAGGCGTTGAGCGCGGCGGCGGCGATGAAGGGCAGGCGTAGCCAATAGTCGCCCAACAGACCGCCGAGAACCGGGCCGATGATAAAGCCGGCGCCGAACATGGCGCTGGTGAGGCCGAAGCGGCGGGCGCGCTGATCCTCGGGCGAGATATCGGTGATATAGGCCATCGCAACAGACATATTGGCGCTGGTGAGGCCGGCGATGGCGCGGCCGACGAGCAGCAGTGAGAGCGAAGGCGCAAAGGCCATGACGACATAATTGATTGCAGCACCCACCAGCGAAATCAACAGAACGGGGCGCCGGCCGATCGCATCGCTGAGTGCGCCGAGCATGGGGGCGAACACGAACTGCATGAGCGCGTAGAGCGCGGTCATGATGCCGATCGTGGGGGCGACATTGTTGCTCTGGGTCACCTCCTCGATCAGGCGCGGGAGAATGGGGAAGATCAACCCTATGCCCACGGCATCGAGGCCGATGGCGGCGAAAATGACGATAAGAGGTTTGTTCATGGTGGAACTCATGGAATGGAAATGATGAGCTTGCCGGTGACCCGCCCGGCGGCGCTGACGGTCTGTGCTTGCGCCGTTCGCTCAAGCGGAAAGCTTTCGTCGATGTGCAGGCGGAACAGTCCCTTTGAATGGAGGCGGGCCACATCGGCCAGTACCCGTTCGGGATCTTTCGGCGGGCCGCGTGAGAATTTCGCGCCATATTCCTCGGCCGAGAAATCGGCGACGGAGAGGACGTGCGCGGCATCGCCCACGATGGAGATCAGTTCGGGGATGATGCCGGAACCGACGATATCCAATGCTGCGTCGATCCCTTCAGGCGCAAGCTGCCGGACGCGGTCTGCGAGATCAGGTCCGTAGGTCGTCGGGATTGCGCCCAGTTCACGCAGGTAATCATGTTTCTGCGGGCTTGCCGTGCCGATCACGGTGATGCCCCTGATGCGCGCAAGCTGGAGGACGGCCGAGCCGATGCCGCCGGCGGCACCGCTGACGAGCAGCGTCTGGCCGGCTTTGACGCCAACTTCGTCGAGGCTGCGCCATGCCGTCTCCGCGATGACGGGCAGGCCGCCGGCGATCTCGAAGGGCAGATCGTCGGGCTTGTGAACCCAATGGGTAAGGACGGCATGTTCTGCCATCGTGCCCCGGCCATAACCGAAGACGGCGTCGCCGACGAAGGTGCTGGAGACGCCGGGGCCGACCTCGTCGACAATGCCGGAGGCCTCGACGCCGACGCCTGTGGGAAAACTCACCTCCTCAAAAGCGCGATATCGGCCTTCGCGGCGCTTCCAGTCCGAGGGGTTGACGCCGGCGGCGCGCACCGCGATGCGCACCTCGCCGGGGCCGGGATGTGGCGGGTTGATCTCGACGATTTCGAGGACCTCGGGGCCGCCGTAGCGGCTGAACTGAACGGCTTTCATGGATTCTCCGTGGCGGATGCAGGCAAAGTCCGGCCGATCGCGGTGTCGGGCGCGGCGGCCCGGTCTCGCGTCAAAATGGCGCTATCTGTACTGCATATTAAAATGTACTGAGTACAGTAATAGAATGCCGGGCAGTGCCTGTCAACGACGATGTACTCAGTACATAAATCCTGCTAAAGAGTGCGCCATGACGATGCCAGCAGACGAAACACCTTCCGACCGGCGCTCCCGCAAGCGCCTCGCTACGCGCCGCGCCATCTCGCTTGCCGCCGACCGGCTGTTTTTCGAACGCGGTTTCGAGAATGTGACGGTCGATGAGATTGCCGCGGCTGCCGATGTCGGGCGTATGACTGTCTTCAACCATTTCCCGCGCAAGGAAGACATGTTCTTCGATCGCGACGAAGAGGCGCGCGATACCCTGCGTGAAGCCTTGCGGCAGCGCGATGCCGGCGTTTCGCCGATTGAGACGTTGCGGCTGCTGGCGCATCGGCTCGTCCGGCAGCAGACGCCTTACCTGCTGTTTTCAACGGCGAGCCAGGGTTTCATCGAGACGGTGGAGAACAGCGAAACGCTGAAGGCGAGGGCACGGGCGATCCGGGACGAGATCGCCCGGGAGCTGGCGGTGGCGCTTGCCGAAGCCGCCGGCCAGGACCCCGCAGACCCCTCGGCCAAACTAGCGGCCGCCATGCTTCTCGCGAGTTGGAGCGTCGCCTTCATCGAGGCGCACCGGACTTTTCGGCAGGGGCGGGATACGGCCAAGGCGAAGGCCGTCTTTCTCGCGCTCGTCGATCAGGGAAGTCTAGGGGTGAAGGCTGCCATGGCGGGCACGGCTTACGCCTGAATCTGCTGGGCCACCGCCGGAATCAAAAGGGCGCTCAACCCTTGCGGGGAGCGCCCTTTGCCTGTGGAGCTCGAACGCGGCTCGACCAACGTCGATACCAAAGCGCAAGTCCGTTTTCAGGTGAAGCCGGGATATGATGTTTGGCGGGGCGGATTGCAAGGGGCGAGATCGGGAATCTTCGATGATTTGCGTCTGATCGCACCCGCGCGGGTTTCGGGCTCGTGGCCACAGGCTTTCACGCGGCCAGCCGGGCTTTTCCCGCCGATATAAGAGCCGGTGATGCAGCCGGTTCTCGGCGCCCTGCAAGACTCGGCTTCATGCGGCATGACGATGAAGAGCTGCCAGCTCGGAGCGACGATCTCAGGATCGGCGTGGACGCGCCGACCTGTTCGTCGATTCGCGGCGTCGAGTTCCCGGCGCGAGGACAGCGCTGGCTCTGGCGGCCGCGGAAATCGGCGGATCGTTCACATCGGGGCCATTCAGCCGCAGCACTTGGCGGCGCTGGTCGGAGCGCAGCAGGCGGCAGTCTGGGCTTGTTCCGCCAGCCACCGGTCGCGCGGCTTGCAACTTGCCGGCCGGGGTGCAAGCTCGACATGGACGGCGCCGGCGCGAAGGGTCGGCATTGCCGCGCAATAGAGCTGCATTGGCTGCACTCCGTCGCTGACTTCGAATGTCAGTTTGGCCGAATCATCCAGCTTCACATGCTCGGTGACCTTGCGAATGATCGCGTGGAATTTGCCCGATGGCATATGGGTGCGGTCGTCCTCTTCGATATCCCAAAGCTGGATGAAGATCTCGCTCCAGGCTTCCGGATTTGCCCCGCAGTCCAGCGCCGAGAACTGTCCGGCCTTGACTTCGGTGACATGATAGCCGGGCTTCACCGGACGGCCGCTATAATAGAAAATCAGCGGTGAATCCTTGGCGCCTGAGAGGATGCTCATCAGCTCGCCGAGGGCGATATCGTCCTTCTGCATTTTGCTGTTGTCGATCGCGTTCATTTGCGTTACTCCTCGTTTCAATCATTCAAGGATTGTTGAAATATGGATCAACGTCAAGCCCTCATCGCATTCGGCGCATTGTCCCAGGAAACCCGTCTGGGCATCATCCGCATGCTTGTCGTCGCCGGCCCTGACGGCATGGCGGCTGGCGTGATTGCGGAGAAGCTCGAAGTGTCGCCGTCGAACGTTTCCTTCCATCTGAAGGAACTGGAACGCTCCGGCCTGATCGCGCAGCAGCGGGAATCCCGTTCGATCATCTACACGGCGAATTATGAGGCGCTCGGCGGCCTCGTCCGCTTCCTGATGGAAGATTGCTGCTCCGGTCACCCGGAAATCTGTGCGCCTGCCGCGGAGGTTGCGGCCTGCTGTAACCCTAAAATGGAGGAGAAACTGCAATGACGACTGACCGCGTTTACAATGTGCTCTTTCTCTGCACGGGCAATTCGGCCCGTTCTATCCTGGCCGAATCCATCCTGAATACGGAAGGCAAAGGCCGCTTCAAGGCTTATTCGGCCGGCAGCCAGCCGAAGGGCGAGGTCAATCCGCATGCCTTGAAGGAGCTTGAAGCGCTCGGCTATCCGGCAACGGGCTTCCGCTCGAAAAGCTGGGACGAGTTTGCCGAAGCGGGTGCGCCGGAGATGGATTTCATTTTCACGGTTTGCGACAGCGCCGCCGGCGAGGCCTGCCCGGTGTGGATCGGCCATCCGATGACCGCCCATTGGGGCGTCGAGGATCCCGCGGCGATAGAAGGCAGCGAAGTGGAAATAGGCCGCGCCTTCGCCCAGGCTGCCCGTTTCCTCAAGAACCGCATCATGTCCTTCATCAGCCTGCCGCTCGCCTCGATCGACAAGCTCGCGCTGGAAACGCACCTGCGTCAGATCGGCACGATGGAAGGCGCCAGCATCAGGCAGCCCAAGGCGAGCTGATGGGTTTCGATCTTAATCAGCAGCCCTTGGAAGGCCATGACGAAAGCCTGCGCGCCGCACTTGCCGGCGCCGGGCTTCCGGTCGATGACCTCACGGATGCCGGCCGAAGCTTCTACCGGTTTTCGCGCGACGGCGAGACGGTCGGCTTCGGCGGGCTGGAACTCTATGGCGAGGCGGCACTTCTGCGATCCATCGTCGTGCTGTCCGATCGGCAAGGTTTCGGTTTCGGCCATGCGATCACGCTCGGCCTGCTCGATGAGGCTCATAGGAAAGGTGCCGGTGCCGCCTATCTGCTGACGGAATCCGCCGCTCCTTTCTTTCAATCGCTCGGCTTTCGTCCGATCGCCCGCGATGAAGCGCCGGCCGCCATCCTGACGACGCGGCAGGCCGCAAGCCTGTGCCCGGCATCCGCCGCCCTGATGGTTCGGAGCCTGCCGGCATGAGTGCGGTATTTCCTCTGTCGCGGAGGTTGGTCGCCGAAGCGCTCGGCACCATGTTGCTCGTGGCAACCGTCGTCGGTTCCGGCATCATGGCCGATAACCTGACGGACGATACGGCACTTGCGCTGCTAGGCAATACGCTGGCAACGGGGGCAATGCTGGTCGTGCTGATCACCATCCTCGGCCCGATCTCCGGCGCGCATTTTAACCCAGTTGTTTCGATGGTCTTCGCGCTCCGGCGTGAACTGCCAGCCTCGTCGCTTCCGGCCTACATCATCGCGCAAATCGTCGGCGGCATTGCCGGCACGATGCTTGCGCATGGCATGTTCGCACTGCCCTTGCTGCAGGCTTCGGAAACCGTACGATCAGGCGGAGCGCAATGGCTTTCCGAAGTGACGGCGACCTTCGGGCTCGTTTTCGTCATCCTGGCCGGTATCAGGTTTCGCGTCGATGCGGTGGCGTGGCTGGTCGGCCTCTATATCACCGCCGCCTACTGGTTTACCGCTTCCACCTCGTTTGCAAATCCTGCGGTCGCGATTGCCCGGTCGCTAACGCACACATTCTCCGGYATTCGCCCGATCGATCTGCCGGGCTTCATCGTCGCCGAAATCCTCGGCGCATTGCTGGCGCTGATGCTCGCCGGATGGCTGCTGATGGAAGCCCGCAATCCCAAAACCCTCACTGAAACGGAATCCGCCTCATGACTATTGACGTTACGATCTATCACAACCCGGAGTGCGGCACCTCGCGCAACACGCTGGCGATGATCCAGAACGCCGGTATCGAGCCCAACGTTATCGAATATCTGAAAAACCCGCCGTCGCGCGACGTGCTGCTGAAGATGATTGCCGATGCCGGTTTGAGCGTTCGTGGTGCGATCCGTGAAAAGGGCACGCCCTATGCCGAGCTTGGCCTCGACAACCCCGATCTGACGGACGAGCAACTGCTCGATGCGATGCTGAAAGATCCGATCCTGATCAATCGCCCCTTCGTGATTACGCCTGTAGGCACGCGCCTTGCCCGTCCCTCGGAAGTCGTGCTCGATATCCTGCCGGAGACGCATAGGGGTGCCTTCACCAAGGAAGACGGCGAGAAGGTGCTCGATGCCGAGGGCAAGCGCATTGTCTGATCTGCCAGCCGCTTCGCAGGAGCATCTGCGCCAGCCTGATCTGGCGCTGCTGCGCCCGCCATTCTCGACACATAAGCCGCGTATCCTCATTCTCTATGGCTCGCTGCGCGCAGTCTCCTACAGCCGTTTCCTCGCCCATGAGGCGGGGAGGCTGCTGGAGCATTTCGGCTGCGAAGTGCGTATATTCAATCCCGAGGGCCTGCCGCTGCCGGACGACGCACCGGTGACACATCCCAAGGTGCAGGAACTGCGGGAACTGTCGCAATGGTCCGAAGGCCAGGTCTGGGTGAGCCCGGAGCGTCACGGCGCGATGACCGGGATCATGAAGGCGCAGATCGACTGGATTCCGTTATCGGTGGGATCGGTTCGGCCGACGCAGGGCAAGACGCTTGCTGTCATGCAGGTCTCAGGCGGTTCGCAATCCTTCAACGCGATCGGCCAATTGCGCATCCTCGGCCGCTGGATGCGCATGATTACTATCCCCAATCAGTCGTCGGTGGCGAAGGCCTTTCAGGAATTCGATGCCGAAGGCCGCATGAAACCCTCATCCTATTACGACCGCGTCGTTGATGTTTGCGAAGAGCTTGTGAAATTCACGATCCTGACGCGCGACGCCTCTCATTACCTCACCGACCGCTACAGCGAGCGGAAGGAAGAGGCTGAAAAACTAGAAATGCGCGTGAGCCTCAAATCCATATGACCACGACCATTGCCGAAAGACCGCCCGTCGCCGCCATCCTCGCCCTCGGTCTGACACAGATCATCGGTTACGGGTCGCTCTATTATAGCTTCAGTATTCTCGCGCCGAGCATGGCGCGGGATTTGAACTGGTCTTCGGAATGGATATTTGGCGCGCTGTCGGCCGCGCTCCTTATCGGCGGCCTCGCCGCACCAACAATGGGAAAATGGATCGATCGCTTCGGCGCCGGCCGCGTGATGACGGGTGGCTCGGCGATCGCCGCCGCGGCACTGGCGGCCTGTGCCCTCTCGTCCGGCAAAATCGCTTTCGTCGCCACACTGATCGCCATCGAGACGGCATCCAATCTGGTGCAATATGGTGCGGCCTTCGCACTGCTGGTGCAGATCAGGCCGAAGGTTGCCCAGCGCAGCATCACCTATCTGACGCTGATCGCCGGCTTTGCCTCGACTATCTTCTGGCCGATCACGACCGCGCTCCACGCGCATATGTCATGGCAGGCGGTTTATCTCTGCTTTGCCGCGCTTAACATCGCGGTCTGCCTGCCCATTCACGCCTGGCTGGCCTTCGGCGCCAGCAAGAGCCGCAAAGACACTGCCGGCGGGCCGACAAGGCATGTGGAACCCAGCCTTGCGCCATCGATCCGGACGCCGGCCTTTGTGTTGATGGTGACAGGCTTTGCGTTGGAAAGCTTCGTCAACGCCGCGCTTCTCGTCCACATGGTTCCCGTGCTGTCAGGTCTTGGCCTTGGCGCCATGGCGGTGATGGTCGGCACGCTGTTTGGTCCCTCGCAGGTGTTGAGCCGCTTCACGAACATGGTCTTTGGGGGCGGCCTCTCGCAGTTGACGCTGGCGCTCATCTCCGCGGTGCTGCTGCCGGCGGCGCTGGTCATCCTGATCATCACGGCCCCATCCGTACCTGGCGCACTGGTGTTCGCGGTGGTCTTTGGTCTCGGCTCCGGCCTGAGCAGCATCGTGCAGGGAACGCTTCCGCTGGCGCTCTTCGGCAGTGAGGGTTACGGCAGGCGACAGGGACAGGTGTTGGCGATCCGGTTGGTCATCTCGTCGACTGCACCGTTTATCCTGGCATTCCTGATGGAGACCATCGGGGTGTCGTGGTCGCTCACGGTTGCAGCCATCGTCGGTGCCGTTGCCGTCCTTGCGTTCATCGCGATTGGCCGGCTGGCGCAGTTGCTTGACCGATCGCATCACACCCTCGGTCGTGCAGAGACCTAGCCCCGGATCCGAACGCAGTTTGAGAAACGCCTTCGGCGCGTCAGCAACTTTCCGCACTCGCTCCCTTCGTTCTCGCCTTCGGCATCGCGCATATCCGCATTGCCACATCGCTCGGCGTCAGGGCCACTCTCGGCGGGCTTTCGATCATCGTTTTTCATTGCGGCAATCCGGTAGTGGCATCAGCCGGGCACCACCTCTTTGTGATAGGCACTTTCGTACTTTTCCCATTATGTTTTGGCATGCCGTTCTGCGCACTGCTATTGTCCGCCGCCGCACGCATTTGCCGGAACTGCTTCCAGGACCACTCCATGCCCGAACGGTCTGAACTCGTTTTGTCCGCCGCTCCACCACTTCGCAGGTGGATCGGATTTCTGGCGATGTGTCTCGGCATGTTCATGGCGATCCTCGACGTTCAGGTCGTCGCAACCTCGCTTCCGACCATCCAGTCCGCACTCGATATCCATCCGGATCAGATGAGCTGGGTGCAGACCGCCTATCTCATCGCCGAGGTGGTGGCGATCCCGCTGACGGGGTTTCTCACCCGCCTGCTGACGATGCGCTGGCTCTTCGTGGTGTCGTTGTCGCTGTTCGTGATTGCCTCGGCGGGCTGCGCGGCGAGCGACAGTTTCGGCGAACTTATCGCCTGGCGCGTCATCCAGGGCTTTTCCGGCGGTACGCTCATTCCCTCGGTGTTTTCGGCGGTCTTCATCCTGTTTCCGGATGAGCGGCAGGCGCTTGCGACGACGATCGCCGGTGTTCTTGCGGTTCTTGCGCCGACCGTCGGGCCGATCGTGGGCGGCTGGCTGACGGAGACCTATTCGTGGCACTGGCTGTTCCTGATCAATATCATTCCCGGCATTGTCGCAGCGCTCGTCGCCATGCGCTCGCTTCCGCGCGAGGACGTCAACCTCGCTGAGCTCCGGCATCTCGATGCCCTGTCACTGCTGTTGATGGCGGTGAGCCTGGCAGCACTGGAACTCGGCCTGAAGGAGGCGCCGACGAGTGGCTGGACCTCGCTTTATGTCGCCGGCCTCATCTGCCTGTCGGTGGTCTCGGGCTGCGTCTTCGCGTGGCGGTCGCTCAGGAGAGCCATACCCGTGGTCGAGCTCAGGAATTTCGGCGACCGGAATTTTCTGGCGGGCTCGGCAATGAGCTTCATTCTCGGCATCGGCCTCTTCGGCTCCGTCTATCTCATGCCTGTGTTCCTGGCCTTCGTGCGCGGGCACAATGCTCTCGAAATCGGCATGACGATGCTGGTGACGGGCATTGCCCAGCTCGTTACCGCGCCGATCGCCGTGGCTCTCGAAAAGCGGACGGATCCTCGGTTGCTGTCGGCTGCGGGCTTCACGCTCTTTGCCATCGGCATCGGCATGAGCGCCTTTCAGGATCCGCAGACCGATTATGAGGCGATGTTCTGGCCGCAGATCATCCGCGGCGTCGCCATCATGTTCTGCCTGCTGCCGCCAACGCGCCTGGCACTCGGCACCTTGCCACCGGAGCGCATTCCCGATGCCAGCGGCTTGTTCAACCTGATGCGCAACCTCGGCGGCGCGATCGGCATCGCGCTGATCGACACGATCATCTACACGCGCTCGGACCCGCTCGGCCAAGGTCTGTGGGATCGGCTGAAGGCAGGAGACGTGGACGCAGCAGCTTTCGTCGGCGCGCCGCTGCAGGCGATTGCGGGGCACCAGGGCGAGTTCGATGCCGATACGACATCCATCCTCGATCCGCTGGTGCAGACGGCGGCAACCGTTCAGGCGTTGAACGAGGCATGGCTGGTGGTGGCGGTGCTGACGGCCTGTGCGCTGTTGTGGGTGCCGTTTGCGAGGAAGGTGGAGTCGGCCGCATGATGGTCAGCGCAGAGGGTCAGAAACTACAGGTCGCGTGAGTTCGGATCGGCACCGGCGATTTTATCCAGATTGGCGATCAACCGCGTCAGCAGGCCGACGAGCTGTTCCGATTCCTGACGTGTGAAGCCATTCAGCGCCTCGCGGTTGCCTTGAAACAGGGTCGCTATCGCCTCGGGCATGCTTTCCCGCGCGACCTCAGTCAACATGATGCGGCTGCTTCGGCCGTCAGCCGGGTCGGGCGTGCGTTCGATCAGGCCATCCCGCTCCATGCGGGCGAGCATCTGCGCCATCGGCGGTTGTTCCACCTTGGCAAAGCGGGCGAGATC
This sequence comes from Rhizobium sp. 01L419, assembly GCF_056400025.1. Lineage (NCBI taxonomy): Bacteria > Pseudomonadati > Pseudomonadota > Alphaproteobacteria > Hyphomicrobiales > Rhizobiaceae > Rhizobium > Rhizobium sp. 01L419. The sequence continues at coordinate 110,138 of NZ_JBFTSM010000012.1, forward strand.
GCGCTGCGTGCTTGCCTTGCCGTTTTCCAGCGCGACCAGAACCGGCAATTGCCCGACACCGAAGCCCAGCGGTTTGAGACGGGATTCACTGAGGCGGGTGAAGCCGCGCGCCGCGAGGCTGATGAGATGCCCCGGTGTGGAAAGCACGTCTTCACTCATTGCATTTCGCTCCCTGTCCGCCGTTGACTGCAAACTATATATGTACGTATGTAAATGCACTGGTGGTGTTGGTCAATGTCGACAGAACCCCGCTCAGTTATAAAGAGGAAACAGCATGTCGGAAAAACAGACGCAACTGATCAAGCGCATCTATGAGCGTTTCAATGCGCGGGATATCGACGGGGTGCTTGCCGTCCTGGCCGATGATGTCGCCTGGGCGAACGGCATGGAGGGCGGCCATGTTCATGGGCGTGAGGCGGTTCGGGATTACTGGACACGCCAATGGGCGATCGTCAGCCCGCATGTCGAGCCCGTCGCGTTTCAGGAGGTGGACGATGGTACCATCGAGGTCGAGGTGATCCAGAGAGTATTCGATCTCGATGGCCGGCCGCTGGAAAGGCAAGATCATGGCCTGAAGGACAAGACCGTGACGCATATCTTCCGCATGGAGGACGACAGGATCATCCGCTTCGACATCGGCGAGGTGGATTAGGCCGGGAAGGGCATCCGGCGCCGGCTCACGCCATGTCTGCCGCCTCATGACCACTTCAGCTCATGCCCGTCGTCGCGCTATGATCGTCCTACCGTGCGGGCGTCCCATCCGAGCATCGAGACCTCGGCCACGGATTCCAGTTCGCTGCTGCTTGCTCCATCGCGGGCGAGGATCGACATGCCGTTCTGGACGGTCTGCACGAAACGGGCGAGGCCGTGAATGTCGGTCGAGGCTGGAATTTCGCCTGCCGATACCGCTTGAGCTAGGCGCAGCTTCAGAAGGTCGAGCGTGACGGCGCGGGCGGTTCGCACCAGTTCGCCGAGTTCGGCATGGCCTTCGCTGCCGACCGAGGAGAGGGCCACCATGCAGCCAAGGGGAATATCGACAACGGAGCCGGTCAGGACCGCCGCCGAGTCCATGAGAAGCGCCTTGACGGCTTCGCGCGCCGTGGGGGCGGCGCGAAAGCCTGCCCAGACAAGCGCCTCGTTGGTCTCCTGGTAGTAGTTCAATGCCTCGGCATAGAGCGCCTCTTTCGAGCCGAAGGCCGCGTAGAGGCTTGGCGATCCGATGCCCATCGCCTCGGTAAGGTCGGTCATCGACGTCGCCTCGAAACCCTTTTCCCAGAACAGGCGGGTCGCCTTCGCGAGCGCAGCTTCCCGGTCGAAGGCACGCGGTCGCCCACGGGTGCGGGTGGCTGTCGTCTCGTTGGCCGTCATATCCAGGGCTTGCGGTGTCTGGTCTGATTTCTGCATCGGTCACTATATAAACCCGCCGGTGCGTCTCGACAACGGTTCGAGATATTTTGTGTCGATCGATACAATACTCTTGACGGGCGTGTTCAGCGTCCTTAGCTAATTCTGTGTCGATCAATACAGAAAGGTACGATTGATGACTGAACTCGCTGGAAAACGTGCTCTCGTGACGGGCGCATCGCGTGGGATCGGCGCTGCCATTGCGGTGGCGCTCGCCGAAAAGGGCGCCGATGTCGCCATCACCTATGAGCGCTCGGCCGATCGCGCCGCCGAGGTCGTTCGCGCTATCGAGGGCAAGGGCAGGCGGGGATTTGCAATCCAGGCCGACAGCGCCGATCCGGCGGCCGTGAAGCGCTCGGTGGAGGAGGCGGCTCGTGCGCTTGGCGGTCTCGACATTCTCGTCAACAATGCGGCAATCGCGCTTTACGATACGATTGCGGGCTTCAGCGTCGCGCAGATCGATGCGCTGCTTGATGTCAACGTGCGCTCGCCGGTGCTCGCCGCGCAGGCCGCCATTCCCCATCTGCAAGCCGGAGGCCGCGTCATCAATATCGGCTCGGCCGGCGCCGAACGCATCGTTGGCGACACCGGCACGGTGTATTACATGACGAAATCCGCGTTGCAGTCCTTCACGCGCGGTCTCGCCCGCGAACTCGGCCCTCGGGATGTTACCGTCAACCTGATCCAGCCGGGATCGACCAATACGGACATGAACCCGGCCGACGGGGAATATGCCGACTTCCAGCGCGCCCTGATACCGCTCGGCCGCTACGGCGAGCCCCACGATGTGGCGGCTGCCGTCGCCTTCCTCGCAAGCCCCGCCGCAAGGAACATCACAGGCGCCATCCTCAATGTCGATGGCGGCTTGAACACCTGAGGGCTTCTGGCTTCGGGAAGATCAGCACCAGGAAAAGGCCGGCCGGTGCCGGCCTTTTTCGCATCCCTCGAAAGCGCTGGCAGAGGAGATGCATGCATAGTTCGCCGCTCGCCTTATCGGGAATGGTCGATCCACCCCCATCGGCGCAAGCTGATCCGGTGGTCGGCAGTCAGTCGAGGTGATCCAGAGGGTATTCGATCTGAATGGCCGGCCGCTGGAGGGGCAGGATCATGGCCTGAAGGACAAGACTGTTATGCACATCTTCCGTACGGAGGGTGACAGGATCGTTCGCTTTGATATCGGAGATGCAAGCTAGGCCCTGAATGGTGGCAGCCGCGTCAGTTGCGGAGGAAAGTGCTGCTAGAGACACCGGCGGCAACGGAACGCTGAAATATCGTTCTGCCGGCCCGGTGCTGGAGGTGTGGAACGAGGACGGCAACGGGGTTTACTTCGGCAAGGTGCGCGCCGTCTTTGCCTTCGTGGGCGACCCGCCGCTGACGCCGCCTGGCGCATCGCCGACGGTGGAGGACTGGGCTCGGCGCGGCTACGACCAGACCGACGACCTCAGCGTCATGGCGGTCGAGCTGGTCATGGATGCCGCCTATGAGGCTGATATCAAGCAGTGCAAACGGATCGTGGGGGAAATCGACCGAAAGCACATCGCGGTCAATTTCGGCAAGCTGTTCGTCAATCCAGGCGATCCCCCGCCTTTCCGCCAGGACTTTCTCGATCGGGTGACCGCGCAAGCGAGCGTGACGAATGCGGCCGGCGTGGAAATCACCGTGCGCCCAAAGCTGCAGCGATAGGCCGCCAAACCCCAGAGGGGAGGCGGGAGGGGAGGCAGCACGAGTAGTTGCTCTCGTTTGCATAAGATTTTGCTGCAGGGGCCGCCCCGGCCTCAGGCGACGGACCATCCACCGTCCACCAGCAGGTTCGCGCCGGTGATCAGGCTCGCAGCCGGTGATGCAAGGAAGACTACCGCACCCACCACATCATCGGTTTCACCGATCCGACCGAGTGGAATGTGACCGAGCGTTGCTTTGCGATTGTCGGCATCGGATAGGAAAGGTGCTGTACCATCGGTGTGAATGAACGTCGGCGATACGGTATTTACGGTGATATCGTAGCGTGCCCATTCGGCTGCAAGGCAGCGCGTGAGGTGATTAATTGCCGCCTTGCTCATGCAATAGATTGCCTCGCCACGCAGCGCCACGGTACCGGCCTGTGAGCTGATATTGATGATCCGGCCCCCATTGCGCTTGATCATGTGACGGCCAACGGCCTGCGTCATCAGAAAGGTGCCCTTGACGTTGACATCGAGTATCTCGTCAAGGTCCTTCTCCTCAACGAGTTCCGCAAGATTGCCCGGAGCCACGCCGACATTGTTGACGAGGACGTCGATCCGACCGAACGTAGCAAGCGCCGCGTCGACGGCTTGTGCGATATGGGCCTTGTTGGGAAGGTCCAGTTCAACCGGGAGAACTTTTCGTCCCGTGCCCTCGAGTTCGGCAACGAGGCCCGCCGAGGCTGCGACATCACGGACCCCCACAACAATATCGGAGCCTGCTGCGGCACAGGCAAGTGCGCAAGCTCGACCGATGCCACGGCTCGCTCCCGTCACCAAAGTCACCTTGCCCGCAAGGCTGAAGTCCGGCGCGTTCTTCTGCATCATGATGCCTCCCTCGATGAAGCTCATTTATGCCAGCGTCGGCGTGCGGACGCCAGATGTTCCACGCATACCAATGGGCTTCCCCAGCGTCTCGGGCAGCCCGAGCGTCGCTCGCCCGACGGATTGCGCCGACGCATCAGGGCTGCTTTGCCCATATCCGGCATAAGCTAATCGATCCGCTCCAGATCCCGTGCAAAAGCGCTGCCAGTTGCCGACATATTTCTTCGCGGATCGGGTGATCTTCGCGACTGCCTCATCGTCCAGCGTGCGCATGGCCTTGGCCGGTGTGCCGACGATCAGGGAATTGTCGGGGAATTCCTTGCCTTCGGTGATGAGCGCATTGGCGCCGACGAGGCAGTTGCCGATCGTGCAGCGGCGTTCATGCCGATGCCGGCACGGGCAGCCCAAGGGCCGCCCGCATCGCTGTGACACGCTTCACATGTTGCTCATGCTTTTCATGGCTTTTTCCATGTGCATCTTGCATTCTTCCATCTTGTTGGCCTTCATGGAATCCTTGGCCATCATCATTTCCTTGGACGCCATTTCCTTCTTTGTCTTCATGGCAGGATCCTTCATGGCATCCATGTTGGCCTCCATTTTCATCATGGAAGCCTTGTCGCATTTCGCCGACATCATCGCGTCCTGTGCAAAGACGGGCAGCGCGGAAGCTGCCAGGACGATTGCTGCTACTGTGTATTTCAACATGACCTTCTCCTCCTTGTGGGCGCCATTGCCCTTTGCAAGACTGTCCGCAGGCGCAAGTGCCTAGAGTGTTTCCGTTTTTCTTCGAATCACGGAAACACTCTATCTCTTTGTTTTCACGCAATTCCGCACGCAAAACCGCTACGCACTTTTGCTGGAATTGCTCTAGATTCCCGCGTACCACTCGTAGCCCCGGTCTTCCCAGAAGCCGCCCTTGCCGCCCCACAGGCCGGCGAAGCTGTCCTTGATCTCGATCCGCATCAGGTATTTGGCATGCTTGTAGCCAAGGTGGCGCTCGACGCGCAGGCGAAGCGGGGCGCCGTGGGCGACCTCCAGATCCTTCCCGTTCATCTGGTAGGCGAGGATGGTCTGCGGGTGGAAGGCGTCGATGAGATCGATGCTCTCGTAGTAGGTTCCGCTGCCGTCCAGCGTCTGTTCAAGCTGGTCTGCGCAGTAGAAGACGGCATAGCGGGCCTCAGGCTTCAGCCCCACGCTCTGCAGGAGCGGTCCGAGGGGCGCGCCCGTCCACTTGCCGATGGCGCTCCAGCCTTCGACGCAGTCGTGCCGGGTGATCTGGGTGCGTGAGGGCAGCTTCTTCAGATCTGCGAGCGAAAGCTCGACGGGACGCTCTACCAGTCCGTCGATCTTCAGTCGCCAGTCGGCGAAGCCGGTTTCCATCATCTGCGCATAGGCTTCGCTGTCGGGCTGGCTCGTGCCGTTCGGCCGGAATGTCGGCGAGATATCGGCTTCGGAAAATTCGCGCGCCAGCTTGTCCTTGGGAACGAGCAGCCGCTGGCTTTTCATCGTCAGCGTCTCGGCCATTTCGAGAACGGACTGGACATTGGCGTTCTGGACGACATCGTCGCAGCCGGTCAGGCCGAATGCACCGAGGCCGGCAGCCGATCCGATCAACAGGCGGCGGCGTGTGATGGAGAAGGTCATCGATCGCCCCTTTCGGTTTCGATCACGTAACGGCCCGTTATCATCGAGCGCATGTTGTTCCAGAGGCCGGACAGGATCACCATTGCGACATGCACGAAAACGAAGAGGACGATCGACCAGGCGCAGATGAAGTGGATCGACCGGGCCGATTGCCTGCCGCCGAAGAGGTCGAGCAGGAAGGGATAGCCGGCATCCATGCCGGGTGACATGGTCAAGCCCGTTGCAAACATCAGCGGCAGCAGGATGAAGATGACGATCAGGTAGGCGAGCTTCTGCAGCACATTGTAACGCCTTGCCTTTTCACCTTTGGGGAAGCGAAGTCGCGCGTGGTCGGCGATCTCCTGCCCCAGATGGTGCGGCGAGATCTCTTCGCTGCTCGGCGCCAGATCGCGGCGGAAATGGCCTGACAGAAAGCCGATGAGCGCATAGATCGATCCGTTGATGACGAAGAGCCAGGCAAAGAACAGATGCCAGCGGCGGCCGGTTGCGAGGTCCTGATAGCTCGGAATGGTGATCCAGGAAGGGAAGCCACGCTCGGTCGCGTCATCGCCCGTTCCCGAAACGCCGAGAATGCCTGTTGTCGTGATCTGCAGATTGCCGATGCGAAGCACGCCGCGCGTGCCGCCATCCTCTTCGACGGCACTGATCGACAGCCATGACGGATCTGCATCCGCACCGTACTGGCCCCAGTAAAGCGCCGGATGGGCATTGAAAATCTGCAGCCCGCTCATCAAAAGCAGGCTGAGACAGAGAACGTTGACCCAGTGTGTAAGGCGGGTCGCCACCGAGTGCCGGCGAATGACTGTCGTCATCGGGCCTGTCGGTGTGGCCTGGCTGTGATCGTCGAGTGTCGCCATGATCGTTTTCGATGTCCGGTACCGTCGCGTTCCTACAGCCTGTACGTAGGCGACGCGGGATTTGTTACAGGTGTCCCGAAGTTTTTTCTTTGCAGCCGGGAACCTGCCGCCGGGAAAGGCCGACGGCGCGGCCTTTCGGCATCCGGCCGATGCCGTCACAAATGCGTGAGGCTGTAACAAATGGCGTTGCACCTGCGAAGGAGAGCGAGATGCAGATCATCAGGGAGCACCGCCATGAAACATTCAGCCGCGTTCAATCTTGCTGTTATCGCAGCAGTCTTCGCTCTTGGTTCCGCCGCTCAGGCCTCCGCTGGCCAGTCGCCAGCGGTCGTCGAACTGTTCACCAGCCAGGGCTGTTCCTCATGCCCTCCGGCCAATGCCAATCTCGTCAGGCTCAGCAACGATCCGAACGTGCTCGCCTTGAGTTTCTCGGTGACTTATTGGGACTATCTCGGATGGAAGGATATTTTCGGGAAGAAGGAATTCACCGACCGGCAGGTGACCTATGAGCCTGCACTCGGCCAATCCGGCCCTTTCACGCCGCAGATGGTGGTCAACGGCCATCAGTCGACCGTCGGCTATGATCTGAACGAGATCCGGCGCGTGATCGCGTCCGAGCCCGCACTGTCCGGCCCCGGGATCGCGCTAGCCCGGAACGTGGCTGTCATCGACGCTGCGAAGGGCCGTACCACTGCCGCCGACGTGTGGCTCGTCCGCTATGCTCCGGGCACCGTGCAGGTTCCGGTCGCCAGAGGCGAGAATGCCGGCGAGACATTGCCGCACGCTCATGTCGTGCACGAGCTGACGCGTCTCGGCACCTGGGACGGCAAGATGCTGAAGCTGCCGATCCCGGCTGCAACCGGCGACCTCAAGAGCGCTATTATAGTCCAGGAGCCTGAAGGCGGCAGGGTTCTCGCCGCAACGACAGACTGAAAACCGGCTCGCTGCCTGATCCTCCCGCGGTCGCCTGCGATCCGCGCGGTCGATTTCGGTCGATCCGCTCCAGATCCCGCGCAAAGCGCTGCCAGTTGCCGACATATTTCCTCGCCGACCGGGTGACCTTGGCGATAACCTAATCATCCAGCGCGCGGATGGCCCGCTAGACATAAAACCTTTGCTGATTACAGAGTGTTTTGAGAGTAAACGTAAAGAGTTTCTATGTCTGATCCGATCTCTCCAAGTGCAATGACGAAATTCTATTTTTATCGATGCGTGAGTAATAGTATGGAGTTTTATACCGAAATCGAAATGTAGTTTTCTATGTAAAGAAAACAGGGTGGAGTGGCAACTTAACTATAGAGCCAAGCAATATTTAATACAACGTATCTCGCGAGGCCCGAGAAAAAATAGTAAAGTACAGACGGCTGCGGAAGCGCGAGGGCGGGCGATGTTCTGGAAGAAGACGGGACGTGGAGAGATCAGCAGAGAAGCCCTGGCAGAGACCGACGTTGTATTTCCTGACTTTTCGGCTGCTCAGCGTACTGCAGAGGGGTTTATCCTTGTCGGGACTGTGCACTTCAATGCAGGAGCAATCGATTTTGATGAAGGTCGTGCTGAGTTCGCTCTCACTCGTGGGCGCATTAGCGCGCACGGGCTGGGTTGCGCGTGTGAACCCGAGAGTATTGCATATGTCGTCCACTCGGAGGAAACACAGGATTTGAAGGTGAAGGTAACGAAAACACGCGATAGCGAGAAGGGTGGAGAGGCGCAAGTCGAGGCGCAGGCTGAAGTAGGTTTATGGAAGGGTGTTTCGGCTGAGGGCAAGGCGGATGGTAAGCTGCGGCATGCATTCGGCAAACACGAGGTGCATGAGTTGACCGAAGAAACGGAAGGCAAGAGAAGCCTTATCACAGCATTCTTAAAGAAGCGCATGAACGGTAAGGTCGGGCAGATTGATTGGCTCATCGAGCCAGATCCTCTCATTCCTTTTGAGACCTCGAGCGGCAATGTTTCTGTGCTTATCGGCGAGCGAATGCGGTCAGCAAGCGAAGATGCAGGTTTGGCTAGAGTTTTGATGATTGAGCCCGATGGCTGTATCGAGATGCGGTTGGAGGTGCGTGCGCGCGATTTTCACTGGACTGAAATCGAGTTCAATGAATATAGCCCCATACATCAGTATGGAAAGCGATTGGTCGATGGGCGAGAAAAGCGCGACATCGTCGGGCGCTTGGCGCTCGGCAAGATCCTCGCGGGCACGGTGATGTTGCAAAGGCTTCCGTTGAAATCGGGAGAAAACTGACATGCAAAGATTAGAGGCGGCGGTAGAGAGACTCTATGAGGCTTGTTCGGACACGGACAGCCTTGCGCGGCTGGCTGAGTTGGCAGGGCTTGTGCCCGACGTAGATTTCGAAGGCGCCGACTTGCGAGAGCTGAAAGTCGCTGGAGAGGATTTGACAGCGTTCAGCTTCCGGGACGCGGATCTTCGCGGCAGTGATATGAGGGGCGCGCGGTTGAGCCGGACCGCGCTCGAAGGCGCATTGTTGGAAGGTGCTCGACTAGACGAAATCGTCTGGGTGGGGGGGGCCGAGTTAGACCGCCGACTGTTGGGCGGGAGTGGTAAAAACTGGTCCGAGATATCAGCGAAAACTTTGGAGGATTGGATCGCGCGAGTTGCGCCAGTGGATGGCAAATACCGTATGAGCCCAGAGACGACCCGAGGCTTTCAGCGAGGACTGCCGTTTTACGAAAATACGAAGATGTTCGCATTTACCGACGAGAGCTGGGGAAATAGGGATCTTGTAATCTATTATCTTCACGATGAAGGCGAGATATTTCGTCTCAATGGGACGAGCCCGCCAATTCATGAGGTGAACGCTAAGGCGCCGATTCACCTCAGTGAAGATAACATATTGGACTATGTTCGTTTTTTCTGCTCGATGGTGCATGGGGAAGAGGGGCCGTTTTGCGTTTTAGAAACGGTCGACGACCCATTTTTGCCAGAGGAGATGGACGACAAAACGCGTCATGTAATTGCGCGTTCAGCGCGTTCCGCAACTTATGACGGGATGACCGAGAGCGGAAATTATCTGGTGGCTGCGACTCTCTTTTATTCAAATGCTCTCTTTGTCGCTAATTTCGTGGTGGAGCCCACAGGCATGATTAGGATGAACGATGACGAGCCGGTGGCGACTGACTTGCCTGTGCGCATTAAAATGCCTCTTGCGTGACTCCAGTGATTGACCATCGGCCTGCTCCCATGATCGTCCTTCTTAAGGAAGGGCGTTCAAAGAACTTCAAGAGTTGCAATAAATAAGCTGATCCAGTCTCCGGCGCTCAGTCGATCCGCTCGAGATCCCGCGCAAAGCGCTGCCAGTTGCTCACATATTTTCTCGCGGACTCGGCGATCTTTGCGGCCGCCTCGTCATCGAGCGTGCGGATTGCCTTGGCGGGCGAGCCGACGATCAGGGAATTGTCGGGGAATTCCTTGCCTTCGGTGACGAGCGCATTGGCGCCGACGAGGCAGTTGTTGCCGATTCTGGCGCCGTTCAGGATGGTGGCGCCCATGCCGATGAGCGAATTGTTGCCGATCGTGCAGCCGTGGATGATGGCGTGGTGGCCGATGGTGCACATTTCGCCGATCGTGGTGGGGAAGCCGGGGTCGGTGTGGACCATGACGCCTTCCTGAAGATTGGTGGCCTTGCCGATTGATATGGGCTCGTTGTCGCCGCGCAGCACCGCGCCGAACCACACGCCGACCTGTTCGGCAAGTTCCACATGGCCGATCACATGCGCATCGGGGGCGATCCAGAAGGTGCCGTGGGGTGGTAGTTTCGGTCTTACACCTGCGAGCGCATAGATCGCCATTTTCGTCTCCTCAAACCACTTTCAGCGACAGCGTCGCGATGCCGTCGACGCCGCAGGAGATGCTGTCGCCCTTGTTGATGGCGGCGACGCCGGCGGGGGTGCCGGTCATGATGACATCGCCAGGGGCAAGAACGAAGAGTTTCGAAAGCTCCGCAATGATTTCCGGGACTTTCCAGATCATCTGGTTCAAGTCGCCATCCTGCTTTTTGACGCCGTTCACCTCCAGCCAGACGCGGCCATCAGTGGGATGGCCGAGGCTGCTTGCCGGCACGATGGGCGAGACCGGGGCGGAATGTTCGAAGGCCTTGGCGAGCTCCCACGGGCGACCAAGCTTCTTGGCTTCGGCCTGCAGGTCGCGGCGGGTGAAATCGATGCCGACGGCGTAGCCATAGATGCAGTCGAGCGCCTTTTCTGCCGGAATATCGGCGCCGCCGGCCTTCAGGGCCAGCACGCATTCGACCTCGAAATGCACATCCGATGACAGCGGCGGATAGGGGAAATCCTTGCCGGAAAACAGGTTATCGGCGTTCTTCTGGAAGAAGAAGGGCGGCTCGCGGCTCGGGTCATGGCCCATTTCGATGGCGTGGTCGGCGTAATTGCGGCCGACGCAATAGACGCGGCGAACCGGGAAGGCCTCGGCACTGCCTTCGACGGGCAGGAGAACGGGTTGCGGCAGGGGGATGACGGTGGCAGGCAGGGACATGATGGGACTTCTCGGCTGTTACGGGATAGCGATCGGACGAGTGGTCTGTCCAAAGAGTCTGGCGGCATCCTAGACTCAAAAGGCGACCAGGGGAAAGTGCACCATCTTTTTGTTCTCACGCAATTCCCGACGCAATACCGCTGCGCAGTTCTGCTGGAATTGCTCTATGGAGCCGCGTCGTCCTGCGCGAGGTTGCTGCGCACCAGCGCGTAATAGGCCGAAAGCTCCGGAATGGCTTTCGGCAGTGTTTCGAAGGCAGGGTCGGAGATGGTGAGCCGGTCCGCATATTTCGCATTCAGAAAGGCATCGTGTTCGCGCAGGGCCGTGCGGTGACCGCCATGCAGCACGGTGAAGATCGGCGAGGGCACCGTACGGCCCTTGACGATGATGCGGTCGAGCTCGACCACGGCGTAGTGATCGCCGATGAGGCGGGCGGTTTCTTCGCCAAGCAGCAGGGCGACGCCGTAATTCTTCGAAGCGCCTTCCAGGCGAGAAGCGAGATTGACGCTGTCGCCGAGGCAGGAATAGTCGAACCGGCGGGTGGAACCCATATTGCCGACGATGCATTCGCCGGTATTGATGCCGACGCCCATTTTGAGGATATGCAGCGGCCGCCCTGACGCGACGGCCTCGCGCTCCAGTTCGCGGTTCAGCGTGCCGATCGCATCCTGCATGGCAATCGACGCTTTCACCGCGTGCAGCGCGTGATCGGGGTCGTCGAGCGGCGCATTCCAGAAGGCCATGATGCAATCGCCCATATATTTGTCGATCGTGCCGCCGTGATCCATGACGACATCGGACAGCGGCGTCAGCAGGCGGTTGATCAGCGTCGTCAGCTGCTCGGGATCGTCCTTCATCGTCTCGGCGATGGTGGTGAAGCCGCGCACGTCGGAAAACAGGACAGTCAGCGTACGTCGCTCGCCGCCGAGTTTCAGCTGCGAAGGATCGTTCGACAGGCGCTTGACGAGATCGGGTGAGATATATTGGGCAAAGGCGAGCGTAATCTGGCGTTTCTGGCGGCGCTCCTCGGTATAATCGAAGGCCGCCTGGCCGAAGGCGACGGCGACGAAGGCAACGGTCGGCCCAAGCGGCGAGACGAAGACATGGCCGAAGCGGATGCCGGCATAGCTGACTGCCGCAAAGGCGAGCACGGCGGCGGCGGTGGCGACCAGCGTTCGCCAGCTCGTGGCTTTCCAGACCGTGGCGGCAGCCAGAATGACCGATATGAGAATGCAGGTTGCGACCGGCAGCAGTCCGGCTTCGGATATGGCGAGGCCATGAACGATATTGTCGTAGATGGTGGCCTGCACCTCGACGCCGGAGATCAGCTTGCCGGTGTGGACGGTATAGGGCGTGGCATAGGCATCGGCGCCGCCCTGGTCGATCTCGGGGGCGTTCTGCAGGCTGAGGCCGACCAGCACGACGCGATCCCTGAAGATATCGGGCGGCAGGAAATTCTTCGGGTCCAGCGCCTGATAGTAGGAGACGGTGGGGTAGCTGCGGGCCGGGCCGAGCGATTGAATGAGGGAGCCTGCCGGCAGATGCGTCGCATTGATGCCCGCAGCCTTTGCAAGCTCCATGGCAAAGCCATCCGAATAGGATGGAATATTGCGGAAGACGCCGTCGCCATTCAGGGTGATCGAGGCGATGCCGGTGCGCGCACCGGCTTCCGTCATCTGCGGCAGCGGCGTGGTGCGCAGCAGCTGGTCGGCCTGGGGCGTCTTGATCAGGCTTTCATCGCCGGCAAGCACGACATCGGGGCCGACGGCAGCGGTGATGGCCTGATCGTTTTCGGCCGTCGAAGGCTCGGCCATGATGATATCGAGCGCGATGGCTTTGGCGCCGGCGGCGCGCAGCTGCTTGACGAGCTCCGCATGCAGGCTGCGCGGCCAGGGCCATTGGGCGTTGATATCGGCCAGCGCCGGCTCGTCGATCGCCACGATGATCGGCCCGCCATCGGGTGGCAAGGGATCGTCGACGGTGGAGAGATAGTCGAAGGTGCGCAGCTCCGTCAGAGTCCAGGCGGGCAGGCGGGAGATCAGCGAGATCGTGATCAGAGTGACCAGCGCCAGCACGAGAAGGCGGATGCTGCGGCTCGAGAAGGGCCAGCCGGGCGGCCGGGCCGACGGGCGGTCCTGCCTTGTGGGGCGCTCTGCGTGAGGGCGTGGCTGGACGGCGCGCGCCGACATCAGAAGCGGATCTTCAGCGTGCCCTTGAAGGCGCGGCCCCAACCGGGAGTGCCGGGCGTTATTTCGAAGTCCTCACCAAGCAGGTTATAGGCGGCGGCTTCGAGCGCGATGCGCTTGTCGAAAGGCTCCCAGATCAGGTGGGCGTCGAGGCTCCAGTAATCGTCAAGCGTGGTGCCGAGATCGTCGCCATCGCGCTCACCGATATAGTTGGCTGCAATGGTCGCCTTGACCTTGGCTTCGTTGACCCAGGTCAGCGCCACCTGACCGGAGTTTCGCGGGATATAGGGCAGGTTGCCGCCGAAGTTCGGCTCCAACGGATCTTTGTTCTCGGAATCCATATAGGCGTAAGTGGCGGAAAGGCCGAAGCCGGCTCCGAGCGCGACGTTGGCGGTGACGGCCGCGCGGTCAATTGTGCCGCGCGACAACGGCAGGCTCTCGATGGCGGGAAGGGCTATCAGCGGCAGATCGATCGAGAAGTCATGCAATTCCTGATGCTGATATTCGACCGAGGTGAAGAAGTTGTCGGTCCATTCGGCATCCCATTGGAAGGCTGCCGTATCAGCATAACCTTCGGCACTGACTGAGAACTGATTTGCCTGCAGGCCAAGGATGCCTATTGGGGCCAGCGTCGGCACGCCTGAATCGAGGCTCTGGCGCATGAAGGCCGCGCGCAGCCAATGATTCTGAACCGGCGCCCAGGCAAGGCCGAAGCGCGGTTCCAACCGGCTCACATCGACACCATCACCCTCCAGCCGCGTGCCGAAGAGCGCATATTCGCCCTTCAGGTTGGGTGTAATGTCGTGCAGTACGTCGACATAGGCGCGGCCGATATTGGTGCGGGTGTCGGTCTCGTTCGGTCCATCCGTGACGCCGTCGATAAAGCCTGGAATGATGTCCTCAAGGTGGAAATATGTCTTGCGAGACGAGTCGATCCACCCGCCCTCGACGCCGTAGCGCCAGGTGAGCGGTCCGTCGCCGATACTATGGCTAAGCGCAGCGATATAAGCCTTCGATTCCGTCTCTTCGCTGCTTTGCCCAAAGGGTCTGATGTCCGTGCCGGGGCCGCCCAGGAACGGCACGTCCGCCCAGTCGACTTGCAGGTCAGTCGTGGTTTTGGCTCCGGTTTCCATATACATCAATGCGCCATTCAGCACATTCTCGTAGGAAAACGTATGGCTCCAGCCGACACCGGCGCTGGTGAGGTTGGTGCTGCTGATCCGCGTCGTATAGAGCGGCAGTTCGTCCGGTACGAGCGGGCCGGCAGCGCCGAATATAGGGAAGAACAGCCCCTCGTTCAGAATGGTCGAGAGCGTGGGGTCCGTCGACAGCGCATTCAGCGTTCCGTCATTCTTGGCGTGATTGAAATAAGCCACAACGCGGTCATCCGGCGTCACCGTTGCCGTCAGATAGCCGTTGCCGCCGAGCAGATTATTCTCAGTCGCATATCCACCGAAATCACGGTAGTCGCCATCCAGCGCCAGTTCTTCCCAGGTCAGGTTGCCGTAGAAGCTGATCGGGATCGTTGCGTTCGAATAGCCCTGGATTTCCGCTTCGCCGATGCGGCGCGTATGGCCGTCGACGCTGTTGATGCCGCCGCCGAGCGAGCCTTCGATGAAGGGTACATCGAACAGCGATGCCGAGCGCGAACGGCCGGACAGCATGTGGGGAGAGAGCAGCAGGCCCTGGATGAAGGACGAGTAGCTCGACGCATTGTTCCGGTTCTGGATGACATTGTCATCGCTGAAGCTCGTCGCGTTGACGAAAGGAAAGATGCTGCCCTTGATCGACTGGTCGATATAACCGCTGCCTTTGAAAGGATCGAAGACGGCATCGCCATAATAGCGGCCCCAGGCATCCAGGCCCTGAAGGCGGAAAGCGTTGTTCAGCGTCGAGCCGGCGCTCGCATTGGCGCCGAGCCCGGTGAAATCGCCGCCGCGGGCGCGCGAGCGGCGCAGGAATTCCTGCGCGTTGGCAATCGCGCCATCTGAATTGTAGTCGTCGATATCGACAGCGGTGCGGAAGGCGGAGATGACCGGATCGTTATCATCCAGGCGGTTGGCATTGTCGAGGGCTTGCTCGGAGGGGAGGCGATCGCCCTTTTCATAGTGTGCGGCCGCAAGCATCAGCTGCGATTGCGAATGAGCCGGATTGGCGGTGCTGGCCGCCAGTAGATCCTCCAGCGCCTTGTCGCGCTCGCCGGACTGCAGGTAGTAACGGCCGCGGGCGAGCAGGGCGATATCGAAGGACGGGTCGAGGGCGATCGCCGTATCGATCTCGCGCTTGGCCTCCTTCATGCGCCCCTGATCGAGATAGAGGATCGAGAGGTTGGCATGCAGCAGCGGATCCTGCGGATCGAGCTCGATCGCCTTCTTGAAGGCCTTTTCCGCTTCGCCATTGGCATCGCGCGAACTCTGCAGCAGGCCGAGCGAATTCAGCGTGCCCGACGCGCCGGGGGCAAGCTCGATTGCGCGGTTCAGGTCCGCAAGCGCGCCGTTGATGTCGCTCTCATAGGCAGCCTTGTAACCGGCGCGGGCGGAGAGCGCCATCGGGTGATCGGGGTCGAGCGCCAGCGAGCGTTCTATCGCTTCCTTCATCTGCTCACGGTCATCGACGAGCTGCGCCAGCTGGGCGCGGACTGCCGGCAGGGTCGGGTCATCGGGATAGCGCTGTTCCGCTTTCTTGATGATCTCGAGGGCTGCGCGCGGGTTTTCCAGGAAGCCGGCCGTATAGGCCTGCATGATCGCGCCATAGGGGCCGGTGGTGTTGGCCGGAGGCGGTTCGGCATGCGCGGGGTCGGCGAGCGACCGGGCGAAATAGCCGCCATATCGGGCCATGGTTCGGCGTGTCGGGTCGAGATGCGGCAGCGCCTTCTGGAAGAGCCTGGCGGCATCGCCATAGCGCTTTTCGGAGCCGGCAATGGTGGCGTCGAGCAGGTCGACGCGGGCCTGCTGTGCGACCGTCAGCTTGCGGCTGCGGATATTTTGCAACGTTGCAGCTGCGGCCTGGCGCCCGTCGAAGGCGCTTTGTACTTCGGCAAGTTCCAGCCAGTCTTCTATGCTGCGGCGCTCGGGCGGCAGCGCCAGAAGGCGGCGGCGCTCGGTGGCCATACGGTCGGCCCGCAATGGTGAGGTCGGCATCAGGCCGAAGCCGTCGCGCAGGTCCAGATAGAAGAGCATCTGCTCGCGATCATCCGGATTGACGCTGATGAGCTTGTGCGGCGCCTGGCCGATGGTGGCGACGGCGCCTTCGCCCTCGTTCACCTCGACGCTGCCCTGCGGGTTGCTGAGCGCCACGCGGCCTTCGAGCACGATCATCGAGGTTCGAGCGCCGTCGACGGTCATCGTCCAGTCCGTGCCGCGGATGGCGGCTGCGGCGGCTGGTGTCTCGACCGTCAGGCCCTGGCCGCCGCGCTGGGCGCGGGCCCAGATGGTGCCGGACTGCAGATTGAGGATCGTGTCGCCGGTCGCAGACATTTTCTTGACCTGCAGCGCGGAATTGCGGCCGAGGCGGATCTGGGTGTGATCGGAAAAGAGGATCGCGAGCTGACCGGTAGCATTGGTGCGCAGCACGTCACCATCCAGAAGGTCCTGGTTGAGATCGACGACGCGCCAGTTGGTGACATCGACAAAGCGCACTTCCTCGCCGGTCTTGCGGGCGATGACGGAGCCTGCAGCCGGCGTGGGGCGCTGCAGCGGCTCGGCTGCAACCGGACACGCAAGTAACGCTGACATGAGCGCAAGAGTGGATCCTGCGCACAGAAAAGACTTCGACCCCGACATCCCAGATACCCCCGCATCTTTTTCCCGTTTGGCCAAGACCGATGTAAAAGTCAAGTCGGATGCACACGTGTTCTTGCTTTCGCAACCAAGTGTATTATTAGGGAAACACTATTTCTGGGTGGGGTTTCCTTTGAGCGAGTTTGAAAATTATGCGGAGCTGCCCTCCAGTTCTCCGTCAACGGCCGATATCGGCTCGGGATATTTCGACCATATCAAGAAAATCAACGACATATTCTATGATCAGATCAAGATATCGGATCAGAAAGCGGCTTATATCTTTACGTTCATGCTCGCCTTTCTTGTGAGTTCCGTCGAAGTGAGGGCGGTCTTCACCTGGGTGCGCTATGCGCAGGGCACGCCGCAGGCCATTCTCTTCTCCGGCCTCCTGGCCACAGCCTCGGTCTTTTCGATTCTGTCGGCCATCCTCGTGGTGCTGCCGCGGCGGCTCGATAAATCCACATCGATGTTCTGGGGCGCATGGCCGCGGCATCGCGACGTCTTCTTCGATGCGGCGATCCGGCGCGACGAGCGCTATCTCTTCGACCAGTATGTGGAAAATGCCGACATTCTCTCGCATATCGCGCGCAGCAAATACCGGTTCGTGACGATCGCGTTTCGGGGACTGATGGTGACGGTCGTGGCTTATGTGCTGCTGCTGGTGGCGGCTTAATTCACAGTCTGGTTTGCCGCTCCCATGATCACTGGCGGATGCCGCTCGAGGCCGCAATGCCAAACGCGAATTCAGCTTTTCGCAAAGTCCGCCGCTGTGAGGGGAACAGGTCTGTAGCCGTTGACGTCAGCAATGTCGTATTCCCGACCCAGCTCCGCCGCGACCAGGACCTGCCCGGACTTCGACATCAGCGCAGGGTCCCGCCAGAGTCCTGATATGACGTGGCCGATGAACCTGGGGGATTCGGAGTTGGACAGGTCGAAATATTCGGCGTTCTGCATGACGGCTTCGGTGCGGACCAGGCCGGGATAGAGTGCGACGGCGGCGACATCGTGCGGACGCAGATCATGGGCGAAGTCTGCGGCCATCTTGTCGGCAGCGGCCTTGGCCATGCCATAGATCGCGTTGCCGTCGTAAAATTGCGCTGCCCAGAATGAAATATTGACGATCAGGCCGCGCTGCGCCGAGATCATGACAGGCGCCACTGCACGAGACATCATGAAAGCCGCCCTCAGGGCCGTGCCGATCATTGCGTCCCACCGCCAGACGGGCTGCTCCCAGAAGGCTCGCGGCCAGGTAAAATCGCCATCCTCGACCATGTTTTCATAGCCGGGCCATGCATTGTTGACCAGAATGTCCAGCCTGTTGCCGGCTCTGATCTCTTCGGCCACGCGCTCGGTCTCGGTGTCGTTGCTGTGGTCGCACTGATGAACGACGACGCGTCCGGGCAGGTCCGCGGCCTCGAGCTCGAGCCCTTCCAGCGATCCCGCGTGTTTGCCCCCGGTTGCTTCTGCCTCGGAGCGCGTCCTGCCGGTGACATGCACCGTGGCGCCCTCGGCGAGCAATGCAAGCGCAATCCCGCGGCCGACGCCGCGGCTTGCGCCGGTTACCAGCGCGACGACATCTTTCATGTCGGCGATCCTCCCATACGATGGTTGTTTGCGGGCCGCGGTCCGTAAGTGCGCATCCGGGCTGCGGCATATCCGCTGGACAGCGCAAAATACGGCGCCACCGCGCCATTGTGAAGATCAGGGAGAGCAGCTGTTTGCCTGTGATCGACTGGACAGGCTGCGATCGGCGTTATTCGGTCCGCTTTGTCAAAACGCCAGCACCATGCCTGCACGGCCAGCCGGTAGCGGGAAAACGCCAATCGTTTCTCACGGATGGCGCGCGTGACTCCGTGGTGAAAGCGGCGGCGACCTGTTGGTCGCCGCCTGCAAGGGTTAGCGCGTTGCCTTCAGCTGGAGGCGGGAGACGCCTGCGGCCACATTCACACCGGTTCCGGTTTCACCGCTGAGCGGCTGCAATGCGAAATTCTTCGAATTTCCGCCGATCAGCGCATTTGCCCCGAGGCCGACACCGACGGAAGCACCGGCAGAAGCGCCGACATAGGTGCCGGCAAGAGCGCCATCACCGACGCGCGTGGGCGCGGTGTTGACGACGATCCAGCTGAGATAGGATTTGCCCGTGACGCCAACATCGAGACCGAGCTTGCCGATCGTGCCTCTATAGTGTTCGACCCTGCCGGTGTTCTGCTTGAAGCGGCAGTCGATCGCCTTGCTGGAGCCGATGATCATGCCGACGCCGCCGGCGACTTCGCAGGAAAGCGTGCCGAGACGCTGCCTCGGCTCATTTGCGACCTGCTGGGCGGCGTGTTTCGGTTGCTTGTGCTGGCTCGCGGCCTGGGCCACGGGTACGAAACCGAGGGAAGCGGCAGCTGCAAGGATGATGAGGTTCTTCATGAGTGTTTCCTTCCTAGTCTTCTGGGGGGACCGTTATAAACGTGTTCAACCCGACTTCGTTCAAACGTCGAAAGGAAACGGACCGGGCTGCAAGCCCGATCTGTCGGTAAATATCTGCTTTGATGGTCCGGATCGATGCCTGATGCCGTTCAGGCGCTGACGGCTTCGGCGCTACCCGCAAAATCGACGGCAGCGAAGGCGGCGGTGATCACTTCCGGGCCGGCATTCGGCTTTGCGGCATCGGTCGACAGGATCTGGCGGTAGCGGCGGGCACCCGGCAGGCCGGTGAAGAGGCCGACCATATGGCGGGCGATATGCTGCAGGCGACCGCCATTGGCGATATGGCGCTCCGCATAGGCCATCATGCGGTCGCGCAGATCGTTCCAATCCGGCTCGGCGGCGGGTGCGCCATAGAAGCGCCGGTCGATCTCGGAAAGGATCGCGGCGTTCTGATAGGCCGCGCGGCCGAGCATGACGCCATCCACATGGGCGAGGTGGCCTTCTGCCTCATCCAGCGTCTGGATGCCGCCATTGATGCCGATGAAAACATCGGGAAAGCGGGCCTTCATGCGGTAGACGATCTCGTAATCGAGCGGCGGGATTTCGCGGTTTTCCTTCGGGGAGAGGCCTTTCAGCCAGGCCTTGCGGGCATGGACCCAGATCGCGTCGGCGCCGGCATCGATCACCCTGGTCATCAGGGTGGGCAGGGCCTCTTCCGGCTCCTGCTCATCGACGCCGATGCGGCATTTGACCGTGACCGGGACGTTTGCGACCTTCTTCATGGCGGCGACGCATTCGGCAACCGTCTCAGGCGTGAGCATCAGGCAGGCGCCGAAGGTGCCCGACTGCACGCGATCCGACGGGCAGCCGACATTGAGGTTGATCTCGTCGTAACCGTAGGGCTCGGCAATACGCACGGCCTCGGTGAGCTTTGCCGGATCCGAACCGCCGAGCTGCAGGGCGAGGGGATGTTCGGCGGCGTCGAACGAAAGCAGGCGCTCGCGCGGGCCATGGATGATCGCGTCGGCGACGACCATTTCCGTATAGAGCAGGGCGTTGCGGCTGATCTGGCGGTGGAAATAACGGCAGTGGCGATCCGTCCAGTCGATCATAGGCGCGACGGCAAAAACCGGCGCCTTGAAGTAGCGCTGGTTGTTTTCGGATGCAGCCGTCTTTGCCGTGGTCATGATCTCAAGTCTTCTTTCGTCTGGTCTTATCTCGCGGCTCTGCCATCACGGACGAGCCTGATGTCGCGCGGCACTCGATGGATCGCCAGAGCGGGCGCGGTCATGGAGCGGGCTCCCGAGACGAGGGGCTTATACAGGAGAGATGGGGATAAAGCGAGATCGACACCAGGGGCGAACCGACCCACGAAATACAGGGACAATTGAACCAAATTTCTTCTGCCGCGTTTTTGCCACATATAGGAGGATTTCGATGGACAACCTGCTTCTGATCGCCACCCTTTGCGGCCTCATGTCTTTCGCCATGATCTGGCTCCAGACAAGAGAATAGTTTTCTGCGTCAAAGACTTGGCGCTTTCTCTACGCGCATGTCGGCAGCCTGCTTGCGCCGATGCTTAATCTTTTCTTAACCAACGAAAAAGGCGCGCTTGACTTCTCCGGAAATGAGAACAAAATGAGAACAAATAAACGTTCTCATGGAGAGTTCGATGGCAGCCAGCCCGAGTTATTCAGGAGCAGCAGACAAGGCCATGGCCTTTGTGGCGCAGCTGCGCGCCGACCGCGAGCGCCACGAAGCGCGCAGGCGGGAAGAACAGCGCCGTATCGAGGCGATGCGGCCGATCAATAAACATGTGCTGAAGGTTTTTGGCGGGCAGCAGCTGGCGCTGAAGCTGGACAGCTGAGCTCTCGGGTCTGTCCGTGTGAATGGCCGAACGGGCGGGCTAACGTCTGCCGCTCCATATCAGCGGGGCGGCTGACGCTGCGGGATGTCCAAGGCACTGCTGTCGAAAGTATGGCGCGCATTCCCCTGATATTTTTACCATTTTTCTAGCCGGTCGTGGACGGTCCGGAATTTCAGACATAGACGTATTGCAACTATTCGGGGTGGGGTTTCGTGAAAAGATTACTGTTGCTGTTGGTGGCGATCACGGTCTCCGCATCAGGCGCATTTGCGCAAGATGCGGAGAAGGAGCCGTTGGAGGGGGTGGTTCGATTCATGGGGAGGATCAATCCTCTCCTACAGGCTATCTATCAGGACCACATGGACGCGGCACGGAAAGTCTATGGGGAAGGCTGGGCGAATGTGTATGAGGAGCGGAAGATCCTTGCTGGGGTGATCGCGACATATGGTACTCCTGCCCTTGCGCGCGCAGGCGACAGTGCAGTGATTTCAGTCATGAACAAGACCGCCGCGCTTGCCGAGATTGTGGCCGAAAAATATCCCGACGGCTGTGAGTATTTCTTCACCGGCAATATGTGGGATTGGTATTCCATTGCCGAAGTCAGAAACGGCCGCATGGCTGATCTGAGAGCGAAAGCCTATGCCTATCAGGACGGCAAGTTCCGCGCTCCTGTGCCGTTGATGTCCGGCAAGGAGCGAGACCACATCATGAAGTGGTACCTGGGAATGACTGGGGGCGAGATATACAAGGCAAGGAAGGCCCCCAGCGGTGTGAGCGACGAAGACATGTGCTCGATCGCAAAGAAGCTCTATAACGTAGGCGCTGTGCCGAAAGAGCGACAGGGCGACTGGGGCAGGGCGTTGCTCTCGCTCGGTCCATCCCAGCAGAAGCAAAAGCCTGCCGCAGGTTCGAAGACCATACCGGGTGTGGTTGCGCAAAAACCGAAGGCTGGCTCCTTCGAAAAGGAGATGCAGGTTCTCGCCGGTATCAATCCTTTCGTTCACGCCGTCTTCATGGATCACGAGGATGAAACGCGGCAGTTGGTTGCCAAGACCGAAGCCTCTGGAGGCAAGCTCGATCCGCGAGCACAAGCGGCAGCGATGGTGGCCAAATACGGCAATCCTGCGCTGTCGCGGGCAAGCGATGCAATTGCGATCGATGTCTTGAAGAAGACTGGTGAGCTCAATGAGGCTCTTGCCCGCTACTATCCGCGGGGCTGCAAGGAATTGGTGAACTCGAGGATGTCGCAGAGCGCCCAGGCCATTCCGCAGGTGAAAGAACGCTACTTCCAATATCTGGAAGCCAAACGCCTGGCTTATGAGGACGGGAAGACGCGTCCGCCCACGGCGGTGAAGATGACCGCGCAGGACATCTTGCAAATGATTACACAGCACCTGGGGGTGACCGCAGAGGAGGCGCGCAAGCTGACGAAACTCTCCGAACTCAGCGACGAAGAGGCTTGCTCGATAACGATGAGGCTCAACGCAATAGATCCCGTGCCAGAGGCGCAGCGCGGCGACTGGGCGAGGACTGCCATGTCATGGAGTGGCTGAGCGCTGCCGCTGGGAGCGTTTTACCGCCCGATATCGACCTCGCGACGGAAGGTAGCTGCCGCAGGAGCGGATCTTGCAGGGCGCGGCTTTCCCGCAACGAGAAGCATTGCCCTGCTGTTTCCGGGGTCTTGCTGTCTGTGCCCGCCCTGCCATCGGCAAGGGCGGGCACGAAAAGACGCTGGATGCGTCGCGCGCCTCAGCGGCCCTGGAAGATCTTGACGAGTTTCGGAGTGTAGCGCTTATTTTGAATGTCGAGCAGATCCTGATAGTTGGCGCGGCCGGAGACGAGCGCTTTCGTGTATCGGCTGCAGGCAACCTTCGGAGCGTCCTTGTCCGCCACGTTCATCACGACCGCAGCGTTGTGATGCGTCTTCTTGTCGGAAAAGCTCAGGCGCCTGATGCAATCGTCAAGAAGGTCGTTTCTCGCTCGCTCGCTGCCCTGAAGCACAGTGATGGCGGCATCAAACTGCTTCTCGGTCGGCGCACAGCCGGCCAGAAGTGCGGTGGCAATCAATGTCATTGCAATATGGGCGCGCATGATTATCCCTCAAATAAGCTGATGACAGCGTCTTGTGCTGTAATAGGCACCGCATCTTTATTTTGATTCTCGCTCTGCGGGAATTCTATTCTTTGCGCTCCTTGATTTCTTCTATAGGCGGTTGAAAACCGTATCGCCCGCATGACGCGCGTGTGGCAGCGGGCGAGACGTTCCAGTCACCGATATCGTGGAAATCGGCTTTCGGCGGGCGTTCGTAACGTAGCTCCGTTCTCGAAGCTGAAGCGTCAGAACTGCCAGTTGGCGGGAACCCAGGCGTATCCACCATCGGTCTTCAGCATGCGACCAAGACCAGGGAAGGGGTAATGGAAGCCAAGGACCGGGATCCTGTCGACGGCAGCCATATCGAAAATCCGTCGACGGGAGGCAAGCGCTGCGTTTTTGTCCCTATCCGGGCCGGGTCGCCACGGATTGTCGACATTGACAACGGGATGGTAGGCGAGGTCTGCCGTCAGCAGAAGCTGATCATTGCCTGAATGAACGATGAAGTTTGCCATTCCTGGTGTGTGGCCAAACGCTGCGATCGTGCTGAGCCCCGGCACGATTTCGGCGCCAGCCTCGTAGAGTTCAACGTCTTTGGCATAAGGCTCGAGACTATGCTTGATGGCCGCACCAAAGCGAACGCGGAAATCCTCGGGTACCGGCATATATGACAGATCGGGATCGTTGCGGACGAAGAATTCCCAGTCAGCGCGTGGCACGAAAACAGTTGCTCTGGGGAAAGCCATGGTGCCGTCGGCAGTTCGAAGGTTACCCACATGG
Organism: Rhizobium sp. 01L419; assembly: GCF_056400025.1. Classification (NCBI taxonomy): domain Bacteria; kingdom Pseudomonadati; phylum Pseudomonadota; class Alphaproteobacteria; order Hyphomicrobiales; family Rhizobiaceae; genus Rhizobium; species Rhizobium sp. 01L419. The sequence continues at coordinate 134,214 of NZ_JBFTSM010000012.1, forward strand.
TCGGGATGTGTGTGCGAGACGACCACGACGTCGATATCTGCCGGATCGAGACCGATTGCTGCCAGATTGGCAAAAATGCGACCTGCGTTCGGTCCCATCGTGCCGCCTGCTCCTGCTTCGATGAGGATGCGGCGGCCGGCATTTTCGATGAGCAGCGTATTCAGGTTGAGCGTCAGATGGTCGGTGGGAAGAAAGGCGCGACGCAACACCTCCTGAAGCTCTGCTTCCGGTGCATCACTGGCATAGATCCTCGGAGGGCCACCGATGACGCCATCACTCAAAACCGTTGCCGTGATTTCGCCGACGCGAAACCGGTAGTGGCCTATGTTGCCAGAGCCTGGCGTTTTCGTTTGGGCCTGAACCACACCGGCGGCGCCACCAAGAAATGTACTCGTGGCGCCAATCACCGCACTCAGCATTACGGCGCGCCTGTTCAGCGTGAAAGCGTTCATGTGTGCATCCTTCGCAGTCATTGCTGAAGCAGCTCGCAGAACAGCCGCGAGTTCCAACAGCGGTTGGTTGCCGATCATCGTCCATCCGGTCGAGTGCCGGTGGATGTCCTTCTGAGATGACACACAGACATCGCGCTGATAAGGGATGTAAACCTACGTGACTTGATAAGGACTGCTTCGCAATGAGCCAATTGCGGCTGGACAGTTTCGATGTATTCGCCTCAATCGTGCGATGCGGCGGCTTCCGTGCCGCGGCGGCTGAACGTGGCGTCTCTTCTTCGGCTTTAAGCCAGACGATCAACTCACTAGAAGAGGTCCTGGGGATACGGCTGCTCAATCGGACGACAAGAAGCGTGTACCCTACCGAAGCAGGCCAGCGCCTGCTCGAGCGCCTCGCTCCGGCATTGAGTGATATCAAGCTCGCGATCAGAGAAGTGGACGATCTTCGAGCAAGCCCGTCCGGCACATTGAAAATCAATGCGCCGGCTCCGGCCGTCGACCATGTCCTATGTCCGTTACTGTTTGATTTCATGCAAAAATATCCAGCGGTGAAGATCGAGGTGATCAGCGATGCTGCGATCGTCGACATTGTGGAACTTGGTTTCGACGCAGGCGTCCGGTTCGGTAAGCAGCTGGCACAGGATATGATCGCAATCCCCCTGGGGCCGTCGCTTCGTTACACGATCGTGGCTTCGCCTGATTATGTCGAACGGTTCGGAAGGCCGCTGACACCGCACGATCTTGTCGGCCACGACTGTATCCAGCGCCGGTTTCCAGGCGGCACCCTGGTATCGTGGAGATTTTCCCGTGCAGACGATCTGATGGAGATAACACCTGCGGGGCGTCTGACACTGAGTTCGGCCGCTAACGAGCTTCAGGCCGCCCTGGCCGGCATGGGAATAGCGCACGTATTTGACGACTACGCGAGACCGTATATCCAGGAAGGAAAGCTGATGGAGCTCCTTCCCGATTGGAGTCCGGTTTTGCCAAGCTGGTTTCTCTATTATCCCAACCGGCGGCTCCCGAGCGCGGCTACGCGTGCATTTCTGGACCATGTCAGACATTTCAATTGGCGCACCGATCCGGCAAGCGGGCCAGAGGACTGACACGAGGGCGGCTTCTTCACAGAGGCAAGCTCGCCTCCGCCCGCTAGCCCCCGGCCATCACCTCCCGATATGCCCGCGCGCGCTCTTTCTCCCGCACAGCCTTCACCACCAGCACACCCGCAACCGCGAGCCCGGCCACCATTACCCCACCAAGCACCCACAGATTCGGCTCCGCCGGCAGCGCCGCACCCGTTCCGGCCCCACCCGATGCCGACACCGCAATTGCCGCACCTGCCTTCCGCAGCGTGCCGGCAGCCTTCTCGGCCTTGCTTGCCTCATCCGCCAGGGCGGCCTTGGCGTTCACGCCCGGCTGGCTATGCAAGAACATCGCCACGGCCTTCGCCTCGATCCTTGCCACGCGGGCCGACCAGCCTTTGCCGTAGGTTTTCCAGATCGCCAGGCTTTGCATGAAGCTCAGCCGCCTTGCGCAGAGGGCTTTGATTTCCCTTGTGCCGGCAGTTGCGGCTTTGGTGCGGGTGATGGGGCCGAATTTGCCGTCTGCCGGGGCGCCGATCACGGTCTGGGCGTCGCGAAGGGCGCGGGCGGAGCCGGAGTTGACGGCGTAGTCGAAGGTGGCGAGGTCGAAACCATCAGGCAGCGTGTCGCCACTGATTTCGTCCCAGTATCTGGCCTTGTAGATCGGCTGGACGTCGTCGAGCGTCAGGTTGCGGATGTCGAGATTGGGGAAGGCGGCGGCCGAGATGCCGTATTTGGTGCCTTTCAGCGTGCCCTTGCCGATCTTGCCGCCGGTCCAGTTGCCGGGGTCGGTGCGCTCCAGGGAGAGGCCGCCTTCGGATGCAAGCGTGATGGAGAGGCATTTGGGGAAATTCGCGCTGGTCATGCCGCGGGTCCTTTTTCGATGGATCGCGACAAGATCTGACGGCAACAGTTGTGCCTGTTGCATGAGGACGGGAGGAGTGACCGCCGCCTCCGTTACAGGAGAACAGAGAGGGGCGCGGCGGCCGGCTTTTGACGGCCTGTAAAAGAACCACCCGCGAGAGACATCGTTCCGAATGAAGCCTAATCAAATAGGGCTAAGGGACGGTTCGCAGGTGTGGAATCGCATCGGAAATGGCTGTGCAAGGCGGGGCAATTCGCTCGACCGGCCTGGCAGTTGATGGCGATCGGCGCATTGCCTGAAGACATCAATGTCTGGTGCTACTGACCTCGGGATTGGCCATCTTGAATCTTGCCAGCATGTCGAGGGCCTCTTTGACGATTGCGTCTGATGTCGCAAACGAAGAGGAGGCGATTTTTTCGCGATCGCGGAAGAGGCGGCCGGCAAGCTCTTCCATGACGGTTGGACAGGCGATCACCGTTGCCTTTTGCCACGAGGGCGGAAAAGTGCAGGGTTTCGCTCAACAACAGCAGAGCCGCCAAGCGTTGATCTCTTGTCAGTTCGTTTGCGGGCTTGATCTGGCGCACGTGTTTTCCGATCTGATCTCTGATTGTGATCGGGCGCTGCAGCCGCGCCCTAAAGCGTGTCGCGATCCAGATCCGCTTGTCACGCTTTAAGTCTTTGTTTTGCGCATGTGGTCATCGCAAATCAGGCTTTTTGAAAATCGATCCCAATTTTCGGACGATACTTCAGAAGGCGCCGGTTTTAAGGCTCCTGCAGTTCACCTCTCTCACGAAGCTTCAGAATGCCGAGCTGGATGACCTTTATGAGATCTGCCTGCAAGGAGCCGCGACTGTCCTGATATTCTTCCAGGGTGGGCTTGGTGACGGTCGCATAGGCGAGTGTCGATAGGCGATCATCCTTCACAGCCTGGGCTCCGAGATGCCAGATGCGGTCAAACAATATGCGGTCGAGATTCTGGCGTGACATGCTATTTCTTTTCAATTCACTTCTTCTTGTCGGCTTGAGGCTGAAACGCCGTTGATCGAAAGGCCGCCGCATCATGCTGATGGCGTGCCGGAACGACTTGCGTGCTTCAGACGGGTGCCGCCAGCCAGCGTTTCTCGGATAATTCCGCATCTTCATGCGCCCAGTGCGCGAATGCGTCGAGAGATTGCGAACGGTAAATCGGGATTCCGAATATGAACTGCCGATAGGCAACCTGGCCATCCTCCACCTGCCGCACATAGCGGCGGCGCCTGTCATATCGCGATACGTAGGCGTGGCCGGGCTCGATGAGGGAAAGCTGCATTGGAAGAACTCCATTTCTTCGATAATGGCCGGCAGCCGGGCGAGTTCCGACGCGGTTCAAAAAAAGTACTGCATCCCTGCCGCCTCCCATGCCCGCGTTTCAGAACACATCGGCATAGCCGGCCGTGGCGTTCATCGCGCTTTCCTTCAGCGTCACGCCCTGGGCGATCATGCCGGTCGCAAGCCGCGCAAGGCGCACATCCGGCATGGATTTGAGGCGCTGGGAGAAGGTGTTGACGGGCGGCAGGAAGTTTTCGCGGTAGCCCTGGTCGATCGCCCATTTGCGGAAATCCTCAAACAGCCTTGCGGTGCGCAGCCAGCCGCCGGCGGGCTCCATCGCGGCGGGTTCGACGCGGATGTCGAACCATTCGTTCAGCGGATCGAGCAGCAGCCAGGAATTCAGCGCGTCCCTGGAGCTTTCGGGCATGGTGTAGCCGCCATTCTGCTTCAGCCGCTGGGCGCCGGACACGGCAAGGCCGAGCAGCAGTTCCAACTCTTCCTTGGCGATGCGCTCGGCAATATCGGGGATGACCTCATGGTCGGGAATGCTGCGGTTGAACTGGATGACGACGAGGCGGCGGCGCAGGCCCCGGTCGATGCCGCCGTTGAAGCGCGGGAGCGTGTTGGTGGTGAAGCAATGCAGGGCGCGGGGGGTGAAGCTTTCGACATCCTTGTAGAGGCTACGGCCTTCGATCGTGTTGCCGGTGACGGCGGCCTTGAATTCCTCCCCTGATATGGCCGCCGCACTCAGCTCGTCGGCGACGTTCGCGGCCTTGCCGGCGAGATTGATGATGCGCTTTTCATCATTGAAGAAGGCGGGCGAGATGGAGGAGACGGAACCTTCCGGCAGCAGAGCGCGGAATAGCGAGGCGATGGTGGATTTGCCGTTGCTCGCGGTCTCGCCGAGCAGGATGAAGGCCTTCGGCTGACGGATGCGGGTGGCAAGGCCGAAGGCGGCGGCACCCAGCATTTCTGCAACGAGGTCGATCTTGGCGGCGGCGTCGGGGTCGCCGAGGAAGGCGCCGTGCAGCAGCCGGTGCAGCAGCGAGCCCTCAGGCAGGTGGCCTTCGGTGGGCAAGGTGTAGTCTGCTGATATGGTGAAGCGGAAACGGTCGTCCGGGTCATGCGGGCGGCAGAGCACCTTGCCGGCCTCGTCGAGGGTGACGGTGCAGTTCAGCGCGTTGACGCCGATGACGGGATTGCCGAAGAAACCGGCATCGGCCGTGCGCGTGCCGAACTCGTTGACGATGCCGTCGATCATGTGCCGGCCGAGCTTCAGCGGCTTTTCCTTCTGGCCGATGCCGATTGCGTCGAAAGCATGGATGGCGAGGCGGAGCTTCTGCTCGGGGATCGGGCGCCAGGCCGAGGGACCATAGGCCCAGAATTTGCCATCGGCACGGACGATCCGCCCGCCGCAGGCTTGCGCCAGATGCTCGTTGAAAATGCGCGCCAGCCAGACCTCGGAGCCGAAGGGCTGGCTTGGAAACCATTCCGGCATGCGGTCCATGCCATCAATACCAGGCGGCGGCTCTCTCGGGCTGGTTTTGACCTGTTCCTGCGCTGGCGGCGGCTGCTCGACCGGTGCGGGCGTATAGCGGCGGATGGTGGCGCGCATGAAGGCATCGAGATCCAGGCGCGTCCAGCCGGCATCGACGGCGTCGGCACTATCCCAGCCGCGAGCGGGAAGGCTGCCTTCCTGCCAGTCGCCGAAGGTGAAATGCTCGATCTTCGAGGCAGCCGCGGCATCGGCAAAGCCCGCGAGGCGCACGCGCGCCCCGAGGGCGGAGAGGATGGCGGCGATCTCGTCTGCCGCCGAAAGGCCGGGCACGTCGAAATCCGGCCAGATCACCACATCGCGGCCTGACAGCGGCGACCAGTCCGTGTGTTTGACCCCCTGCGTGCCGCCGGCCCAGGAAAGCACGGTGCGGCCGGACTTTCCCGCCAGCCGGTCGCGGCATTTCTCGCCCTCGACGACGATCACCTGTTTCGTCTCGCAAAGGCTTTCGAGGCCATAGAGCGGGCGCGGCTTGGGGAAGGGGTAGCGGCACCAGGTCTCCTTGCCGTCGGGCAGACGGACAAACATGACCATCGGCGTTTCCTTGGCCCCATCGGCGAGGTCGCGGCGCAGCACATAGCCGATCAGCGCGCCATCGGCCTGGCGATAGGGAAACACCATCGACGGAGCAAAGGAGCCCCATTCGAAGCGATCGCCCTGGCGCTTGGGATTATAGAGGCGGATGCGGGCGCCCGACTTGAGCGGCTTTGATGGAGGTGTGAGGGGGGTGATGCCTTCATAGGCATCGCGCACTTGCCGGGCGCGCGGGGCGTTGTTCGGCCTGATATGGCCGACGCCATCGGGACGGCTGACGCCATCGAGAATGCGGATCGCTTCGGCGAGATCGACGCCCTTGATCTGCCGCACGAAATCCAGGACATCGCCGCCGGCCTCGCAGCCGAAGCAATGAAAGCGCTCGATGCCATCCTGCCCTCTGAAGATGGTGAAGGAGGGCGTTTCGTCGGCATGGAAGGGGCAGCAGGCTATGTGTTCATGCCCGTTCCTTTGCAGCCTGCAGCCATAATGCGCCGCCGTCTCAGACAGCGACACATCGCGGCGAAGCCGTTCGACATCTGAAGGCATGTTGCGGCTCTTGCAAGGAATGTTGTTGTTATCGCAACATGGCCGGCTCAGTGCGGGCGGCGGCCATGGTCATTTCACGTCTCGGGGGATTTTAACGGGAAGTGGTGCTCGGAAACCTGCCTTCGAGCACCAGCCGGTAGCCGCGGCGATAGCCGACATTGGCAATGCCGATGCCGGAGCCTTCCAGCTTCTGGCGCAGGTGGCAAAGCGCGACCTTGAAGGCGAGGTACATCCTGTCCGGCGACGGGCCGCCATCGGGATCGTCGATATACATGGCGGTGAAGATGCGCTCGGTGATGACGGGCAGGCCCTTGCCCTTCCATACCGCCGCGAAGATGCGGCCTTCCATCGGCGTGATGCCATAATGATCGATGACGATCTCCGGCGCGGGAATGGTGACCGGCTGCTTGCAGCAGGGGCAGAGCAGGGGCTTCGTGATGGAGAGCGGGCCAGTGGTTTGCGGGCCAGTGCTTTGCGAGATGGGGGCTTTTGCGGCTGAACGTGTCGTGATGGTCTGCATATCGGTCCTCACTGTATTTCCAGGCTTCACTTACGGGCTTCTGTGACGTTGCGAATTGGTGTTCGGCGCTTCTGACGGCCTAAGACTGGGCCATCACCATCGCGCGGATGCGGTCTTCGAAGAGGGCAAGCCGGCGCAGCCGGTTTGCGAGATGCACGAGGTCGTCGACATCATCGCCATCGATCTTGAGCAGCGTTTCACCCGCCGCTTCGCCGCCGCGCATGACACAGCGCCCGACCAGCGCATCGATCAGCTCCGATTGCGCCAGCATGGACAGAGGCTCCTTACGCATCGTCCTCCTCCGCCATCATGTCCGAGGGGGCGAGGTTGAGCGCGGCTGCGAGCTCAGCCGGCATCAGCGCGAATTGGGCGGCGGCTTTCTGCCGGGGCGTTCGGGCCTCTGCCATTCTGATCCACCTGTCCCATGCGTCTCTTGTTGTCTAAGTTGAGATTATGTTGTCGAAATCACAACGTCAATCGAAATAGGAAAAAATACCTATCTTTTGTATTTCGGTCCTGGCGGAGAGGTATTCGGCGCAAAAGGCAAGCGGTGATGCAACTGGAGCAGATCAACCATGTCAAAGGTTGACGGTAAAAAGCCCGGTGCGGTTGCTTGCGTGCCGTTGCGTTTTTTGCAACAAATCAGCAACGATGCATATGTGCATGGGGACGCGGATGGCCGAGATCGATGGCGCCTGGTTTCACAACCAGCTGGAGGATAGGGGGCAGTCGCTGCGCGCGCTCGCCCGCCATCTCGGCAAGGATGCCTCCGCTGTTTCCCGCACCTTCTCCGGCAAGCGCAAGATGACCATGGAGGAGGCGGCCGAGATCGGGTCCTTTCTCGGCGTAACCGTGACCGAGGTCATGCGCCATGCGGGAATTGCGCAGGACAGCGAAGGGCCGAAGATCCTGCTCTCTGCCACCATCGGCGAGGATGGCGAGCTGCGCCCGCTTTCCGAGCCGCAGCCCTTGCCGCAGGCGGTGTTCGACAAGGCCCAGCTCGCGATCGGCGCCGGCCGCAACCGCCGGATCATCGCCGCCCAGGTGCGGGCCTCCTCCGGCGCGCTGTCGATCTGGGACGATGCCGTGCTGTTCTTCGCACCGACCGATGGCATCGAGCCCGGCGCGATCGGCGCGCTTTCGATCTGTGGCCTTGTCGGCGGCAAGCAGATCCTCGCCAAGCTCGACCGCGCCCGCAAGACCGGCGAGGCCAGGGTGGTTTCGCCGGCGGGAAAGGTGGAGGAGGCGGTGCTGGTCTCGGCGACGCCGGTGCTGGCGCTGATACCGTAGGGCGATATGGCGGGCATAGACTGGACAGACGAAGAGAACGCTTTGATCATTGCGGACTATTTCGCGATGCTTGCCGATGACCTTGCCGGCCGGGCCTATGACAAGGCGGCCCACCGCTGGAGGCGCATGTTTCGCTGACGGCGACGTCCTTTCAGGCGAGCTTTCTCTAGAGCGGACCCCGCTTCCCCTCTCTTGAAATGATCTGCCGAGCGCTAATTTCTGTCGCGGAAGGGATGGTTATCGTGCTTGCGCCCATCTTGCGGACGGGTTTACGCAAGGGGGCGCGCGGGAAGATGCGCCTTGCGAGCGGGAAGTGGATTGGATGGACATTGAAGCAGACGGCGCCGGACGGGCGGGGAAAGACGATATCGACAGCGAACAGCACTACAGGATCCTCTTCGATGCCATCGATGACGGTTTCTGCACGATCGAGGTGCTTTTCGATCACGAGGGCCGGCCCCATGACTATCGTTTCCTGCTGACCAACCCGGCCTTCGAGCGGCAGACGGGGCTGGCCAATGCCACCGGCCAAACGATGCGCGCGCTTGCACCCGGGCATGAGCAGCGCTGGTTCGATATCTACGGCAGGATCGCGCTGACCGGGGAGTCCGCCCGGTTCGAGCATCAGGCCGAGGCGCTCGGCCGCTGGTACGAGGTCCACGCCTTCCGCATCGGCGAACCGGAGAAGCGGCAGGTCGCCGTCATCTTCCGCGATATCAAGGACAGGAAGCAGGTTGCGGAGGCGCTGCATGACAGCGAGGCGCAATACCGGACGCTGTTCAACTCCATCGACGAAGGCGCCTGCATCATCGAGCGCCTGCCTGTCGGCGCCGACGGGCGGCGCGACTATCGCTATATCGCCATGAACAAGGCGATGCAGGCGATGTTCGGCGTGGCCGATCTCAGCGGCCGCACCATCCGCGAATTTTTCCCCGACGAGGTGGAGGACTGGTACGACGATTACGACCGGGTTCTTGCAACGGGCGAGCCCCTCCGCTTCGAGCGGGAATCGCAACCGCAGGGCATGGTGCTGGAAATGTTCGTCTCGCGGCTCGGCGGAAAGGCGGGCCAGCTGCTTGCCGTCATGCAGAACATCACCACGCGCAGGCGGGCGGAAGAGGCGCTGCGGCACAGCGAGGAGCGCACGCGGGCGCTGATCAATGCCAGCTCCGACGTCGTCTACCGCATGAGCGCCGACTGGCAGGAAATGCACCAGCTCGACGGGCGCGGCTTCCTCTCGGATGTCGAGGGGCCGACCCTGCGCTGGATAGAAGATTATGTCTTTCCCGAGGATCAGGCGCATCTGCGCATGGCAATAGCCAGCGCCATCCGCGAGCGACGCCCCTTCGAGCTCGAACATCGCGTGAAGCAGGCGAATGGCGAGGTGGGCTGGACCTTCTCGCGCGCCATTCCGGTGTTCGACCGCTATGGCGATATCATCGAATGGTTCGGCATGGCGACCGATATCAGCGGACGGGTGAAGGCTCGCGAGCAGCAGCAGTTGTTGAATCACGAGCTCGGCCACCGGCTGAAGAATGTGCTGAGCCTGGTGCAATCGATCGCCAACCAGACCTTCCGCCAGGCCGACAACCTGGCAGAGGCCGCCGAAACCTATAGCGCCCGGCTGATCTCGCTGGGGCGGGCAACCGATATCCTGACGGAAACCGCCTGGGCCGATGCCAGGCTGCACAGCCTGGGGCAGGCAGCGCTGATCTCGGTCGGCGATTTCAGCGAGCGCATCCGCATATCGGGCCCCGATCTCGACCTCGCGCCGCAGCAGGCGCTGATGCTGACGCTGACGCTGCACGAGCTTGCGACCAACAGCCTGAAATATGGCTCGCTGAGCAATGAGACCGGCAGGGTGGACCTCAGCTGGGATGTGACGACGGCGGCTGACGGCGAGCGGCAATTCACCCTGGAATGGCGAGAGAGCGGCGGACCGGAAATCAGCGCGCCGGCGCGCGAGGGGTTCGGGACGCGGATGATTGGACGGCTGCTGCCGGCGTCGTTTCAGGGGACGGCGGTGCTGGGGTATGAGGCGGCGGGGTTTGAGTTCAGGCTGGAGGCGCCGGTGGGGGAGGTGATTAAGGTGCGGGGGTAACTCTTTGAGGAAATGGAGATGATCCATCTACTGCCGCCGAAGTCTGAGTAGTCATTTTGTAAGCCCGGACAAATACTTTTGCTGCCATTTCTCGAGATGTTTTAGAAATCTTTGTTTGACGAAAAGCGCCTCGGCAAGATCTGTGTCAATTGCATTGCAAACGATGACAGTGCCGTAGCCAAGATGCACGGCCAGCTCTTCTATGGAGACGCGGAGACCATTGCATCCCCCTACAATCTCCGCTACCAACGCCCCATCCACAAGGACCCGGTGAAACCCCGGGTGGCTCTTCTGGCCGCCGATCCGCCAGACAACACGTGAACGCAACCTTACCTCCCAGGACCGGTCCCTCCGGTTGTTGCCTTCGACTGTGAAAAATTCTCAAATGCGATCTCTTTCAAACTACCGTCTGGAGTGGTTCTCCAACATTCGTGCCGATATTCTCTCTGGTATCGTCGTGGCCCTTGCGCTGATACCGGAGGCCGTCGGTTTTTCTGTCATTGCGGGGGTCGATCCCAAGGTCGGGCTTTTTGCCTCTGTCGCCATTGCCTGTGTGACGGCGCTTTGCGGCGGACGGCCGGCGATGATTTCGGCGGCGACGGCGTCTACGGCCGTGCTGATGGGGCCGCTGGTGCGGGATCACGGCATCCAGTATCTGTTTGCGGCGACCATTCTGATGGGCGTGCTGCAGATCATCGCCGGCGCCCTGAAGCTCGGGCGGCTGATGCGGTTCGTGTCGCGCTCGGTCATGACCGGCTTCGTCAATTCGCTGGCGATCCTGATCTTCGTGGCGCAGCTGCCGCAGCTGATCGGCGTGCCCGAGGTGACCTATCTGCTGATCGCCATCGCGCTTGGCGTGATCTATCTCTTTCCCTACGTGACCAAAGCCATTCCTTCGCCGCTGGTGGCCATCGTCGTCGTGACCTGCATCGCGCTCGGCTTCGGCATTCATGTACATACGGTGGCCGATCTCGGCGAGATGCCGACGGCGCTGCCGCCGTTTGCCTTGCCCGCCGTGCCGCTGACATGGGAAACACTGCGGATCATCTTTCCCTATTCGGTGGCGCTTGCCGCCGTTGGCCTGCTGGAATCGCTTCTGACGGCGCAGATCGTCGACGATCTCACGGATACGCCGAGCAACAAGAGCCAGGAATGCATGGGGCAGGGTGCCGGCAATATCGTCTCGGCGCTGTTCGGCGGCATGGGCGGCTGCGCCATGATCGGCCAGTCGGTCATCAACGTGACTTCGGGCGGGCGCGGGCGTCTCTCGACCTTCGTGGCCGGCGCCTTCCTGCTGGTGCTGCTTCTGGTGCTCGACGATATCCTGCGCATCGTGCCGGTGGCGGCGCTTGTTGCCGTGATGATCATGGTGTCGATCGGCACGTTCTCGTGGAAATCGATCGTCGATCTGAAGCGCCATCCCGGCACATCCTCCATCGTCATGCTGGCGACGGTTGCGACGGTGCTTGCGACGCAGGATCTTTCCAAGGGCGTGGTGGTGGGCGTGCTTTTGTCCGGCATCTTCTTTGCCAGCAAGGTGGCGCGGCTCTTCAGCGTTGCGAGGCGGGAGGACAGTCAGACCGGCATCGTGACCTATAGCGTCGAAGGGCAGGTCTTCTTCGCCTCGGCGGAAAGCTTCATCGGCGCTTTCGACTTTGCCGATGCGGGCAGCAAGGTCATCATCGATGTCAGCGGCGCGCATCTCTGGGACATCACTGCCGTCGGTGCGCTCGACAAGGTGGTCCTCAAGCTCCGCAAGGCGGGTAGCGATGTGCAGGTGCTCGGCTTCAACAAGGCGAGCGCCGACATGGTCGACCGTTTCGCGCTGCATGACAAGGATGAGCGGGCGGCGGCCGGCGCCTCGCTGCATTGATGCGGATTGCTAGCTGAAAACAGATGTGATGGGTGTCCGGTTTGCGCCGGACACCCATCACATCCGGGATATTATCGAGCTTGGAGCGAAGCTGTGGTTTCTCCGGATATGCCGGGCGTGGAGTTTACGCCCGGCACTGTTCCTTTAGCCGATCGATCAGGCCGCCGGCGTCGCCACTGGCTCAGTCGCGAGCGCCTTGCGCAGCTGCTCTTCCTGCTCCGGCGAGAGCGAGGAGCGCAGGATGGTGGCGTGTTCGCCCTTGAATTCGGCCAGTACCTTTTCCGGCTGGACCTTGCGCAGCAGCAGGAAGAGGGCGGAGCTGTTGACGGGGATCGTGTCGGCGAGCTTCTTGATGAGGTCGTCGTCGATGCCGTAATCGGTCATCGATCCCGCGAGCGCGCCGGAGCCTGCGCCGAAGGCGCCGCCGAGAACCATGCCGGCCAGCGGATTGAGGAAGAGCAGGCCGACGAGCGAGCCCCAGATCGCGCCCGACAGGCCGCCGCTCGTTGCGCCCGCAGCCGTCAGGTTGACGCTCTGCTTCAGGCGCACCTTGCCTCCGGCGTCGCGCACGGCGATGACGGCATCTTCGAGATCGACGAGATATTCCTTCTCAAGCTGGACGAGCCGGTTGAGCACGGCATCCGCCTTGTCGGCGGTATCGAAACCAAGCACCACAAGTTCTGACATGGCTTTCCCTCCTGTTGGATTACAGATGCGGCAGATAGGCGCGCGCGCGGTTCCGTCCATGGCCCGGGCCGCCCTTTTCTAGGGCTAGCACCGGGATGTGAGAGGGCGATGAAGGGGGATGCTCCGAAACGGCGATGCCTGCCCGCGCGCGAATAAGTGCCTGACCTTGACGAAGACACAGTTGCGATGCCTCGGCTACTCCGGCACAAAGCGACGACAATGGGTTGAAACGGATGCAGTGGCTTCTCCAGGATTTCGACGATACCAGAAAGCTGGCCGAAGCGCTCGACCGGCTCGGCATCTCCTACACGTGGCACAAGGTCGTTCCCTTCGTCGGCGCTGATCCCCGAGCCTGTCGTTGCCGATCCCGGCGCCGTGGTCATGTTCGGCGCCTATTCGCTGTGGCGGTACGCGGAGGCCAAGGCTTACTGGCCAGGCATGTTGAAGCTGCGGCCTTTTGTGCAGGAAGAGGCGTGGCACCCTTACCTGCTCAATGGAGCCGACGCCCTGTTCATGACCCTCCGCGATGTGCCCGCGCGTCTTGCCGATGACGGGACGGAATGGTTCCTGCGGCCCGTCGACGACAGCAAGGAGGAGCCCGGCAATGTGAAAACCGCGGGTGAGATCATCCGTATGGCGGAACGGGTGCTGGTGCTTGATGAAGATGAGATTCCAAGCGGATCGTTGCGCCACGATACGCTGCTGATGCTGACAAAACCTGTTCGTATCCTGCGCGAATGGCGGCTCTGGGTCGTGCAAGGGCGGGTCGTCACCTATTCGCTCTATAAGGATGGATCGCGTGTCATCCACCGTCACGAGATCGATGAGGACGCGCTGGCGTTCGCGCAGCGTATGGTGGATATCAATCCCGGCTACGCGCCGGCCTATGTGGTCGATATCTGCCGCACGGAGGAGGGCCTGAAGCTCCTCGAGACGAACTGTATCAACGCTGCCGGCTTCTACGCAGCGGATCTTAGGAAGCTTGCGGCTGATATCGACGGTCTCGCGCGAGACTGATGCCTTGCTGCTTTTGAGGCGGCGCTATCGCGTTCGGCCTCAATGAAACGGGCGCACCTCCACCTGTGCCCGGCAGGCGATGGCGGCCTTGCGGCCCCAGGCGAGCGCCTCTTCCATATCCGCTGCCTCCAGCACCCAGAAGCCGCCGATATGCTCCTTGGTTTCGATATACGGTCCGTCGGTGACGAGCAGCTTGCCGTCAGGCTTCCGCCGCACCGACATCGCCGTGCTGACCGGCTGCAGGCCGCCGACGAAAGTCCGGATGCCGGCGGCGACCATTTCTTCGTTCAGCACATCGATATCGTGGCGCAGCGCCTCGTCTTCCTTGCAGGGATCGTAATCGTCGGGGAGGTGGATGGCGACCAGATATTGCGGCATTTGCTTCTCCTGTCTGGGGTAGGGTGAGGCCGCCTTGGCCTTCCTTCATTTTCTGGTCGAACGGCGAGGGCGGAATTCGACCGACGGCTTGCTAAATTTTGGATCCTGCCGATGGATCGGTTATAGGGAATTCTGCTCCCGGATCCCGTCTGCGCAAAGGTCTTGTCATGCCGCTTCTCGATGCAAATCTAGCCTTCCCCGTCACCCATCCCGATGGCAGGGTTTCGAAGACGACGATGTACCTGAAGAATGTCATCGATCATCCGCGCATGGAGATCGGCGATTACAGCTATTTCACGCATTACGGAAAGCTGGAGGAGACGGCCGAGATCCTCGCGCCCTATCTCGGGCGGGGTTGCCGGGAGCGGCTTGTCATCGGCAAGTTCGTGCAGATTGCCCGCGGCAGCTATTTCATCACCAGTTCGGCCAACCACCCGATGGGCGGCATCACCACCTATCCGTTCCGCATCTTCAAGCCGGAAACCTTCGGCTACAAGGATCTGCCGGTGAAGGATACGGTGGTCGAGAATGACGTCTGGATCGGCCATGACGCCGTTATCATGCCGGGTGTCAGGATCGGCGCCGGCGCGATTGTCGCTGCCTCATCGGTCGTCACCCGCGATGTGCCGCCCTATGCCGTCGTCGGCGGAAATCCGGCCAGCATCATCCGGATGCGCTATCCTGTCGAGATCATCACCGAGATCCTGGAACTTGCCTGGTGGGACTGGCCGATCGACAAGATCGAAGCCAATCTGCCGGCGCTGGAGAGCGGCGATCTCGCGGCCCTCAAGCGGGCCTGAACCGGTCCTCGACATGGGCGCGATGCCTGCGACTGCCGGCGCTCTTCCAATTGTTGCCAGTGGCGCTATCCTCGACAGGGACTGGGTGTAACAATCTTCTGACATGATGGGATCAGGTCGAACCATGCCTCCATGCGACCGGACGCCGATGGCCGCCAGCGGCCGGCCCGCCAATCGTTTTCAGCCCATGCCTGATGGCGGGATGGACGCATGCTGATGCTGGATGATTCCTACCGACGCCTGGGGCTTGCTGTCATCGCCTGCCTTATCGGGATTGCCGTCTCGTGGCTGACATTGTCGCCGTTCGGGCTGCTCGGTCCCGTCGTCGCTGCTTTTCTCTATGGGCGCGGCATTGCTGTCCGGCTGCTCTACTCGGCGTTGGCGGTCGCCCTCGTCGGCGCGCTTCTGGCAGCTGCGCTTTATCCCGATATGCGCGAAGCCGCGCTGTCATGGGTGGCTTTCCTGGCGCTTTCTCTGTGTCTCGGCCCGGTCGTTTCAGCCAACGTGCCGGAGAAGCCCGACGCCGATCCGGTGCGGGCAGCCAAATCGGTGGAACGGCTGACGGGTATTGCCTGGGCTACGGATGCCGCCGGCGCTTTTCTCTACGTGACGCCCAGCGTGCTTGCCTTTCTCGGGCTCGGCCTTGATGACTTCAATGCACCGCTCGTCAATAAGGAATTCGGATGGAAGCGGGCGATCCATCCCGACGATTACGAGGTTGCGGCAGCCCTGTGGCGACGCTGCCTGCAGACGGGCGAGCATTACAGCATGGACAGCCGCATGCTGCGCCCGAGGGGCGGCTACGGCTGGACACGCAGCACGGGACAGCCGCTGCGCGACGGCAACGGCGTCATCACCGGGTGGTACGGCACGGTCATCGATGTCGAGATCGCGCCTCCGCACAACGAACCTGCGGCTGATGAGCTCGGCGGTTCTGCCGCCGGTGTGACGGCATCCGATACGCTGCCGTCGATGGCAGAGGTTCATCCGCATGACAGGGCGACGGTGGAGCAGGCGCGGGCGCGGGCTTTCTTCCACGGCATTCCCCAGGTCAGCAGCTACCGGAAGCTTCAGGCCGATGGCAGCTATCGCTGGGTCGAATTCCGGGTGGAGCCCACATATGGCACCAGCGTCGAGGTCGATCCGGCTGTCGCGCGGCAGGACGAGCGATGGACGACGGCGAGCGAACTCGGCGAGACCGGCGAGGCGGTGCGCGCCGCACTCGCCATCGAAAACCTCTATGGCGGCGCCTGGGCGTTGGACGCGTCAGGGCAATTCACCTATGCAACGCCGACGGCGCAGACCTCGATCGCCATGGTGCTCGAAGACCTGAACCTGCTTCTCGACGACAAGCCCTTCATCGAGGGCGGACGGCAGGGCTGGCAGCGCGGCGTGCATCCCGACGACAGCGAGGCGGCCGGCGAGACCTTGCGCCACGCGTTGAGGACGGGCGAGCACTGGAATTTCGAATACCGGGTGCTGCGCGCCAACGGCGCCTATGTGTGGCACCGCGCGGCAGCGCGCCCGACACGCGACACCGAGGGGCGCATTACCGGTTGGTATGGCGTGACTGTCGATATCGACGCCTACAAGCGCACGGAGGCTGCACTTCGCGAACGCGAGCGGCAGCTGCAATTGCTTGTCGATACCGTGCCGGCGCTGATCTGGACCACAACGGCCGAGGGACGGCCGACCTATGTCAACAAGCCCTTTACCGAGGTGACGGGCGCCACTCTTGAAGACATCACTGCGCAGGATGGCTCGCCGTCACTCAGCGTCATCCATCCTGATGACCGGGAGACGGCGCGCCAGGCGGTGCGCCACTCCTTCGCCACCGGTGAACCCTATGTCCAGCGATACCGACAGGCCCGCGCCGACGGCAGCTACCGCTGGACCGAGACGCGTGCGGAACCGCTGCGCGACGCCTCAGGCGCCATCCTGCAATGGTATGGCGTCAGCACCGATATCCACGACCTGGTCACCACCCAGGAGGCCCTGCGCGAGAGCGAACGCTTCCTGCGGCAGCTGGTGGAAACCCTGCCGGCGATGATCGATTGCGCCGCGCCGGATGGCGAGCCGATCTTCCGCAGCCAGAGACTGCGCAACTTCCTCGGCTACGATCTCGACGAACTCGACGGGACGGGAAAATCCCGGCTTTCCGGCACGCTGGATGCCGGCGTGCATCCCGACGAACTGGCCCAGGTGAAAGAGAAATATACCCATGCGCTCGCAACAGGCGAACCTTATGCCCGCCGGCATCGCCTGCGCAGGTTCGACGGCGAATATCGCTGGGTGGAGACGCGCGCGGCACCGATGCACGATGCCGAGGGCGCCATCGTGCAATGGAACGTCGTCTGCCTCGATATAGACGGCGAGGTGCGGGCGCAGGAGAAGCTGCTTGCAGCACAAGAAAGCCTGGCGCGCGCCAGCCAGGCGGCCAGCCTTGCGGAACTCTCTGCCTCCATCGCCCATGAGGTGAACCAGCCGCTCTCGGCCGTTTTGAGTTCTTCGGACGCCTGCCGGCGCTGGCTGATGGCGGAGCCGCCGAATATCGAGCGGGCGCAGAAAACGCTGGAGCGCATCATCGCCAGCGCGCATTCGGCAAGCGATGTCGTCACGCGCGTGCGGGCCCTGTTCAAGCGCGCCGAAGACAAGCGGGATTGCGTCACACTCGGCCGGGTGATCACGGAAGCGGGCGACCTGCTGGCCGAGGAGGCCGTGCGGCGCGGCGTTCGCATCGATATCGACGGCAAGGATATTGTTCTGCCCGTTCCCTTTGACCGGGTGCAGATCCAGCAGGTCGTCATCAATCTCATGCGCAACGGCATGGACGCGATGGAGGCCGTTCCCGACAGCAGGGTCCTTCAGGTCCGCGTTCGCAGGGAGGGTGGCATGATACGGGTTGCAGTCAGCGACTGCGGTGCCGGCATCGAATTTCCCGACAAGATCTTCGAGCCGTTCTTCACGACGAAGGAGCAGGGCATGGGCATGGGGCTTGCGATCTGCCGCTCGATCGTCGAGGCGCATGGCGGGCAACTCTGGGCGGAAGGGAACGAGCCGCGCGGGACGAGGTTCATCTTCGCTCTGCCGGACGAGGCGCGGCCGTAAAAATGGCTCTACTAAAAATTCACTTTTTTTCCGCTACATATGTGCACTATGACACGTGAGCAAACTACAACGGTGGTGTGTGAACGTTTAGGACAATCGTGTCCCCTTTGGAGAACTCATCGTATGAAGCACGTATCGATCATTGTGCGCGCGGATTGGGATGAAGAGGCCGCCGTCTGGGTGGCCAGCAGCAATGACATTGACGGGCTGGCCGTCGAGGCCAGCACCTTGGAAGCTCTCGAGCCCAAGGTTATCGCTGCAATAACGGATCTTTTCGAGCTGAACGGATTTACGTCGGACCTGCCGGAAATCCCTGTTCATATCATGGCCGAGCAGCTCGTTCGTATCCCCAATCCCACCTACTAACCGGATGGCCGGCTATCTCAAGGAACTTAAAGAGTTGCTGTTGAAAGCCGGCTGCAAATATATTCGGCCGGGAAAGGGTGACCATGAAATTTGGTTCAGTCCGATTTCAAATCGCCATTTCACGGTCGATCATGGCGTCAAATCCCGCCATACTGCCAATGAGACACTGAAGCAGGCGGGCCTTCCAAAGGCGTTTTGAACACTGCGATTTCGAGATGTGCGTCGACCGAAGGGGTGGGCCGCCTGATGCCATGGGCAAACCTTCGTTCGATGGCGAGGCATTTCGATCAGGCCTATTCCTCTGATTGCTTCCAGCATCAGAAGAAGGCTTTGGCATCATGAGCACGACAGAGACACGGATCGTTGCCGGCATTTCCGTCTCCGATACACCCGTCATCGATCGGGCGGTGGACTATGCGCGGTCGGCCTGCGAGCCCTATCTTTTCAATCACGTGATGCGATCCTGGCTGTTTGCGGTGCGGACGGCGCAGTTGCAGGGGATCGAGCATGACGGCGAAGTCGTGGCACTCGGCACGCTGCTGCATGACATCACCCTCAACGAGCGGTTTGCGGGGCCCCGCCGGTTCGAGGTGGAGGCCGCCGATCTCGCCCGCGGCTTTGCCGTGGATGCCGGGCTTGACCGGCGCCGCGCCCAGATGATCTGGGATGCGGTTGCGCTCAACTCGACGCCATCGATCGGTCTCTACAAGGAGGCGGAGATCGCGCTTTGCACGACCGGCATCTGCCTCGATGTCGTCGGCTTCCAGTACAGCCTCATTCCGGCGGCCGAGATGGGGGCGATCGTCGCGGAATTTCCCCGGCTCGGCATGAAGAAGAAGATGACCGGCTGTTTCTGCCACATCGCCAGGACGCGGCCTGAAACGACCTATGACAATTTCGTCCGCGATTTCGGCGAACGTCTCGTGCCCGGTTATGCGGTTCCTATGTCGTCGGTCGATCTCGTTGCGCAGGCACCTTTTGACGAGTGAGGACTATTGCAAGACGCTGCGGGGCGAACCTGGAGCTACCCGCGCGGTCTCACCAGGGTTTCGGGGGTGAGTAGATGAAGTTGCTTTTCGTCTTTTTCCAACTCGGTGAGATCGCTCGGAAAACCCGTTCTGCTGAAGAACAGGAAATGCTTGTCGGCGGCACCTTTTCCGTAAGATGTCTTTTCGGATCGCTCGCGTAACAGCCTTACATGGCCAAGGTCGATCGCGCTCGACCTCCATTTGCACTCCCCATAGAAGAATGCACCGTCCAGCAATCTGCCGGCGACATCGATGTCAAAATCGGAATGGCCCCAGATCTGACCGACTTCCTGGGCAGGGACTCCGAGTATTTCCTGAATGTGGAGCCTGGCATATTCCAGCGCGATCGCTTCGAATTCGATGCCCATGTATTCTGAAAACCGAGGCTCCACGACACGGTCATAAACGTCTGCGCCAAAACCGCTGCTGATCGCAGTCAGGTTCGGGCGCACGAAGCGATGCCAGAAGGAAATCAGGCTGTCTGCAACGCGATAGCGCCGGTTTCGGACTTTCTCATCGGCATCCAACGACTTGGCATTGCTGATGAGATCAAGGACCAGCAATTTTGCCATATAGGGTCCGATGCTGTCTGCTTTGGCGCCCAGTCGATTTGCAATCTCCGATTTGCTGTTACAGCCATCGGCAACGGCCGCCAGGATGCTGGAGTAAAAGCTCGGTTCCCTAAGCTCGGTTTGTAACAGCGTGTTCGGTTCGTCAATCAGCGTGCCCGTCTCGGTCAGCAGCAAATTGACGACGTTGCTCCTAAGGGGCGCGTTCGGGTTGCAGAGCTGGAGATAGTAGGGAATGCCGCCGAAAATCGCATAAGCCTTGATGATGTCTTCAGCCCCGTATTCCGGGAAAAATCTGGCAACGTCACTCAAAGGCAGCGGCTTCATGTCCAGCGACAAGGTCTTGCGCCCGTAAAGAGGATTCCGCTCGGCCAACAATTCTTCCATTTGAGAGATGGCGGAACCGCAGAGGATCAGCTTCATGGCTCCTTGGCTGAGCGCATCAGAGTCCCAGAATTTTTGAAGAATGGAAGGTAGCGCGGGCTCGTCATCGAGAAGGTATGGAAACTCATCGATCGTGACGATCAGGCCCGGGTGTTCTGCTGCACGCTCCGCCACATAGTGGAGGACGCCCTCCCAACCGGACAGCGCGTTGAGTTGTGGCTTGAAACCAATCGTTTTTCCGACTTCGGCTTTGAATTGCTCCAGGTTAAGAAGCGATGAGACGCGTGTCGCCTGAAAGTAGATTTCGTGACGGCCTTTGGCGATTTCACGCAGGAATCTCGACTTCCCGATGCGGCGTCGACCAAACAAGATGACGAGGGATGGTCTTGAGGAATCCAGCTCGCTTCTCACCAACTGAAGTTCGCGCTCGCGACCTAGAAACTCCATTCAATCCACCTACTGTAATTACGATTACCTTAATCACGATTACCTTAATTTTGATTACCTTATCGTGGGTAATGGAAATTGCAAGGGGACGCCATTAAAGCGACGCAAGGCCTGATCGTTGCGTCTTATGGCGGGGGAGGGTCCGCACGGTGGAATTTCCCCGCTTTCCCAGGTCTCAAACCGGCATCTCGTCCGTGATCACTTCGAAGCGCTTCAGAACAGCGGGGCCGAAAGCCGTCGACATGGCGACGTCGGTGGCGTCGCGGCCGGTGGCGATCAGGATGCGGCCGATGCGCGGGGTATTGTGGCGGGCGTCGACCGTGTACCAGCGGCCGCTGAGATAAACCTCGAACCAGGCGCTGAAATCCATCGGGTTCGGATCCTTGGGCACGCCGATATCGCCGAGATAGCCGGTGCAGTAGCGCGCCGGAATGTTCATGCAGCGGCAGAGCGTGATGGCGAGATGGGCGAAGTCGCGGCACACGCCCGTGCGGTCGGTAAAGCCGCCGAAGGCGGTGCGCAGCGGGTCGGCCTTCAGATAGTCGAAGGCGATGCGCTTGTGGGTAAAATCGAGGATCGCCTGGACGCGCGGCCAGCCGAGCGGTGTTTTGAAGAACGTCTTCCAGGCGAAATCGGCCAGACGATCGGTATCGCAATAGCGGCTGCCGAGCAGGTAGACGAGCACGTCATCGGGAAGATCGTTGATATCGTGCTGCATGGCGCCATCGGGCACAGGATCGGGCAGGCCGCTGTCATAGATTTCGAATTCGGTGGAAATGGTCGTGAGGCCCGGCGGCGCTGTAATGCGGCTGCAGGCATTGCCGAAGCCGTCCGTATAGGACCAGGCTTCGATCGGCTGATCGAAAGTGAGCGCCTGTTCTGTCAGCAGATCCACGCGTCGGGACGGGTGGAGGTTGAGGACCAGCAGCATGGGCGTTTCGTGTTCGCATTCATAGCCGATGTGAAAGCCTGCGCGTATCTTCATGGGGCGGTGGTCCTTTGAAACAGCGGTGGTCCTGCAGGCGAATGCGTGAGCGGGCCAGGCGTTCCGTCACCCGCCGCCTGCGGCATCGAATTCCCGTTCCGTGGTGACGTTGACCTGCACCTTCATGCTGTCGAAATCGCGCGATCCGCCGTCGTAACTTCCCGAGAGCGGCACGGCCTGGCGCGGGTCGCGTGCGACACCGACGCGGATCAGGTCGCGGCTTCCGACGATGCCATTGGTGGGATCGAACTCCACCCAGCCGGCACCCGGCAGGTAGACCTGGCACCAGGCATGGGTCGCGCCGCCGCCTCTTGTCACGGAGCCGTCGCGATCCGGCACATAGACGTAGCCGGTGACGAAGCGGGCGGCAAAGCCGAGCGAGCGGGTCGCCTCCATCATCAAGAGCGCGAAATCGCGGCAGGTGCCGCTGCGCAGCCGCAGCGTATCGCGGGGCGGCTGCGTGCCGTGTTCGGAGCGCCTGTTATAGTTGAAGCTCTCATGGATGGCGTAGCAGAGCGTCATCAGGATATGGCCGGTGCGGGCCCGATGGCTCAAGGGCACGAATTGTCGTGCCCATTTGCCCACCTCGTCATCGGCGTCGGGATAGTGCCTGACGATGGTCCGTTCGAGATCGATCGCCTCGTCGTCATCATAGGCAAAGGGAAAGCGCAACGCCTGCGTATCGATCTCCAGATCGAGGGGAACCTGCACCGTATGGTCGAGGCGGATGACCGTTTCGAAGCGCAGTTCGGCGGAGGCCGCCGATATCTCGACCAGCGCGATGCAGTTGCCGAAGACATCGTGGATCCAGCGGACGGAATCCGGCTTGGGAAAGACATCGAGGCTGCAGTTCAGAAGCGTCTGGTCGAAACTGTCGCGGGGGCGGAACATCAGCCGGTGCTGGCCGAAATGCACCGGCCTTTTGTAATGATAGGATGTGATGTGGCGGACGGAGAAAATCGTCATCCTGCCTCCCTGTTTTCATGGCGCGGCGCTGGAATAACCGTGGGGACATGACCGCAGGGAGAAATGACCGCGGGAAATGACCGCGGCGCCGTCACGTCTCCGTCACTTCTCTCTGCGCGAGAGCGGATAGGCAGGCGCATCGTAGAGCATGCGGATCTGCCTTTCGTCGAAGCGGGCTTCATTCACTTCCAGCACGCAGCCGCGCAATTGCGAGCCGGGCATATCTTCCATGGCAAAACGCACCGCTTCCGCGGCGGTTTCAAACCGCTTGTAGCGGGGGCCACGGGTGCTGCGCAATGTCTTGCCGGTGTAAAGCCCGGCTTCTGTCTGATAATTGAATTCTGCCACTTTATGGTCCTTGCTCGCTCCTGATATGCCGAGCCATCCCGATTTCGGAGTCTTCCAGCTCTTCGGGGCCGGCGGGTTCAGGATCAAACGACGGGAAGCGTCGCCCGCGTTATCTGGCGCTGGCGGCGTTCATCCTGCCTGGTTTCGCGTTGTTTCAAGAGCAGCCGTTTGCGAACATCCTGAAGCTTTTCGGCATCGGAGGCTTTTTCGGGCTGCGGCGCGCGAAAGAGATTTTCCGCTGCGCGCTTGTCGGTGGTCATATTGTTATCCTCTGGAACTTGGGCGGGACGGCCGCAGGGCCGTCACACCGGAGGGCTCGGCGTTATTTCTTCTTGTCGCTGCCCGTGTTGCTGCTTGCCATCTTGACCTGCGTGCCGGGCGCCGGGGCAGGTGTAGCCGCCGAAGCGCTACGGTCCTTCTTCGGCTTGCGGGTTTCGCGGTTGCTGCGGACTTGGCCTTTGGCCATGGTTTCCTCCTGGTGTGGTGATGCGGGGTATATCAGGTATTGCGGCTGCCGCCGGCTGGCCGGCGTGGCCGTTGCGGCATCAAAGGGGCAGGGGTCCGATGCCGGAGCGCTTGTCCAGAGAGGCTGCCAATGTGGAAACATGCAACTGCCCCAGAGAATGGATGCGGCGCGCGTTTGTTCCGCGGCCGGCCTGCGGCCCACGGCTGAAATCGGGAAAAGCCACGAAATTTCCGATGGCTTCGAAACGCTGGTCCCGCTGCCTGGCGGCGGCATCTTCGGCACGATTGAGAATGCCGAGCGCCACATTCTCGCGGTAGCCGAAGGCACCGGTTCGGATGAGATTGCGCGACAGGCTTGACGGATAAAAGTCGGAAGACATCACGTCCTCCTTTCGTTGGGGCCAGGCTAACGCCCGAACCGGCAGCGCCCTTGAAGTGGCTGCCAGCGATTGGAATCCTGCGCTTATTCGGTGTCCGGCGCAAGGCGTTTCTCGCGGAAAGCAGGAGCTCGGCAGCAGTCGCGGTGTAAACTTTTCGAATATTGCGCCGACGGCCGAAGCCGTTAATTTAAGGGCGGATATTTCAAGCGCGGAATCGAAGATGAGTATCGCTGTTTTGACGACCTACATTCTTGTCGTGCTCGGGCTGATGGTGATTCCCGGCCGGCGACACTGTTGGTTCTCGCCCGATCGGTCAGCGGCGGCCGGCGGGCAGGCATCGCAACGGGGCTTGGCATTGGGGCGGGCGATCTCATCCATTCGACCATGGCGACCTTCGGCCTTTCGGCTTTGCTTGCGACTTCGGCACTCGCCTTTGAAGTGGTCAAATATATCGGCGTGGCCTATCTCATCTATCTCGGATACCGGGCCTTCATCGAAAAGTCCTTCAATCTCGATATGGCGGCGGCCCCGGAGATCAGCCCCGGCAAGGCTTTCCGGCAGGGGATATTCACCGAAACCCTGAACCCCAAGACGGCGCTGTTCTTCCTCGCCTTTCTGCCGCAGTTCATCCATCCCGAGAGCGGATCGGTGATCGGGCAATTCGCGCTGCTCGGCATCATCTTCGTGGCGCTCAGCATCAGCGTGACATCTGCCTTGGCCTTCGGCGCCGGCTCGGTGCGCGGCTGGCTCAGCAGGAACCGGAGTATTGGCCGCTGGCAGGGGAAGGTGATCGGCTCGATCTATATGGCGCTTGGCGTGCGGCTGGCATTCCAGCAGCAGTGAGCGGCGCCCCGGCCACTGATATGTCCGGGGTTTGAGTTGCTATCGCTTTCGCTGCTAGCTGCCACTCGAAGCTCGCGAGGTCGAAATAGTCGCGCCAGAGGTTAATCCGCAAGCGAGTGCTATGGTTTCCATGCGCCAGCTGCGTTCATTCACGTGTATTGCCGGAACGGTGGCACTTATTACAGGGTTGCGACTGAACACGAGCCCGGTCTAGCCGGCCTGAGGGTCATCTACTAAATCTGTCCGTATCCCGCTTCGTGGTTACCTTTGTCTAAGGGCTATACGGCTGTTGACAAAGGCGGCGCCGATATTGCCGGCGCCGCGTAAGGTGCAGGTGGTTGCAGCCGCTATGGCTTGATCGTCACCAGTTGCCGTTCGAAGCTTGCGAGATCGAAATAGTCGCGCCAGACGGTGATCCTGCCGTTTTCCACCGTCAGCGTGCCCATGACCGGCAGGGTGATCGTGCCGCCACTTTCATGAGTGAAGATATCGATGCGCTCATTCAACACGACATCGCCCGAGACAGCGATCTCGATAATTTTCCAATCCACCTTGAAGCCGGTGCCGATGCCGAAATCGGCCTGGAACTTCCGGACGTTTTCGCGACCGACGATATCAGGCAGGGGCACGTTGTCGTAGAGCACATCATCGCTCAGCATGGCGAGGGCTTCGTCGATGCGGTTGGCGCTCCAGTGGGCGAAGAAGGTCTGCGCCGTTTCGAGAGGTGACATGGTGCTCCACCCTCAACCGAACTTGACGAAGTTGATCGCCGGCAGCGGGCCGCCGGGGAACTGGGTGAGGCTGCCGCCTGTCGCGAGCGGGCCGAGATCGATGCCCGCAAAGCCGAGGCGGGTGATGAGCGCGCCAACTTCCGCCTTCGCTTGCTGATCATCGCCCGAGTAGAACAGCACGCGGTTGCCGCCTTCGGCCTTGGGGTCGGCCGAGACGAGGTTGGCCAGCAGATGATTGAAGGCCTTGACGAGACGGGCGCCGGGCACGAGGCCGGCGACGATTTCGCTCGACAGGCGGCCGCCGAGTTCGGCCGGCTTGAAGAGGGGTGCCTCGATTGCGTTGTTGGCATCGATGACGATGCGGCCGGCCCAATCCGGCAGGCCGGACAGTGCCGCCGGCAGCTTCGACCAGGGCACGGCGATGAGGACGATATCGGCGCCGGCAGCCTCTTCGATCGTTCCGGCCATGATGTGCGGGGCGAGTTCTGCGGTGAGCTCGGCAAGCGTTTCCGGGCCGCGGCTGTTGGCGATGGTGGCGGAGATACCGTTACGGGCGAGAGCGCGGGCGAAGGCGGAGCCGATATTGCCGGCGCCGATGATACCGATGGACATGGCAAGTTTCCTTTCTGAATGTCGTTTCGATAGAGCCAATATCGCGCTGCCATTCCTCTTTGATTAGGCCGAAATGGATGGTATCAGTTTCAAGTGTCTCTTGAAGGTCGTGGTTGATGGAAAGCCTGGCTAACCTGGAATCCTTCGTGCGCAGCGCTGAACTCGGCGGCTTTTCGGCGGCGGCGCGGCGTCTCGGCCTGACGCCGGCGGCGGTCAGCCGCAATGTCGCGGCACTCGAAGCCAATCTGAAGCTCCGGCTCTTTCATCGCAGTACGCGCAGCCTGACGCTGACGGAGGCAGGCGAGCGCTTTCTCATCGCCATGCGCGACCATCTCGAGGGGCTCCAGGGGGCGATAGCCGAAATCTCCAACGAGCAGGCAGAGCCGGCCGGCATCCTGAAAGTCAGCCTCAGCCCGGCCTTCGGCATAGAATATGTGCTGCCCATGCTGCCCGACTTCATGAAGCGTTACCCGCTGGTGCGGCCGGAATGGATGTTCGAGAACCGGCAGGTGGATTTGGTCGGCGAAGGTTATGACGCGGCTGTTGGAGGCGGCTTCGAGCTTGCTTCGGGCGTGGTGGCGCGGGTGCTGGCGCCGGCCCATCTCGTGGCGGTGGCGTCACCTGCGTATATCAATGGCCGCGTGCTGCCGTCCGATCCGGCCGGGCTTGCGGGGCTCGACGGCATCGTCATGAAATCGATCAATACCGGGCGCATTCCGCAACGGCAAATGCGTAACGCAGCGGGAGAGGTGCAGCCTGTCGATCTCACGCCGGGGATCGTCGTCAACGATCCCGGCGCCATGCGGAAGGCCGCCCTTCTCGGGCTGGGCGTCACGCTGCTCTCCAAGCCCGATGCGCTTGCCCATCTCGACAGCGGCGAGCTGATCCGCCTGGTGCCCTCCTGGTATGTCGATATCGGCCCGATCTCCATCTATTACGCCAACAGGACGCTGCTGCCGCTCAAAACGCGGGTGTTCGTCGATTTTGTCATCGAGGGCTTTCAGCGTCAGCGGCTGGCGGAGCGTTTCGCGGGCAGCCTGGGGTGACCCTGCTTGTCCGGCCGGTAGCCGAGAACGAAGGCGACCACCTTGGCGGACGACATCTCGCAGGGTTTCAGGGTGCTGCCGCTTGCCTCCAGCAGGTAGAGGTTGAAGCTGACGATATCGCTGCCGCCGAGATCTTCGGCATAGAGCCAGATGCGCTTGCCATCCGGCGAGCGCTTGACGGTGGCGCCCCAGCGGCCGGCTTCGAAGCTACCTTCGCTGTATCCCTCTGGGATAAGGGCAAGGGCGCGCGTGAAGTTGTCGGCTGCGGGGTGCATCGGAAGCCTGTGGAGTGAGGCAAGTTCTGCTGCATAGGTGGCGGGTTGGAGAGCGCTTCGCAAGGCTAATAGCGGTCACAGTCCGGTGACACCGCGCACTTGGCCTGCAGTGCTGTTGGCCGGCCTATCAATTATGGATCAGGCCCATCTTCCTCGATGCCCTTGTCGGGCCAGATGTGGAGCGCCGCGCGTCGAAGAGCGGTCACCGCGCCGGCAGCGCCGTCGAAATCCATATCAAGAGCTTCGGCCGCATATCGGATTTCGTTTCTATCGCGGAGTCGGTTCAGTGCCCACGCCATGAATCTCGCGATATCCTTACCGTAAGCTCCTTCGGCTGCTTTCACCGCAGCTTCGGGAATGGCTTCGTAGGTCTCAACGAGGCGCCCGAGATCGATGGCGTCACGATAGGCCACAACTCTGTCCCGGCAACGATCGGCATTGGCAAGGAGCTTTTCAGCAAACATCGACTCAGGCAGCAGCGTCGGCACTTTCAGAACTGGGTCATATGCGCCGGCCAGTTCGATGCGCGGCTCGTTGACGATCTCGACCCTGATGGGCTGTTCGTGAAGTCCCACAATCATTCTGATGCCGTATGCATCTGCCCGCACGTCGCGCAGCATCTGGACAGGCTCGGGAAACACGGCGCGGATGCCACGGTCGAAGAAGCCTTCCCTGAGCTTTCTGTATCCCTCGCGGCTCGCGCAGAGGAAGTCCAGATCGAGCGATTTCCTGTATTCGCCGAGTTTGAGGACAATCGCGGTTTCGCCGCCGAACCAGCATTCGCAGTCAAGCAGGAAGCCGCTGTCCATGCTTGCAAGCATTTCGGCGATTATCTCATGTTCAGGTCGGATGAAATGCACTCAAGTCTCCCGATGCGCCGATCGTCACGATAAAAGGCCAGGGAGCATCGGTAAATCTGTTAAACCAGCATGAGGCCCTGACCATACTCTTCGGTGAGTTCCCTGATCAGAAGCCTTTCATGAGCCGTCAAGTTCTCACGATCGACGAAACGCCAATTCCGCTCATACAGGGCAAAGGCTTCGTCGGCGGCAATGGGGCGCGCAGGATTCCGGTTCCACGCGAGCATGTTCAGCTCGGGGAATTCGGCAGGAACGATCTGGTTTCCAAAATGCATCATGCGCATGAGATAGAACGGCAGCGCCTCGTTATCAATCTGTGACGCACGGCCGGCCCGTTGCCTCTCTCAGTGCCCCGTCAGCACCAGCGTCTGGACCGGCAGCAACATGGCCTGCATGCGCAGGATCATGGCGTGCACCACGCCGACCGTATCGATGACATGCAGGCCGATCGATTTGAAGGTGCCGATATTGGGGTCGGCGAGCGCTTCGTGGTTGTTGGTATAGGCGTTGGCGATGCAGCTGCCGCCGGGCGGCACGCCGTCGAGGCCGCCGGGGAAGAGGGGCTGCAGGAAAACGGTCAGCGTGCCGGGGCTTGACAGTTGCGTGACATCGACGAGCTGGTCGGTGGGGCGCAGCTGGCCGGCGGCGATCACATCCTGCACCTCGGTGACGACGAGCGGGATGATGGCGAAGGGTTTGCCAACGCAAGTGGCTTCGGCCACCATGCCGGGCCTCATGACCTGCGCCTCGATCTGCCCGAAGCCGGCAACCAGCGTGCCGCGGCCGGCTTCTTCGGGCACGAGGATGCCCGCCGGGCGCAGCATGGTGTTCAGCACATCGCCCTTGCGCAGCGTAAACTGCTGGACGGTGCCGTTGATGCCGGCCTTGACGACCGTCTTGTCCAGTTCCACCTGGGCCTGGTTGAGTGCTGCGCCGGCACTGGCCTTCTGCGCCGGCAGGAGCACGTTGAGCTTGGTCTGCAGCGTTTCCTTGTTGGCATAGGCGGCACTGACCATGCCCCGCTGGCTTTCCACGGTATTGGTCAGCCGGTCCACCTCGCGGCGGGCAACCGCATCGTTCTTCAGAAGCTGGGTCTTCATCTGCAACTCGTCGATCGAGACCTGCAGGGCGCCTTCAGCCTGCCGGATCATGCCGTCGGCGCTGGCAAGCTCGCTCTCGGCCACCCTGGTCTGAGCCTCGACTTCGGCAATCTGCTTGTGCGCCACATCAAGGGCGGCCTTCTGGGCGGAATCGTCAAGGCGGAAGAGCGGTGCGCCAGCCGCGACCTTCTGGTTTACGYCGACATAGACCTCATCGACCCGGCCCATGGATTCCGGCAGGATGGTGACGGTGCGGAAGACGGCGGTGACGCTCTTCGTCGAGGGGTGGAAATAGAAGATCATGGTGATCAGCGAGATGGTGAGCAGCAGACAGGCGGAAATGCCCCAGCGCAGTTCGTACCACATGCTGTAGAGGGTGATCTCGCGGCCTATGCGCTTGTCCTGCACATAGCGGCGGTAGAGATAATCCGGGAGGATGGTCAGCATCGAGCACAGCATCAGTTCAAGCATGGTCAGATACCTTCTCCCTGTGCACCGGACTTGATGACCGGCTGGACGATGTGCGGATGCGTGGCGGATGGCGCGGGAGCGATCGGTGCACCGGAAACGGGCGCAGTGGCCGTGGGAGAATTGGCCGGGGGCGACGGGTCTGCTGCAACCGGGGCAGCATGATTTGAGGCTGGCGGAGCAGCCGGGGCAACACCGGCCTCGGGATGGCGGCTTGCGAGCCTCGCAATCGACCGGGCGATCGAATAGAGCGGTGTCGAAAAATCCGGAATTCGGATCATCGCCAGCAGCAGGCCGATGATCCAGTAGAGGTGATTGTGGGTGAAGAGCGAGATCAGTGCCAGCACGGCGACGATCTCCAGCTGCGCCTTGTTGGCCCGGTGCGCGATGCGCTCGGGAACGGCATGGAGCTGGAAGTAGAAATTGCCGATGGCGAGGATCATTACCAGGATCAGCACAATGACGGCGATGAAGAGATAGTCGGTCTGGCCGGGTCCGGTGATGAAGCCGGGTACATGGTCGGTGAGGGCGGTGTGATAGGCCCGCGTCGCTGCGTCATCGGCTGCTGACGCAGATTGCGTGGCCGCCGATGCCGCCGCAACGGTCGCGGTCAGGCGGCGCCCACACTGCCTCATCCTGTTCAATCGGTCTCTCATGCCTGACTTCCCCCCGGATGGCATTTTAGTGTGGGCTGAAGTTTAGGCGCTTTGTATGCAACACGAAAGTACGCAACAGTAATATCGGCGTAAATACATGTAGCTGTCGGCCTTTCGGATAAGGCTTCCGGTTGAGAGGGTTGAAAGCAGGAATTGGTGCCGCGGGGCAGGCCCGCGGCACGGATGCGTTTAGCGGATCTTGACGGAGGGCTCTCGCGCCCAGACCCGCAGTTTTCCAAGTTCAGCGACAAATGCCTCGATGTCCTTGGCCGAGCCGATCTCGACCGTGCCTTCATCGAGATCCTCGATGCCTGCCTTCCGCATGAGCGCCAGGACAGGGGCTGCGTAGCCAATGAACTTGCAATGGGCGAATGCATCGGCGACGAAATCGCGGGCGGTGGATTCCTTGAGGAGGTCGGGCATCGCGTCTTCTGCGGCGAGAACGGCGACCGCATCATAGAGAACGGATGGTCCGCCATCGATCATCTGCTGGGCTTCAAGGAACGAGCCGTCCGACAGGGTCACGCCTCCGATCTTGGGCGCAATGATCTCGACCACGCCCTTTTCCCCGGTAATCGCGCCGGTAATGGCTCCAACGAGAGCCGCGTCCGATCCATCAGTCACCAGCAACCCGAGTTTGCGGCCCTCGAACCGTTTGGGTCCGCGCTCGATGATGCTGAGTGCGGCCGAAGGCTCCAGATCCTGACGGGTCGGCATGGCCGCGTCCGCCGGCTTCGGCATGTCGGCAATGCCGAGCGCTGCTGCCACCTTCGCAGCCAGCGTCTCGTCGATGTTCAGCAGATGCGATACCATCCGCTCGCGGATGACGGGATTTTCGACCTTGCTGAGTTCGAAGGTCAGGGCGGCGGCGATGTGGCGCTGCTCGGGCGGCGTCTGGCTGATATAGAACTGGCGCGCCTGGCTGTAATGGTCGGCAAAGCTTTCGGGACGCAGGCGCACCTTCTGCCCCGTTTCCTCCGACGGGAAGGTGCGGAAGCCCCTGGCCGGCGATTCCCGCGGGCCTTCGCCCGAGGAATTCGGTTCGTAGTTGATCCGGCCGACCGGGTTGCGCATCGCCATGTGCCCGTCCTGCTGGAAATGGTGGAAGGGACACTTCGGTGCATTGATCGGCAGATGGGTGAAGTTCGGTCCGCCAAGGCGCTTCAGCTGCGTATCGAGATAGGAGAAATTGCGTCCCTGGAGCAGCGGGTCATTGCTGAAATCGATGCCGGGCGGGACGTTCTGGGTCATGAAGGCGACCTGTTCGGTTTCCGCGAAAAAGTTGTCCGGCATGCGGTCGAGCACCAGCCGGCCGATCGGCTGGACGGGCAGGATCTCCTCGGGAATGATCTTGGTGGGGTCGAGCACGTCGAAATCGAATTCGTCTGCGAATTTCTGATCGAAAAGCTGCACGCAGAGTTCCCATTCCGGGAAGTTGCCCGATTGGATCGCCTGCCAAAGATCGCGCCGATGGAAATCGGGATCGGCGCCATTGATCTTGACGGCTTCATTCCAGACCACCGACTGCAGCCCGAGCTTGGGCTTCCAGTGGAATTTGACGAAAGTGGATACGTCCTTCTCGTTGACGAAGCGGAAGGTATGCACGCCGAAACCTTCCATGAAGCGGAATGATCGCGGGATCGCGCGGTCGGACATCACCCACATGATCATGTGCATGCTTTCCGGAGTCAGCGAGATGAAGTCCCAGAAATTGTCGTGGGCCGACTGCGCCTGGGGAAAGCCGCGGTCCGGTTCAGGTTTGACCGAATGGATGATATCCGGAAACTTGATGGCATCCTGGATGAAGAAGACCGGAATATTGTTTCCGACCAGATCCCAATTTCCCTCCTGGGTGTAGATCTTTACGGCAAAACCGCGCACGTCGCGCGCGAGATCGAAGGAACCCTTGCTGCCGGCGACAGTGGAGAAGCGCACGAAGGCCGGCGTCTTCTCGCCGGCGCGCTGGAAAAGATCAGCCCTCGTATATTTCGACAGGGGGGCATAAGTCTCAAAGAAACCGTGCGCGCCATAACCGCGGGCATGGACCACCCGCTCCGGAATGCGCTCGTGGTCGAAATGGAATATCTTTTCGCGGAAATGGAAATCCTCGATCAGGGCCGGGCCGCGCGGGCCGACCCTCAGCGTGTTCTGATCGTCTGCAACGGGTGCGCCCTGCGACGTCGTCAAGACGTCGGCGCCATCCTCGGCGATCTGATGGAGCTCGCCGCCGGCCCCCCTGTGAAGGCGCTGATCGTGGATAGTCGCGGTTGCGGATGCAGCTGTTTTTACGGTTTTGGGTGACATGGGTCCCTCCTTGGGTCGATGAGGGAATGCACTCAACTGCTCATTGTTCCTGTCCGGAAACGGTGTCGCCGCTGTATTCGGACCGACGTGAAATCGGGCTCAGGGAGACGCGCGGAATTTCGGCAATCAACAAAGCAGGCTTTCGGGGCCGGCTTTTGGGGCGGGCTTTGTTGGGCGGTTGCTGATATACGCTGAATCGAGAGCATGGGGCGGCGCTGGACAAACCGTTTCAGTGGAGGTCTCTCCATTCTGCCGGGGTAAGCCCTTCCCATGCGCGGAAGGCCCGATAGAACGAACTGGTATCCTGAAAGCCCAGCAGGAATGCTATCTCCTCGATGCCGTTCTGCCCGTCGGACAGCAAACGGCGGCCGAGTTCCCGCCGCGCTTCGTCCAGCAGGCCGCGATAGCTCGTGCCCTGTTCTGTGATGCGGCGCTGCAGGGTCCGCTCGCTCATGCCCATTTCGCGGGCCACATCGGCAATATCGGGTTTGCCACTGGCGATGCGGCGCTTGATCAGGATCTTTACCTGATCGGGGAGCGAGGATCGTGCTTCGATCTCGCCAAGCGATGCAGCAAGAGAGGGATCGAGGATCGCAAGCAGTTCGGGGTTATGTCCTGAGAACGGCAGGTCCAGATCGGCACGATCCAGCACCAGCACGTTCTGCGCGCAGCCGGTACGAACAGGTGCATCAAAGTAGGATCGATGTGCTTCGCTCACCGGCCCGGTTCGGGTCATCTCGACCCGGATGGGCATGAGATGCCGCCCCGTTCCGCGCCGCCCGAGTTCAAGGATCGCCGCAAAGGTCACGTCGGCTGCCGCATCCGGCTCGGCTTCATCGGTATGAAGCCAGCGCACCGCGACGCGGCATTCGCTCACGGTTTCGGCTGCGGTCAGTTCCTCCGGGGTGCAGAGCCGTTTGAACCGCGCCAGCCGATGCAACCCGTCGCGGTAATCCCGCGCGAAAAAGGCCGACATCGTGGCGGGCGGATGCAGCGAGGTATCGGTCTCGACGGTCATGCGCAGGCCGATGGCGGGGTCTTGCGACAGCGTTTCGACCGCACGCCACAGCGCGAAATACTGTGCGGTGGACAGCCATGTCTCCGGCGCGATATGCAGTGTCGCCGGCAACCTTGCCTGACGCAGCAGAGCCGGGGCGGGCAAGCCCATGCGCTCCGCCGCCCGCCAGAAGGCCTGCGGCAGCCTGCATCTGTCGCCCGCATTCCCGGTCATCATTGCATCCTCTACGGCGGCCTTCACATCTGGCTCTTGATCAGCCGGTCGAAGGCGCGGTCGCCCAGCCACTTGCGCACCCAGATCATCATCTTTGCGTATTTGCCCGCTGCATAGCGGGTTTTGGGCCGGGCCGACCGGACGGCATCACCGACGACATCGGCGATGACCTTGGGATCGGTTCCCTGGCCCCGGCCATAGCTCCTGTCGATGGAGGCGGCCACGCTTTGCGCGAGCTTCCCGTAAGGGCCGGTGCCGGACCGTTCCAGGATGCCCCGGGAAGCGGCGTCGCCAAAGCCTGTTTCGATAAGTCCCGGCTCGATCACGACGACGCGGATGCCGAAGGGTTCGAGCTCGAGCCGCAGGCTGTCGGACCAGCCTTCCAGCGCATGCTTGGTGGCGTGATACCAGGCGCCGAGCACCGTATAGATCTTGCCGCCCATCGAGGTGATGTTGACGATGGTGCCTGCGCCGCGCGCCCGCATAGCTGGAAGCAGAAGCTGGGTCAGGCGCGCGGGGCCAAAGACGTTCACCTCGAACTGATAACGCGCCTCATCGAGCGGGATCTCCTCGACAGGGCCGTAGAGACCGAAGCCGGCATTGTTGACCAGCACATCGACGCCACCAGATCTCTCGGTGATGGCCCTGACGGCGGCAACGATGT
This sequence comes from Rhizobium sp. 01L419, assembly GCF_056400025.1. Lineage (NCBI taxonomy): Bacteria > Pseudomonadati > Pseudomonadota > Alphaproteobacteria > Hyphomicrobiales > Rhizobiaceae > Rhizobium > Rhizobium sp. 01L419. Next base: position 169,061 of record NZ_JBFTSM010000012.1, read on the forward strand.
CCTCGTCCTTCGAAATATCCATCTGCAGCGGGATTGCGCCAAGCTCTGCCAGATCGGCCATCTTCTCGACGTTGCGGGCGGCGACATAGACCAGATAGCCATCAGCGATCAGGCGTCCGGCGATGGTCTTTCCCATGCCGGATGACGCGCCGGTGACCAGGGCCGTGGATTGGGATTTGCTGTTCATGATGCACCTTTTTGCTCTTGCATAGAACGCAAGGTAATCGGCGCATCATGCCAGATCATTTGCAGACGACGCCAGACATATTGCGAAAGGCGCCAATTCTCCCCGCCAACGACTCAGATGGCGAGGAAACGTTTGCGGGTTCTGCCCGGAGATCAGTTCGACTTCTTGGCGTCGACTTCCTTATAGGCGGCGTCGAGGAAGCTGGTGTCGATCCACTTGTCGTAGTCGACGGAGCCCTTGAGCAGCTTGGCGTCGGCCATGAACTGCTCTTCGCTCTTCAGCGAGGCGAGCGCCTCAGGAGTGATCTTCGGGTCCTGGTAGAAGACGTTGTCCTTGTAGGTCTTGCGCACGGACTTTTCCGAGGACTTGGTTTCGTCGACGAAGATCTTGATCGTGTCTTCCGGGTGGGCGTCGGCCCAGCGTGCGGTTTCGATATCGACCTTCAAGAGGCGCTTGACGAGATCAGGGTATTTCTTGACGAATTCGCCATTGGCAGAGATCAGGAAGGGGGCGGACCATTCCGGATGCGAGGAGGCATCGAGGATGACGCGGGCCTCGCCGGTGTCGACGAGCTTGGCGGCGACATCGCCGCTTTCGACGACGGCATCGACATCACCGCGCACCAGCGCCGGGCCTGACGCGTCGAAGGCGAGGTTGAGGGATTCCACGTCGTTGAGCGACAGGCCAGCCGACTTCAGCGCCTTTGCGAAGGTGGAGTGGCGTACGGTGCCGGTGAGATAGGCGACCTTCTTGCCCTTCAGGTCCGCCAGCGACTTGATCGGCGAGTCCGTCTTGACGATGATCGCCGAGCCATTTTCCTTGACGAAGCTGGAGAGGCCGATCGCCTTCACATCCGCACCGGCTGCGGCGACGCGCAGCGCCGGATTGTTGCCGGTGTAGATGAATTCGACAGCACCCGTGGCAAGTGCAGTGGTGGCTTCCGAGCCGCCATTGGTGAAGGCGATGAATTCGACCTTGATGCCATCTTTTTCGAATTCCTTGGCGAGCGAGCCGCTATGGCGCTCGAGGATGAATTTCAGGTGGCCGGGCGCCGTGCTGCCGATGCGGATGACATCGGGCTTGTCTTCGGCAAAGGCCGGCGTGGAGAGCGCGGCACTGCCGAGGGCGAGGGCTGCGAGGCCTGATAGCAGCGTGCGGCGCAGGATGGATGGGTTGAAGCTTGTCATGTGATGTCCCCTTCAGAAACGGTATTGCAATCAGTTGTGAGAGATTTCGGAGCTGCCCTTCCAGGCGGTCGCCCAGCGCTCGAACCAGACGAGCAGGTAGTTCACGAGCAGGCCGATCGCGGTCATGGTGATGATGCCGGCATACATGTCGGCCGTTTCCATCATCAGCTGCGACTGCTGGATCAGGAATCCGAGGCCGGATTTAGCGGCGAGCATTTCGGCGCCGATGACGGCGAAGATCGAGGATTTGACGGCAAGGCGCATGCCCGAGACGATGGAGGGAATGCTGGCCGGCAGGATGACCTTGCGGAACATGTCGAGATCGGACGTGCCCATGGAGCGGGCGGCTTTGAGCAGCAGCGGATCGACGGATTTGACGCCCGAAATCGTGTTGATCAGCAGGAAGAAGATCGAGGAATAGAAGCAGATGGCGATCTTGGAGGCCTCGCCAATGCCGAGCAGCAGGATGAAGACCGGCAGAAGGGCAAATTGCGAGGTGTTGCGCAGCGTCTGCACGAGCAGGTCCGAGACCTTTTCGAAGAGCGTATAGCGGCCCATCAGGAAGCCGAGCGGCACGGCAATGACGACCGCCAGCAGGAAGCCGATGGCGGCGCGCTGCAGGCTGATGCCGATATTGGCCGAGAGCGTGCCGTCGAGCAGCATGGCGTACCAGGCTTCCAGCACTTCGCTCAGCGGCGGGAAGAAGATGCGGTTCAGCCAGCCGAGGCGGGGGGCGATTTCCCAGAGGCCGAAGAAGACGACCATTAGCGGCAGGCCATAGGTGAAGGTGCCGAATTCGAGGCGGCGCTTAGGGCGCGCAGCTTTCTCCCGCGAGGGGAAGAGGCGGGCGCCGAAGGCGGGTTTATCGGTGACGTAGGCCATAAGCTTTCTTCCCTTCAGTGGGCATAGGCGGGCGAAAGCGCCCAGTCTTTCTGCGCCTTGTTCACCTCGTCACGCAGCGCCTCCCAGACGCGGCCGCGATGGGCGTTGAACTCCGCACTTGCTCTGATGTCGCCATCGCGCGGGCGGGGCAGGTCGATCTCGATGATTTCCTTCACCGTGCCGGGGCGGGCGGTCATGACGACGATACGGTCGGCGAGGTAGATCGCCTCGTCGATCGAGTGGGTGACGAAGACGACAGTCGTGTTGATCTTTTCCCAGATGCGCAGGAGTTCGGTCTGCAGGATCTCGCGGGTCTGGGCATCGAGTGCTGCGAAGGGCTCGTCCATCAGCAGGACTTCGGGGTCGGTCGCGAGAGCGCGGGCAATCGCCACGCGCTGCTGCATGCCGCCGGAGAGCTGGTTGGGGAAACGATCCTCGAAGCCGGAGAGGCCGAAGAGGGAGAGGAAGTAGCGGGCCTTCTCCGTGCGCTCGCGCTTGGGAACGCCGTGGACTTCAAGCGCATATTCGATATTGGCAAGAGCGGTGCGCCAGGGAAACAGCGCATATTGCTGGAAGACGTAACCAGTCTTCGGGTCCGGCTTGACGATGTGCTTGCCATCGATCCGGACGATGCCGTCGGAGGCTTCGGTGAGGCCGCCGATGATGTCCAGCAGCACGGATTTGCCGCTGCCGCTCGGGCCGACGAGGGTGATGAATTCGCCTTTGCGGATGGTGAGATCGATACCGTTCAAGACGGTGACGCGGTCCGAAGGGCGGCCATCGATCTGGACTGTCTGGCCGGGCTTCAGCTGGAAGGTCTTGCGGACATCGGTGACGGTGATGCGGTCCATGGGCTTCTCCAATTCAGACTTGCGCGACGCGGATGCGGTGGGTGGGGTCGAGTTGAGATCCGCCCGGTTTGCCGCGCTGCCAGCCGAGCGCGCGGGAATAGCTGCCGAAGAGATTGCGCTCTTCCACTTCCTCTTCGGTGATGGCGAGGGGACCATCGGCGCGCTCGGCGACATAGAGCGCGTCGGTGGGACAGTAGATTTCGCAGAGGAAGCAGGTCTGGCAGTCATCCTGGCGAGCGATGACGGGAACGCCATCGGTCGCGTCGAAGACATTGGCCGGACAGACCTTCACGCAGATATCGCATTCCACGCAGCGGCTTTCGGAGACGACTTCGATCATGATGCGATTTCCTGGCGGCTTTCTGCCTGTGCGCTGACCACGATGTCATCGACGCCGCGCACGGTGATGGAATGGGCGAAGGCCGGGTCATTACCCTTAAAGTCCGAGCGGCGGTGCATGCCGCGGCTTTCCTTGCGGGCGAATGCGGAGGCGAGCGACCAGCGGCCGTGGGCGGCAATGGCGGCTGCTTCCCGCGCCTTCAGCCTGTCGAGGCCGGAGCCGGAAAGGTGGTTTTTAACATCGGCCCAGAGCGTGTCGAGCTTGTCCTGGCTCGCCTGCAGGCGGGTGCCTTCGCGGAAATAGTTTTTCTCCAGCGGCGTGACTTCGGCGCGCACGCTGTCGATGACATCTTTCGGCGTCAGAGAGGATTTCGAAGTGCCGCCGGGGCGCAGACCCGCCTGGCCGAGCGGGCTGGAATTGGCGCGGAAGGCCTTGTCGCCGCGGCGCTTGCTATGCGACGCTGCGCCCTGGCCGGACCACCAGCCGCTGGCGATGGCCCAGGAAGAATTCGGCCCGCCGCCGCCTGATGTGGCGCCCGCGAGTGGTTCGCGGCTTGCGGCATCGCCGGCGACATAGAGGCCCTGCACATCGGTGCCGCAATCGGATGTGGCGATGCGGATGCCGCCGGTGCCGCGCACGGTGCCTTCGGCGCGGAAGGTGACGCGGAACATCTGGGCAAAGGGATCGACCGGCGCGCGGTCATAGGGCACGAAACAGTTCGGCTGGCCGCGGCGCAGCCAGTCCTGCAGGGCGGGTTCGGCCTGATCGAGCACGGCATAGACGGGGGCTTCGATCATGGCTCTCGCGATTTCCTTTTCGCGCTCGCCGATGCCGTTCTGCAGGTGGTTGCCATCGCTATCGAGGATCGGCGTGCCATCCTCGCGGAAGAAGGAGGCCCAGCGGAAGGGCAGGCCCTTGTTCAGCGAGGAGCCATAGGGGGCGAGCGTATATTTGCCGGTAAATTCCATGCCAGAGAGACTGGCGCCGGCTTCCGCCGCCATCAGGTGGCCGTCGCCGGTGAGTGCTGCCGCACCGAGGATGCGCTCATGGAAGGCGCAGCCGCCTGTTGCCAGCACCACGGCGCCGGCATCCACACGCCAGTCGCGGTCGCGCTGGCGGTCGATGCCTGCGGCACCCGTGACGGCTTCGCCATCGAAATAGAGTTCGAGGGCAGGGTGGTGATCCAGCACGGTGATGCCGGCTTTCAGCACCCGGCGGCGCATGAACGCCATGTAGTCAGGCCCGCGCAGATTGGCGATATAGAGCTTGCCATCCTCGTCATCGGGGAAGGGATAGCCCCATTCGGCAAGCTTCAGGAGGTTTTCATAGGCCTGGTCGACGGTGCGCAGCATCCAGCGCTGGTCGGCGAGATTGGCGGTGCGCTGCCAGCGGCGCTCGACGACCTGGGCACGGTTTTCGCCCGGTGGCACCAGCCAGGTGCCGGTGTTGGACGGAGCGGTTGCGCCGCTGGTGCCGAGATAGCCCTTGTCGGCAAGCACGACGCGGGCGCCATTCTGCGCCGCCGACAATGCCGCCCACGCGCCGGCCGGCCCGCCGCCGAGGACCAGCACGTCCGTCTGCAGATGCAACGGGCCGCTGCCCGCCAAGTCTTTACGCTTCAGCGACATCAGGAAATCTCTGGATCATGGGAAAGAGCGCGGCAGAGGGAGTAGCTGCCGCGACTGATATCAGGCAGCGTTGGAGAACCAGGAGGGTTCGTTGCCCGCGGTCCACTTGATGTTGCAGCCGATCGATGCGGTCTGTTCGGCTGCGGGCCTGGCGCCGGCGAGAACCGCGTCTGCGGCGGCGCGCAGATCCTTGCCGGTGACGGACTTGCCATTGCCCGGGCGGGCATCATCGAACTGGCCGTGATAGGCGAGCTTGCGCGCGCCATCGAAGAGGAAAAGATCAGGTGTGCAGGCCGCGCCATAGGCTTTCGCCACCGCCTGCGCCTCGTCTTTCAGATAGGGGAAGGTGTAGCCGATCGCTTCGGCTTCCTGGCCGACGGCCGCAAGGCTTTCTTCCGGGTGTGCTTCCGAATCGTTGCTGTTGATGGCGATGACGCGCAGGCCCCTGGCTTCGTATTCCCTGGCGAAAGCGGCCAGATCATTGCGGATCAGCTGCACGAAGGGGCAACGGTTGGAGATGAAGGCGACGAGCAGCGCCGGTGTGCCGTCAAAATCGGAGAGCTTGTGAAGCACACCCTTGGCGTCAGGCAGAATGAAGTCTGCAGCACGGGTGCCGAGCTCGATGGGATTGGAAGCGGTCTTGGGCACGGATATCCTCCTGATGCGTGAAAGAGATATAATCTATAAATTCTATGAAGTTTAAACCCGAAGGCATTTGCTTCGATGGGGCTTTAGCGAAATAGGTTTTCGTTGATGGGATGGATCGTGGAAAAATCTTGGGAGTGTGGCGGAGGAGAGGATGGAAGGAGGACTCGGTAGTCTTGGCAGGCAGAAAGAGGAGAGGCTGCGGCCCGGAGCCCCCTCATCCGACCCTTCGGGCCTCCTGACCAGGGTCGAGCCACGTGGCACAAGGGTTCTATCCGCGGATCTTCAGTCTCAGCTCCAGCAGTCAGACCTTCAAATCATCCTCCAGCCTATGCCGCATCCAGACATTCGGCTCTTCATAAAGCCCGAGCTCGCTCTCACAATCCGCAATCAGCGGCGTCAGACCGCCCTCCAGATGGTACGGCCCGGAAACGGGAAAGCGCAGACCGCTCCATTCGCTCCATTGCGACAGCGGCGCCTCGACCCGCATCGAGTTCGGAGCGATTTTCACGAGGCGGGCGCCGAGCTGCCAATGCTTGCGCACCCAGGGATCGAAGGGCGCGCCTGCCGGGGTCGTCCAGGCGATGTAGTTCTCGAAGGATGTCAGGGGATAGGCGGCCTTCTTCGTGGGGCGCACGGGGGCGACGAGGGCCTGAAAGCCGTAATGTCTGGCATCCGCCTTCATGTTGGCGATCAGCCGTTCGGCGAGATCCGAACCGCGCATGGCGGGCGAGACGACGATGGCGAGGGCTGAGAGCGCATTGGGTTTTTGACCCGACGTAAGCGCCTCTATGCCACCGGCGAGAACGGCATCCCATCCGGCATCGGGCAGGGAGGCGTCGTCTTCAGGTTCGGGCCACAGGAAGGGGATGCTGTTCGATGTAGCAACAACCTGCTCGTTTCCCTGGCTGTCCCTGCCGAGGGCCAGGAACTGATGGCGGCGCAGGCCATCAGAGAACAGGCTGTTCCAGTATCTGATGACAGTAGCGTCGCCGCCGATGAACTTCGGCCAGACGGCTGCACCGAGTTCGTCGAACGCGGGGATGAGATCGGGCCGTTCCTCGGCGGAGACAAGGGTGATCTCGTTACAGGTTTCTTCCGTCATGCCTGAATTTCCCGAATCCGTCGCTGCGAGCCCGCGCAGTCGGCCCTAACAGCTCGTCATACGCAACCTTTTGTTTATGTGCCGAACGTAGGGTCGGCCCAGGATATGAATTCCCGTGGAGGGTGAGGCAAATGGGGTATGATCTTCATATTACCCGCAAAGAGAACTGGTTTGACCCGAGCCCGGGCGTTTCGCTTGAGGACTGGCTTGCCTATGTGGAGGGCGACCCCGAGCTGCGGCACGATGGTTTTGCCGAAGCTGCCTTGAATGGTGGCAAGGTTCTCCGCGTCGTACAGAAAGGCCTCTGCGTCTGGATAGCCTATTCCGGCGGAGAGCGTGGAAACGATCTGTGCTGGCTTGCCTGGAGCGGGAGCGATAACATCGACGCCAAGAACCCCGATCCGGAAATTCGCCGCAAGATGTGGTCGATCGCCGAACACCTCGGCGCCAGAGTGCAAGGAGACGACGGGGAGTTCTATGGCCCGGATGGCGAACCCATAGCGGCCATCGCACCGGCTTCATCAACTGCAAAGCATCCGTGGTGGCGCTTCTGGTAGCAGAAGGCTGGCATCAAGAGAGCGCCTGGCTCCGGCCGAAGGCGTTTCGCAAGGTCACCGGAGGAATTCGGCCCCCAACCCGTCGCTCTCTTGATGGGGTGATGATGGCAGGCAATGGTTGAGCTGGTGTCCTGCTATCTCTTCAAACGCCGCGCGAGCAGCGCTCCGGCATCGCCGACGACGATCGCCGGGATCAGCACCAGCGCCATGTCATTGATGCGCGGCGGCACGTCGACGACGACGAGATTGAGGCCGAACCACGGATTAAGGAGCTGCACCATGTAGATCGCCGCCCACCAGAGCCCGAAAGGGATGACGATGAGCAGGCGGCCGAGGCGGGTGGCGCTCCAGCGGTCGGCGGCTTCCGCGACCGCGATATCGCGGGCAGCCTCGATGCTCTTGATTGCTTCTTCCGCGGCAAGCTTCTGCTGATCGGTCTCGGCCGAGAGTTTTGCCTGATAGGCTGATAGCAGCGGGCCGGTGAATTTCTCGATGATGCCGCCGAGCAGCAGGTCGCTCAGCCACTTCATTTCGCCCATCCGCAGCGATGCGCCAGATAATACCAGCCTTCGGCAATGGCGGCGATGAGCACGCCGGAGGCGACCTGAAGGGCCATTGCGACATCGGGATCACGCGAGATCATTTCGCCGAGATCGGGGGCGATCAGCCCACGGGTGACGAGGATGGCGGCGAGGTAACGCAGGAGAATGCGGATGAAGACGAGGGTCATGTCTGCTGCCCTAATGATGGTGGATGGCGGCAGGATGGTTTGGGAAGGGTTGTCGGGGTGAACTCAGAGAATTTGAATCAGGGAAATGCTCCATCTCTTTGTTTTTCCGCAATTCCGTGCACAAAACCGCTACGCACTTTTGCTGGAATTGCTTAGAGAAAGCGGGCGAGCGCGCCGGAGGCGATCGCCTTGATCAACAGCCCGGCGAGCGGCGTCAGCACGATGGCGACGACCGCCCAGAAAGCCTTGCCGATGCGGTTTGCGAGCTTTTCGACGCTGCCTTCGATGCGCAGCAGGGCAGCGTTGATATGCGGCTGCTGCGCTTCCAGCGAGACGACGCGCTCCTTCAAATCGTTGATCCTGCCGTGGAGTTTATCGAGCTCGTTGCGGGTGGTCTCATCCATGATGCCATTCCTCGTTTGGCGTCATGGATAGGGTGCGAACGGTTGACTGCGAAAATCGCGGTTGACGGCGCGCGCTGGCCGAATCGGTCGGGGCCGGCATTCACCCAGCGGGCAATTACCTGACATCCAAAGATCTGACCTTTCCAGAAGGAGTGGAGAAGTCCTCCTGCCTTCAGTCTATGCAGCCAGGAGTTCTCGGGCTTCGATGAGACCTGGCTTTCTCCGGTCGTCTGTCTCGGACTCAACCTTTCCTGCCGATGTTCGTTGTGATCAGCAATACGACGAAGAAAGGCCGCGGATTTGGTCAAGGTTCCCCTCTATCAAGAAAATCAGGACCGCGTTGCACTGCGGCCCGAATATACCGAAACGCTCGTTGGCGGTGCGACGGCCGATGCCTTCGGCTTGGCGATCGGCAAAGGGCTGCAGTCCGTTGCTGGTGGCATGGATGTCGCGGCCGAAGCGGTGCAGCGTGTGCAGCAGATGCGCGATGAGGCTGTCGTCAGCGATGGCGCCAATCAATGGCTGCAGGCGAAAGACAAGCTGCTTTACGACCCCGATACCGGCTATGCCAACACACAAGGGCGGCAGGCGGTCGAAGGGTTCGACGCCTACCAGAAGAGCGTCAAGGGCCTGAAGCGCGATATCGTCGGGAAGATGTCGCCGGCGCAAACGGGCCTCTTCAACAAGCAGGTTGCGGCCTACGAAACCGACGCGCTGCGCTCCGGCATGATCAAGAAAGCCGACGAGACGAAGAAGTGGCTGCTGCAGGAACACACGGCAGCGGCGGAAAATTTCTCGCGCCAGGCAATCCAGACGCCCGACGATGAGACCAGGTGGAATGGCTTCGTCGGCCGCGGCCTGCAGGAGCTCGATGCTCGCGGCGCCAAGGAAGGCTGGGGCGAGGAGCGCCGGCTGCTGGAGCGGGCGACCTATCTCAGCAACGTGCGCCTGCAATCTGCCCTGCGCATTGCCGAGAGCGACACGGTCAGGGCCGCGAAATATGCGACCGATCACGGTGCCGATATCACGCCGCAGGATCACATGGTCCTGCTCGACAGGCTGAAACCCGGCCTGAAGAAGGCCGCTAGCGCCGATGCGGCGCATGTCAACGCCTCCAATCCGGCACCGGGGCAGTTTGCGGCCCGAGGCCTGAGCCATGATCAATATGCGCTGCTGTCAGTCATTTCAGGCACGGAATCGCCGGCCTACGACATGATGAACGGCGGCCAGCGCATCCGGGATTATGCCGCCCATCCCGGCCTCATCGGCGCCGGCGGCACGACGACGGCGACCGGACGCTACCAGTTCGTCAAGGGAACCTGGGAGCGGGCCGCAACGGCGCTGGGGCTGACGGATTTTTCGCCGGCCTCGCAGGACCGCGCCGCCGCCTGGCTGGCCCAGGCCGATTACCGCACGAATACCGGCCGCGATCTGGCGCGCGATATCCAGGACGGCAATTATGCTGCCATCCGCGCCGGCCTGAAGACGACCTGGGAAGGCTTGCTGAAGATTTCCGATACGGAATTTTCCAAGCGCATGGGGGCGGCAAGGTCGGCACCTCTAGCTGTTTCTGCGGCGGCGGGGGCTGCTGCGGGCGCCTTCACCACGACGGCCAACCCCGAAGCAACTATGCCGCAAGCCGCCGGGCCGCAATTCTCGCAGGCGATGGAAAGCGTCCTGAGCGGCCTGCCGCCGGCCTATGCCGATGAGATCCGCCAGAGTGCCGCCGATGGCGCGCGGGCCGCCGCACTGCAGCAGGCATCGCGGGAGAAAGCCGCCCAGGTGGCGCAGGCCGAGGCTTACCGCCAGCGCATCGACAATGGCGATACGTCGCTGACGACGCGCGATATCCATGCCGATACCCTCATCGATGTCGGCGACAAGGTTATGCTAATCAACACCCTTGACGAGAAGAACCGGGAAGCGCTCGAAACGCGCACCAATGTCGAGGCGTTCCATGCTGGCAAGCTCGTCATCGCTCCCTATAGCGAAAACGGCCGCAAGGCCAACGATGACGTCTGGGAGGCGATTTCATTGCCCGCCGCGCCTGCGCAGCTCGAGCCGCTGCTGCTCAACCAGATCCGCCAGACCGGCGCGGTGCCGACTGCGGTCGGCAGCAGCTTGCGTATGGCTCTCGCGAACCGCGATCTCGATGGCACGGTTGACGCGCTCGATCTTGCCAGCCGGATTTCGATCGCCTCTCCCGGCGCACTCGGCTGGATGACGGGCGGGGCCGAACTTGCCGACGACGTGGCCCTCTATTCGCATTACGTCGATGATGTGGGCCTGACGCCCGCCATTGCCGCCCGGCGCATCATCGATCGCAAAGACCGCGACAAGGTGCGCCAGCGCTCGGCGCTGATGGACACGAAACAGATGAAAGATGCGATCGACCGTCTTGCGACAGAAGGAAAGGTGAGCGGCATCTATGACGAAGGCTGGTTCAGCTTTGCGCCGAGCCTCGGGAGYAATCCGCGACAGTCGGCTGCGATCGTCAGCGACTACAAGGACATTCTGACGGAAAGCATTTTCGACGCCGGCGGCGATATCGATGCGGGTACGACGCTTGCGAATGATCGTATCAAGCGCCGTTACGGCACGTCGGAATTCACGATGGACGGGCCAAAAGTCGTCACCCATTTGCCGCCGGAAAAGACCTATCCGGCCGACTGGGACGGTTCCCACGGCTATATCGGGGAGCAGTTGAACAAGGCTCTTGCCGACGATGGCATCACACATGACGAGGCCTTCCTCGAGGCGGACCAGGACACGGAAAACGACATAGCCGCCGGCATCGCGCCTCATTACCAGATCTACTACAGGGACAAGGACGGCGTTTTGCAGCACTACCGCAAACCGTTCTTTGCGACCCCGCCGACCCCCGAGGAGATTGCAGCCGCCAGGAAAGCAGCGCTCGTCAAAAAGCACGCCGAGCAGGAGGCTGAGCGTCTGGAGAATTTGCAGCACACCGAATTCGGGCGCGACCGCGAAAAGGTCCTCGCCTGGCAGCTTTCCTTGCCGCAGTCGATGATGGACCCACGGTTGCTGCCTCCCAAACCCGCGCCGTCATCCCCCGATCCTGCGCCAACATTCCGCAATCTGCCCGGCGTGCTGCCAAAAACGAAAAGAAAGAATTGATCCATGCCATTCGATGAAAGCCGGGCGAGCCCCGAGACACCCCTGGAATCCGATTATCTCCTCCAGCAGCAGGTGGGCGCGCCGGCTCCCGCCCCACGTCCCGATGTCATTACGACGGCCTTCACGACGGCCTTCGCAGCATTGCGAAAGAGCAATCTTATTGGCTCGACCGTCACGTCGAACAAGCTCTACGAAAAGGCGACGGGAGGCTATTACGATATCGACCATGATTTTCGCCCCTTCGATCCGGAGAACCTGAAAGGCTACGAAGAATACGGCGATCATTTCCTCGATGTCTTCAACAAGAAGGCGATGGATGCGGTGAAGGCGGATATCGATCAGGAGAACAGGGACCGCGAGGTTCTGGAGCGGGCCGGACTGTTCGGGCAGGCCATGAATCTCGCGGCGGCCTTCCTCGATGTGACCTCTCTTATTCCGGCCACCGCGCCGGTGAAGGTCGGCAAGGGCTATTCCATCATCCGATCCGCGCTGCGCGCAGGGGCCGCCGGCGCCGCCTCCAAGGCCGCGCAGGAGGCGGGCTTGCACGCCAGCCAGGAATTGCGCACGGTCGACGAGTCGTTGAAGCACATCGGTGGCTCGGCACTTTTTAGGAGCGTGATGGGCGGCCGCCGCGCCTTTCTCATGACGCGCCTTGAACACGCCGCCGCCGCGCGCGCCTTCGACGCCGCCAAAGCGCCGGGATTCGATGCCGGCACGAACACGCTTCATGCAGAAATGATGGGCTTTTCCGTTCCGTCGTCCGCCGATGACGCAGGCACGCGGCCGGAAACATCCGCCGATCTCTCCATTGCCAGGCCCGCGGCGTCAGACGTTGCCAGAGACACGGCAAAGCTCAATCCGCTCCTGCGCACGCTGCACAGCCCTTCCGCCTCCGCGCGCCAGATCGGTTCGCAGATGATGGAAAACCCCGTCTACCTGACGAAGACTATGGCGGGCGAGGGCGATATCGCCGCCGGGACGACCATGCACGAATTCACCCGCGGGCCCGTTTCGCAGGCCGTCGCGGCCCAGCGCGCCGCCTATACGAAAGCGCGCAAGGCGGGGCTGTCGCTGACCGAAAAGCAGTTTTATCAAGAGGTCGGGCGCACCATGCGCCGCGGCGACAAAAGCGACATCGAAGGCGTCGCGCAAGCCGCGGGCGCCTGGCGCTCCTATGTCATCGAGCCCCTGAAGAAGCGGGCGATCGATAGCGGTCTGCTGCCAAAAGACGTCAATGCCGCCACCGCCGAATCCTATTTCTCGCGCCTATGGAATCCTCAGGCGATCGAAGCCGACAAGCAGGAATTCAAGACCATCCTGCGCGCCTATTTGGACGGGCAGGTTTCCGTCGCAATGGCGCGCGAGGCGGCCGGAAAGGAAAAGACGCTTTCGAGCCTGGAAAGCGAAAAAGCCGATCTAGAATCCGGCATGGTCGGGCGCATGGCTGGTCACGGGGCCGGCCTTGCCGATCTCGCCGGCGGCATCATCAGGCATCTGCCCGACGAAGCGCTCGAGCAGTTCGAGGCGGGCTTCCAATACGTCGCCGGCAGCATCGCCCGCGACATGGATGCCGCCGACCCCGATCGCGGCCTTGTCAGCGATCTCGCCAGGATCGGCAAGGTCGATAGCCGGATTGCCGACCATGCCTCGCACGGCACGTTCGAATTCTTGGACGATGCCGACCGGGCCGATTATGTCGAAGGCATCGTCGATGATATCCACGACAGGCTGACCGGCCGGGCGGCCGATGGCTTCCAGCCGGAGAATTTCACCCTTGCCGCAAGCGGCCCGCTGAAGGAACGCAGCTTCGAAATTCCCGACGCGCTCGTCGAAAAGTTTCTCGAAGACGACGCCGATCTCATCGGCCGTCGCTATGCCCGCGTCATGGCCGCTGATATCGACCTTGCCGAGCGTTTCGGATCGCCTGACATGAAAGAGGCCTTCGAGCTGGTGCGGTTGGATTATGCCGAACTGCGCGCCGGGGCGGGCGACGATCCGGCTGCGCTGAAGCGTCTCGATCTGCAAGAGCGCGCCGATATGGCCGACCTGCAGGCGGCGCGCGAGATGTTGCGCGGCAATGGGCATCCGGAAATCCGAGACACGAACTGGGTGCGTATCCTGGCCGGCGCCGGTACCTTCAATTACATGCGGGCGATGGGCGGGTTGCAGATCGGCGCGGTTGCCGATGCCGTGCGCCCGGCAATGGTGCATGGCATCTCTGCCCATATCAGGGACGGAATCGGACCGATGCTGCGCGGAGTGCAGGCGGCCGGGCTCGGCGGGACGGAAGCCGCGCTTGCCGGCGCCATCGGCGAGAAAATCCTCGCATCCTGCATGGCCTCGCTTGCCGGAATCACCGATCCCTATGCTGACGGCCGTGTGTTCGAACGCTTCCTCGGCAACATGACCGCCGGCGTCCCGCTCATGAGCGGCCTCACGCATTGGGACGATTTTCAAAAGACGCTCGCTTCGCGCCTCATCCAGAACCGCATTCTGGCAAACGCCGAGAAGGCCGCGCAAAGCGGCTTTGCCTCCCTGCCGGCCGAAGAGCGCGCCTATATGGACGCCCTCGGCATCGGCAAGCAGGGCGCCGAAGACCTCGGCCGGTTGTTCGCCAGCCACGGTGAAACGCTCGATGGCGTCAGGGTCGCCAACACGCAAGGCTGGGGCGACGATGCGAAAGCCGCAACCACCCGCCGCGCCTTCCGCGCCGCGATTAACAAGGACGCCGATTCCATCCTCGTCACCAAGGGTGCGGACAACGTGCCGCTCTTTGCATCGACGCCTCTCGGCCATGCCCTCCTGCGGTTCAGATCCCTTACTATCGCCGCCAATCAACGCGTGCTGATCCGCGGCCTGCCGGAAGACAAGACCCGCCTCGTCGGCGGTATCGTCGGCCTGACGACGATTGGCGCTTTCCTCTACGCTCTGAAGCAGTTGGAAACGGGCGGCGAGCTTCCCGACGATCCCGGCACCTGGGCAATGGAAGGGCTCGACCGCTCCGGCATCTTCGCTGTCGGCTTCGAAATCAACAACGCGCTCGAAAAAATGGGTGTCCCTGGCGTCTATGCCGGCGCATTGACGCTCTTCCCTGACGCCAGCCAGAAAGCGCCGGCGAGCCACTCCGCCGCCGGCGGCCTAGGACTCGCCAATGCGAAGGGCGCGGTCACAGGCAATGCGCCCGGCATGACGGAAGGCGACATTGCCACGGCCCACCGGCTGATGCCGTTCGCGAGCCTGCCTTACTGGCGGTGGTTGATTGACGGGATGCTGGTACCGGAAGCGAAACGGGCAGTGCGCGACTGATGCTGCGAATGGTCTGGTCGGTCGGCCAAGCCGACCGGATCAGTTCCGCTACGAACCTGCCGCTGTTGGATGCCATTACCGGCTCTGAAAGCTTGCATGTCGACTGCATGCTTGCGCTCACGTCGCTTTTTGCGCCAATGCGCCCAAACCAGCTCGATGAGCGTCTCGCACAGCGCTCGCGCCGCGTATAAAGCGAGTTCGTTCAGAAAGCACTCCAAGACGTCACCCCCAATGGTCGGGTCTGTGTGTTTCGACAACTATTTGGGGAAAAGATTGTGGCAGTACTAGGTCTGACTTTAGTTGACAGGGATATTTAGGATTAGGATTTACCGTGGCCGAAAATCGTATTAAATACAATATGTTAGGTGATTTAAAGCTGGCGGACTGAGTGTCCGCCAGTCTGTTTGTGGCTTCAGAAGGCTTCGCGGCTGTCGCTTCTCGGATCCCCCTCGATCTGGTGCAGCCGGTAGAGATCGCCGCGGGCGGTGCGCCGCCAGGGGCGGGCGGGGTTGGCTGGATTGGTGGCAATGTCGGCAAAGGCGATGCCGGGCGTGCCGTCCGCTGGGCAGAGGGCTGCCCATTGGCCATTGGGGGCGGCGATGCCGCAGGGGGCGATCGCGCTTTGCGGCGCGTGGGCGGCGTAGCTCACCCAATAGGTGTTGCTTGCGGCAAGGCCCAGCACTTCGGCGGCAAAGGGAGGTGCCGCGGCGGGTGTTTCTCCCGATGTGGAGAAGAGTACGCAATCCACATCGAGCCTCTCATATTCGATGAAGATCTCCGGATAATGCGACTCCATGCCGGCGGCGCAGCCGAAGCGGATGCCGTCCACGACAAACGTGACGGGCATCTTGCCCGGCGAATACATGAAGGAAATCTTCGTGTGGGAGAGCAGGCGCTCGTCATAACGCGTCACCAGTTCGCCGCTCTCGGAGATTACATAGAGGCTGTTGTGCGGCCGGTGGGGCGGGGTAAGCCTGTGGGGTGCGCCGAAGACCGTCCATAGCTTCAGCTCCCTTGCAAGTTTTCTCATTTCCTCCAGTTCCTCGCGCAGAACCTCCCATTGGTAGCGGCTCCAATCGGCAGCGCCGATTTCTGCCGGGCCGATTTCGGAGAGGATGCGCTTGTGGGGAAAGCAGATCGTCCCCTCCGGGAAGTGAAGAAGCCGGGCGCCGGCCTCGCTCGCCTGGCGCATCAGGTGGCGCATTTCTGCACCATTTGCACGGAATGCTTCGGCATCGCGCGGGTCGAGGCAGACCGAGGTCTGGGCGACTGCCAGCCGCAGGGATTTGCCGGCGGGCTCATCCGGTTGCGGCTCTGTTTTCGGTTTGCTGATATGGCTGAGAGCAGAGGTGTAGGATTCGCCGGTTTTCGCGGCGCGGGCGCGTACCCTGCGTTTGAGATTTCCGTTATGGGTCATTGTAGGCCTTTCCGTCACGGACGCATGTTCCCCGGCCACCACGCCCGAGCGATCGGACCTAGGTTAGCGAACCCGAGACGGAAGTCCCTTTGCCTCCGCTTGAGAGATCCTGCCGGGGAGGATCGCTGGAGGTTGGGCGCAGGCCACGCCTGAGCCAGAAGATGTCGATGCCGGCGCGATTCGTCAATCTGTGGAGGGGCTGTAAGGCGGCGTCGGAGCGCGGCGGCGATCCGCCGCGCTCCGTTTGCCTCACGTTGAATAGGCGTCTTACGCTGCGGCAATACCATCGAGTTCGGCCATCACGTCGGGCTGCAAGTCGATGTCTGCGACAGCGAGGTTCTCTCTGAGATGCCCGCGCGAGGAGGTGCCGGGGATCAGCAGGATGTTGGGCGCACGCTTGAGGAGCCAGGCAAGCGCCACCTGCAGTGGCGTGGCGTTGAGGCGGGTTGCGACCTCAGAGAGCGTCGAAGATTGCAGCGGCGAGAAGCCGCCGAGCGGGAAGAAGGGTACGTAGGCGGTTCCCTCAGCGGCAAGCTTGTCGATCAGCGCATCGTCGCTGCGGTTGGCAAGATTGTACTGGTTCTGGACTCCAACGATCCCGGTGATCCTGCGGCCGTCATCCACCTGTTTTGCGGTGACATTCGACAGGCCGATATGCTTGATCAGGCCCTGTTGCTGCAATTCGGCCAGAACCGTGAGCGGCGCTTCCAGCGAGCCTTCGGCCGGGCCGTGTACATCGAACATGGCGCGCAGGTTCACCACCTCGATGACATCGAGGCCGAGGTTTTTCAGGTTGCTGTGGATAGCCGCGGTCAGCTCTTCCTTCGATAACGCGGGGTTCCAGGAGGCGTCGGCCCCGCGCAGCGCGCCGACCTTGGTGACGATGACGAGATCGTCCTTGTAGGGATGCAGCGCTTCCCTGATGATCTGGTTGGTGACGTGCGGGCCATAAAAATCGCTGGTGTCGATATGGTTGACGCCGCTTTCCACCGCTTCGCGCAGAACGGCGATGGCTTCGTCACGATCCCGCGGCGGCCCGAAGACGCCCTTGCCGGCAAGCTGCATGGCGCCATAGCCGAGCCGCTTCACCGTGCGGTCGCCGAGTTTGAAGCTTCCCGATTTTTCGACAGTAGACATGAATTCTGGATCTCCGTTTGAAGGCGAAGAGGAGATAGGCCTGGATCATTGGTTGGACAATTGGCTATAATCCGGACGGGCTGTCCTGCGTGGAGGACAATGAGTGAGATCTGGAATATGAAACAAGGTGGGCCTGAAATCAGCGATGTCAGCGCTTTTCTCGCCGTCGCAAGATCCGGCGGTTTCCGCGAGGCGGAGCGGGCAGGCCATATGAGCTCATCGGCGCTCAGCGATGCGGTGCGGCGGCTGGAAGCGGAACTCGGCGTGCGATTGCTCAACCGCACGACACGCAGCGTGGTGCCGACGGAGGCCGGCCGTGGGCTGATGGAACGGCTCGGCCCCGCCTTCAGCGAGATTGATGCGGCGCTCGACTTCGTGAAGGATTTTCGCGATCGGCCGGCCGGCACGCTGAAGCTCAATGTGCCCGTCAGCGCGGCAAGGCTGGTGCTGCCCGATATCGTGCCGGCTTTCCTGAAAGCCTATCCGGATATTCGGCTGGAGATCGTCACCGAGGAGAATTTCGTCGATATCATCGCCGCCGGCTGCGATGCCGGCATCCGCTATGACGAGCGGCTGGAGCAGGACATGATCGCCGTGCCGATCGGCCCGCGCATCCAGCGTTTTGCCGGGGGTGCGTCAGCTGCCTATCTCGCCGCACATGGGCGACCTGAGCATCCGCGCGATCTGCTCGAGCATGCCTGCATCCGTGGGCGTTTTGCCGGCCGCGCCATTCCGGTCTGGGAATTCGAGCGCGACGGCGAGATCGTCAGGGTCGATCCGCCGAGCCCGCTGATCGTCCAGAACGGCGGCGGTACGGATCTCGCCGTCGATGCGGCGGTGGCCGGAACCGGCATCGTCTTCACCTTCGAGGACTGGCTCAGGCCCTATTTCGAAAGCGGCGCGCTGGAGCCGGTGCTGGAGCCCTGGTGGGAAAGCTTTTCCGGCCCCTTCCTCTATTATCCCGGCCGCCGGCTGGTGCCCGCTCCACTGCGCGCTTTCATCGATTTCATCAAGGCGATGCCGCGGGAAGGGTGAGCAGAGATCACCGGCCCGCAACGTGGTAGAGTGGGTGCGGGCGATGCATTCGCCGTATCGCCATCATCAACAACACCATCGTAATGACGATGGAGGGGGAAGATCATGAGCAGCGCAAGCAACATGACCGGCAACGGCACGAGCGAGATGAAGCTGGAGATCATTGTCGTGCCCGTTTCGGATGTCGACCGGGCCAAGGCATTTTACGGCGGGCTCGGCTGGCGCCTCGATGCCGATTATTCCTCAGGTGACAATTACCGGGTGATCCAGTTCACTCCGCCGGGCTCGAACGCATCCGTCATCTTCGGGAAAAACGTGACGCCGGCGGCACCCGGCTCCGCACAGGGCCTCTATCTCATCGTCTCCGATATCGAGGCGATCAGAAAAGAGCTGCGCGAGCGCGGCGTCGAGGTCAGCGAGGCCTTTCATCCCGAGGGTGAGGTCTATAGCGGGCCCGACGTGCCCTATCTCTTCGGCCGGCGCCGGGTCAGCGGCGTCGATCCGGATCGCGGCAGCTACCGCTCCTTCGCTTCCTTCAACGACCCTGACGGCAATGGCTGGCTTTTCCAGGAAATCACCGCCCGGCTAGCCGGCCGCATCACTTCGGACCTTGCCGCCTTCGGTACGGCGAAAGACCTCGCCGCGGGATTGCGCCGGGCTGCCGAAGCGCATGGCGAGCACGAAAAGCGCAATGGCGGAAAGCACGACGAGAACTGGCCGGACTGGTATGCGGAATACATGATGGCCGAGCAGACAGGCAAGCCGTTGCCGCAATGAGACGATTGCCGAGCGGCGCCGGCCGGATGGGCCGGTCCCGCTCGCCATTTTACGAGAGCCGATGTCACACAGGCTCGATCTGGGCCGCCCACTTCCAAAGATCATCCATCTGGTTCGGCGGAATGCCCATGGCCACCGCGAGCAGATCGATACGGGGGTCTTTACGGGAATAGTCCTGCGCGTCTTCGATCATGATGCGCACGGTTTCCTTATCTTTGACCGACATCCCTGCCATGCCATTGACCGCCGAGAGAACATCGGCCTTGAAAATCGGCGGTTCGAGTTCGAGCGCTGCGAGCCAGAGCTGCCATTTCCTGAGGGAAGGGAAGCGATCTTCTGAGCCCGTCGGATCGCGAAGGTATTTCGCAATCGCGGGCTCCTGGTCGTCATGAGGGACGAGGATCATATCAGGCTGATCGCGGGTGAGTATTTCAAGGATAGTTCCGGCACTGTCGTAGCGAACATACACAGTTGTCATGCGAATAACCTCTTGCAGGTGTAATCATGCCAGCCGCACACGAAAAAGGAGGCGGAACAGGCCGTGCTTGTCACCGCGGCGTACCTCCAGAGCTGACCGTCGGCGTTGCTTCGCACCTTGCCTGCCGCCGCGCTCTGGTCGGGGTAGTCGTTGCCGGAGCGTGACCGGCACCGCACCTGATGGGCGGTACTTGTGGTGTAGTTGGCGGCGGCAGCACCTGAGACGATCCCGATGCAGTCCTGTCCCGTGCTCGCCACGACAGTGTCAATCAGCACCCAAACATCTACACTCAGCCCGACAGGGATATTGCTCGGTATCGCCAGGCCCTGCACATTGGCGTTGGCGGTGAACCACGTATAGGTGTCGGTGTTGACCTCATTGCCGGTCTGCCAGAACGGAACAATGTTTCCCGATGCGTTGGTGATGATGAGGCCCACGCGGCTCCCAGACAGGCATTCCCACCCGACCGGCTTCGTGACGCCCGCCTCTGAGGCCGACAGGGACATCACGAAATCCGTCGTGCCATCTGATGTCTTCTTAACGGCATAGAGAAAATACGTCTTTGATGGCTGCACAGCCCCTGTGTCGAGCAGCTGAACAAGCGTTTTTGCCGTGGCAACGGTGGTCTGTTGCTTCCTGCCGCCAAACCAGCCAACGCCTGGGCCGATGGTGACAGAGGTAACACCGACATAAGCGGGAATGAATCCTGTAAAGAAATCAAGACCGGTGGAAACACAGACGTATTTGACAACACTACTTGCCAGAACCTTCTTCAGGCCCCAGCCTGCTGCACTGTCCGCGATGGCGAATTCATCGGCATCGACGATGTCGGTCTTTGCAGTCGCACCGTGCACCCAGCCGGCCAGGGTATTGGCGACGTCATTGTAGATCGCCAGCGTCTTGCGATACCAATGAAAGGCGGAAAACAGTCCGCCCGAACCTGGAACCACAACATCTTCCGGATTTGTTGCATAGGCGGCCGCGAGGCCGGCACTGGCATTTGCGCTCGTCGCCGACTGAGCGGCTTCAGCGGCTTTCTGCTGGGCGGTCTGCGTCAGGCCGGCAACAGCAGGAATCTCATCAGCAATATCAGCCACGGTCTCCAGATACTGCGAGACAGCGGCAACGGCTTCCAGCGCGTCGCCTTTGCCGCTGAGCGCCAGAACGTCTGCAATGAGCTGGTCGATCGTCGCTGAATCGAATGACGGGGGAATAGTGACTGCGCGGGCCGCTCTTTCCTTGAGTTGCTGGAGCCTCATCACGACAAGGTCAAGCGCCTGCTCTACGGTCTCCGCATAATAGGCGCCCTGGTTTTCCAGGTCGGTTTCCTGGGTGAAGGGCACGTCCAGCAGCAGCGTTATCCTGCTGCCGTCGGCCGGAGCGGGTACGATGACCGCGCTTCCGCCGCCGTCATTGCCAGTGCCGGTCACGGTGTAATCGGCGTCGAGCACCAGAATTGAATCCGTGCCCGAGACATCCGTCCGGATCACCTGCAGATGCTGGGGTTCGAGGATCTTGAACTTGTATTCGAAATCCGTGGTGACACCGTCCCCGGTATAGGGGCCGGATCGATTTATCTCGCTCGAAATGGTCATGGGATCGCGCCTCTGGTTTTCCAGACCATAGGCGCAGGAAGGTTGTCGGCCTGACCTGACCAAGATTCATGAGAGAGGCGATCGATCCTTGCGACCTGCGGCTGCTACGCCGAGGCGGCAGACAGCAGCTTGTGGAAGAACATCCGCCGGTGCCCGCTCGGATAGTCATCGATCGCGCCGAAGAGGGTGTAGCCCTGTTTCTCGTAGAAGCCGGGTGCCTGGAAGCTGAAGGTGTCGAGCCAGATGCCGTTGCAGCTCTGCTTTTTCGTCCATTCTTCAGCCTGCCGCAGCAGGCTTGCGCCCAGTCCGCGGCCGCGCAACCTTTCCGGCACGAAGAGCAGCTCGACGAAGAGCCAATCATAGTAGAATTTCGCCCAGAGCCCGCCTGCGACCTGGCCGGTCTCGTCCGAGAGCGCGATCGCGCGCGGCCTGTACCTGTCATCCCGGGTCTTCGCCTCGTTGAAGGCAAGCAGCGGATTGAGGATTGCGAGGTGATCGGCTTCCGTCGGCTCGGCGATGATGCGGGTGGTGATGGCGGTCATTTTTCGGCTCGCATTCGGGTCGGGAAAGGCGTGGCTTAACGGGGCGGGTTTTTGTGATGCGGTTTTCGGCCTTCGGGGTATCAGGCGAATATTGCAGCCTATCATGCGATCACGCGCATCGCTTCTGGATTGTATGCGAGTGTTGTCATACAACAGGGAATGCAGCGTTCGGCGTGTTGGAAGGTGTTCATGCGACATTCCACGATAGCTTCTGTCAGGCCCCTTTCATGGCCCGGTCTTTTCTTCGCGCTGGTCGGCCTGTGTCTGTCGCTGACGCCGAGCCTGATGCCGCGGTCGTGGTTCGTGCAAGGCGCGCTGTCGGGCACGTGTGCGGCGGCCGGATATTGTTGTGGCGCCTTCCTGCAATGGCTCTGGATCTATCTCGAGATTCCCTCGTTCCGGCTTATCACCGGGCGGTTGGCCCGGTCCGTGGCCGTGATAGCAGGCGTCTTGATTGCTGCGTTTTTCGTGTGGCAGTCGTCATCCTGGCAGAATTCCGTCCGGGCGTTGATGCAGCTTGCTCCCAACGCCACGATCGAACCCTTCCTGCTGGTCCTTACCGCGGCATTCGTCTTCATCCTGCTGGTCGCGATCGGCCGGCTTTTCAGACGAATGGTTCTTGCCAGTTATGCCCGCACCAGCCGTTTCATTCCAAGGCGGATCGCCGCCGTTGCCGGAACCCTGCTGTCGATCCTCGTGTTCTGGGCCATTGCCGAAGGTCTGCTGTTCCATGTTGCGCTGCGCCTCGTCGATTCATCCTTTCAGGAGGCCGACGCGCTGATCGATGACGATACGCCGATGCCTGGCGATCAAGGCAAGACGGGAAGCGCGGCATCGCTCGTCAACTGGGAAGAGCTCGGGCGGCAGGGGCGCCATTTCGTCACATCGGGGCCGACACGGGACCAGATCGGCACCTTCCTGCAGTCTCCCGCAAAGGAGCCCATCAGGGTCTATGTCGGCTTGAACAGCGCAGATAGCCCGGAGGCGCGGGCAAGCCTGGCGCTGGCGGAACTCAAGCGCCAGGGCGCGTTCGAGCGGGCCTTCCTGATCGTCGTCGTGCCGACGGGAACCGGCTGGGTCGATCCCGAGGCCATGGATACGGTCGAATATCTCCTACGCGGCGATGTGGCTGAGGTCGCGATGCAATATTCCTATCTCAGCAGCTGGCTCTCATTGATGGTCGAGCCTGAATACGGGTCCGATGCGGCAAGAGCACTTTTCAACGAAATCTATGCCTATTGGCGGACACTGCCGCGCGATCATCGCCCGAAACTCTATCTGCACGGACTGAGCCTCGGGGCACTGAATTCCCAATCGTCCGTCAATCTGTACGACGTGTTTGCCGATCCGTTCCAGGGCGCTTTGTGGAGCGGGCCGCCCTTTGCGAGTTCCACATGGGCTCATGTTACGGCAAACCGGAACCCCGGATCGCCGGCCTGGCTGCCGCAATTCCGCGATGGCAGCATGATCCGCTTTGCCAATCAGCAGACGACCGCCGATCGTCCGGACGCTGCCTGGGGGCCGGTCCGCATCGTTTTCCTGCAATATGCCAGCGATCCCGTCACCTTTTTCGACTGGCGCGCGCTTTATCGGGAGCCGGACTGGATGAAGGGGGAGAGAGGTCCTGATGTCTCGCCGTATTTCCGGTGGTTTCCGATCGTAACCACTCTGCAACTCGGCTTCGACGCCATGATCGCCACCACGTCGCCCATGGGCTATGGCCATGTCTATGCGCCGCAGCATTACATCGATGCCTGGGTCGCGGTGACGGACCCGGCCGGATGGTCGCCCGAGGAGATTGAGCGGTTGAAGGTGCATTTCGAGAGGGTGTCTGTTGCAAAGTGAATGAAACGGACGAGGGCATTCATCGCCGAAGCCGAAATATTAAAAATGTATTATTCAGGTGAAATTCCGAGTTATACTTTTGATAGACTACGAAATTGTGATCATGTGTTCTGGATCACATGTTACCGAGCGGTATTTATTCCTTGTCAGTCATCAGTTGACCTGACTACCATCATTTGGAGTTTCGAATAAATAAACAGGCTATTCTTCTTCCTGCAGTTGTGATAGAAATTTTAGCTCGCTGATGTAGTTCCTGTGAATAGTATTGGCGGGCTAACCCATGTCAAAGTCTTCCAGCGACAATATAACGGCGCCGGGGTCGAATGAACTTGTATCGGCCSTTTCGCAAGCTGCATCCGGAACAGGCGATTGGGACATTCTTGCCCATGACGTCGCCGGCATGCTCGCAACACCAAAGCTTGATTGGGAAAGTCTGAGCCTGGCCAAGGAGCATGTTCATTCTCAGTTGCCGGATTCCGCCACCATGCTGGAGGCATTCGTCAGCAAGAGCGCCGACGAAGCCGGTCGGAATGCGTCGGTTGAGATGTTCGATGCCTGCTGCGCCGCCGGCGGCGATCCCGTGCAAATGCTGCGCGAGGTGCGCAGGATCCTGCGTAGCTATCTCGCCTTCGACGTCTTCACCTATATCGAATCCTATACGAGCCCCAGGAAAGACATGACCCTGATCCGCGGTCGATTTGCCATGGATGGCGATGCCGAGTTTCCGTGGCCGGCCCGCTGGATGGAAATCCCCACGATCCTGATGGACAGGACGGAGGGGGCCAATATCTCGATTTCCAGTCTCGAGGATTATTACGAGAAAAATCCCGAAGCCAGGGCGCTGCAGGAAAATCCGGTTTCCCAGGAATATAGCAAGCGGGGCATCGAAAGTTACGTCTCTGCCATGCGCATGGACGGCGGCCGCGTTGCGGCCTCGCTGACGCTTGGGCGCCGTGCGAAAACGGAGCCTGGACCTTTCGGGGACACGGAACAGAAATATTTGAACAGTTTTCGCCTGGAACTCGTCCTGCGGCTGATAGGCGAGGCTTTCGAGCGGCGCACGGTGACCCGGGCAAGGGCAATCTCGGCGCTGTTCACACCCCGCGCCCTGCCGCGCCCCCTGGCGAATGACTGCGTGCGCATGATCGGCGAAGGGTTCGAGCTCGAATATGTGGGCCTGTTTCGCGTCAATCGCGCCCGCGGACAATTCGAGATCGTCGCGCAATATGACACGGAGAAGTCCCTGAAGGTCGAGGACGGATTTGTCCAGAAGCTGGATCAGGGAATGCTTGGCCATGTGCTGAGCGAGGGAAAAGCCCTGTACGCGCGCGATGTCCGCACTAAGCCGCCGCCGTTCGGTTATAAGCAAGCTGCGGAGGCTGCTGCATCGGCCATGTGCCTGCCGCTTCGATTGATGAGGGAAACATCCGTCGAGATCGAATGGATACTCGATCTGGAGTCGACGCAGCTCGACGCCTTCCCGCCGCCGGAGCAGGAGGCGCTGAAACATCTCGTTGAGGAAATCGAACGCGCGCTGCAGCTCTGGTTCGAGGCACGGCTCGGTTCCGTGTTGCTGGACCTTGTCGACCAGGGCGTCGTTGTCCTGGGCGAAGGTACGCGCATCGAGCGCGCAAACAAGGCGGCGCGCAGATTGCTGGGTCTCATGAGAGATGTTCCGCTGCCGCTGCCGGAGGCGGACCGGTACGCTCATCTGGAGGCCTATGGAGCCGATCGGGCCAGCCAGGAAGCAATTGCTTCCGGATCTATCCCCGCGTCGGGCGAGCATCTGCGCCTTATCGGGCCTGACGGCATCGAGCGTCCGGCGATGGCCGGGGCGTCCTATCATGACGACGCATTCCATCGGCACGTATGGCTTCTGGGTGATGTCGAAAATGCTGCATGGGTCGGCTCCCTCAAATATATGGAGATGGCGGTGCAGACTGTCATGGGACAGGCGCATGGCAACCTGATGCTTGCAGCAGCCCTCTTGAAACGGTCACTCGCCGGCATGGATGCCGCCGGGCCGGCCTACTTGTCGGTGGAGCAGGCGCTGCGCTGCCTCACGATGGCGAAGATTCCATATGAAAGAGTGGCAAGCGTCTATGACGTCATCTCACAGCCGAGACGGCGCACGAGCGAACTGGATCTGACAGCAGAACTCCTCCGGTTCCGTGACGCACTGCCTGCCAACGAAGCCGCTACGCTGACCCTTGATGTGCCCGACGGTCCGCTGCTGGTCGGCGGCGATCCGGAGCGGCTTTCCTTCGCTCTTCGCTCGCTGCTGGGATATCCCTTGTCCATCAGCAGTGCGGACAATCTGTTGCGAGCCCGACTGACCGCCAATGGCGCCGTTGCCGAGATCGAAGTCGTCCTCCAGCACGCGATCGCAAGCATGGCGACAATTGAAAGCGAAGTTGACGAGGTGGATGGAGGCGATGGCGGCCGGGACCAGATCGCCTATGCGGAGTCCAGGGCACACGCATTGTCAGGGCACGGTCTGGGTGTGATCCGGGTCGTGGTCGAAGCGCATAACGGAGAAATTCAACAGGGCATTGGTTCCAACGGGGAATGGCGGGTGATTGTGCGCCTGCCGATCAGCCCGACCTGAATCGAGGATAAGCCGATGACATGCCTACTGGTCGTTTCGCCCGACAAGAGCTGGAATCAAGCCCTTGATATCGAATTGAGCTCGATTGAGATCAGCACCGTTGGTGCAGAGACGGGAAATGACGCGGTCGTAGCGGTGGCAAGCAAGAAGGGAGCGTTCGACGGCATTCTCATCGGCGCCATGCCTGTGCATGGAGAGAGTGCCGAGCGTGCGGCGCTCGATGCCGTGGACATCATGAGCGCTGTGCGCCAGAGCGACGGGCACATTCCCATTCTGTTATGGGCCCCGCATCCCTATGATTCACTTGCGCGAATTGCCAGCCGCTACGAAACAACGGCCATCATCTCGCAGGACACGGCCGACAGGATCGGCGAGACGCTGACGCGCCTCAGGGAGTCGCGCAGGAAATACCGGTCCGTCCCGACGGCCACCGCGCCGAGCGGGACGGTCGAACTCGAAATCGGCGCGACGAGCATCCGTGTCGTGGTTGCTGCAAGCGGCAAGGGCACCATCATGGAGATGACGCGCGCCTGGACCGGGCGCAACAAGCTGACGCAGCTGAACCAGAAATTCTCGACATGGGAACTGCGGCGCCGGGCCGGCACAGCGCCGGCCCGCTATGTCGACGACTGGGATCTGATTTTCAAGGAAACCGGCGAGGACCTGTCGGACGAGCTCGCCTATTCGGCCGAAGAAATCCGCAAGGGGATCGTCGAGTGCCTGAACTATGTCGGTACGCTGGACAATATTCATGTCCGCTTCAGCCTTCTGACCGACGCGGCAAATCCCTCCCATCCCTTTGTCTACGTTCCGTTCGAGCTGCTCTACGATCAGCCCAAGGAGAATTTCGTCCGGTTTCTTTCTCCGGTAGCGCGCCGCATCTGCCTGCAGAAGGAATCGTTGATCGCCACACCTCTGGCCAGCGCGCAGTCTTTTTCCGGCCCCGTCCTGTTCGTGAAGTCGGATGCGCATGGGGTGCAGGAACTGCCGGGCGTGAAGTTCGGCGGCAGGCCACAGTTGGTGCTGCCCAAGCTTGCAGCGCTCGACGCGGAATTCGAAGGCATAAGGACCGCCCGGGAAGAGGCCGAGCTGCCGCATCCGGAGCTGCTTTTGCTGCAGGCCGGTCCGCTGGATGCATTGACGCAGCTGCGGGAAAAGATGGCCGCGCCGCTGCAGGATGCGCCGTGGCAGATCCTGCATTTTGCCGGGCACAGCGTTCGTGCCGACGATGGCACCGTCTTCCTGGTTTTGCCCGGATCCGCGCCGGGCAAACTGGCGATGCTCGAGATCGGCGCGTTTGCGCGCTGGGCGAGAGAATCCCAGCTGCGGCTCGTCGTGCTGTCATCGTGCCAGAGCAGTTCGCCCGATGCGGTCTTCAGGCTGGCGCAGGCCGGTATCCCGGCCGTGATCGGGTTCCGCTGGGAAGTGGACGATCAGGAGGCCTCCTACTTTACCCAATGCCTCCATCAGGAGCTCGCCAAGAACATCGCGATGGCGCGCGCCTTTCACCATGCTGTCAGCCTGACCCGGACGAATTATCCGAGGAGCCCAACCTTTGCGTCCCCCATGCTGCTCGCCCAGAATGAGGAGTGGACCGTATGATCCCAAGGAGGAGACCGTGTCGTTAACGACTCTGCTCGGCTTCAAGCAATCCATCGACAAGATCCGCTCGGCGCCCAGCCAGCCGCGTCTGGTCGAATGGTTCGAGAATGATCGCGTCACGCATGACGATCTGCCTGCACGGGTCGACGGCCGGGCGTTCGAGCCGGGCGGGTGCTATTTCGCGCTTCGGCTGGCGGGCCTGCATCTCACGGACTCGCGGCGTTATGCGCAAAAGGTGCTGCCGCTCTGCGTCTGCCTTGCGGAGTTCAACCGCGGCGGCAAGCGGGAGACGGTGCCTTTCTCGCTCGGGCCTGACACGATCAGGCAAAAACTGCAGTTGACGCAGCCGGATGCCGGTGACGAGGACAAACCCCAGTCGGGCTGGGTCGAGCTTCGCGATATCGAAATCATTCCGCCGACGCCGGTTTCCCAGGCCAATGTGGAAGCCTTTATCGGCGTCTATGCCGTTCCGGGCGACGATATTGCAAAGACGCTCTTGAATGTGATGGGAACCATCAGCCAGGCTTTCGGCGGGGCGCTGTCGCCGGCGCTGGCGGTGGCCGAAAAAGTTTATGACGGATTTACCTCCCTGCTGGGCGTGAAGGAGGTCACGCCGGCGGTCGAGGCGCTGCATGGAAACCTGCTGCGCAACAGCGGCTATCTCCTCGTGTCAAACGCACCGGAGGATACGCCCCTCAAGGGCAAGCTCTTCGTTTCGAAGGGAAGGCTTCGCCATGGCGCGGATCCGGTTTCCAGGCTGGTCACGGAGTTCGACTATTGCCTGGTCAGCGTGCAGAGGCTCGATTCACTGGTGGAAACCACGGGCACGGCGCCGGATCTGTTCGGTTCTCTCTGGCAGGAGGTGATCGAGGGTTTCGGCGGCGATCCGAGCGCTGCGGCCAATGCCTTCAAGAAATTGCAGCGCGCCGTCTACGGATCGGCGCAGCTGATCCCGCGGGATCGCGACGCGCTCATTGCGGGCTATCTGGTGGAATATCAAAAGGCGGCGCAGGTCTTCGGCGTCGAGGTAGCGACGGCGGGTGCATCGCGCGGCGGCGAACTGGACAGTGTGATGAGCGCGGTCGCAGAGTTTCCGACGATCTATGAGGCTCTCGTCGGTGGCGACGGCCAGGACCTCAATGAAAAACAGAAAGACGAGCTGAGATCGGGATCAACCGTCTGGAAGCGTGCTTCCGAATTATTTCCGTCGCTCGCGGAGCAGCCGACAGGGCACGTGTCCGATCGGATCGTCCAGGCTGTCCTGGCGAGTTAGCCTGACCTCATCGGCCAGAGAGGTTCAATCAAGGCCCCGGCTGAGCAGCTGCCGGGCACCGCCCAGCAGCCGCATATCCTCATATCGTACATTAACGATTGAGAATAAATGCTTCATATCCATCCTCAATCTGCTTGCGTGTCGGCCTCGGCTTGCCCGGCTTCGTCAGATCCGCCTCGATCGCCATCCTGAGATCCCGCGGAATATCCTCGTACTGCACCGCAATATCGAAACTGGCGTCGTTGGCGCGGCTGTTGGCTTCGAAGATGTAGCCTGAGGTCTCGCTTGCCGGCAGCCCGCGGCCGTGGCTGGGCATGCTGATGACGATCGGCAGGAGCAGGCGGTTGATCATTTTCTGGACGTCGCTTTGCTGCGGGTTCTGGCCGTTGTTGATCGTTTTGAACTCGTCCATCTGGTCCACCAGCATGGTCTGGAACAGGGCAGCGCGGCGGGGGGCTTCACTCGATGAGAGGAAGCCGGCGTTGTTCAGGAGGCCGAGACCTTCGAGCTGCGGGCGGGCGAGTTCGAAGGCGGTGGTGAGGTCGAGGCTTTCGAGGCGTGCCTTGCGCTGGTTGGTTGCAGCCATCTGTTGCCAGCCGGTGACCTTTTCCCAGTCCTTGTCGGAGAGTTTTGCGCGATACTGGAAGGCGTCGATCTGCGCGAAGGCGGCGGGGTCGTTGGCGAACTGCATCTGCAGATCGTAGAGGGTGTGAAGATCGGTGGTCGGCTGGCCGTAGGCGCGGACTTTTTCCTTGTAGTCGAGAAGCGTCGACATGCCTGTGGGGCCAATGGCCTGGCGGATGTGGACCGGCAGTGCCCTCGGGTCGAAGTTGGGGTCGGCGATCACCTGGTTGTTGGCCCATTCCTGCATCTGTACGCGGTTCGCGTCCACCGCCTTTTTCTGCGAGATGCAATAGGATTCCAGCTGCGCGGCAGTGGCGGCGCGCAGGCTGGGATCGGTGATCCCGTTCAGGCCCTCGTCGATCGCTGCAAGGCCGTCGGGGTTGTAGTTCGGCAGGTTCATCGTCTTCTCGTCGACGATGCCGGATGTGCGGAAGCCGATGACCTGATTTGCAGCATGGGCGGTCAGCGCGGTTTCGCCCGCACGTCTGGGATCGGGGCCGAGCACGAGAATATTGCCGTCGGCATCGTAGCCACGGAAGAAGCCGATATGGCCCTTGTCTTCGTTGTTGTTGTTGTTGCTGTTGCGAGTGCCGCTCGTGGTGCCGGCCTGCTGTGCCGTGCCGAGGACGACGAGGTCGCCCGGGCGGGGCGTTTCGGTCGGCAGGCCGAAGCGCAAGAAGGCTTTGGATGCGAGCGTCGCGGCTTCGATGGCGGTGCCGGCAGGGGCTGCTGCGCGCAGAACGCGTGTGGCAAGCGTAGCCAGCCAAGGCTTGAGCGAGGGATCTACCGAGGGGCCGGCGGCGTTTTTCAYGAAACCTGCGAGTGCCACGTCGTCCTTCGCCTTGCCGGGGAAGGCGAGCGTGCCTGCGACGGTGCGGAAATCTTCGGGGCCACTCGGCTGGCGGGAAGGGGCCGGAGGGGCAGCGGTCTGAGCGCCGGTGGTCTGCGAGGCCGTGTTCTGTGAGACTGCGGTTTGAGATGCTGTCGTCGGCGAATTGGCCGGACGGGTGCCCGCGGTGCTGTCGCCGGCGTCCTTTACCTCGAGGCTGCCGGCCTGTCGGCCACTGGATTTTGTGCCTGCGCCGGCGGGCTGGCGGTTATCTGTCTCGCCGTCGGCCGCCTGGGGCTCGGCCTGCGCCGAACCGGGCGAAGCGCCTGTGTCCGGCGCGCCGGTATAGGTCGGGGGAAGGCCGGCGATGATGTCGGCGGCGTTGCGCTTGCCCTTCTCGTTGGTGACGGCAGGTTCCAGTGATTTCAGCAGTTCGGTCTGGTCGGCGGGCAGCAGGCCGGGGGCCGTTCTGGCATATTGCTCGGCCTTGATGGGGCTTTCGTTCGCCATTCGCAGCACGACTTTCTTCGTCGTGTCGGAGACATATTGCGCGCTCTCCCGGGCGAGCTTTTCCTTGCTCCAGCCCTGCATGCGGCCCTGATGCTCGATCTCGGTGATGCCTTTGTGAATGGCGGCGGTGACCTTGGCCGGGTCGTTATAGACGGCGACGGCATCCTCGGCCGAGGACTTGATGCTCTTTTGGGATGTCTCGGCAAACCAGGCCTTGCGCTGGTCGAATGTGTGGCGGATCGTGCTGTCCAGCAGGGTGCTCATGCTGCTGCGGGTGGCCTCCTCATAGGCGCGCGCCGCACCGGGCCTCAGGCCCTTGCCAAATTCGGCGCGTTTCTGCTCGGCGAGCTTTTCGAAGGCGGCGCGGCCCTCAACGGCGGCGCGGCCGGTCAGCGTCAGGAAGCCGTTCTTGCCATGAAGCGCCTCGCGCTGCCAGTCGCCCAATTTCGTTTGGCGATCCTTGGCGGCGTTGGCATTGTCCAGCTCTTCGACCGTCACGACGGCATCGGCCAGCGTGCCGAGGCCGGTGGCGGCATTCTGCATGCCGCGGCCGATGGCGGCGCCGAAGGCCTCGGCATCAGCCTTGACCGTGAAGCCCTCGGTATATTCCGGGCGAAGTGCTACGTGCTGCTGCGTATCCTGATAGGTTGGAACGGTCGGCATTCATCACCTCACTTGAAATAGCCGAGGGCCTGGCCCTGCGTATAAACCTTGCCCGAGCCGCCGAGGATCGTTCCTACGGCATCGAGGTAGCCACCCTTGACGGCGGCATCGGCGCGCATGCGGTCGAGCTTGGCGCTCGCCAGCTGGTTGGTGCCCTGCATCCTGTAGCCATAGGCTTCGCGATAGGCATTGGTGCGCACGTTCAACGCATCGATCTCGCCCATTTTAGCCGTGTCGACGATCGTATCGAGCGGTGAGCCGAAGGTGAGGTCGACGCCGTTTGCGGCCATCGCCGCGCGCTGGCGGCCTTCGAGTTGCGAGGTCTGCAGGCGCTTCTGTTGCTCTTCCTGCTTGCCGCGTTCGATCGCGTCCTTTGCCTGCTTGTCGGCAATCTGGGCATTCATTTCGGCGACCTGGGCGTTGTATTTGTTCGCCTCGCTGGTCGCCTTTGCCTGCTGCACCTGACCGGCTGCGCCGAGAAGCGTCGAGCCCAATGTCAGTGCAAGACCAAGATCACACATCGGTCTCTCCCATTTCAAAGAGTTGGCCCATTTCGAAGAGCCGGAATGGATGCCCGTTGATCTCCACAGGCTCGAAAAGCCGGAAGCCCAGCCATTCGAGCCAGCGCAGGGAGACCGTGTTGCGCGCATCCACGAAGTTTCTGATCACGGCATAACGGCTCAACAGTTGAGCAGGCCAATCACGTGAGATCCGAAGAAAGGCACGGAAGTTTTCCTCCACCGCATCCGTGCCGAGCAGCCAGGGCGCGCCGATGCCGGTGAGGATGTTGATATCGCCGACACCCCACATCACCTCGGGCCGGCCATCGAAAAACGCGGTCCAGGCGAGCGACGAGTGGCGGTAGGAGAAGGAGAGCGCCGAGATCGGCGAGCGGCCCGAGGCGGCGAAGACTTCGTCGCGGTCGGCGGCCCGCATTCGCGCAGCAATCTCTCTGATATGGTCGGGCCTCGCCGGCATGATCGCGATCTCAGCGGCCAAGGGTGACATCCGGCATGATGGAGAGGATCGTCATCGGCAGCGGGTCGAACTGTTTCACCCACATGGCGCCGCTGGTGTTCCAGTCCCAATAGGGGGTGATGGTGAGATCGCCGGTATAGAGGCTGATCGCCTCGTTCCAGTTTTCGTTGCGGCGCTGCTTGTATTCCACCAGCACATTGCTGTCGCGTTCGCCATCCTGCGGCCCGGTGAAGATGCCGCGGGTGTTTTCCACCCGGAAGGTCACTTCGGAGACGGATTTGGTGCGGCCCTGCACGGTGCCGAGGCCCTGCACCTGGCCGACATCGAGATCGAGCGTTTCGATGGCCGCCGTCACCGGCAGGCCGATATGGATTTTCGAAGCGGCGTTCTGCAGCCGCACGCTGCCACCGCTGACGGTCAGATTGCGCACCACATTGCCGTCGGCAAGCGCCACGACGGCTTGACCCTCGAGATGACCAAGTCCGGTGATGGTCGCGGCGGGCGGACCCTGATAAGTCAGTCCGCAATCGACGAAGAAGGCATCCTCGACAGCGTCGAAGGCGCGGCTGTGCAGCCGCTCGATATAGCGTTTCCGGGTGCCATTGACCGTGCGGCGCACGATGAAATAGGGCACATCCTCGCCATTCTCCTCGATGACGGTCACATCCTCGAAGAAGGCGTCATTGCCGGGGCCGCTTTCATGGCGGGTCCAGGCCCAGACATCCTGCTCCTTCATGTAGGTGAGCGACACCAGTGCGCCGTCGTCGAGCACGACCCAGACCACGGAGTCGGGCGCCTGCGCATAATCCCAGGCTGATATCTCGCGGCCCTTGAAAAGGTGGCGGGCAAGGATGGTCAGGTCCTTCCCGACATAGCTGTCCTGCGTATAGTCATAGGAGAAATCGCGCACCACGCCGCCAAGGCGCTGGGCAAAGAGCACAGTATTGCCGACGACGATCGGCTGCACCTTGGCGGCGCCACGATAGCCCTGGTTATCGAGCTTGATGGCGGAGGGCGAAATCGCATCCGCGGTCGAGCCGCCGGTGACGATCCATTCGGAACCCGATGTCAGCAGCAGCAGGCCGCGCACCGAGATCATCGAGCGGATCTCGTTCACCTGCCGGGCGCGGATGCGGAAGGTCACGGCATCGCTTGCCTTGGCGGGCGAGGAGACGCTGAAATTTTCGTAATTGGCGGATTGGCTGAGYCAGACGGCCTGCGGATCGCTGGAGGTCGAGGCGAAGGCGAGCCGCTGCTCGATGAAGGTCACACAGCGCGGATAATTGCCCGCCGCATTGAAGGGGTTGCGGCCGGTTTGCGGCGTGTCTGAGAGGTCGGGCGTGATGTTCTCGTCATCGAAGGTGAGGCCGGTCGTGCCGCCGACATAGCCGAAGATGCCGTTATCATCGCGATAGACGATGTAGCGCGCCGCGCCCGTGACGGCGGCCCAGGCGACACGGTTGATGCCGCCCTGGATGGCGAGGTCGTTGACGGTGGCGCCGGCATTGGAGGGCAGGCTTTCCTCGCCGCTGTCGGCGACGGAAGAAATGCAGTAGCGGTATGTGGTTGCCACATAGCCGGGCTTGCCTGATGTATCACCGGGCTTGGTGACCGAAGGCGTGCCCGCCGGCGGATTGATCAGCGGCTTGAACAGGACCGTCGTCAGCGTCCAGTTATTGTCGGCCAGCCGCCCGAGCTTTCGCACGGGGTGATTGACGTGGCAGAGATAGAGCACATCGGCTTCCTGCACGAAGACCAGATCCTGCACGTCCGCTGCCGTATAGGCGGTCACGACCTCGTAGGGAGCGGCGCCGGTCAGCACCAGCCCGCCATCGCGGAAGATGCGGATATATTGGTGGCCGAATTCCAGGATATAGGTCTGCTCGGTATTGAACTGGAAGCGGATCAGCCGGGCCTGTTTCGTGCTGTCCTTGATCTCGTGGATGAATTGCAGCCCGGCCCGGTTCGACACGCCGCCATGCGGGTGCACGAAGACATTCAGCGCCGTGCGCAAGCCGCTTTGATACTTGGTGAGATCGACGCGGGCGCCAAGTGCCGGCGAAAGCTCGCCTGCGGTGAAGGAGGGCTGGTAAGCGCGAAAATCAGCCATGGGCGCGCACCGCAATCAGTTCGCTGACGAAATTCTCGCTCGTGTGCCTCACCTGATTGGCCTCGGCCTGTTCGGCGGCGGCCCGCGTGCTCTGGGCAATCGCCATCGCATCGGCGCGAATTTTCGGATCGCGCGTCAGCGGCATGGCAAGCCGCACGGCCAGATGCCAGGAGAGCGCTTCGACGAAGAGCGGCGAATATTTCGTCGGGTCGGTCAGGCGGCAGGTATAGCGCAGGAGCACCGGCGAGAGATCGCAATAGAGCCTGTCGCCTTCGAGCGCGTAAGGGTACTGCAGCTCGCGCCCGGCCTCGTCGAGATCGGGGTTCAGCGCTTCGGGCGTCGCGGCGGCATCGGTGGAATAACGCGGCCGGATCCAGCGGATCTGCAGGCAATCGGCCGGCCGCGCATAGGAATGGCGCCAGACCCCCGGCTTGTCATTCTCCAGTTCGCCCAGCGACAGCGTCTTGCCGGCGGCCTGCCAGGAAAAGGACTGCAGCAGCACATCGCGCGTCTGCGCATAGAACTGATTGCAGGCGCGCGCTTCGGCGCTCTTTTCGGTGAGATCGTTGATATTGTCCTTGCCGATATTGGAAAGGGCGAGATTGCAGATAGAGACGACAGTAGCCATGAACCAACCTCTTGAGTTGGGCTAGGGCTAGCGTGGGGATGGTTGTTGGGGTGAAGTGGCGCTACACCTTCACCGTGACGACGCGAACAGAAGAGCCCGCCCCAAAGCCGCCGGCGTGGGGAACTTAACGTGCCGCGACCGTTTTCCACATCCTTGACCTATCGGGAGAGCGAGACGGTGCCACAACTTTGTCCCTCCCAGAATCGTTTCGCCCAAACGGCATTGGCTGGCTCCCACCTATCAGGAGTCGCCAATCATACTGCAGGTGTACTTGCTGTAGGTGCCATAGTCGGTGATCCAGCCGTTGTCTTCGAAATACCGGTTCTGGCCAGGTCCGGAAATGACCGTCACATCCTTGCCGGTACGCTGCAGGATATTGTCATGCACCGTCTTTGCCGTTTCCGGAAAGGAGAAGCTGTAATAGAAATCCGACATGCAGCCGCCGCCGGCATTCAGGGCGTAGATCGGCAGGCTGAACTGGTTGAACCGGCTTCCGAAATATTCCCCGACCGTGTTGACCACCACCGCTGGTCCTTCGTTCGAGATGCAGGTCGCCGATATCCTGCTTTCCATGGCCTTCAGGCTTTGCCTGGTCGCGTCGGGCAGGGCGAGGTTGTTGATGAGCATTTCCTTGTCGTCGGCATTGTAGGAAAGTCCGCCCTCGGCAAAGGCGCAATTGACAGGGTCGGGAAAGAGTGTTTCCGCCCATTTGTCTACGGCAATTCTTGACGTCGGAAGAAGAACAGTCGTCGAGAAAAGCATTGCAACTGACATGCCGTGAAAATTGAAAAGCAATGACAACATCTATATTCGCCCCTAACCCCACATGCAGGTTGCATGGCAGGCGCGAATTTTCAACATGGATTTTCCTGCAAAATCTCGGCAACTGATTTCCGCTGCGATGGTGCTCCAAACTTGTCGGGTGGCTGACCTGGCAATGAAGGAGAGACAAGCCACTCACCCCGCATTGCGGCTCACAAACAACCCCGTCTCCTTACCCACCTCCAGTACACCGCCGCCCGTGCGAAACGCCTCCGAGATCGCCGCCCGAAAAGCCGCAAGCTCTTCCTCGCTCGCCCTGTCCCCCGGCGGATAGGATGTCAGCGCCAGGAACACATCCTCCGGCTCCGTTATCCGCATATGGGCCGGGTGCTCGGTCATCGTCACATTGCCGAACTGCGCCTGCATCAGCCGTCCCGCCGTCTCATAGCCGAAGGCGGCACCCGCGGGGTCGTAGGGCGGGCTGCCGAACACCGTCGTCAGCTCGTACATGCCCCGCATGTTGTTGGCACCATTGGTGGTCACTGCAAGGTGACCGCCCGGTTTCAGCACGCGGTGCATTTCGGCAATCGCCTGCGCCTGATCGGCGACGTGGTAGAGCATGTGCATGGCGACGACGGTGTCGAACGTCCCGTCGTCGAAGGGCAGGGCGGTGGCGTCGGCCTGCTTTCCGGTGACTTCCGCGAAGGCGAGCGAGCGGCAGCGATCGAGTCCTTCCTGCAGCATGCCGGGGGAGAGATCGGCAAGCGTGAGATGCAGATCGTCGGGCAGTTCGGTTGCCACGGAAGCCCAGAACCAGGCGGGGCCGCAGCCGATATCCAGCACCTGATCGCCTGACTTGAGGGGAAGCTGTCTTGCCACCCAGGGAAACCAGCCGGTTTCGGCGATCGTATATTCGCGGTTCAGGCGCCCGCGCGCGGCAAGCTTGCGGCTGTCGCTATATTGCTCGTTATTGCCTGTGGTGATGGATGACATGGCTGGCCCTGCTTCCCTCAATGTCAGATGGAATGAATCCGGCGGCTGATCCTGCATCTTTGCCGCGAGTGGGGCAATTGCGATATCTGGCCTTTGACGGGCGGGCGGTTGCCGCGCTCAACCGCACCTGCTACCTCACCCCTCAGCCATCGCCGGCCTCGAAGGAGAAACAGTGAAGAACCCCATCTTTCTCGTCATCGCGAGCCTCTTCATTCTGGTGGCGATCGCCGGCCTTGCGATCAGCTCGGCGCGGCTGATCGGCCTGTTCGGCTGAGCAGTGACAGGGAGCGGCTGCGTCTAGACCTTCCCCGCAAGCGCCAGATAGGCCGAGATCGTCAACACCGAAAGCACCGTCGAGGCGA
Source organism: Rhizobium sp. 01L419 (assembly GCF_056400025.1). Taxonomy (NCBI): domain Bacteria; kingdom Pseudomonadati; phylum Pseudomonadota; class Alphaproteobacteria; order Hyphomicrobiales; family Rhizobiaceae; genus Rhizobium; species Rhizobium sp. 01L419. Next base: position 206,789 of record NZ_JBFTSM010000012.1, read on the forward strand.
GCACGACGCGGCCGGTGAGGCTTGCTTCGCGGCCGTAGAATTCCGCCAGCATGAACGGGCCGGTGCCGGTCGGCAGCGCTGCGAGCAGCACGGCGGTATGGGTGGCGGCCGGCGGCAGGTTGAGCAGCGGTGCGGCGATCAGCCAGGTGACGACGGGCTGGGCGACCAGCTTCAGGCCGACGAGAATGCTCGCAGTCGTCGCCCGGGCGCTTGCTTCGCCGGCCCTGTTGCCGGCCAGAAACAGGCCGAGCGCGATCAGCGCGCAGGGTGAGGCTGCCCCGCCCAGAAGCTTCAGGAAGGCATCCATGGGAGCGGGGAGCGAGACACCCGAGAGCATGACCAGCGCGCCGAGGGCGGGGGCGACGAGTAGCGGGTTTTTCGCCAGCGACCGGGCGGTCTTGATGGCGATATCGCGCCGCCGGGTTTCGGATTGCAGGCCGCCTTCGATGAGGATGATGGCGACGGCGAAGAGCACGCAGACGGTGAGGATGGTCGAGATCAGCGTCGGCGCCATGCCGGTGTCGCCGACGAGCGACAGGACGAGCGGAAATCCGATGAAGCCGGTATTGGCATAACTCGCGTTCAGCCCGTCGATCGCGGCATCGGCGAGATGCCGGCCCTTGGCGACGCGCCAGCAGAGTGTGGCGCCGAAGATGACGGCGCAGCCTGATGTAAACGCGATAATGAAGCCCGGCTGCCAGATCTCGGCGGGTTTGGCATTGGCCATGATGTCGAAGAGCAGAGCGGGCAAGGCGAGGTAGACGACCAGTCGGTTCACTTCCCGCGTGGCATGTTCGCCGAGCGCCCCGGTCTTGCGGGCGATCCAGCCGGCAAGGATGAGGGCAAAGATCGGCAGGACAATCGAAAGGTTCGTCAGCATTTAAGGTAACTCGGCGAAATTCTTGGCTGGGGCGATCGTTGCCTCGCGTGATCATTGCCTAACGTCCCGGATCAAGATAATCCAATGTCATCTTGAGCACTGATTGATACTTCTGGGGTATCGAATGGACACTCGCCACATGCGCATTTTCGTGGCGCTGGCCGAAACGCTGCATTTCGGCCATGCGGCCGCACGTATGAATATGAGCCAGCCGCCCTTCAGCCGGCAGATATCGGCGATCGAAAAGACGCTCGGTGTGACGCTCTTCGAGCGCAATTCGCGCAATGTGGCGCTGACGCCCGCCGGCCAGCATTTCCTTGCCGATTGCCGTGCCGTGCTCGAAGGTTTCGATGCCGCCTGCCGGGATGTGCAACTGGTCGCCAGCGGCATGAAGGGCGAGCTGAAACTCGGCTTCATGATGCATGCCGCCCATAGCGTCATCCCGGCGCTGGTGCGGCTCTACTCAGAGGCGCGGCCGGATGTGCGGCTGATCCTCGAAGAGCGCATACCCACCGATATCGAGGACATGCTGGCCGAAGGGAAACTCGATGCCGCCGTCACCTTCGGCGGTGGTGCCGCGCCGCATCTGAGAACATTGCTGCTTGCCCGCGACCGGCTGTGCCTGATCGCACCGTCAGGCCATCGGCTGGCCGAGGCCGATAGCATCGGCCCGCAGTCGCTGTCGGGCGAAAAGCTGATCGCCGCGCCGGCAGCCGTGGCGCCGACGCTGCGTTCGGCAATTTCCCTCTACTGCGCCGGTGGCGGCGTCATCCCGCATTACGCCTTCGAGCCGCGCCTGCAGCACACGATCATCCGGCTGGTGCAGGAGGGACTCGGCGTGGCGCTGATCCCACAATCGCTTTGCGGTGACCTTGTGGAGGGGGTGGTGTCGAGAGCGCTCGACGCTGCGCCGGAATTCGATGTCGTGCTCTGCGCCTCACGGGCTGCCAGGAACCCGGCCGTGCCGCAACTGTTCGAGGTGGCGGCTGGCGCGGGCGGGCGTCGAGGAGAGGGATGATGTTTTCGGCAGGGGTGCCCTTCCGATGTTTCGGGATATTGGGCCCCTGCGATTGAAGGACCCGCCCCAAACCCCTCCCCATACAGGGGAGGGGCCCAACCTGCCGCGCCGCTCCTGCGCTCTTCACCGTTTCAGGATAGGCGAGGCGGTGCCGCCCCTGGTGTCTCCCCTTGTGGGAAGGGTTGGGGCGGTGTTTTTGACTCCACGTGTCCTCGTAAACCGGCTTGATGAGCGGAAAAGGTTCTGGCCGCCGCCTCGCCCCTCGATTTCGCGTTGCCGAAGCGCTCAGAATTTCACGTCGACGGCGGGAAAGAAGGCGTCCTTGGGCGGATCCTTGTCGGCGCATTCCGCGCCATTGACCAGCGCACCGCCGCTATCGCTCAGGATTTCGCCCTCGTGATCGCTCCAGACCACGATTGCCTCCGGCGTCATTCCCGAGAAATCAGCGTCGGGACCGGGCGTCACCTTGCCTTCGGCATTTCCATCCCACCAGAAAAGTTTTGGCGCAGGTTTGCCGCCATCGGGCTCGGAGCCTGCCAGGACGAGATATCGGCTGCCGACCCGCGCAATGTCGCGCACGCCACGGCCGGTCGTTCCCGCTCCATCGGAAAGGTCCATCGTGACGACACGGGTAATTTGCGCAGATCCCACGTCGCCAGGTCCCAGCTTGACCAGCTGCAGTGGATTGGCGAGCTCGAGCAGGATGGCGCGGTCATCGGGCACCGGCCCCCGCAAGCCGATCAGAAGATGCCCGTCGGGCGTTGCTGCCAGACCTTCGATGTTGACGCGGGTTTTCAAACTGTCTTCGCTGCTGCCGAGCGCCTTGGCCATGTCCGCACGAAGATTGCGATAGACCTCGCCCGAGTTGGACAATGTCCCATCGGCCGACACGCTGGTGGCAAATAATTCCTTGCGCTTTTTCTTGTCTTCCCCGCTGCTGTTCAGCGAATGGGATGTGAGCCAGAATATGGTGTCGCCGATACGGGCGCTGCCTTCAATGTCCGTCACGTCATCGACCGCGAACTTGGAGACCGGTTCCGGCTTTCCCTGCTGATAGATCATGATTGCGGAGAAATCGTCGCTTGCGACCGCTACATGCGACGCATCGACCAAGGCTGCGGCCGAGGCCTCGCAGATGCCACGATAGGTGTGGTTTCCTGCATTGGCCGCCAGCGGGCCGGCGAGCGAAGAAAGTACGGCCAAAAGGATCACGCGGCTGCTATTGCTCATGCGACAAGCCCCCCGTCTCGACGCCTAGCCTCCCGGTTAGGTGGCAAGTCGGAAAATAAACTCTCTCGGAAGGTGCATGTCAAGATAATATTTAATAATTAATCACGGATCGACTGTTGTGGTTGCTGCAAAATTCAGTTCTGCCTTTTCAATTATAGACCGGTTTGATTTTCATAAATAACATTCATCTTAACGAGTTCTGTTCTGCATGCGTCACGATCAGACTAGCTTTGCATGGCCCGCCAATTTTCAAGATGAAGTATATTTATTCTTGAGAACATTGTGGAAGCTTCCTCTGAAGTGCCGGTGCGGGCAGGTGGCCGGAACGCGTGACCTATTGCAGCAACCCCAGCTTCCGCCCTTCGGCCGCCGCCTGGCCCCTGGATTTCGCGTTCAGTTTGGCGAGGATCGAGGAGATGTGGTGATCGATGGTTTTGGCCGAGACGAACAGGCGCGCGCCGATTTCGGCATTCGAGCGGCCCTCGTCGATCAGCCGCAACACGTCCATTTCCCTTGTCGTGAGGCCGGCGGCGTTGGCCTGGGTGCTCGCCCTCGGGCCGCGGGTCGCAAGCCGACCGTTGCGCTTGCGGATCATGTCCTTCACATGGGCAACCACGGCGGTGGCGTTGAGTGCTTCCAGTAACGTCAGGGCACGGTAGAGCGCATCATTGTCGCCGTCGAGCAGGGCAAGTGCTGCGAGATAGGGCGCGCGGCGGTCTGTCCAGATATCGGCGGCTTCCTGCCATCTGCCCTTGAGCATGGCAATCACGGCAGCGTCGCCCTCCATAGTGTCAGGCGCAAGGCCGGTAACGCCCAGAATATGCGCCCAGAAGCCGATCATCGAACCTGCCGCATCGTCGCTGCAGAGTGCGGCGGCCTGTCGAAGGCCGGCGAGTGCCTCGTCCCGGTCGCAGAGGCCGAGCCAGGCGCGCTCGGCCATCAGCGCGGCATAGGCCGACAGACGCTGGAATTCGAAGGTGTTTTCGAGGAATTTCGTCATTTCCTGCAGCAGCTCGTCCGTTGTTTCGCCGCGCCGCGTTCTGAGTGTCGCCAGCGCCACGAGCGAGGGATAGCGGGAAAGGGCCGGCGCATTCTGGTTGTCGACGACGGCCTGCGCCGCCGCTCCTGCCTCCTCCCAGCGGCCGAGGAAGGTCAGCAGTTCGGCCAGCTCGCCGCGCATATAGTCGCGCCAGGTATCGAGATCGTGCTCGATGCAATAGGCAATGCCGCGCGTCAGCACATCTTCGGCCGCAGCCGTGGCATGGAGCTGGATTTCCACCCAGGCGCGGTTGGTGAAGGCGCGCGCCGCATGTTCCTGGAAGCCGTGGTCGAGGGCGATTGCCAGTGCCTCTTCCAGCGTCTGCCGGGCGCGATCGGGCTCGCGCCAGCAGATGGCGGTGCCGACATTGTTCAACGCGTGGCAGAGCACCTCGGGCCTGGCAATATCGTCCGACGTCACCAGCGCGATGGCGCGCTCGCCGTAAAGCATCGCCGTCTCGGCATCGCCCGCCAGCATGCCGAGCTGCGAGAGGTTGGAATAGGCCATGGCAAGCTCGGCAGGCGCTGCTGCCTCTTCCAGCGCTTCGACGGCCTCGCGCCCGAAGGCATCGGCGCCCTTGCGATCTCCGGCGAGATAGCTCAGCCGCGACAGCCAGCGCAGGTTGTCGCCGATATGCCTGATATCCCCCAGGGTCCGGTAGAGCGCCAGCGCGCTGGTCTGCGCCGCAATAGCCCGTTCCATCTGGCCGATCAGGTGGCATTCGAAGGCATAACCCTCATAGAGGCAGGCGCGCTCGGCATCGCTGAGGGCGCCTGCATGGGCGAGCGCCAGTTCGTAGTGGCGCACGGCCTGACGGTGGGCTCCGAGCCTTCCGGCCTCGCTTGCCGCCTTCGGCGCAAGTTCCGAGATCGCGGCTGCGTCCTGCGCCTCGTTGGCATGGTGGACCATGCGCGCCACGGACGCATCGCCGCTCTGCCGGAAATAGGCGAGCGCCTTTTCATTCAGCGCGCGGCGGCGAAGCGGCGGCAGCGATTGCTCGATCGCCTGACGTGCAATCTCATGACGGAACATGAAGAGGCCGCCTGCCGGCACCAGAAGCCCGCAGGCCGTACAGGCCTCCAGTGCCGATCGCGCAGAGGTGCCGCAGATCGCCTCGATCAGTTCGGGGGCAAAGGCATCGGGCGAGGTGGAGGCTGCCCAGAGCGCCTCTCTGTGGGCCTCGTCAAGTATATCGGCACGCGCCAGCACGGCATCGCGGATCGTTGTGGGCAGGTGGTCGCGGCTGAGAGGCGGCAGGCAATCGCTGCCCGCGCAATCCACGAGTTCACTGACGAAATAGGCGTTGCCGCCGGTGGCGGAAAAGATCGCTTCGCCATCGAGCCCCTTTGGATCCGCAAGCTCCAGCACGGCGGCTTTCGACAGCGGCGGCACGGCGATGCGCAGCCAATGGGCCGGCGGGATGTCGGCCAGCAGCCGCCGCAGCCGCGTCTGGCCGGGCGTGTCGTCGTTTCTCGCCGTCAGGACTGACAGCAGACAAGTGTTGCGGATACGCCGGCCGATATAGCGGATCAAGTTCAGCGTGGCGTCATCGGCCCAGTGAATATCCTCGATGACGAGTAATGTCGGCTGGCGCTCTGCCGTCAGCAGGTCGAGCACTTCCGAGAAGAGGGAAATCCAGTTGCCGCCCGAAACCCTCGTCAGAGTCCAGCGCGCTTCCCGCGCAATATCCCGCCAGGGGCCGAGCGGCTCGGCTGTGCCGAAATTCTCGCAGGCGCCGGAAAGAACGCGCGTGCCCTCGGGAACGGCACGGGCGAAGGCTGCGGCGAGAGAGGACTTGCCGGCACCGGCTTCCCCTTCGAGGAGGACGACCCTGCCATGGCCGTCGGCGGCATCGCGCAACAACGACTGCAAATGATCGAGATTGGGGGCGCGCTCGATTAGCCGCATGGCGGATTATTGCCAGCATCGCTGCCGGCTGGAAATAGCAGCGTGTCAAAATAGGGCAGGGAGGCGCAGAAAATGGGGAGATATCCCGATGCGGCGCTCTGTCGCGCGGCATAGCGTCCGTCCCGTCACTACCACGCGAACAGGAGGTCGCCATGCCGAAATATCTCATCGAGCGGAACGTTCCCGGTGCAGCCAAGCTCACACCCGAGCAGCTGAAGGAGATTTCCGCCACGTCCAACAAGGTCGTTGCCGGCCTCGACCGCCCCTATAACTGGATCACCAGCTATGTCGCCGGCGACAAGATCTATTGCGTGCACGAGGCCGACAGCGCCGAAACCGTCTACCGCCACGCCCGCGAAGGCGGCTTCCCGGCTGATCTCGTCACCGAGATCGCCTCCGAGATCGGCCCCCAGACCGCACGCGCCTGATCACCCGCGCCGGTCGTTTTGCGAGGGGCAGCGGCCGGCGCTTACCTCGTTCCCTCCTCGGGTTCGGCTCGGGGAGGGGATGGGGGAGGAAGGGAGCACAACCCGCTAGAGCATTTCCGTTTTTCTTCGAATCACGAAAATACTCTATCTCTTTGTTTTCACGCAATTTCGTACGCAAAACCGCTACTCACTTTTGCTGGAATTGCTCTAAAGACCCTGTTGATGACGAAGATTTCGGTGTGATGTCCCAGCTGCCACCAATGGCAGCTATCGGGCCCTTTGCAGACCTTCCTGGATCGCCGACGCAAATGGCGATGAGGCTTGCCAACCTGAAACAAAAAGGTTGCGTCAGTCCGGCGACCCCATCTCAATCTTCAAAAGAAGCCTGCCATATAGACGAACCTTCCGTCACTGTCTGCGCGCACGAAATTATACCCGGTAGCCACCTTCGTTCCGTCCTTCTTATGCATCGACCAGATCGCCATGAGTTCGCCATGGTGGACGAAGAGCTTGTCCATATTGAAATACGTTCCTGGCATCTTTTGCTGAAAACCGTCGATATGCGCAATCAGCCCAGCGCGGGTCTTGCCTTCTCCGCCGGGGTTCGTAAACACCAGATCATCGGCAACGCTCAGCTTGAGAAGCCGCTCGCGTTCTTCGTCAGCCATTGGAGCATATGCAGCTAGATATGCGTGCCAATGTTGTTCGAGCATTTGCGTGGTCATAATAGATTCCTTCGTCGTTCAATCTCTCGTTCACCGCGTTGACGCGGCATGGATCACATTTGTAACGTGCCAATTTTACACGGTCGATAATTCAGACCCCGGAAGAGTTTACCTATAGTACAAAATGGACCCGTTTCTTGAACTGATAGGGCTGCTACGACCTCGCGCCACCTTATTGGGCGGCGGTCTTGATGCCTTTGGACGATGGAGCCTTTCCTTTCGCAAACGCGACGATCTTCTGTTCTGCTGGGTCGAGCGCGGCGAGTTCCAATTGATACGCCCTGACGACGCGCCCGTTCACATCAGGCAGGGAGACTTTTTCCTGATCCGGACCTTCACCCCGTTCACGATGACATCGGACCCATCCCTCCATCCTATCGACAGCGAAACGGCGGTGGCGACTGCGGGGAGCAAGCGGCTGAAGCTAGGGGAAGGCGCGGACAGACCTGTGACGTTGCACGCGGGCAAGTTTGTGTTCGACACAGTCAATGAGGACCTCCTTGCCGGCCTGCTTCCAACCTTCGTCCACATAGAAGGGGAGGATAAATCCCTGGATCGAGTGCGAGTGCTTCTGACGATGAACGAGAACGAGGCGCGACAACCGGGTCCCGCCAGCGAATTCATCGTCACGCGGCTGGTTGAACTCATTCTGGTCGAAATACTGCGGGCGAAACCGCTGCATGTGGACGAAGACCAGGCTGGCCTTCTTGCTGGACTGAGCGATCCGATCACGATGCAGGCGCTGTCGGCGATACATAGGGACGTTGCCTACGGCTGGACCGTCGCCGGACTGGCGAAGCTATGCGGTGTATCGAGGTCTACGTTTGCCACCCGGTTTCGCCAGGTCGTGGGAACTGGACCGATCGAGTATCTGATGCATTGGCGGATGGCGCTTGCCAAGGATCAACTGGCCCGCGGAGCACGTGGGATCGGCGAGATCGGATTGGTTATCGGCTTCCAGTCTTCGAGTGCGTTCAGCACTGCCTTCACGCGGGAGGTGGGATGTTCGCCCAAGCGTTTCATCGGTGTTGCGGCGAAACTCGGCCCTAAGCGGTCATTCGTCGGAAGACCGTACGAGTGAAGATTCGTAAAGCAAATGTGAGGTTGTTTTTAAATTAGTCCGAAGAACGCGATTAACACTTTGCTTTGTTCTGCGTTAAACATCAGGTCGACATCTACATACCGGTACCCCGCTTCCCCTTGATCCGTTGAATAGGTGTAGGTAGTTGCAACATCAAATCGTTGTCCAACTTTGAGGTTCCAAACGCGTTCATGACTGGTTACCGCAGAATGCTCGATAGAAGCGAGATAAGGTCGAGCTGAGATAAGCCGCTTTGCATCTGTTGGGTTGATATCAAAGGCGCAAACGGTGACCGTATCCTGCATTAGCGCAGAACGACATTCGACACTTTCCACTGACTTCGGAAGCGTGTCGACGTTAAGTAACGCGGAAGCGATTTTGCTTGGTCTTGAGACGTAAAAGACCACACATGTTACGGCGACTAAGACGATAGTCGCGTAACCCCCCATTTTCCAACGAGTCTTCAAGTCCCTACCTTCTCCCGATTTAAATCTGGCAGAAAGCATTTCAAATCATCTTGGACTTTGCAATGTCGTCGATAGCGGGGAGTCGAATTCACTGTCGCCATCAATGACCGCAATTGGCGCGAAGCGGACGTCGGTGGCATCTGCGACATAATTCCGGAAGATTTCGGTGGGCGCCCTCGCCGAAGCAACCGCCGTTGCGCTCCGCGCTGACGGCCCGGCGGCGCCAATGTCAGCAGGAACCCGTACGGGCAGATGCCGTGGCGCCGGGAGATCTGGATTGCAGGCGGGAGAGCAGGCGCAGCGCTGCGGAGACGGCGAACCTGGCGGACGCCGGATCGGCGGCGGAGATCTGTTGGCGGCAGGTCTTCAGCCGTCCCGAAACCTCGCCGATTTCGGCATGCAGCGAAGTATTGCCGGCAGCCGCCGCGTCGGATGAGGCCGTGTCAAGATGGACGACCAGCAGCTCGATGACGGCGAGGCGTTCTTCCTGCGGCATGGATTCGAATTCTATCGGCATGTCACAACCTTATGGAGGGCCTTCTCCAGAGGCGCTATCCAGAGAAAAGATGTGCGAGCCGGCGACGAACACTCACCCCGTGACATCGCCGATATCAGGCAATTACGGTTGCGACCCTGCGGGGGCAGTCCAGGCAAGGCCAAGTCAGGTCAGAGCGAACAGGACAGCTCGTTGAGAACGTGCCTCACGCCGTCGACGCCCCGCGCCACATCGGCCGCCCGGTCGATCTCAGCGTAGAGCGGCACCCATCCTGCGAGGGTGACGTCACCATCCTGCGCGGATACGAAAATATAGGTCGCGTCTATACCGCCTGCGCGGTGAAGGGATGCCGACACCTCGGATTCCAGATCGGCCGCATTGGCCGGTCTCGAATGCACGAGATGCAGATGCCGTTCCCGCACGGGCGTATCTGTTCTCTTGCGCATCATACTGCCGTCGCGATGCCTGCCTGCGGCAGGCCCTGAATGGCAAAGCGGCCCTTCACATAGGGATCGGCCGCGCCGGAATAATCGCCGGCGTTCTGAAGCGCTGCCATGAGGATCGTTTCATGGCGGATGCCGCTTTTCAACAGCGAAAGGATCTGTGCTGCAGCGTGCACGAACAGCTTCGGTTCGACTGCCTGGTCATATCCGGCTCGATCGAGCACGCGGGTCAGCAGGTTCATATCGTCGCTATCAAGGACGATTTCGCTCGGTGAAGACACCAAGACTGGGGACGCCAAGACTGGATGCGGCGGGATCGCGGAAGACATTCAGTCCTCCTTTCGGTCGGGGCCAGGGTGTGAACGCCCTTAACCAACAGCGCCCGTGAAAATGCTGCTGACAGGGCCAAGATGCGCCCTTTTTACTGCTGCTACAATAGTCGACAAAATTAATAAAAATAAAATATACCTTGTTCTGAACACAAACACTCCCTATGTTCAGGCTATCGAATTTGCTTCGTCAGCTTCGTTTCTGCGTAAGATGCGCATTGGCTAATCTTTCCTCTCAAGCTCGACCATTTATCACCTGCACGTCGCGGGGATGGTAATTCTTTTGCGATTGAAAGGAAATCGTTATGAATACTGGTATTGTAAAGTTCTTTAACTCGGCCAAGGGCTTTGGTTTCATCTCGCCGACAGACGGCTCGCCGGATGTGTTCGTTCACATTTCGGCTATCGAGCAGTCCGGCATGTCCGACCTGCGCGAAGGCCAGTCGGTGACGTTCGAACTGGTGCGCGACGCCCGGAGCGGCAAGAACGCAGCGCAGAACCTCGCTTCTGCATAACAATCGGCTCGCACCCCCGCTTTGACCACGGATGTACTGGCACTGCGGACATGCGAACCCTGGAAAGGTCGGGCCAGTCCCGGCCTTTTTGTTTTCAAGCCGGCTTGTTCAGGAGAAAAACAATGACGAAAACAGATGCTACGATGCTTCTCAGACGTGCCATGCGCCAGGTGGCAAACACCAGCGGCGGCGGACACTTGGGCGGCACCAATTTCGGTCAGGCGCTTGACGCAAAGACATCTTCCGCCAGCGGCAAGAGCGACAAGGCTCGCAGGCCGCCACGCGGCAAATAACAGCTTGGCGGGTGAAAACCCGTCCAGTCGAAGGCGCTCAATCATACGAGGTGATTGGGCGCTTTTTTTATGGGTGTTTTTTGGACGAGGTCATCCCGTCTCTCACCCTTGCCACGGCGCCAATGTCACGGGCTCGCTCGTCACCGGCCTGCTCAGCACGAAAGGGTGGGACGGGTCAGGGCCTTCATCAATGGCTGCCTCCGTCGTGCCTGCATCGGAGCGGTGGCGGATGCAGAGCGGGTGCAAATCGAGGAGCAGGCGTGAGGCCGCAGTCGGAAGCGTATGTCGACTGTCGTTCGTAAATAAAGAACCCGCCCCAAACGCCTCCCCACAAGGGGGAGGAACTTAATTTGACGCGCCCGTATTCCGTATCTTCGACGCTTGGGGGAGGAGTTGAGGCGTTGCCCGAGGTTAGTCCCTCGCCGTTGCGGGAAGGGGTTTTCAGGCGAGAGCGGCACCCGTCACATCATCGGTCGAATGAAGATGCCGCCGAATTTTCCGTCTGCAGCCAGCGCGAAACTCCATTCCAGATGGCCGTTGTCGAAGCTCACGTCGTAGACATCCCAGCCTTCCGCGGTGACGCCCTTGAAGGATATGTCCTTGAGCGACCCCATGCGATCGAGATCGGCCTTGATCATCGCAGCTTGTTCGCGTGCGAGGGCGGCGAGCGGCGGGCTCATCCGCTCATAGTCGGGTTCGCCGCGCTGGTGCTGTTCGATGACCTGCTCCAGCAGCGCCTTGCTGTTTTCCACCGGCTGCTTGTCGCGGATGCGCGCTGCAATCGCCTCTTCCAGATCGGTCGCGGCGCGTTCATCGATGCGGGATGCTGCCTGTTCATAGCCGTTCTGGTGCAGCACGAGGCCGGTGACAGTGTCGCTTTCGTTGCGGGTAAAGGTGATCTGCGCCTGCACCGCCCTGTAGAAGAAGCGGTCGACATCTTCAGCGAAGATCTCGAGTTCCGGCTGGCCGGTCAGCCGCGTGAAGATCCGCCCGTCGCGCAGGCTTACCGCATAGGCCGACGAACCCAGATGGTAGTGTCCGGCATAGTCGGCGTAGAGCGCCGGGTCGATCTTCTGTTCGGTGCGCGGCCGTGCCTGCTCGTAGCGGCGCCAGGCGATGGCATCGGCTGAGGTATCGGTCATGTTGGTATCCTTTGCGAGCTTCAGCAGTTCATCGATCGACAGAATGTCGCCTGCGGCCATCTTTGCCCGCAGTGCGTCGACGATGGCGAGGCTGCGCTGCGTGCGGGTCAACTGGTCCTGCAAGGCGAGGTTCTGCATGGCGAGCACGTGGTCGAGATCGGTCGCGTGGCCGGCGAGCAGCCGGGCGATGTCCTGCAGGCTGAGCCCCAGCCGCTTCAGCGCCAGGATCTCGTTCAGCCGCGCAATTTCCCTGGCGCCATAGAGCCGCCAGTTCTTTCCCGTGCGCGGCGGCCGGATGAGGCCGGTCTGCTCGTAGAGTCTCAGCGCACGCACCGTCATGCCGATGCGCGCGGCGCATTGCGCCGCCGTCAGCAAGTTCTGTTTTCCTGTTTCGGCGTCCATCAGGCCTCCCGCGATGTCTCGGAACCCTTCTAAGCTATGACGCTGGGTTCGGCTCAAGAGGTTTTTCGCGGGTTTTTTCGGTTTCGGCTTGATGTCTGCCAGAGGGTACTGGGATGCCGCTGGAAGCGGGTCAACAGCATCGGTCCGAAAATCTTCGGAAAAACCTGAATGCACAGTCTCAAGACGCGCGGCGCTCTGGCGCGTCGGAAATTGAAGCGGACAATATCGCGGGCGCCAGCGGCCAGGTTTCCTTCGGAGAGGTTGCCGGAAGTGTTGCGGGCCGGGCAAGGCTCAGGTGATCGTGACGAGAAAATATCGGTTCACGGGTCGCTGACCGATGTTGGCCAGAGGAGTCTGTTGTAGGACAGGGTGGGATAAGTACGCTACGGCAAATCCATGCGTAAATGAGGTTGCGATCAAAATGGCTGAGGCAAGCGGGCGATGAAAATGCAGCTGCTGCAGGTGCAGGACAAAAACCAGTGGCAGGTGTATCACGCAATCAGACGTCACGTTCTCTTCGAACTGCGTGGCCAGGCTGACTATGATGAGGGTCACCCGGACGAGCATCGGGAAAATCATCTTCCTCTGCTGTTCATCTACGACGATGTCCCCGTTGGCACTGTCAGGCTGGATATCGGGCTCGTGGGTGCCGACCCCGGAACCGTGCGCCTCGTCGCAATCATTCCACAGTATCAGCGGCAGGGAATTGGCAGAGCCATGATGCACGCGCTTGAACGTCTCGCCGCCGACAAAGGCATCACGCGGTTGGAAGTTCACGCCGCACCGGATGCGGTGGCCTTCTACGAAAAGCTTGGTTGGCTGCTCGTCGATGCGGACAGAGCCGTTCCGCTCCTTACGAAGCAGATTTCCTGAAGCGACATCTGCGCCGGAGCCGACCTTCGCAAAGCAAGGCGAAAGAGATTCGAGTCGTGTATCGGTGGCACCACCCGAATGGACGCACGGCGCTCTGGCGCGCGTCGGCGCGGCGAACGGGAATTGCAAGGGGAAAGAGATTATCCTGCCCATGGGAAAACCCACGACAGGTGCAATCGATCCGCCGGGTATGCAGCCCGGCGGATCGAGTGGCCGTTAATTCCCTGTCGAGGTCGGGGCGGAGTAGGACAGGGATTCACGGATCTGGTCGATTTTGCCGTCGGCCTCTCCGACGCCGAGGATGGTCTTGGCTTCATCGAAGGCTGCCGGGCTGACCTCGCCGCTCCGCGTTGCTGCGGCCAGCGCATCCTCCAATGCCGCGTCGCCGAGTACCGGATCGTCGATTGCGGGCTCGATACCGTTATCGAGTTCAAACCGGGCATAGGCCATGGCGTAGGCGGCGATCGCGGTCATCCGCGGATCGGACGTGTGCATATAGGCCTTATAGCTGCGGTTGAGGGAGTTCAGGCCCGCAAGCTGCGAGGCCGGGTTCCTTTGCCTGATATCGGCTGCGGCGTTTTTCGCGGACAGCGATTTCACCTTCGCCTCGCCGGATTTGCCCTTCGCTCTGCTTCCTGACTTCGAACCGTCGCGCGATGATTTGCCAGTCTGGGAACTGCCAGGCTGGGAACTTCCGCTCTGGTGGCCGCGATTTTCGTGACTGCCGCTTTGTCCGCCGCCGTTACCGCCACCATTGCTGCTGCCGCTACCGCCGCCGTTGCCTCCGCCATTACCGCCGCCGTTGCCGCCACCGTTTCCACCGCCCTTTGCCATGGCGGCGATATCGAAGCCGGTGGTCGTCAGCGGGCTGGAAGCCATGATCATCGAAAGTGCAGCTATGGACGCAAAAGTTGCGATACGCATCCGTCTCTCCTTCGCAGGGCAGGTTTCACAGAAACTCATGGGATCGCCGACCCGGGAAGGCGACCATCAGGATGGTGACGATGTTAGGTGCGAATTGCGGAGCGTGCATCGGACCGAGGTCCGGTATCCGCCGGACCATGGTCCTAGAGAACGACAGATGGTTAACAGGTTTCGCCGCCGGGCCGTTCGTCGGGTGCCGCCGGCCGGCGGGTGCCGATCCGGAATCGGGTGGCTGCCGGTTCCCTTATTTCCTACCCCTCCATGACCATCAAAACAGGAGGTTTGGACATGGAACTCAACGACAAGGTCATCATCATCTCGGGCGCAAGCAGCGGCATCGGAGCGGCCGCTGCCCGGCTGTTTGCGGGGAGGGGCGCAAAGCTCGTGCTCGGCGCACGGCGGGCGCAGAACCTCGCGGAGCTCGTTTCCGAGATCATCGAAATGGGCGGCATGGCCGTGTCACTGGTCGGTGATGTGCGCGACGAGACCTACGCGCAGGCGCTGGTCGACCGGACGCTCGATGCCTTCGGCAGGCTCGACGGCGCTTTCAACAATGCCGGCATCGTCGGCGAAATGGGCGCGTTTTCGGAGATGAGTGCGACAAACTGGGACGCCGTGATTTCCACCAACCTGACGAGCGCCTTCTGGGCACTCAAGGCGCAGCTACCCGTGATGAAAGCGCAGCGCAGCGGTTCGATCGTGTTCACCTCGTCCTTCGTTGGCTACAGCAATGGCGGCTTGCCGGGGATGGGGGCTTATGCGGCGTCGAAGGCGGGCCTGATCGGCCTCGTGCAATCAGTCGCCGCCGATTACGCGGCCGATGGTATCAGGATCAACAGCCTGCTGCCGGGCGGTACAATCACACCCGCCGGCGGCGAGAATAACCCCGAATTCCTCGACTATATCTCCGGCCTGCATCCGATGAAGCGGATGGCCGCCGCCAAGGAGATCGCGCAGGCAGCGCTCTTCCTGCTGTCGGACCAATCAAGCTTCATGACCGGCAGCCCGATGATCGTCGACGGCGGCATGTCGGTTCGGCTGCTTTAGCAGACGTGGCCTCGGGCGGTGTTGCACCGCCCGAGGCGGGGAATTTCGCTGGTGTCCCAGGGGGTCACCAGCGCTTCACGCCGCGCTCGATTCCTGACATATTTCCAGAGAGACAGCCAACGTCGTGGATATTGCCTCATGAACTCGCAAACACCTGAAAAAAGCAAGATGCGCGCACCGACCGGGTCCGTTACAGGGCTTTGCTCTGCGTCCGCCACCATGTTTGCAGTAGGAATGGCCTTTCTGAGTTACTGGGGGGTGTATGATCAGGGGCGCTGGAATCCAATCGATTATCTTGTGATGATTGTCGCTATCATCGGGTTTGCGGCACTTGGTTGCGTGCCCTGGATTGTGACCACACCTGTCGCCGAGGACGAGGCAGACAAAGTCGCCGTCGCCAGGCGAGCGATGGCATTGGGGACGGCGTTAATCTGGACGGCCGTCTGTCTTACCGTATTTTCCTGAGTTGCCCTGCGTGACCCAATACGACCGCAATGGATCCATTTGAAGCGATAGGGCTTGCTGAACTGTCGATGCCTCGCTGGACTACATCGGCATGTGTGGTCAGTCGGAACTTGATCTGCGGCAGGAAGGTCGTCTCGGTGACGAATTCGGTGGACATGGTCGTCAGGGCCTGCAAATCGCGCGCCTCCGGTTGCGTTCGATCGGATGCTAAGAAATCGCGAAACCCGGTAGCAAATTCCACCAACCCACAAAGGCTGCGTTGCGCCAAAAGAAGGCCTCCTCGCTTTGCGCCAGAGAACCAGCTAGAAGACCACGAGATATGTTCGGAGGTGTTGGCTTTGGCAAAACTGACTGAATATACTGTGTTTCAAGGGCGGGCAGGCGATCACAACGATCTGGCAATACCCGGCGCGTGGGCGATAGGCGAAGAGCTGGCGCGTCGCTCCGGCGTTTCCCCTGATGTCATCGGAAGACCGGAGCCTGCGTCGAACATGGGTTGGCGCGAAGAGCTGGACGCAGCCCTGCCTACGCTCAAGGAAATGCAATTGCGGTTGGACGATGTTTTTGCCCGCGGCGGTATTTCCATCGCCGCCACGAGTCGATGTGCGGTCTCGCTCGCAACACTTCCAGCCGTGGCAAGGCATTATCCTTCCGCGTGCATAATTTGGTTCGATTCCCACGGCGATCTGAACCCACCGGAAGCCAGTATTTCAGGCTATCTCGGTGGCCTGGCACTTGCAGGCCCCGCCGGCCTCTGGGATTCAGGTCTGGGAGCCGGTTTGCGTTTGGATCAGATCGTTTTGGTGGGCCAGCGTGACCTTGATCCCTATGAGCTGAACTTGATCACGCAACACCGCATTCCGCACATCAAGCCCGAAGACGACCTGGCGAATGAGCTCAGGAAAGCAATCGCCGGTCGTCCCGTCTACGTCCATCTTGATTGCGACGTGTTGGAACCGGGCATCGTGCCAACTGACTACAGATGTGAAGGCGGCCTATCGCTCGATGATCTTCAGTCCTGCTGCGAAGTCATTGCAGAACATGAATTTGTAGGCATCGAAATCGCCGAGTTTCAAAACGCATGGGAGAGTGACGGCCCGCCCGTCTCCCCGAATGCACTGCTCGACGCATTGCGCCCTCTTCTGGCACAGCGCTAGTCCTGGGGAACAACGTCCGCAATGGGCCGATAGCCGCCGTGCGACAGGCATCGGCCACATAATCCCGGAAAATCACACAGTAGCGCTTTCCGCGCTGTCGATGATCAGTGGCAATACCATTCCCCTCACTCCCGCCGACGGTTGCTGCGCCGCGTGCCGTCATAAAAGCCCGGCGGCTTCTTCCTCACCCAGGCGACGAAGGTCTGGATGGTGGGATGGGCGAGCAGGGCCTCGACCGTCGGATAGGACTGTTCCAGCTCCGCCTCGCTGAACTGCGCATGGATCTGGCGGTGGCAGATGCGGTGCAGGATCTGCGTTTCGCGTCCGCCGCGGCTCTTGGGCACGAGATGATGCTCGTCCCGCTGCTCGGCCGGCACGATGCGGCCGCAGAGCGGGCAGATATCGGGCGGCGGTGCCTGATACCAGGAGATGACGTCTTGGTTTCTCTTTCGCGCCATCAGGCAAGATTAGCCGCAAGCCGGACCGGCAGGCAACCGGCCATTACCAGCCGTCGCCATGCTCGATCGCCTCGATGAACGCCTCGAAAGAGCGGCCGAGAACGCGGACTTCATTCAGCCAGTCTCCGGCAAAGACGAAGGGAATGGAAATATAGTCGCCTCTGACGAAGCCATAGGCCGTCGGCCCGCCATTCGAGCCGATCAGCAGCTGGTCGTCGCATCCTCTCTCGCTGACAGTCCCGCGCAAGAGATAGGACGGGTTGGAGACAGGGCAATGACGTAGCGGGAGGTTGGAGGGTGAGGAGTGGCGGGAAGGCGCTCCCGGTCGTTCACGACCTTGGTCATCGTCGTGATTTTCGAAAGGTTGGTTATGATCCCCGACAGGGCGGGAGCAAAAAAATTAATCGCAGTGTCGGATCGGCGAGACGCAGTTCGTCCTGGAGGCATTGCCAAAGTTCAATCCTAAGGGAGAATCATCATGCCGAGCACAATCAAACTTCACCGCGTCCTGGCGACCACCCCGGACAAGGTCTATCGCGCCTTCCTGGAAGCCGATGCCGTGGCCAAGTGGCTTCCGCCGAACGGCTTTACCTGCACGGTCCACCATCTCGAACCGATCGTGGGCGGAACACACAGGATGTCTTTCCGCAACTTCACGACCGGCCACAGCCATTCCTTCGGCGGGGAGTATGTGGAACTCGTTTCCGGCCAGAAAATTCGCTACACCGACAGATTCGACGACGCCAATCTGCCCGGCGAAATGGAAGTGACGGTGACACTGACGAAGGTCTCGGTCGGGACCGAAATCAATGTGGTGCAGGCCGGCATCCCCGATCTGATCCCGCCGGAGGCCTGCTATCTCGGCTGGCAGGAATCGCTGCGCAATCTCGCCCGTCTCGTCGAGCCCGATATCCAGCAATAAGCATCCAAGCCAGGGAAAGGCCGGGTCTGGAATCTGTTTCAGGCCCGGCCTTTTCTTTGTTATCCCCTTCCAATCGGATCGGCGACAAGCGCTCATTGTCTGGGTCTTGATTCAAAGCAATGAAGAGATCCGCCACTTCGATCATAGTTCTCCGGTTGCGACCTGGCCCGTGCCGAAGCGCTATCCGATGCGACCGGAGGGCTGCCGGAACAGCAGACGATGATCTCTATGGTGCGGGAACCGTTCGATGAAACCGAAGGGGATCTTTTCTATCTTCGAAAATCTCGATCCCGGCGATGCGCTCGGCGAGGTGCTTTTCGGGCTGATCATGGCGCTGACCTGGACCATCGGTTCAAGGCTTGTCCTGCGCGAGGAAGGACTTGTCGTGCGCGACCTGGTGGTTGCGACAATCGGATGCAACGTTGCCTGGGGAATTATCGACGCCGTATTGTTCACGCTCGGTACGACATTTTTCAGGAGCAGACGTCTGCGCCTGTTTCGGCAGGTCAGGGCGGCCAGGGACGAGGGCGCCGCACTCGCAGTACTCGCGAAAGAATTTCCAGTCGAAGGGACGCCTCTCTCCGCAAAGCCCTCCGACGCAGAGGCGCTTTACCGGTCGCTGCTTGCGCTCACGGGTCGCGCCGAGCCGGTGAAGGTGCCCTTGACGAAAGACGATCTCTCCGCCGCAATTGCCATCTTTCTGCTGGTCTCGGCCACCGCCCTTCCTGCCGTCATCCCTTTCTTTCTGATCGACGATGCCCACCGTGCCTTGAGAGCGAGCAACCTGTTTCTGATCGTATTGCTGTTTGTGACGGGCTATGCATGGGCACGTTTTTCAGGTGGCCGCCCGTTCTATGCAGGAATCACGATGACCTGCCTCGGATTGTTTCTGGTTGCAATCGCGGTCGCTCTGGGCGGCTGAGCGCCACCTGAAAAAACCGCAGGGCAATGTCGGTTTTCGGGAGCTTCATCCGTCATTTCCTTGATTGAAACAACATCCTGGAGATTGGAAACATGGCGCTCAAGCGAATGGACAATGTAGGAATCGTCGTCGAAGACCTCGGCGTGGCGATTGATTTCTTTGCCGAACTCGGCCTCACGCTCGAAGGGCGGGCGACGATCGAAGGAGAATGGGCCGGGCGTGTCACCGGGCTCGGCAATCAGCATGTCGAGATTGCCATGATGCGCACACCTGATGGCCATAGCCGGCTCGAACTCTCCCGCTTCCTCGCGCCCCGTGTCATCGCGGATCACCGGAATGCCCCGGTCAACGCGCTCGGCTACCTCCGCGTCATGTTCACCGTTGATGACATCGACGACACGCTTGAAAGGCTGCGCGCGCGCGGCGCCGAACTCGTCGGCGAAGTCGTCCGGTATGAGGACGCGTATCGGCTCTGCTACATCCGTGGGCCTGAAGGGCTTCTCATCGGACTCGCCCAGGAACTCGGCTGAGGGCAAGACGAAGACACATGGCGAAGAGGGGGCAATGAGCGAGCGCGTCCATAGCCGGCAAGGGGCCCTTGGCGGATATCCGTCGCTGCGGCATTGGCCATTCCCATTCGATGGCCTGCCGGCTGCCAACAGCTTTTCATCGCCAACACGATAAGCGCATTCGCTCATCCGTGATCTCCTAGATCAAAGTATGATTTCGCCTGCCGGAATATCTGCCAGGATCGCTTCGTCGCTTGATGGCAGGAGAGTATTTCGATGAAGCAGATTATCGTGGTGTCGTTGGCGGTTGGTCTGGTGACCGGTCTGATCGGTTACAATGCCACCGCAGCCGGAGAGGCCGATGCCGCGCGCATGCCGGCCCTGGCTGAAATGCCTGGCGGTTACCGCGACTGGCCTGTTATCGCCGTGGCACATGAAGAGGGCAAGCTCAACGATATCAGAGCCATCCTCGGCAACGATGTCGCGATGAAAGCCTTTCGGGCAGGGGCCGGGACCTACCCTGACGGTACCATCATTGCGCGCCTGGCCTGGGATTATCACCCGCTGGAAGAAAGCAGGCAAGCCTTTGGCGCTCCCCAATCCTTCGTCGCCGGATCGCCCAAGAACGGCGTGCAGTTCATGATCAAGGACGCCAAAAAATATGCGTCGACCGGCGGCTGGGGATATGTCGAATTCGACAATGGCAAGCCCTCCGCCACGGCAATGCCCGAGGCCTGTTTTGCCTGTCATTCGATCGTCAAGGACCGCGACTTCGTGTTCAGCCGGTACGCACCCTGACCGGCTTATCTGTCCCGAAATCGATTATCGGCTATAAAGGCCCATGCCATCTATAACGGCGTCCGGGCGGCGCAGTCGAGGTTGGATATGAAGCTCGCCGCTTGTCTTTTTGCCATATGCTCTTTGGGTAGCGCCGTCGCGACGCCGCTTATGGCGGCATCCGCCCGCATCCAGGAAGCCAAGGTGACGGCGCGGGATTGCGGCGATTTCCTGGCGCAGATGCAGAAGAAGCCCACTCATGTGACATATGTCGGGTGCAGCTATGCGCCGGATCGGCAGGGCAAACCGCTTCAGGCGACATACCGCCTGTCCGGCCGGTACGCGGCTGCCACCGAAGCCTATCTCGCCAGGACCGTGGGTTTGAACCGCCTCAAGCGCTCCTGTTGCATATGGGATTCGCCCGCCAGCCAGTTCCGCGATTCAATCGGCCGCGACTTTCAGATCTCCATGGGCTCGGAGGAAACCTTTGTTTCCAGCCGCGGCGAGTGGCACCGGATCGGCGTGTTCGCGATCACGGTGGAGACGTTTACCGAGGAGATCTGACGAGCAGCCTCAATCTGATAACCGACGCACCGGACCATCATTCGATCTGCATATCCAGTTGCTGCGCAACGGTTTCGTAGTGGCGGGACGAGGCTGCATTCCCCTGTTTGGCATATAGCGCGGCGACTTCCCGGGCTGCCTTTGCGGCTGCGCGGAAAGCGTCGAGCCTGACCTGCGGTTCCAGTTCCGCATCGCCGCCGATATCGCCATTCTTGAACTGGCCGACACGATAGCCTTCGTCGTCGATCACGCCGATGACGGGCATTCCGGCCTGCATGTCCCCATAAAAAGCGGGTCCGACGCGATCGCCGTCGCGGCGTCGCAGCATTCCAGGTCCGGACGCCTTGTTATCAGGACACGCGCCGGTCCAGTATGTTGGACCTGTCGTCAGGGACACGGGAGACACGAATTCGCAATGGCTGGCCGGATCCTTGGACCATGTCACGCCGCCCGTCGGCTCCTGCGCCTGCAGAGAAGGCGCGCACCACAGGGATACGACGACCGCGAGGGTAGATGCGATCTTGAGTGACTTTCGCTGCTGCAATTTTGTTATCCTCTTTTCCTGTCCGGCATAATCAAGTCGGGAGTGGCTGCTGCCGCTGAGCGAGTGTCGTCTTGAGCCCTTCCGACGATTCCTGCGACTGTGCCAGAGTCTCGGCGGCGCGTTCTGCCTGCCATAGACCGAGGCCGAAGAGGAGCGCCGGAACGAGGACCAGCCAGATCGCAAGGCTTACAGCCTGTGGAAGCTTGAGTTTCCGCATCATCCCTCCCGGATCGGGTGACCAATAAGCCGGCCAATAAAGTGCCCCCTGATATTGCCGTATCAATTGTACGGCGAGTGACTGATATCAACTCCACCTTGAAAAAAATCGGCATAATTGTTGCCGGTCAGGCACGCGCTCCCGATCGGCAAAGGATCAGTTCAGCACGCTCCGAAGCGACCGATCCGGCGCCGCGCCGCATCCAGGCGTTCCGATTTCTATCATGAGATTCCGTGATATAATTCCGCCCTGCCGGCGGCGTTATCATCCGTGGCGTTCCGTGCACGGAGACCTGTCTGATGAGCGAAGTGGACGTGCTTTTTACAGCCCTGCGACAGGCGGCCGACCCGCAGGCGGTCGAGTGCATCGAAAATGCGGTCAGGCGTGGTTCGGATCGCGAACTCAACCGCATCAACGCGCTGGCTTTCGCCGAAGCCCATCATCTCGACGAGGAGAAGGTCATCGCAGCGTTTCTGCACGCGGCTCGCATCGGTGCCTTCGAGATGACCTGGAATGTGCTCTGCCCGGGATGCGGCGGCGTGCTCGACACCGGCGCCAGCCTGAAAGCAGTCGACCGGGAGGCCTATCATTGCGCGCTGTGTGCGGCCGGATACGAGCCGACGCTCGACGAGATGGTCGAGGTCACCTTCACGGTCAGCCCGCGCGTGCGCAGGATTGCCGGCCACGATCCCGACCGGCTGTCCTCGCTCGAATATTACCGGCAGGTCTTCTTCAGCTCCGGCGTCGATCTGCCCGATGATCTCGAGGCGCGGTTTTCGCGCATTCAGCTTGAAATGATCGAGCTGGATCCCGGCGAGAAGGCTTTCGTCTCGCTGCAATTGCCGGCGCAATTCGTCATCATCTTCGATGCGGTGACGCATTCGGCGCAGTTCATCGATGTGCAGGGCGAGCCGACCGAGGAGCGCCAGACCCTGTCAATGGTCCTCAGCCAGGGCCATGCACCGAACGAAACGCTGACCCTTCGCCCCGGCCTGCTGCGGCTGACGCTGGAAAACCATACCGATCGCCGCGTGCTGCCGAATGTCTGCATCGCCGGCGACGAGCTGCACGATATCCTCGGCCACAGGAGACCGTTCCTGACGGCCAAGCGGCTGCTGACGAACCAGAGCTTCCGCGACATCTACCGGACCGACACGCTCGACGTCGACCAGCGCCTGAAGATCACCAGCCTGACCTTCCTCTTCACTGATCTCAGGGGCTCGACCGCTCTTTACGAGCGCGTCGGAGATCTCGCTGCTTTCGATCTGGTGCGCACGCATTTCCGGGTCCTGCACGAGATCGTCGCCACCGAGGCCGGGGCGGTGGTCAAGACCATCGGCGATGCCGTGATGGCGACCTTCCCGAGCCCGGACCGGGCGGTGTCGGCGGCTCTCCGGATGCGTGAAGCGATGCTGCGGCTGAACGCCGAGCGCGGCAGCGAGGATCTCCTCCTCAAGATCGGCATTCATGAGGGGCCATGCCTTGCCGTCAGCATGAACGACCGGCAGGACTATTTCGGCCAGACCGTCAATATCGCCTCCCGCGTCCAGGGCCTTGCCGAACCGCAGGTGATCCTGACGACGGAGGCCGTTGTCGGCAACGAGCAGGTTTCGGAAATATTGCGGGACAGCGGCATCACCTCGGTGTCGCGGATGGAGGAGCTTCAGGGGATCGCGCGTGAGGTGAGGATATTTGCGCTGTCGTGAGGGGCGGGTGCTCGTTGATGTCGTGTGAGTTTGGGTGGTTTTCGCTGGCGGGGGCGGGCGTTGGATGCCTATCACTTGATGATGGGGTTGTCTAATCGCAACTGGGGCGTCAATAGCAATCTTTTGTAAGCAGCGCTGCCGGGTGCATGGTTGTCTTCGCGGTCGACATCGGTCGCCGCATGATGGAGCTTCGCAGCACGAGCCTTCAATGTGGTTGACGCATT
>NZ_JBFTSM010000013.1:0-220414 GCF_056400025.1 Rhizobium sp. 01L419
ACCTCATGTCCGAATGAGGTGAGCAGCCACCTCATGTCCGAATGAGGTGAGCAGCCGTGCCCAATGATGCGAACCACCACAGGCCTCGATCGCGACCAAAGTTGGCGGGCAGGTCGTGAAGAAGTCGATCATCTCCTTGCGCCGCATTTTCTTGCGCAAGACTGGTTTCTCTCCAGCATTCACGCCATGCAACTGAAAAACATGCTTTGACGTATCCATGCCAATACGAATAATCTTGTCCATGGGCGGCCCCTTCGATTGAGATCTTAACAGCTCATTCTGGCACATTTCGATGCCGTTCAGGGGCCGTCCACTCCAACATCAAGAGCGTCGCGAATTGCGTAGCGGCCAGCGATGCAAGCTGGCCGCTACGCGCCCTCATCCCGGTCATTCAATTGTGCTGTCGTCGATGCCGGCAGCTATCGTTCGCGGTTGTTTGGTGTAGCGTGGCCTGAAAGATCGGGTTACAGGTGACGATCCCGACACGCGACTCACTGGAAGGCATCCTCGCGCATCGTCATCCACGACATCGCCAGCATGGTCGAGAAATTGACGACGCCCTGATCGAAACTCGCTACAGGCTTCCAAGCGTAGCATTCGGTCGTCGGGGGCACCAATTGATGGGGAGAGGATAGGTCTGTTACGCGACCGCTCCCTACGATATTCTCGGCGGATGAAACTCAGCCAGACCATACGGTTTTGTACCTCCGCAGACGGCACCCGTATTGCCGTCGCGTCTTGTGGACAAGGCCAGGTGATCCTGCGGGCGGCGCATTGGCTCAGCCACGTCGACTATGATCTCGAGAGCCCGGTCTGGCAGCCCTGGCTCCGGGCGATGTCTGCCCGGAACCGGTTTGTACGCTACGACCCGCGCGGCTGCGGCTTGTCGGACCGACATGTATCCGACCTTTCGCTCGACGCGTGGCACGCCGACCTTGATGCCGTGGCTGCTTCTATTGAGGAGCCGCGTTTCGTTCTCCTCGGTCTTTCACAGGGCGGCGCACTCGCTATCGTGTATGCGCTGAGGTATCCAGAGCGGGTCTCGCATCTGGTTCTCCTAAACGCGTATGGCCAGGGCGCCAGGACGAGAGCTCAGACTGAAGCCGAGCGGCTGGAAGCCGAAACACTCGTCAATTTCGTTCGCATCGGCTGGGGACGAGAAAATCCGGCATTTTGTCAATTTTTCACCAACCTCTTCATCCCCGACGGCACACCTGAACAGCATCGCTGGTGGGGTGATTTGGAGCGCCTGACTGCAACGCCTGAAGTTGCAGCGCAATTGCTTTGGCAAATGCAGGGGATCGATGTGATGCAGCTTGCGACGATGCTTCGCGTACCGACGTTGATCGCGCATAGCCGTGGCGACATGCGCGTGCCGTTCGATCAGGGCCGCAAGCTTGCCGCTGCAATTCCGGGCGCCAGCTTCGTGCCGTTAGAGAGCAAGAACCACGTGCTCTTGCCAAATGAGTCCGCATGGAGCGTATTTCAGGCAGAACTCGCTGCTTTTCTCGGGCAGGACAGCCCCGTACGACCGCGCGCCGTCAGCGAGGCGGATCTCACACCCGCGGAGGCGGCCCTTCTCGACCTCGTGGCGGAAGGACTCGACAACCGTGCGATCGCAGAACGGCTTGGCAAAAGCGTCAAAACCGTACGAAATCAGCTGTCGGTGATCTTCAGCAAACTCGGGGTGCACAGCCGCTCGCAGGCGATCGTCATCGCGCTCTCCAATTAGTCCCCGACAGTTAGCTACTCTCGGTGCGGCGGACGGGACTTAAGTCCCTCCAATGAGCGGGATTGTTCGCCGCGGCGGGACGATCGCATCATGCTCCTGGAGTCGACTTATTTCATCCTCGACATCACGGATGGCAAGACGCCGTCCACGGATGAGGAGGAATGCGAGATGGTGGAATTCAACGAAACAGCTCTCAATGAGCTGGTGGGCAGGGTCCTCGGCGATCTTGGCGGGGCGGTCAGCGTGCCGCTGGTGCGTATCGGAGATGCGCTCGGGCTATATGCGACCCTCAAGGCGATCGGCCCAGCGAAGGCCGACGAACTCGCCGAGGCTGCGGGCGGTGCGCCGCGCTATATGAGCGAGTGGCTGGCAGCCCAAGCCGCCTCCGGCTATGTGCATCACGATCAAGGGCGGTTCTCGCTGACGCCCGAGCAATCTCTCGTATTTGCGACACCGGACAGCCCGGTCAATCTGATCGGCGCGTTCGATACCGCAGCTGCGATGGCCGAGAACCAGCCGAAAGTACAGGCCGCCTTCAAGACCGGTCGGGGCGTGGCCTGGGGCGATCAGGCCGGCTGCATGTTCTGTGCCGTCGCGCGGCTCTTCCGCCCTGGTTACGTCAATGCGCTTGTGCAGGATTGGCTGCCGGCGCTCGATGGCGTCGTCGGCAAACTCAAGAAGGGGGCGAAGGTGGCCGACGTCGGATGCGGGCATGGCCTATCGACGATCTTGATGGCGCAGGCGTTCCCAGGGTCGCGGTTTACAGGCTACGACTTCCACTCGGGCTCGATTGCCGCTGCGACTGCGCATGTCCAGGCGCACGGATTGACGAATGTCCATTTCGAGGTCGGCCGGGCGCAGGATTTCGAGGGTCGCGAGTTCGATTTTGTCACCTGCTTTGACTGCCTGCACGACATGGGGGATCCGAACGCGGCGGCGGCTCATATCCGACGTGCACTGAAGAACGGCGGCACTTGGATGGTAGTGGAGCCCATGGCCGGAGATACGCTGGAGGAGAATATCAATCCAGTGGGACGGCTCTATTACTCCGCCTCGACGATGATCTGCGTTCCGACCTCGCTTGCTCAGGAGACAGGTCTCGCGCTTGGTGCGCAAGCAGGAGAGCAACGTTTGTCGGACGTGATCCGGTCCGGCGGTTTCACGCATGTTCGACGGGCGGCCCAGACGCCCCTCAACATGATTCTCGAGGCAACTTAATTTTTGGGTCACCGTCCACGACCTTAAGGACGCGCAATCTCGTCGTTAAAGCGATCGATCTGTGATCAGCCCGGATATCCGGGTGTGTAGCTCTTTGCAGTCGCTCTCGTAATGATCCAGGATCATTTTGTGGTCTGCGCTGTCGGTCTGCCACTTCGCTCTCGATTTAAGTGCCTCGCCATATGTTTCGATGATCTCGGTCCACCGATGGGCCATCGACGCATGTGGCCGGAGTTCTGGGTGCTGTTCAAGCAGAGCCTTTAGGCCAAACTGAAAACTGTCAGAGCCGGGTTCTTAAACGCAACTTTCCCTATAAAGCTGCACTTTTCGCTCATTTTCGGAGGCAAGCCTGAATGCAGGATGAAAAGTCGGATAATGGTGCCGGCCCCGGCCTCTTCTGGCTGGCGTGGTTTGGCGGTCGCGCTGGGAGGAAGGGATTCGAGACCGGCAGAGGAATTTGACAAAATGCGCGTTCTTCAGGCAAGTCAGCAATAGGATGCGTTTGAAAACGCTTTGTTCACGTTCGAGATTTCCAAGATGATACAAACCCTTTATGGATCCTCCTCCTCCTCTCGCCAGGCGTGAGCGACGAGGGCGCCAAAAATACACGCAAAGATCAGGACCAGCATATAAACCAGATATTTCATGTTGATATTCAACCAGTCGTAGGCAAAGAGAAACGCACTTACAACCAATGCCGATGTAACGATATACTTCATAAAAATGTCCCTAACGTGCAGATCATGACCATTGGATTGCACTTGGACAAGCTGCGCTGCAGTATCGGTGTGCCTTTTTGCGCGAACAGGACATTGGCATAGGTTCGTAGCTCGGTGAGTGCTGCGAATGTTGATTGCACAAGTTGACCCGGCAATGCCGGATATGTCGTGCTTACCGATAATGCAATGTCGGTCACTCCATTGCTCCCTATTCTCATCGAGAATTGCTCCCGTATCATCATGGAAAAGCCCTTCGGCACGGACCTCGCCAGTGCCGTTGCACTGAACAAGAAGCTCCACGAAGTGTTCGATGAGAAGCAGATATTCCGCATCGACCATTTCCTGGGCAAGGAGCCGGCGCAAAACATCCTGGCCTTCCGATTTGCCAATGGCCTGTTCGAACCAATCTGGAACCGCAACTTCATCGACCATGTGCAGATCGACGTTCCGGAGACGCTCGGCCTTTCCACCCGTGCCGCCTTTTACGAGACCACCGGCGCCTACCGTGACATGGTGGTGACCCACCTCTTCCAGATCCTCGGCTTCATGGCGATGGAGCCGCCTACTGCCCTTGAGCCTGCGCCAATCTCGGAAGAGAAGAACAAGGTGTTCCGCTCCATGTTGCCGATTGAGCCGCGGGACGTGGTGCGCGGTCAATACATCGGCTACCGTAATGAGCCTGGCGTCGATCCTGAGAGCGACACTGACACCTTCATCGCTCTAAAATGTGCCATAGACAACTGGCGCTGGGCTGGCGTGCCCTTCTACCTGCGTACCGGCAAGCGCATGGCCGAGGGGCAGCGCATCATTTCGATCGCATTCCGCGAGCCCCCGAAATCGATGTTCCCTGCCGGCTCTGGCGTGGGGGCACAGGGCCCTGACCACCTCACCTTCGACCTTGCTGATGCCTCCAAGGTCTCGCTTTCCTTCTATGGCAAGCGCCCTGGACCGGGCTTCCGGCTCGACAAGCTGTCGCTGCAATTCGCCATGAGCGAAACCGGCCTGATTGGCGAAGTTCTGGAGGCCTACGAGCGTCTGATCCTCGACGCCATGCGCGGTGACCACACGCTGTTCACTACGGCCGAGGGTATTGAGCGGCTCTGGGAGGTTTCCCAACCTCTCCTCGATAACCCGCCGCCCGTACGCCTCTACGACCAGGGCGGCTGGGGGCCGAAGTCGATCCACCAACTCATTGCCCCGCACGCTTGGCGCCTACCGTTCGAGCGCGCCTGGAGGGATGCGGCAAAGCGTGATTGACGGTCAGTAGTTGGATCGATGCCTGCGACCAGAACGGCACCGACCAATTGCGAAAAATCCTAATACGGTGACGTTGTCAGAGATGTGCAGGAAACCGAGTTTCGACCGCGAATGCTCCAGAGTGGCATTGGTGCGTGGGAGCTGCATTTGTGCGGAATTCGGTCTTTGACATCTTTAATTTCGTCGCCGCGGTCGGGCCTTGCAGCGAACGGATCTCGGGCGTCCGCAGGCGGGTATTCGGTTCAGTATTGCGACGCCGATCACACAGCCTTTGTTTGCTGAGCGGCGAACGAGCTATGCAACCCGCTGCGACGTCGTCCTGACAAGCGCTCGCTCCAGAGCTTCGATACAGGCCGGATCGTGCAAATGCCCACCCCCGAAGGATCACTATCGCCTTGTTGATTGGCTGATACCGCCGGTCCGCCGCCTTGGTAAATTGGCTGGGCTGTGGTGATCGCATCAGGACTCAACGATTGGGATAGCGGTCAAGAAGAATGGTTTGGTACTGTGGATTAGCGCTTTTCTCTTCCAATCAGTGGGTTGCAAGAAGTTTTCAGCGTTTCAAGGCCGTGATAGAGCGAGTGATGGGTGCGGCCCTCATATTGCTCGGAGGCAATGCCAAAGCCTGGCAAGGGAGAGCAGGCGCGCCTTGCGACAATCGTCGCTGCCCCGCAAGCCTGAGAGGTAGATTAATGAAGGCTCTCAGGATGCAGTGATCGGCCCATTCTAGCTTTCAGGGCTTTAATGCCGGTCCAGTCCGCTCCCCTCTCAAGGATCTCTCGAGTGAAGAAATTGGCATGATGGAAGCCCTTATCGGAAAGCATCAGCGCTAGTAACCTTTTCAGGGGCCGCCGTCTTGAGATAGGCGGCCCTTTCACCGATCGGATCGAGGACAGATTATGACCGTCGATCAGAATCTCATTGCCGGTGAATGGACCGGTACCAATCCCGCCGAGAATATCAACCCGTCCGACACGAACGAGGTCGTCGGCGGATAAGGTCGGTGGCCTGAGCGTCATCGTCGAACGCGCCTTCCCCATACTTGCGCACCCAAATCCGGATCAAGTTGCGCGATACGCGGTGGCGCTTTGACAGAATATGTAGCATCTCGCCCGCGAGAAACTCCTGCGCGACCTGCCGTTTGAATCCATATCGTGATGCGATGTTTTGCCATGGGTTCCACTTTCGAAACCCGAAAAGCCGGTCAAGTCATCAAGCCCATCGGTCCGCCGAGGGGCCCACTCCGGTCAATTAATATCGCAGGCGTGAACATTGACTCTTGGATCGAGCTGGCAGACAAAGCCGCAATACACAGAGGACGAACAATGGCTGACGAAGAGATTCAGATCCCGCCCGTCGCTACCGGCGCGGCCGAAGCTGGACCCGCTGCTCCGAAAAAAGCTTCCAAAGCAAAGAGCGTAAAAGCGGAAAAACCCCGCGCCGACTCGTCCAAACCGGCGAAGCCGAGAACGCGTGGTCTCAGCGATCAGGAAAAACTGGAAAGGATCGCTCAGATCGAAGCTCAGGTCGCTGGCGGCGCCACCTTGAAAGACGCGGTTAAAATTGCAGGCATTTCCGATGAGACCTATTATCAGTGGAAGAAAGCCGCCGCTCAACCCGTCACACAGGCTTCGGTCGCATCAGTTGCTGTGGATGATGAACTCGCCGAGTTCATTCAGCTCGAGGAAGAAAATCGGCGGCTCAGAAAACTGCTCTCTGAAAAGCTGCGTGCCGAAAACGCTGATCTGCGCAAAAGACTCGGAATGAGCTAGCGGCTTTGGGAAATCCCTCGCTATACTACCTTCAAACGCATCCCACAGTGAAGGCGTGCCTTCGAAAATTGCCACGCGCTCTACTGCGCGCTATCATCCAATCCCAATTCTCCGGCACATGAGAACACCAAGATCCAATTTCGTCGTCGAATACAAAACGAACAGACGTCAAACCAAGGCGCGCCCAACGTCGATCTGGGGCAATCTGGATTTGCAGGCGGTGGCCCGTGCGGTCGAGGCCGACGGCGCCATGCCGGCAGTTGATCTGCCCCAAGTCTCTTCAGTCATGAAGAACGTCGCCGCGATTAAACTTGGAGAGGCCGCCTCGGATGTTCAGGTCGATGCTGACGTGAGTTCTACTGCGATTGCGCCGCCGCTTGAGACTCTCATCGAGCCTGTCACTGTTGAGAGCAATGGGTTCAACGCTGAGTCGTCCGCAAAGAAGCAGCCGGCTTCAACGCCAGCGCGGGCTTCGAAGTCTCGAGCGAAGCCGCAGACGAGGACGCAGCACGCGCGCATCCCAGAACGTCCGGCAATGCTCGATCATCGTCGAGATCCCTTCGGGCCTTGTGGTTCGGAGGAAGAGCTTGACGCTCTCGAGGCGGAAAACCATCATCTGAAACGCCTCATGATCGTGAGGCTCCGCGAGGAGAACGACAGGCTCAAGGTCATGCTTCGACGGTTCGGCGGCGCCTGAGCGCCAGAAGTGCAGAGCCCACGAATGCCGGACCTCAACGTCATACCGACGAGCCCTCGTTTTTGTCCGGAAATCACAGCGGCAATGCGAGCTGCGGCATCTCTGGATGTCGACGAGGCTTCAGCGACGAACACGCTGTTCCAAAGAGCTGGATCTCTTTTTGAACCGGAAAGGTCGGTTGCGGCGGCAGGCTCAAGCTTTTTTTCGTTCGGAGCTCTCCTATTGAAGCGAACGTGCCGGTGTCGTCTTGCTGCGGGTGAACTGTCGAAAATCGGAGTATTTGATCTTCACTCTGACCGTTTCGGCCGGGGTCGACTTAGACTCGCAAGAACCACGGATCCTTTTGATCAACGGCTGAATGCCCTGGAGGTTCTGATGGACGTCGCCCCTGAAGATGTCTTCAGCGCCAGCGAACTTCTCGCGGCTGGTTTTCGGGAAATGTTCGAAACGAATTTTTTCCCGAATCGGATATTAGCAAGGGCTATGATGAGCAAACAACGGCGCCTTGCGGCGCAAAAGGCCTTTGATCGTGTCCGTCGCGCGGGATTGCAGACGGAGGAGGATCCGCGTTTCCTCGGTTGGATCGAACAATGGATCCTGGGCGAGATCGACATGCAGGAGCTTCGAGAGCGATATCTCGGCCTGCTGCGGGAGCGGGCTCTCGAACGCAATACCAGTTCGCTTGCCGACGTCGCCAAAGCGCCTTTCGATCCACTACCCGAACCTCCCACGACAGAGGAAACCGACGAATTCCTGAGCGGGATCGCCGATGGTTAATCGACCGTCAGATTATTGGACGATGCCAGCGCGGTAGTTGCCGAAGATGACTGCGCTGGGATCTAGCTGGCGAGCGGCGTAAATTCCCGGCAATGCCGCGTTGAAGACCTCAAATGCGTTGGCGATGGCAATATCGCCGGTACATCAGGTCACAGCTCTGTGTTTGCAGCTACATCGCGAGCTCGGTGATTGGGTCGCCTTGATTTCCTTGGAGGTGAAATGCGTCAGCTTCATCGTCGGAGACAGAATCGTCATGCCATCGGAAAGCTGACGCCCTGGTTTGTAGAAGCCGGAAGTCGGGGCTTTCTCGGATTTCATAGCAGGGCTGGAGGCGCCTCGTTTCGTCATGTTCTCTACATGACCCTTCCCTTTCGCAAGGTGCTCGCTCGCTACAACGGTGAGCTGAGCAGACCGTTCTCGAGACAGTTCTTTAGATCCTCGCAAACCGAAAAAGAGGGCCGCCGGAAGACCGGGGCCCTTTAAGGTGTGAAGGTCAAAACCTCCAGAGGGGAACAGCCAACGCGATGGCTCTGGGAGGACGCCATCAAATGCATCAGCTGATGCACTATATGCCTGTGTTTTGCCCGGTGCGCAATTATTTATTGTGCATGGCAGCTATGCGATAGGCAGGATGTCCCTTTGCAGCCCAGCCTCAATCATTACCGTGGACTGCTCCTCAATACCGGAGCTGTCACCCGAAATTGATTCGCCCTCATCGACGTTAACTACCGACAAGGCGTCATAATAAGTGCGGATCTCAGTTGCTTGCGAAAGCGCTCAGCTTCTGCCGAATTTCCTCGGAGATCTCGAATTGACGGGCTGTCCCGCGTCCCATGGAGTTCTTCACCATCGTTTCCTTGAGTATTCCACGCCTAACAAGAAGATCCA
Source organism: Rhizobium sp. 01L419 (assembly GCF_056400025.1). Classification (NCBI taxonomy): domain Bacteria; kingdom Pseudomonadati; phylum Pseudomonadota; class Alphaproteobacteria; order Hyphomicrobiales; family Rhizobiaceae; genus Rhizobium; species Rhizobium sp. 01L419. The sequence goes on from NZ_JBFTSM010000013.1 coordinate 9,061, forward strand.
CCGTCTCCTTCGCACCGCTCCGGGTCAGTTCTGTAATTTCGACGATGTTTGAGAGAGTTAACGTCTGATGGGCTTGGGTCATTGTGTAGAGGATCGTCATCATGCCGATCTGCTTCAACCGCGCCTGCGGGGTTTCGTCCTCAAGCGGGTGATCAAGGATCTCGTGAAGAATGAGTCCGGAGAAGGCAAGGTTGTGCCACTGTGTCTTGAGCGCTCTTGTCATGTCATTTAACTATGTTATATACGTCAGTAAAATGGCGCTTCGCTGGAGCTGGACACTGCTTCTGGAGAGGGCCGTCATCGTCTCGGAGGGTTCTGTCCATGAAAAGCCTTCTGCCGAATATCCTGCTTTCGATCTTGTGCATGTTACCACCCTACCTGATTTCCGGCACCAATGCGCGGGCTGATGATTGGGGATGCCGGGTCATCCTGTGCCTTTCCAATCCCGGCGGGCCGAGCCAGTATGCGGAATGCCGGCCGCCGATCCAGAAACTCTGGAGTGAGCTTGCAAAGGGCCACTCGTTTCCAACGTGCAGCGGCGTCGGCTTTCACAGTTCGCGTCCGGGCTACGAGCCCTATTATTGCGATGCCGGCTTTCGGCTGTCGGGGCGCTACGGTCCCCGTGGAGAGCAGGCAACCTGTGTCTCGACCTCCCTGCAGCGTGTGAGCAATTTGTATTGCTCCTATGATCGTGACAACGACGGCAACGACTCGGCCTCGGTCTTGTCGCCGCGTTGGCAACAGGAGGGCGGCCGTCTTCAATGCATGGGCTATCCGATCGCGCGCCCGAGTATGCGGACGCAACCACATTATGTCGACGTGACCATCGACGGTGTCGGCCAGCAGCGCGTGTGGTACTGATCCATGGCCGCCGCATTCGTCGACATCGCACAGACCTGCGCACCGATGATTCAGGTCGAAATGCTGGCCAGCGTCGTGAGCCTGGAGAGCAAGTTTCTCCCCTTCGCCATCCGCATCGATAGCGGCTCACCACTCATCCAGCCTGCCAGCAAGGCGGAGGCGATCGAGCTCGCTACATCTTTGATCACCGAACACCAGGATATCCAGCTCGGCCTTGGTAGTCTCGGTGTGGAAGAACTCCGCAAACTGAAGCTCTCTGTTTCGGATGCGTTTGATCCTTGCCAGAACCTCAAGGCCACCGCGACCCTTCTCGACGGCTACTATCGCCTTGCCCTGCGCCTTGGCGCCGATCCGGCACAGGCGGAGAAGGTGATGCTGCAGTCCTACTATGGACGCAATGATCCCTCCGTTGGTGCGATGGTCAAATACGACGAGCAAGTGCGGCGGCAGGCAAAACGGCTCTCGTCGAAACTCGCTTCCATCACCATCGCGGGGCCGGACGATCAAGCCGCTCCCGTTGATGACCCTCGGGATCAAGTAGAACAACCGATCCCGAGACAGCACCCCAAAACCGAAGAATCAGCATCGTGGGATGTGTTCACGTCCAGACGTCGATCCTGGGTTCTCGTGTTTCAGAACAATGACTGATCGGAGCAAAGCGAATGATCTCCAAAAACCGTATCCGCCCTTTCGCCGCTTCCGCGTTCATGGCGGTCGCCATCGTCGTCTGCATGGTTGAGCCGGCCTTTGCACAATCTGCCGGTATAGAAACGGTGCTGCAGAATATCGTCACCATGCTCACCGGCAACATTGCCAAATTGCTTGCGGTCATTGCCGTGATCATCATCTGCATCGCCTGGATGTTCGGGTACATGGACCTCCGGAAAGCCGGCTTCTGGATCATCGGCATCGGCGGAATTTTCGGTGCCACCGAACTGGTCAACACCATTGTCGGTGGCTGACCATCGATGGCGAGCGCTCCCACTCTCGAAGAAGACACGTTGTTCCTGGCCTGCACGCGACCGGCGATGATTGCCGGAGTGACGATGGAGGCGATGGGGCTCAACATCATGCTGACGATGATCCTCTACATCATCTCCGGATCGATCGCCTACGCGCTCGTCGGTGTCGTCTTCCATCTCGTATTCCGGGCGATCGTCAAGCATGACCACAACATGTTCCGCATCCTGCTCGCCTGGATCGAGACCCGCGGCCGCTCGTGCAACGCCTCCTATTGGGGCGGCGCAACACTCTCACCCTTAAAACTTGTCCGGCGCTACGACGAAAGGGACCTGAGCCTTGCCTAGCATAGCGACGCTGCAGTCCCGTGAGCTCGGGCCAGAGACCTTCATCCCCTATGTCCGCCACGTGGACGAGACGACCATCGCGCTCGATTCCCGCGCGTTGATGACCGTGCTCGTCCTCGAAGGCGTTTCCTTCGAGACTGCCGATATTTTGGATCTTAACGGCCTGCACCGGAGCCTGAATACGCTCTACCGCAATATCGCCGACGACCGATTGGCGCTCTGGACGCATGTCGTCCGCAGGCGTGACAACGACTATCCCGAAGGACACTTTGCCAATCGCTTTTCCGATGGCCTAAATACCAGATATCGCGAACGCATGGTGCGTGAGGACCTGTTTCGCAACGACCTCCATATCACCCTCGTCTGGTATCCGAGCCGGGAACCCGCCGAGAAGGCCGCCAATCTTCTCTCCCGCCTGCGTAGGGCGCGCCGATCCGGCTTCGAGCTGGACGAAACGGCGCTCAAGCACCTGCGTGACAAGGTGGTCGACGTCACCGCGGGTCTGAAGCGCTTCGCCCCTCGCGCATTGTCCCTCTATGACCGTGCCGGCCTCCTGTTCTCCGAGCCGAGCGAGTTTCTCCACCAGCTGGTCGGTGGGCGCCGAGAGCGCTTGCCCCTGACGGAGGGCCGAATTTCATCGGCGATCTACTCGGACCGGGTGATCTTCGGCCGCGAGACAGTCGAAATCCGCCACGAGGCGCAGAGCCGCTACGCCGGCATGTTCGGTTTCAAGGAATATCCGGCGACAACCCGCAGCGGCATGCTCGACGGCATCCTGACCGCGCCGTTCGAACTCATCCTGACGCAGTCTTTTGCTTTTACCTCGAAGGCTGATGCCCGCACGATCATGGGCCGCAAGCAGAACCAGATGGTGAGTGCCGGTGACAAGGCAGCATCACAGATCGAAGAACTCGGTGACGCGATGGACGATCTGGAGTCCAACCGCTTCGTCGTAGGAGAACACCATCTTGGCCTGACGGTCTTTGCGCCGTCGGTCAAGGAGCTGACCGACCATATGGCGAAGGCACGCGCCCATCTCACCAGCGGCGGCGCCGTCGTCGCCCGCGAGGACCTCGGGCTCGAGGCCGCCTGGTGGGCGCAACTGCCCGGCAATCTGCGCTATCGGGCGCGTTCGGGAGCGATTACCTCCCGCAACTTCGCAGCACTCTCGCCCTATCATTCCTATCCGACCGGCCAGAAGGACGGCAACGAATGGGGATCGGCGGTCGCCATGCTGAAGACTGCGTCCGGTTCGCCGTTCTATTTCAATTTCCATCACAGCGATCTCGGCAACACCTTTGTTTGCGGCCCTTCGGGCGCGGGTAAGACCGTGCTCCTGAACTTCATGCTTTCGCAACTCGAGAAGCACGATCCCCAAATGGTTTTCTTCGACAAGGACAGGGGCGCCGACCTGTTCGTTCGCGCCGCAGGCGGCACCTATCTTCCGCTCAGAAACGGCGTTGCAACTGGCTGCGCGCCGTTGAAGGCGCTCGACCTGACAGCGGAGAATAGGATCTTCCTCGCACGTTGGGTCGGCAAGCTGGTGGGAGCGGCCACGCGGGAGCTGACCGTCAGCGAGCTGCGCGACATCGCGACGGCCGTCGACGCTCTGGCGGACCTTCCTGTCGAGCGCCGCTCAATTGGCGCATTGCGCACTTTCCTCAACAACACCGATCCTGAAGGCATCGCCTCGCGGCTTAGACGGTGGGAGAGGGGAGGGCCGCTCGGTTGGGTGTTCGACAACGAGGCAGACGATATCGGGATCGGCGCCAAGTTCATCGGCTACGATATGACCGACTTCCTCGATAACGAGGAAATCCGCACGCCGCTAATGACCTACCTTTTTTATCGGATCGAGCAGCTGATTGACGGTCGACGCATCATCATCGTCATCGACGAATTCTGGAAGGCGTTGCAGGACGAAGGTTTTCGCGATCTCGCCCAGAACAAGCTGAAGACGATCCGCAAGCAGAACGGCCTCATGCTGTTTGCGACCCAAAGCCCGCGCGACGCGATCGTGTCACCGATCGCCCATACGATTGTCGAGCAATGCCCGACGCAGATCTTCCTGGCCAACCCCCGGGGTGACCGCGCCGACTATGTCGAGGGCTTCAAACTGACCGAACGCGAATTCGAGCTGATTTCACGCGAGCTGTCTGTCGAAAGCCGTCGGTTCATCGTCAAGCAGGGCCACAACAGCGTCGTCGCCGAGCTGAACCTGAACGGCTTCGACGACGAGCTCGCCATCCTGTCTGGGCGGACGGCAAATGTGGAGTTGGCAGACGCCATTCGCGTCGAGCTCGGCGAGGGACGCAAGGACTGGCTTGCCGTGTTCCAGGAAAGAAGGAGGAAAGCATGATTCGCAAAGGTAGCATCCGGCTCTGTCTGGCATCGACCGCCTTTCTGGCAGCAGTCGGTCTGGCCTTGGCGCAGGGCATTCCCGTTATCGACGAGACGTCGATCGCTAAACAGATCGAGAGCATCACGCAGCTCAAGTCTCAGCTCGACGCGCTGAACCAGCAGCTCCAGCAGGCCCAGCAGCTCTACGGTTCGCTGAACAAGGTCACCAACATGGCTGATGTCGCTGGTTTGCTGAACGACCCTTCGATCCGCAAGGTGCTGCCGCAGGACTTCGACGCCATCGAGGGTCTGTTCAAGGGCTCGGGAACTGGTGTCTTTGCCGACTCCGCCTCGAAATTCCTGCAGGACAATTCCACCTATCGAACCAGCGCGAACGATTTCTACGCGCAGGAGCTTTCACGCATCCAGAACCAGAACGCCGGGCAGATGAGTCTCGGCCAGCAGATCTATGATGTCGCCACCAAGCGCATCGATGGCATCGACCAGCTGCGTCGGCAGATATCGAGCGCAGCCAACGCCAAGGACATCGCCGATCTCCAGGCGCGCCTGCAAGCCGAAACCGCCTTCCTGCAAACCGACGTGCTTCGCATGCAGGGCCTGCAGATGGTTCAGCAGGCCCAGGTGCAGGTCGATGACCAGCGCAAGGCCGAGGATTGGCGCCAGCGCATGGACACCATGGGAGCGGCGCTCAAATGAAGTGGTTTTCTTTCGGCGTCGCGATGCTTCTCCTGTCCTCCTGCTCCCCGCAGACAGAGAAGGTCTACACCGTTGATGAGCCGGTCGCCGACGAGGCGTCGCTGACGAAGATCATCGGAAAATGCCGAAACAATCCCGGCGAGCTCCACGATACGCCCAATTGCCGCAATGCCGAGGCCGCCGGCGGCAAACTGCGCCTCGAACGTATGCGCAAATCGCTCGGAGGTTGATCAATGTATGAGGTGTTCAGCTTCGTCGACGGGCAGTTCAAGGCACCACTGGAGAACTTCATTTCATCCGGGACTTCGAACATCGCCAATTGGATCAGCGGCCCGCTGACCGCGGCGCTCACGCTCTATGTCGTGCTCTATGGCTACCTTGTGCTTCGCGGTTCCGTGCAGGAGCCGATCCTCGAATTCGCTTTCCGGGCGATGAAACTCGCGATCATCGTCATACTGGTGAGGAACGCCAGCGACTACCAGTCCTACGTCACCAATATCTTCTTCGATACGCTGCCCCGCGAGATATCGCAGGCGTTGAACTCCGGGACCGCGCCGAGTGCCTCCACCTTCGACAGCCTGCTGGATAAGGGTCAGAAATGCGCCTATGAGATCTGGTCCCGCGCCTCCTGGCCGGTCGACATCGTGACCGGCGTCGGCGGCATGCTGGTGATCGGCGCGAGCTTCCTCGTCGCTGCGATTGGCTTCATCGTTTCGCTTTACGCGCGGCTGGCGCTTGCCATCATTCTGGCGATCGGGCCGATCTTCATCGCACTCGCCATGTTCCAGCCGACGCGCCGGTTCACCGAATCCTGGATCGGCCAGCTTGTAAACTTCGTCATCCTGCAGGTGCTTGTCGTTGCAATCGGCTCGCTGTTGATCACCTGCATCGACACGACATTCACAGCGATCGAAGGCTACCGCGACGTCATGATGCGCCCGATCGCACTCTGCGCTATCTGCATCGCCGCCCTCTACGTCTTCTATCAGCTGCCCGGTATCGCGTCGGCGCTCGCCGCCGGTGGCGCATCGCTGACCTACGGCTATGGCGCCGCCCGTGACGCGCACGAGAGCACGCTGGCCTGGGCTGCCTCACGCACGGTCAGGGCGGTTGGCCGCGGGACCCGCGCCGTTGGCCGGCGGCTGACACCGAACCGCGCGGAATGACAGCCTCGCTATTCATGAAATTGGACAGGTTATTTTTAGATGATCCGTATGTTTTTGTCGCTTTTGCTGACCTTAAGCCTCGCCGGCTGCGCTTCGATCTCCCATCCACTCCCAAAATGTGATGGCTATTCTCGCCGGCCGCTCAACCGCTCCATGTGGCAATGGGAGAGCGATGGTAAAACGGACCAGTCGACCACCGGAGTTATCTCCGCGGACCCGGCGAGGCATGTTGCTTCCTTTGCAGACCAACCCGCCCCCGTGACGCCTGTTGCCTTCACACATTTCGATATCGCCGGCTCCTATCGTCCCTGCGAGGGCAAATGACATGGTGAGCACGGATAGTCTGAAGAACTATTTCGAGAAAGCCCGCCGATTCGATCAGGACCGGTTGATTCAGGTTGAGCGCTCTGCCCGGATCGCCTGGTGTGTTGCCATTTGCGCCAGTATTATCGCCGTCGTCTCCGTCTTCGCCATCGCCTGTCTCACGCCGTTGAAGACGGTCGAGCCGTTCGTCGTGCGGGTCGACAATTCAACGGGGATCGTCGATGTGGTCTCTGCGCTGACCTCGACTGCCGGCACCTACGACGAGGCGGTGACCAAGTATTTCGCGGCAAAATATGTGCGCGCCCGCGAAGGGTATGTGTCGAGCGAGGCCGAAGACAATTTCCGAACCGTGGCGCTACTGTCAACCCAGCCCGAGCAGACCCGGTTTGCCGCCGCCTACCGCGGCAGCAATCCGGATTCGCCGCAGAATATCTATGGCAGGAGCGCAACCTCGCGGATCAACATCATCTCGATCTCGATGATCAACGCCAGTGTGGCTTCCGTCCGATACATGCGCACCGTCACGCGCGGCGACGATGTGCGCATCACGCATTGGGTGGCGACACTCACCTTTTCCTATGTCAACGCTCCGATGTCTTCCACAGACCGGCTGGTGAATCCCCTGGGCTTCGTCGTCAGCGACTATCGCGCCGATCCGGAGGCCATCAATTGAGACTGCATCTCCTCATTTCCATTGCCCTGGCTGCTGGAGTTTTTTCGCCGGCGCTTGCGCTCGACACGCCGCGCCGCGCGCAGCAGGACAGCCGCATCCGCTTCGTCGATTACCAGCCCTATAATATCACCAGGATCGTCGGTACGCTCAGATCATCGGTCCAGATCGAATTCGCTCCCGATGAGGAAATCGCCCACGTGGCGCTCGGTAATAGCGTCGCATGGGAGGTGGCGCCGGCCCGCAACATCCTGTTTCTGAAACCCCGCGAAAACCAGCCGGTGACGAACATCTCTGTTGTGACGACACGACGGGATGGCTCGACCCGTAGCTACCAGATGGAACTCACCGTCCGGGACGGAAGCGTCGAAGCCGGGCAGAACACCTACTTCTATGTAAAATACCGCTATCCAGCCGATGAAGCGGAGCGGCGAAAGCTGGAATCCGCCGCCCGCGTCCAGGCCGCCCAGGCAGGCGAAGCCGATCGCGTCCTTTCCCTGCACGAGGCCTATGGTCCGCGCAACTGGCGCTATTCGGCGCAAGGATCCCAGGCTCTTGACCCACAAGCCGTCTACGACAACGGCAAGGTCACGACCTTCGCGTTCGTCGGTAACCAGGAAATGCCGGCGATCTATATGGAAAATTCCGACGGCACCGAAAGCCTGGTCCCGAAGTCGGTCGATGGCAATCTCGTGCTGGTCCATGCGATCAGCCGCAAATTCATTTTGCGCAGAGGCGGCGATGTCCTCTGCGTCTTCAACGAGGCCTACGATCGCGTCGGCATCAATCCCGAGACGAATACGACGTCACCATCGGTCGAGCGTGTCGTCAAGACAGAGCCCCGCGCTGCGCAATAGGAGGTGTCATGGCCGATGAAGAAATCACCCGGATTCCCGGCGAGCGCGCCGAGACGTCGACCGGTCGCCGGCTCGATAACAATCCGTTCCTCAAGCGCGGCGCGGTCGCCGCGGCAATCGTTGCCTTTGTCGCTTTCGCTCTTTGGTCGATGCGCGGGCAAAACAAGCCGTCTGATAGCGTTCAGCCGGAGCGGGTCGTCATTCGTCAGACATCGGATTTCGAGCCGGCTAAGGAGCCGGTCCAGCCCGTGACGACGCCAAGAGAGGTCCAGCTTCCGACACCCGTCGTCACCGAGAAAGCGCCCACCGATGATGACAAGTTACTCGACGCAGCGCGTCGCGCTCCGGTCATGGCGTATGGTGCAGAGAAAACGCCGACCGCCAGACGACAGCAGGATGATGCGAACACCGACGCCACCTCGAACTACGTGCCTCTGGGAAACACGCCTGGCAGCTTTACCGGGCAGGGCGAGAACGAAGACCAGCGCTTCAACCGCATGCTGACGCCGACGCAATTGCAGGGATCCCGCGCCGGCACGCTCGGCAATCGCGATTTTATTGTCGCGATGGGGAGCTCGATCCCATGCGCGCTTGAGACAGCGCTTTCTTCTGATCAGCCAGGGTTCACGAGCTGCGTCATCAGCCGGGACGTCCTGTCCGACAACGGCCGCGTCGTGTTGATGGAAAAAGGCACGCAGGTCGTCGGCGAATATCGCGGCGGTCTCCGTCGCGGCCAGAAACGTCTGTTCGTGCTCTGGAGCCGGGCGAAAACCCCAGAGGGTGTGATCATCACCCTGGCGTCGCCGGCGACCGATGCCCTTGGTCGTGCTGGCGTCGATGGCTATGTCGACACGCATTGGTGGGAGCGTTTCGGCAGCGCCATCTTGCTATCGATCGTTGGCGATGCGACCTCCTATGCTAATAGCCGGCTGCAGGACAGCGACGTCGAGGCGCAAAACACGACGGGCGCCGGTCAGCAGGCCGCGGCGATCGCCGTGGAGCAATCGATCAACATTCCGCCGACGCTTGAGAAGCACCAAGGCGAGCTCGTTTCGATCTTCGTGGCGCGCGATCTCGATTTCTCCAGCGTTTACCGGCTTCGCGTCACGGAACCAAGCAATCGCATCTACGATCGCGCGGTGCTCGGCGACTTTCGTCCAGCTTCAACACTTGTGACAAAGTAGGGCTGAGATGACTGAGGCTGCAGATGCCGGTGTGGTGCGAGAATTGCTGCAGCCGCTTTCGCGGTTCCTTCGCGACAAGACGCTCTATGAGGTCATCGTCAACCGGCCCGGCAAGGTCGTGACAGAAGGAGCAGACGGATGGCAGACCCACGACATGCCGGACCTATCCTACGACAGGTTGATGCGCCTCGCGCGAGCGGTCGCAAGCTTCTCTAGTCAATCGATCGATGAAACCCACCCGATCCTGTCGGCGACCCTGCCCGACGATGAGCGTATCCAGTTCGTGATCCCGCCGGCGACGACGAAGGGCACCGTCAGCATCACCATCCGCAAGCCCTTGTCCGTCTCTCTCAGCCTCGACGATCTCGACCATGGCGGCTTGTTCGCCGACGTCCTGCGGACCGAAGGGGATGGCAACCAATCGGACCAGAGGCTATTGGAATTATATCGGACCGGCGCCCACAAGCAATTCCTTAGGGAGGCGGTGCTGGCGCGGAAGAATATCATCATCTCCGGCGCGACCGGATCGGGCAAGACGACCCTATCCAAAGCGTTGATCCGGCACATTCCGGAGAACGAGCGGATTATCTCCATCGAGGACACGCCGGAGCTGGTGATCCCGCAGCCGAACCATGTGCGGCTCTTCTATTCGAAAGGTGGCCAGGGAACGGCAAAAATCGGCGCCAAGGACCTTCTCGAATCCTGTCTGCGCATGCGGCCTGACAGGATCCTGCTGCAGGAGCTTCGCGACGGGACGGCCTTCTACTACATCCGCAATGTGAACTCCGGGCACCCCGGCTCGATCACGACTGTCCATGCCGACTCCGCTCGTTTTGCCTTCGAGCAGCTGACATTGCTCGTCAAGGAGTCGGAAGGCGGCGGAGACCTCGAACGGCACGACATTCGCGAGATGCTGACGATGACGATCGACGTCATCGTTCAATGCAAACGGATCGACGGACGGTTTCGTGTGACCGAAATCTACTACCGGGATGCTTACGAGGCGGAAAAATAACGCGGTCTGATCGACGGTTAGTGTGTGGCTACAATCTTTGTCGTATTGTAGTATTTTCGAACATGCTGCCTGTCCTCTTGGATAGGTTCAAATCCAAGTCGGTCACGAGGTTGCGCGCATCGCCAGGAGTGGCTTTGTGTTTGGTCGCCACCACGTCGCTCTATAGTTCCTGGAGGGGAATACTCGTTTGACGCACGGTCCGAGCAATTAGCTTCGGTCCGCAAGCTCCTTCTTCGAAAGCGTCTTCAAATCGGCGAAACGCTTTCGGAAGGTTTCACCGTCCGGTCTCGCGCTCGAAAGATCGTCTTCGACACTCTTCATTTTGCTTCGCAGGTCGGCTTTTGTGTTGGCACGTTGAGCGATTGACTGCGCCTCCTGCCAAAACGACAACCAATCCTGCTCGACCTCATCTGAAACATACAGGAGGTGACTACTTGCCGCGATCATGAGGATTTCAGCCTTGTCGAGTTCCTTTTCTTCCCATTTGTGAATGGCTGCCGAACGAAGCGCGTAGAAGTATTGTGCAGCTGCGCCCATGATTTCGCGATTGGCTATCGCATTGAAGTCAAGTGATCGTTTGAGCCGCTCTAGAGATGAGTCTGACTTTTCATCCATGGTCTTAATTTGTAGGCTTAACGTGTGCTGGAGTTTCGCCAAATCTTCAGTGGAAGTCTTTCGCGACATCTCGATACGCGAAGAAACCTCGGCCTGCCGGTTCACTGTGTAAAGTGCCCCGAGCGCTGTTAAACCGGTTCCCACGACCGCTATCAAAGCGCCGATGGCCGCTTTGTCGAAATCGGAAACGCTCGTTGCAGTCATCGCCCCTTTCACAACAACATACGCAAAGGCGAGCGTCATTCCGATATAAGCGATTAATGCCAAGAACAGTAACGCGTTGAATATGCCCAGCAATATTGTGCGGACCCACATCACCACGTTCTCTTGCATTCACCGGAGATGCATCGGCACGCGGGGTTGACGCAATCGTTGTCGGTTCTACAGAGGCCGCCGGATTTTGCTTGGATCAAAGTGCGGCCGTCCTGGAAGCTCTCGGGAACCCATCGGTAGGCGTCCACGTTGCCTCGCGGCAAGGTGTCCAGATCGCCTGCAATCTGTTCTGCGTCCTCCCGTTTGATGTACGGTACGAACAACTGACGCATTTTTCCGCTGCCATCAGTAAACCAGTAAATGCCAGTCCCGGATGCCTGATCGGTCGCGCCTTCGAGCGTTCTTGGGTTTGTAATGTCGACTGCCGGTTGGGTCATAAATTCCTCCATTGCGACGTCGGTCAAATCTGCCTGATCAAAAAGGGGCGATCAGTTTATTCGCCTCGACCATGAATCCTCCACCGAGTGCGGCGATGGAAACCATACTCGGGGTCCATTCGATGCGTGCTCAGCATCATGGCCGCTGCGTCGAGTTCTGCACAGGCTCGCTGTACGCCGGATCGAGTGCCTGGTTTATCAGATGTCCCAGCCGAAACCCTGCCCGACGCACTCGTTCTTGGGCGATGTCCTTGAAAGCGTCCCGGTAGTCCTGGCGGATGTCGACGGATCGTTTTGGCTGGCCTTGTTTGTAGACAACACGATCCTGCGAATATTGGCAGCTGTCGCCAACCTCGATGCAGTACATCACGTCGGGGCGCAGGGTGATCTGAAAGGACTCGTTCGCCCACTGCCACGGGTCTCCGCCGACGATGCCCTTTTCGGCGGTAAGCGTCGTGTTCGCCTGAAGACTATCTACGGCTCGATAGGTGATTGTACGCTTTCCCCAAGTTTTCTTGAAGTCGGCACGCTGTCTGACGTGTTCGAACAGACCGGATTCCAGCAGGCAATTATCCCACACGGCGTGAAGGTTGTCGGGCTTCGGGGAAGTTCCGCCACACTTTCCCTGCAGGTCGACCACGATCCAATTTCCACCGCGGTCATCGGCAAACGAGATATGTAGGGGCTGGTGAATGTCGCCGACCCAGTGGCCGATCGCCATCAGCGCAAATACCCTTTCCTCTTTGGATTTCGACGTGTCCTTGAGAACGTCTAGGTCTCGCTTGATACCTGAGAGCACGCACTCGCCGTTTGCCGGGCAACTGCCGTCCACGATCGACTTTGTTGATCGCTCGACGTTTATGAAGTGATCGTCAGGATGTTGGCGAGGCATCTCATCTTCTTCGAGGCATCCGAGATTGAAGCTTGTATAGTGGCGGTCGGGGAGCTTTCCGCGCCCCTCGACGTCGATGCCGCCTTTGTCGATCTCAAAAAGCGTGCGGAGTTCCTTTCGTGTCGCATCGGTGAAATTGCGATATGCTAGATCGCATACCGTCAGGTGACCGAATTGACCCCAGGCTCGTGCGGGCGCAGTGACCCCGAACAGTGATGCGGCGAGGATGCAGGCTCCCGATATCAAGTTGAAAACGCGCATGTTTACTGATCCCTCATGGTAAGAACAGCAAGCATCAAGCGCCGCGCATAAAAATGCTCGGTGCGTGGGGTCTCAATTGAATTGTAAAACCGAAATGTACGTGTGTAATGCCGTATAACTCGTATCACGAGTGCTGAAGTTGTCAATGCATCCTGTTTGTGGCGCTGAAATACTTGAGGTATTCGGAGGAATACTCGGGCTGCGGTTTGATTGTGGACAATCGCGTCTGCTTCAATTCGCGTACCCCCGCCAAATCCATCGCCGCCGGGATTACATGATCGAAGACCCGAGGATATCTGCAATCCGCGGAGATACCCGGACGAGAGTTCATTTTCTTCTTTCGCCAGTGGAGTTGTTGTCACAATCTAGGCGACGACGCTGCCAGCATCTATCTAGCCTGGACAGGCAGGCAGAAACCCAGGCCCTAGTGCTGACCGGGCCCTCCCATTGCGACCTCTACGTCACGTTTTGTCCGTCAATGCCCAAGTACTCGTCCTGACCCGATGCCCAGCGTATTGACTGCTGTCGCAAAAAAATCGAGTAATTTACTGTGGATACAAGAACAAAGCAAGAATATTAGCTGGCGCGGACGCGTGGGAATGGCTACGAAAATCGACCAACAGATGAGGCTCTGCATTGGTCTATCGTTTCATCCACACCGCCGACATTCATCTCGATTCCCCGCTGAGAACGCTGGCCCTACGTAATGCCGAGCTTGCCGAACTGATTGGCCTGGCGACCCGGCGTTCGTTTGTTCGGATCATCGATCTTTGTCTAGAGGAACAAGTAGACGCGTTGGTCATCGCCGGCGATCTCTACGATGGCGACCAAACGTCGATGAAGACGGCGCGGTTCCTAGCCGAGCAGCTTGCGCGCCTGCACCAGGCAGGCATCAGGGCGTTCATCATCCGCGGCAACCATGATGCGCTTTCTAAAATCACTGCCGAACTTGTAATGCCGGAGACGGTCAAGGTGTTCGATGCCGTGGCTGAAGCCGTCGCCATCGACCGCGCACCGGGCCATTTCCCCGTCGCAATACACGGACTGAGCTTTGCCAAGCCGCAAGCGCCCGAAAGCCTCCTTCGACACTATGCCCTTCCTGTTCCGGACGCAGTGAACATCGGGATCATGCATACCAGTCTCGGAGGCTCGGCGGGGCACGATCTATATGCCCCGTGCAGCGTCCCCGATCTACGGCAAGCAGGGTTCCGGTATTGGGCTCTTGGCCACATTCACAAGAGGTCGTCAGTTGAAGATGCGTCTTGCGCGATTGTCATGCCCGGCATACCTCAGGGGCGTGATATAAACGAGGATGGTCCCAAATCCGTCTCCCTGGTGACAATTAAAGATGACCGCTCGATCCTCATCGAGGAGCGCCAGACAGCCGTCGCCCAGTTCGGGAGACTGGTCGTGAACATATCCAAAGCAGGTGACTGGAAGGACGTGATCCTTCAAGCCAAAGGCAGATTGGAAGACTTTTCTTCCGCGGTCTCGGCCGACCATCTTGTCGCGCGAATCGAAGTCACCGGGTCGAGCGAACTCGCCTGGCGTATTCGACGGGATACCGATCTCCTGCGGGCTGAGCTAGACACGCACGGTGCGGCAATCGGGAATGTCTGGATCGAAAAAGTCGTGACATACCCAGTTGCGCCCCTGCGACCGGATGCACGACCGGGTGCGTTGGATGAACTTGCCGCGATCATCGACAGCGAAGTCCACGGCTCGACCGAATATCGCGAGGAGGTACGCTCGATCGCCGACGAACTGCGGGGTCAGCTCCCGGCAGAACTCCGGGATATCTTCGGCAAGGACGAGGCGTCTTTCGAAAACCTCCTAGCGCAATCCGCCCAAGACGGTGTGTCGCAGGTCTTGGCGCGTTTGCGTGGAAGCGAAGGAGAGTAGTGTGCGCATCAATCGCCTCGACCTCACGCGTTATGGCAAGTTCACCGACGCCGTCATCGATTTCGGATCGTGTCGGGTCGGATCGCCCGACCTCCACGTCATCTACGGTCCGAACGAGGCGGGGAAATCAACCACGTTCGATGCGATCCTCGACCTGATCTTCGGGATCGGCAATACGACGAAATACGGGTTCCTGCATCCCTACAATACCATGCGTATAGGGGCGAACGTTCACGTGGCAGGTCAGGACAGAGACTTCGTTCGCATCAAACGGCCGCAGAACAGCCTGCTCGATCGCGAGGAACGCAGTCTGGCCGACACGGAGATAAGGGCCGACCTTGGCGGGATCGACCGCGAAGCGTTCTCGACGATGTTCTCGCTGGACGACATTACGCTCGAAAAAGGTGGCGAGAACATCCTTGCAAGCAAGGGCGATCTCGGCGAACTGCTTTTCTCTGCCAGCGCGGGCCTTTCCGATCTCAGCCGTCAACTCGTGGCGATCCGCGGCGATGCGGATAGCTTTTACAAATTTCGTGGACGCAGTAGCCAACTGAGCGATCTCAAGGCACGATTGACTGAGCTGAAGCATAAACGCGAGGCTCTCGACCTCCAGGCCACCGAGTATCGTAAAAGGTTGGCTGAACTGCATCGCCTGGACGGACTCTACGATCAGGCATTAGTCGAGCGCGCGAACACCCAGCGGCGAGCTGACGAGATCAACCGTATCCTTCGTGCGCTTCCGACGATGCGGAGGATTACCGGGCTTCGAGGACAGCTCGACGCCCTTGAGTCCGTGTCCGATCCACCGGGATCGTGGAAGCTCGAGCTCCCGGTGATCCGCAAGGACGAAATCGAAATCCGCGTCAAGCTGGACGAGGTTGCCCGCACCGTCGCGGAGATCGAATACGAGATCGGCGAGATCACTGATGACGCCCTTGCTCTCGGCCTTGCGGCGCGCGTCGGAGATCTTACGAAAACGCTGGAGCCAAGATATCTTACGGCACAGGCCGACATCCCAAAGCTTCGTGGTCGGGTTGCGGAGCTCTCAGTCGAAACCCTTCTCCTGCAGCTTGGCAAAACCAACGAAAAAATGCCAGCGCGGCTCGTCCTGGATGCAGCCACCGTTGGCAAGTTTAGAGCGCTCATAAGCTCCAAATCGGGTATCGACGCTCGCCGGACCTCTGCCGCAGAAGAACTTACCCGAGCTGAGCGCGCACTTCAGGAGGAAGACGAAAACATCTCCCGCTTCGAGGAATTCCGTTCTCCGGCGCGGATCAAGGCGTTCGAGATTCTTTCCGTGACAGTCAAAGCGCTGCCGAAATCTGACGACGAGGTTGCGCTCCGTTCCCTGATGCGGCGACGCGAAAACGCGAATGTCGTATTGGCGGAAAGCCTGGCGCAGCTTGCCCCTTGGCGCGGTAATCCGGCCGACCTCGCGGCCATGAGTCTACCGTCGGGCGCAAAGCTGGACGATTGGAAAACACGATACAGGGAGGACCGGGACCGGTCGAAGACGGCGCGCTCCGAACTCGCGCGGCTGGAGCCGCACGCTAAGCGGATGGACGCGGAGATCAACGTCCTGCGCGCGCGGGCAGGGGAGATCGATGAACCTTCGGTCGCGGCGAGCCGGGCCGCTCGTGAGAAGGCATGGATTTCGCATCGCCAGATCATGGACGCACAATCGGCTGACGCTTTCGAACATGCCATGAGAGCCGACGATCAACTCGTTTCGCAGCGGCTTCTGCACTTCGCGGAAGCCAGCAAGTTGGCGCAGTTGATGCTGACCCGAGCTTCCGCGGGTTCTGATATCGAAGCAGCCCACGAGCGCATTGAACAGGCCGCACGTTCACTTTCGGAGCTCGGAAGCGAGATGTCCGCAACGTTCGCGTCGATTTCTTCCAGCGCCGATTTCGGCATTGATCCGACAGAGCTGGAAGAATGGCTGCGCAGGAGAACCGTCGCGGTGAGAGCCCGGGACGACATGTCGGCCATCGATCAAGAAGTCGCAGATATTCAGGATAGGGCTCACCAATCGAAGAAACAGTTGCTTGCCGCCGTCAAGGGAGCAGGACTGACGGTCAGCAGCGACGCCGATCTTGCAACGCTGTTTGCCGTCGCCGAGGAAGGACTGGATGCCTTCTACCTAGCCATGGATCAAGCAGACCGTCTGGAGCGACTGAAAGAAGATAGCGTCGCTCGCAGACGCGCGATGAACGATGCACTGAAAGCCGCGCACGAATGGGACTCAAGCTGGTCCGAACTGTGCAGCGGTTGCTGGCTGGGGGAGGCATCCGCATTTCCGAAGGTCGATGCAGTCAACGGAATCCTCCACGTTCTCGAGAAGCTCGCGTCCGCGATCGAAGCCAGAGACGGCTTGGTCGATCGAATCCAGAAAATGGAGAAGGATAGCGCCCTGTTCGAAGCTGCGGTCTTCGAGCTGTGCGATAGACTGGAAATCCAGAAATCCGCCTCCCTCACCGAGCTTACCCGGATGATCTCAGACAGGGTCAAGGCGGCCGAGCGAAGCCAGGAGCAGCGCGAAAAGCTCGCGCGTGATCGCGATAAGAAGCACCAGGAAGAGCGTGCAATTCTGGTCGGCAAGGACGTACTCGGTATCCAGATAGGGAAGATGACAGCGTTCTTCGGCTGCACCACCCTGGACGAAGTCGAAACCTTCATTGAGCTGTCGTCGAAACGGCAGGCGCTGCGGAATTCCACAGCCGAGCTGGAACAGGAACTGGTCGAGATCAGTGTTGCGAACGACATCGGCGACGTCGAGGAACGGCTCGCATCGGCGGATAGAGAGGACTTGGAAGGTCAACTCGCACTGTTGACACCAATCCTGGAAGACCAGGACAGAAAATGTCACGACGTCTTCCATGAGCGGTCCACTATGCAGAAGGCACTCGATGCGATCGGAGGGGACTCCGTCGTCGCGGAAATCGAAGAGCAGCGACGCACCATTTTGCTGGAGATCGAGGAGCGAGCCGGTCGTTACCTAGAGCTTCGCGCGGGGATAACCGCTGCCGAGCAAGCATTGAGGCTCTACAGGGACCGCCATCGAAGTGGGATGATGACAAGAGCCTCGGAGGCTTTCCGGATCATCAGCCGCGGAGCCTACACAGGTGTCGCCGCGCAACCCGGTAAGGATGGCGAAATCCTGATCGCGATATCTGCGAGCGGAGGTTCGAAGGCCGCCGACGAACTATCCAAGGGCGCGCGCTTCCAGCTCTATCTTGCGCTGCGGGTGGCCGGGTATCACGAGTTCGTGGCCAACCGTGCTCCCATTCCTTTCATCGCAGACGACATCATGGAAACATTCGATGACTTCCGCGCCGAGGAGGCCTTCCGATTGTTTTCAGAGATGGCCGGGCACGGGCAAGTGATCTACCTTACCCATCATCAGCATTTGATCGATATCGCCAGAAAGGTTTACCCAGGTGTCCGGCTGCACGATCTGGCGACGATCCAGTCGGCATCGAGGCTTGGCGGGATTGCGGCGGAGTAGCCGGTCCTTTGACACAAGCCGCCTCCGTTTAGGGATCCGTCGTCAGAAGGTCCAACAACTCCGCATTCTCCGGCCTGTGCAAATCCTGGTCGAGGGGCTGGCGTGAGATGAGCGCTGTCAGCTCGCACGTTGACCACGATGCTCTATGCCGTTTCGAATAGTGTCGCCATCTTGGGGACGGAAATGCGGCTAACGGTCTTCCCCTGGTGTTTTTGTCGACATCGCGCATCCAGTCCGATCGACGTCCACTGCATGGCCGTCAGCCGTTCATCCAGGACAAAAGCGGCGACGATCGCGGCGATGGTAGTGCGCGCCGGCTTCGCGCTGGCTACCTTCATCTGACTAGAACTTTGGTTGGCTCGATCCATTCTGCGCTTTATTCGCTGTGTTGTTGTCGCCGACGGAGGCGGCACTGGATCACGACTTCATCGCATCGATATACGAAGCAGCTGTCGTGTGCCCGAACTCTGGAAGGGGCGGGGCTTGCTGGATCAGTTGGCGCGCCGCAGCTACGCGCATGACGCCGTGCTGATGAGTGTTTCGCCTGACCGCGATTTCCGATGGATTGGAAACGACTCCGCCATTCCGAAAATGCACGTTTATATCGAGGAAGGCTGGGGCGCCAAGAACCCCGTACCTGCTGAGTGAGCAACGAAACCGGAGATTTTCCGAACCGCGCCTTCTTATGGACACCGACATCATGACTCAAGAGGAAATGATGGCGAGCGAGTACTATCAGGGGTTCATGCGTCCCCACGGCTGCTTCTGGCACACCGGACTCAAGGGTCATGGCAATGCCGGTCGCAAACGGTAAGAGCGGTGGGTGTGGCTGGAGGGAGAGGGGGAGGGGTGTTCGTGGCGGGTTGAGGTTGTCGGAGAGAGGCTCTGGCAAGCCCGCCACGGACAAACGATATGGCACAGCCCATTCAGAAAATCACGCTCAATGCCGGACGGGACATCCCTTTCAATAAGCTCGTTCTCAGCCAACAGAACGTGCGCAAGACCAAGGCGGGCGTTTCGATCGAGGAACTTGCCGAGGACATAGCCCTTCGCGGGCTGCTGACCAGCCTGAACGTGCGCGCCGAAGTCGATGGCCACGGCAATGAGACCGGCATCTATCGTATTCCGGCGGGCGGTCGCCGCTATCGCGCGCTGGAGCTGCTGGTCGCACAGAAGAAACTGTCGAAGACGGCGGCCATTCCCTGCATCGTAAGCAAGGGCGACACCCTCGAAGTGGAGGATTCGCTTGCCGAGAACGTCATGCGCGTGGATCTTCATCCGCTGGACGAGTTTCGGGCCATCATGACGCTCCGCGAACAGGGGCTCGACGAGGCAGAGATCGCCGCCCGCTTCCATATGTCGGTCGCAACGGTCAAGCAGCGCCTGCGGCTGGCTTCGGTCTCGCCGCGTCTCCTCGAGCTCTACGCCAACAACGAGATGAAGCTCGGGCAAGTCATGGCGTTCTCGATCAGCAATGATCACGTTCGACAGGAGCAGGTCTGGGACACGATCTCGCGGTCGCACAATCAGGATGCCTACTATATCCGCCGGATGTTGACCGAAACCGCAGTCCGAGCTTCCGACCGCCGAGCGGTCTACATCGGTATTGACGTCTATGAGGCAGCCGGCGGGGTCGTCATGCGCGACCTGTTCGAACAGGACAATAGCGGATGGCTGCAGAATCCGGCGCTGCTCGAACAGCTCACGCTCGAAAAGCTGACCATTGAGGCCGAAGCATTGAAAGCCGAAGAGGGCTGGAAGTGGGTCGATGCGGCGTTCGATTTCCCCTATGGCCATACCTCCGGTCTTCGCCGGTTCTACGGCGAACGCGCCGACTATAGCGAGGAAGAGCTTGCGCGGCATGGTGCATTGAAGGCGGAATACGACAGGCTCGACGCAGAATACGCCGAGGCGGAGGAGCACTCCGAGGAAACCGAGATGCGGCTGGAGGAGCTCGGTAGCGAGCTGGACGCCATCAACGACCGGCCCTACGTCTTCGATCCGGAAGACGTTGCCCGCGGCGGCGCCTTCGTCTCGCTCGCCGCCAACGGTGAACTGCAGATCGAACGTGGTTTCGTGCGGCCCGAAGACGAACCCGTCGCCGAGCCGGAAAGCAGTGATATCGGTGACGGCGCCGGTGATGGTCAAAGCGACAATGACGCCGTTGCGGTCTCGGTAAACGGCGCCATCTCGATCAACGGCAAGCCTGTCGGCGTCGAAGAACCGGAGGAGGACGACGATAGGTTTCGTCCGCTCTCCGACCGCGTCATCGAAGATCTAACGGCCGCCCGCACCGTTGCGCTGCGCAATGCGCTGGCGAACGATCCCGTGATGGTCTTCATCGCCGCCCTGCATGTCGCGGTCCTGAAAATCTTCTACAGATACGGGGCTGACTCGTGCCTTGAGATCACGCTCCAGCACACTGCGTTCGGCCAGACGCAGGGGCTCGGCGACACGGTCTGGGCAAAGGAGATCGAACAGCGGCAGGAATCCTGGGGCTATGATCTTCCCGGCAACGCCGACGAGGTCTGGAACTATCTGACGGCGCTCGACCAGGATAGCCGTATGGCGATGTTTGCCCATTGCGTCTCGCTGTCGGTGAACACAACCGTGCAGGCGTGGAACCGGCGCGCCAAGGAAAATGTCCACGCCAGGCAGCTTGCCCATTCGCTCGGCTTCGGCATGGTCGCGGCCGGCTGGACGCCGACGGTGGACAACTATCTCGGCCGCGTGACCAAGGCGCATATCCTGCAGCCGGTCCGCGAGGCGAAGGGCGAGCAGTCGGCGCAACTCATCGATCATCTGAAGAAGCCCGACATGGCGCGCGAAGCCGCCCGGCTTCTGGAAGGGAGCGGATGGCTCCCCAAAGTGCTGCGGCTTCCAATGGATCAACTCCCCGCAGAGGCAAAGGTCGATGCGGCGGCGATCGACGCCATTGTCGATGACAATATCGCCGAAGTCGCCGCGGTCGATCTGCCAGCCTTCCTGACGGAAGCTGGGGAAGCTGAGGAAACGGTCACCGACCCGATCGGGGACGAAGACGAACATCTCGAGGCCGCCGAATAGCCACCCCACCCTCGCTCGCGAAGCCCGGCCGCTGCGCCGGGCTTCTCCGTTTTCAGGAGCAGAGTGACGCCTGCCTATGCAATTGCAACGACCTAAACCTGCCAACAGGGCGACGACCCGCCGTCCGCATCAATCTTCCTGCGCGGCCGGCAGGGGGACGGATGCGGCCAGCCAAAAAGGGAGAGCCGGGCCGGGGAGAAGGGCGAGCCGGTCGGTGGAGAGAGAGCTGCTCGGCCTCAACTCTGTTGCCTCTCTGGAGAAAGATCGATGTCGATATCCGAAGTCACACCCCAAACTGCTTCCATCGTCCCCGACGAGCGCCGCCTGGAATTCCTGCCAACCCTCTTCGGGCGCTCGCTCCTGATCATCGGCGAGAACGCGGTCTACAGCCTCATGGAGCAGCTCAGCCCTCTCGACTATGGCGGCGGGTTCTGGGATTTCTACGAGCGTGAGGGCAAGCCGCTGTTTCTGGCTCCGAGATCCAAATCGCGTTTCAGGATCACCGGCGAAATCACCGGGTTTCAGGGGGAAGTCTCGGCGGAAGCTGCCGGGATTATCGCCACGCTTTTTGCCTTCTCGCATCTCTCCTTCCAGCATCAATCCGAGCATCTCTCGGAAGGTTATGGCCGCCTTTACTCCTATTCGGCTGACCACCCCGAAGCCGCGGAGATCTTCCAGGCGATCGATTGACCAGTGCCCTGCGTCGCCCTCCGCCGGCGCGCTTGTTTGTCCAGCCCGGATTGCCCTGTCGGCCAGGTCTTACAGCCGCAATCCATCATCCACCTCACCAGCTCGGTTGTAGCAAGAGCGGTCAGCCGGGCTCTTTCGTTTCAGGAGACTTCATCATGAACACCGTGATTTCCTACCCGCCACCGGCATCGTCTGGATTCAAGGTCGATATTTCCCGCGGCGAACGCATCAGCCGTGTTTCGTCGGAATGGTTTTCGCGTCCTGACGACGAGCGCTATCTGTCGCTTTCCGATCTTCATTGCGCAGTCAGCGCGAGAACGGAACGCGCTCGCGTCCGCACGGTCGGGGCCGCCGAAATCCGCGTCGAGGCAACCCGCGACAATGCCGAACGCTTGTCCTTGGTCGTTCCCGGCGAGCGCGAGCCGTTGGCACCGACGCACTGGAGCTACGGTCAGCTCTGCAGCCTGGTTGGCGCACCTGCGAGCTATATGCGCCAGCTGCCCGCGCCGCTGGCGGCGATTAATCTCCAGCACGGGCTCCTCAATCATAACGCCGAAATGGTCAAAACGCTCGAGATGGACGACGGCCGCCTTGAACTGCGGGCGGTGACCGGTCCGGAATATGGTCGCATCTGGGATAGGGATTTGATCGCCGCGATCATGAACATTGCCGGGAACGGCACAGGCGACACGATCTGGAAAGTTCCGGGCCTGCTCGACTGGTCTGCGATGACCCACAATCCCTTCGTCGACATCGCGAAGGACACGACGACGCTCTACGCCAGCGATCGCGACGTCTTCGTCTTTCTTTGCGATGACACCCATCCGATCGAAGCCGGTCGATTGGCGAATGGCGAACCTGATTTGTATTTCCGCGGATTCTATGCCTGGAACTCAGAAGTTGGTTCGAAAACTCTAGGAATTGCAAGCTTTTACCTGCGAGCAGTGTGCGCCAACAGGAATCTCTGGGGGACCGAGAATTTCGAAGAAATCACCATCCGCCACTCAAAATTCGCGAGCCAGCGTTTCGCCCACGAAGCGGCGCCGGCGTTGACGAATTTCGCCAAGTCCTCGCCCGGGCCGTTCGTCGCCGGCATTCGTGCCGCCCGTGAGCGCATCGTCGCTCGAAACGAAGACGATCGCTTGGAGTTCCTGCGTAAGCGCGGTTTCTCGAAGGCCGAAACCGGCAAGATCATCGAGACTGTTCTCAGCGAGGAGGGGAGGCCGCCCGAGAGCATTTTTGATTTTGTTCAGGGTATCACTGCGCTGGCACGGGGAAAGTCGCATCAAGACACGCGGCTCGAACTCGAAGGCAAAGCGAAGAGACTGCTCGAAAGCGCCGCCTGACTGCCGGCTCGGCCGCATGCGAAGCAGGAGGCTTATATCGCGCGCCGCAAGGCGAAGCGACATTTCTACATGGATGGATGGGTGGTTCTGAAGCCGGTGTATGACGTGATCAAGCGCTGATGTCGGCGCCGCTCTTTTCCGCCACCGCTTCAACGCCGAGCAGGCGTCGGGGAATCATCCTCTCCGATCGCCTGTTCGGCGGCGACTTGGTCGCCGGCCGCTTTCAGATCAACCTTTTCCCAGATTGACGGTTCTAGCCGGGACAGGTGATGCCGGTTCTTGATCTCCACAGCGAACGGTTTCTTCTCATGTCATAGCAATCCACTGCACAGAGCTTGAAAAGGTCGAGGTGCTCTTATTCGCTCCGTTCTGTCAACGCCCTGCCAATCGGCGCATTTCCGGCATATGGAGCAAACGGCGGCGTTTCCCACCGCTCGCCGTTGCCGGAGACAAGCAAATTAAACATGTGACACCCCCGGGCTTCACGCCGCCTTCTCCATGGACCACTGCACGCGCGCGGCGAGAAACGCGGCAAACGTTTTCACATTCATATTGCCGCTCGCCTCCTCCAGCCCTGCGAGATAGGCCTTCCTGTCATCGACTCTGACGACGGTCCAGGGATAGCCGCCCGACGCCAGCATCGCGTTCATGAGGAACCGCGCCATTCGCCCGTTGCCATCGGGATAGGGGTGGACATAGCCTACAAGCCAATGCCCCAGCACCGCACGCACTGACGCCTCATTCTCTGCTTCCAGTAGGTCGAACAGCCCATTCATGCCATCGGCCACCGCTTCGGTACGCGGCGGCACGTGCTGCGAGCCGCGCAGGTACACAGGGTGGTTGCGATATCCCGCAAGCGCGCTGGCCTTGAGGATGCCGGCCGTCACTGATGGCGCGAACAGCTCCCGGTACCACTCCCGGTGAGTGTCCCGCGTCAACGTGCCGGCCGGCTTGCCGTTGATGATCGCGGCAACTGAATCTTTGACCTTTTGGAATGCGAGGTAGTAGCCACGCGCGGCGAGTGCATCCCGGTTCTTGCGGTCCTCTTCATCGATCTCCGGATTCCAGCTCCCCTCGCGCACCCGGTCAATGAGTTCCGGGGTGACGCTGTACCCTTCTATCGAGAGCGAATGGTAGGCATCGTTCTGATAGATATCCTCGACGAACTTCATGTAGGCGTCTTTGTCCGCCGGCAACCCCGGCGCTTTCGGGAATATCTCAATCACGGCTTCGCGCTGCGATTCCCATATCGCGCGCAGGCGGGCCGCCAGCGGGGGTACTCCTGCTGCAATGGTTGTCACGCCCGTCTGCCCGGCGAAGGGGTCTGACTCGCGAACGTCGTACCCGGTCGCTTTGAAGGCCGCCAGGATTTCATCGGCAAAAGCATCGCGCCCGACGCGGCGGAAGGCGCCCGCAAGCCGTCCCGCCACGGTAGAATGGCCACCATCAAGCAGCAGGGCCAGCACGGTTGATACGTCGCGCACGGACGCCATGGCGACCTGCATCTCGATAGGCGCGCGCTGAAAGAACGCTTCCGGCACTCGAATAAGGGCGGCCTCGACAGTGAACACACGCTGGCCGTTTTTCTCTGTCAGTTCGGCTGGCATCTCCTTGACCTTGAGGTCATAGAGCGAAGTGCCGAACAGCAGGTCGATTTTGTTGTTCGTGCCTTTTGGGGTGTTCACCACCACCTGAGGCGGAATAGTGGGCGCTTCCGCGTGCAGAAGCAGCGACTGCTCCGGTGACAGGAACCAGTCCTTGCCAAACCGATCATTGCAGTAAAGGGAGCAGAACTTCCAGAAGCTCGCATACCAAGGGGTGGTGTCCTGCTGCTGTGCCTGCGGGCCGGTCGACATGAGCCAGCCCTTGATGACATCGCGCAGGAACCCGTTCTGCAGCAGCCGCTCCCGGTGGACCCGGGTCAGTTCATCTGACTTGAATATGCGCCGCCCGCCGCCCTGCAGCGCTTTGAGGACGGCCAGTGATTCCGCGAGTTTTTCATGGGGCTTTGCCATGGGCCGTGCCTTTGCAAGTTTTCAGCGTTGTGTATTTACAAGTATATAGTGCTGATACGTGATAAGTCAATGATGATGTGTATTTGCAAGTTTTTTAAGTCGTGAGACAACAAGTTTTTTATGCGATAATCGAAAATGTCACAATGAAATTATAACTTTGATAGTGTTTCTATAGCTAGTTCTGCGCGAAGGATCGTCACCCTTTCGGCGTAGCCTCCCAGCGGAGCAGAAGCTCGGGGCAGAGCCTAGAGCCTGACCCTCTGAAGCCCTTGCGAAGAGGGACGCGCCTCTTTGAAAAACTGTCTCTTTGTGCACCGTAGGTACCCGCAAACGAGAATTCTCAAAGAAAAGACGCGCCCTACCTCTCCCTTCCGCCACTATCATTCCTGCCACGCCCCAGATGCTCTTTGCTCACCTCAAACGCATTCTACGAATGGCCCGTCTGAGGCTGAGAGGACCATGCGGTGCGCGCGACGAATTCCTGCTTGCAGCAGTCGCTCAAAACCTCAGGATGCTGGCGAAACTCAGGCCCCAAAGGTCGCCGCACCCCGTCATAGCGGCATGGCTCAACACCTTGCGCTGGGCGTAGGGTCAATAACCGATAGCTACTCACGAAAAGACGTCCGCACAGTGCGACGAGCGAATAATCCGCCGAGTTTTCAACGATATCCGCCGAGAGCGGCAATGTGCAGTGCGCGCCCCGCATTCATCGACGACCGCGCGCCCGTCGGCCAATGACCGCAAAGGGTGCCGCAAGCGGTCGTTGGTGGCAATTGCTACAAAATTCCGCGCATTTGCGGATCAAGGCAGGCGGGGGATTTCGCCTTCGGCCACCCGCCAGACCCAAGGTGTAATCTCGGGCCGCGCCTCGATCATGTCCGCAAGGGCTTGCTCATAGTCGTCTCCGGCGCTCGCCGGCACGATGAACATCGCGATGGGAGCGGGTTTCTGTTCCGGCAATGTCACCGACACGATCGGCGCGTCGCGCGGCAGATTGAAACGCAATCCTTTGACGCTCTTTCGCTTGAGGTGGCTCAGCTTTTCCAGAAGCCGCAGCTCGTGAATATCCTCGAACGGCAGCCATTGCTCGTTGACCACCATCAGCGCGACCTCTTCGACTCCCGCAATGCCGGCGGCCGAAATGCCAAAGGTGGCGATGACAATCAGATGGAACACCTCGTTCGAGCGCCACAGTTCGAGCTCTGCCTCATGGCGCGCGGCGAGCCGTCGCCATGCGCTCTCCTCGATCATCAGTGGAAAGGGCATATGCCGCACGACGATCCTTTGGCCCTCGCGTGCCGCGGAGAACTCCTTTACCTCGGCCACGATCATCATCAGCTTGCGTGGACCGGAGCCGGTCGCCTGTACGCCCTTGAGCGCCGCAGCGCGCCGGACGGCGATCCCATCCTTGTCGTCGGCATGAAACACTTCCGGCACGAAGAGCATTTCGCTCAAGATCGCGCCTCTTGCCGTCATTTGAGCGGCCGCATTGCAAAGGCTTGACCGCACCCGACCCCAGCCACGTTTGCCCGACCAAGTCGAACGCCATTCGGTCAGTTCACCCGCTTCCCAGAGATAGTGCAGCATCGCCCGTAGCGACAAATTCCTCGGCTCGCTGCGAATGCTGTGTTCAGACGATTCCGCCGGTGTTCTGGGGGTGGCACGAGGCCCGCGCTTGGTTAGCGAAAAGTCCAGTTTCAGGTTGGCCTTGCCGTTCGCATCGATCTGGATCGCGTTCCCGACCAGTGCCCCAAGGCCGGAAAGCTCGTAGGGGGGCTCATAGGAGTGGCAGGCAGGATCATGACCCCGTCCCGATAGCGGCATCCGCTTGATGAGATACAGGTCTTCGACCCGCGCTATATACATTGGCGCTGGCGGCTCCCTGCACATGCACACCGGACGCAGCCGCTGCTCGTAGGCATGCGAGAGGAAACCCCGCAAATCGGGCGAGGATTCCTCGATCACCCGATCGCCAATCTTGAATGTTCGCACCTCTGTTCTCTCCGTTCCTTCGGCGAAGCTACACGGCCATGACGCGTTTTACTATCGGAAATTCGTCAGTAAAATGTCGCGATGTGGGTGAGGCCTGCCTAGGGATGTGGCTTCCGCCTGCGCAAGGCGATGAAGGAGACACATTGGAGCCCCGCGGCGGAGAGTGAGAGATTGGCGAGGAGCGGGCCGGGCCGGAGGGGAATCTTTCGGGGCGCCAGCCGCAGGGTTCGTACCGATGGCGCGAATTGATCGTCCTTTTGCCCTGCGCAAGCCGGGCTTTTCCCGTTCCAGGAGGATAGAATGCCAATACCCAGTATGACGCGGCCAACTTCGATACCCTACAGTGCGCAGTTGCAGGCGGCCGCATGACGGTGAAGAACCGACGGCTGGTCTATACCCATCCGCTCACCGGGGCGCAGTCGCACCTATTGACCATCGAGCGCATGGACGGCAACCAGCCGATGCAGCTCCCTGACGCGTTGTGCGTCCGGGTGATGAACGACTATCGGATCGGGCTCGTCGGCTTCAGCGACGGTATGCGCGACAGGCTGCGATCCCTCGGCCTGTTCTCCGAGATGGTTGCCTGGAAGGTCCGGTTGTTCGTCCTGGCGTCAGATGACGGGCAGGCGGCGCTGGCGCGCCTCATCGAATGACATCGCATCATCGATGTCACCGGCCGAGGTTGACCGCCATGCTGTCCGCGTCTGAACTGGCGGATCGTCTCGCGCATCATGCGGAGGCGGTCTGCCGTCATTACCTCTCCGCCGGCCGTAAGGCCGGCAATTACTGGATCGTTGGTGACGTCGTCAACAGCAAGGGCAAGTCGCTTATGTCCATCTCACCGGCCCTCGCAGGGGCCGGTGGACGGACGCTGCGACGGCTCAATACGGTGACCTGCTCGATCTGGTGCGCGAGACCTGTGGACTGGTCGATTTCCGGGACGTCGCGGAGGAAGCGCGTCGCTTCCTTTGCGAACCCAATCCGGCGTCGCCCGAAAAGGGCGATACTCTGACCGACCAGTCCATCGACAGACCGGCGGCGGAACGCGCAAGACGCCTGTTCCGCATGACGCTGCCGCTCTCCGGCACGCTGGCCGACAGCTATCTGCGCCAGCGCTGCATTCTGCGCGCGCCGCTGCATTCCGCGCTTCGCTTCCACCCGTCTTGTTACTACCGGGATCTCGTCAGCGGCAGCACTAGCACCTACCCGGCGCTAATCGCCGCCGTGACCGATCACGCCGGCACGATCACCGGCGTGCATCGCACCTGGCTCGACCCAGATGGCGAGGGAAAGGCGAAGGTCGACGATCCCCGCCGCGCGCTCGGCGGGCTGCTGGGTAATGCCGTGTGCTTTCGCTTTCCCGTCCATGCTTCCGTTCCGGTAATGGCCGC
Organism: Rhizobium sp. 01L419; assembly: GCF_056400025.1. Classification (NCBI taxonomy): domain Bacteria; kingdom Pseudomonadati; phylum Pseudomonadota; class Alphaproteobacteria; order Hyphomicrobiales; family Rhizobiaceae; genus Rhizobium; species Rhizobium sp. 01L419. Next base: position 37,830 of record NZ_JBFTSM010000013.1, read on the forward strand.
AGGCGAGGGGCTCGAAAGCATCCTGTCCCTCTCACACGTGATGCCCGGTATGCCGATGGTCTCGGCGCTGACGGCCAATCACCTTGCCGCCTTCCGGCCGCCAACCGGGTGCCTGCGCCTTTACGTCGCCGCCGACGCCGATGCGGCCGGCCGGCACGGCATTGAGGGATTGAGCCGCCGTGCGCAGGTGCTCGGCATCCTGCCGCTCGTCTTGACCCCGGAACTTGGCGATTTCAACGAGGATCTACGCCGGCTTGGCCCTGACCGGCTCCTTGCAAATCTCCGCGCCCAGCTCGCGCCCGAAGACGCGCAGGCCCTCCTGCCCGCGTGTGGCGGGCGTGAATGGAGGACGGGTGCGGAGGCGCCGTAGTGGGAGCGCTGGTGCCATGACGATCTCGGTTCCGGTGAGGCGCGCGCCTGCGGGCCTGCCGAGAGGCGACCCTTACCAGGCGGTTGTCGGGCCTTCAGCGGGTCGGTCAGGTTTCTTCCCCGCGCCGGCCTTTTGCTCCTCATCGGCTGCTGCGAAAATCGGTTCCCGCTTTTCGGCCGATGCGGGAGCCGGCGCTCCTCGCGGCCCAAGAAACCCGCCCTCAGCCGCCCGGCGCTCACGCTGGGCCACTTCGCTACGCTCGCGGTTCCGGCCCGCCCGCCGCCTGGACAGGGATCGCCGTCAGGCCGCGAGAGGCGTGGCCCAAACCGACGGAGATCATCATGAACCTGACGCTTCCCATCGACGACACTTTCGAACCCCATCACGCGTCTTCGCCCACCGACCGCTTCATCTACGAGATGCAGATCTACGGCCACCGTCCGTTTCAGGACGAGCCGGACCCGCGACCACTGCCCGAGGAGCCGGTCGTGCAGTCGGCGCTGACCGCGATGTTTTCCGCCATGTTCGAGATGCTCGGCGATACGCGGCTGGAGCCCGATCTCGAAGACCTGCTCTGGTCGACGGTCAACCTCTTCCACCGCGCCGGCGAGCGCATCCAGCGCGAGCTTCAGCGCAACGAGGATGCTCAGCGCACGGGTCAGCGCGAGCAGGACGGTTCCGAGGTGAAAAGCGTTGAGCTTGAACGCTATGTCGCCGAAGGCATCACGCTCCTCGAGCGCCGCAACGCCTTCGAGTTCATGCGCGACTATGCAGCCGATCTCTTCGAGGCTCAGACCGGCTCGGCATGGCGGCCGCGCACTGGCTCCAAGGTCAACCACGCCAACATGACCGCGGCGATGATCGCCTCCAGAGATTTCCTCTCTGCCCGCCGGCACGCCGAAAACACAGTGTTGATCCCGGCTGGTACCAAGATCGCCTTCGGCGGCGGCATGGACTACAACGATCACGACAGGATCTGGGCCGCCCTCGACAAGGTCCATGCCAAGCACGCGGACATGATCCTGCTGCACGGCGGCTCGCCGAAAGGCGCCGAACGCATCGCCGCCTGCTGGGCGGAAGCCCGGAAGGTCACTCAGATCGTCTTCAAGCCCGACTGGAACAGGCACGCCAAGGGCGCTCCATTCCGGCGCAACGACGAGATGCTTTCGGTTATGCCATCAGGCGTCATCATCTTCCCCGGTTCCGGCATTACCGACAACCTTCGCGACAAGGCCCGTCGATTGGGCATCAATGTCTGGGAACTCAAAGGAGACGGCGCGTGAGCGCTGTTTTCTTGCAAATCTGGATATTATGGAGATGGATGAAGGAGCAAGGTTATGAGGCAGTTCACAATAGGCGATTTCAACAAGCAGGTGGGCGACGTCACCGACGCCGCTGCCCGCGAACCGGTCGTTGAGTTTGCGGAGAACCATGTGCCGGGAAGCGGCTGCCGCCTCCTCAGGCTTATCATAGAACTCGATCATCTGCCGACCCCTTGTTCCGATCCGGCAGCAGTTGCGCACCAGAGAACTGCTGCCGAACAGCGTCGGCTGGATCGAGAGCCGATAGAAGCGGGCCATGTTCCGTGTCGGGTCAATTCGGTAGAGTAGTGTGATCTCGGTTTGTGCGTCCATGGCTGGATCATGGCTTCGTGCCATTTGGTCGTCCAACGACTTTCCTGAATCGGCCGCGCTGGATCGATTCATGTCTGTGATCGATCCACGCTCGCCTCTCCGCCTCAAGCCAGCGGCGACCTTGTGGTCGCTGCCTGCCGTGATCATCGAAAGGGAAGGCCGGTCTCGGGGATCGTGACAGCCTGCATCGTGCGGGTTCGTCCGAAGCAGCTCACTGTTCGCAGGCCAACTGCCTCCGACAACGGCACGCGTTATCGAAGGAACCGCACAGAAGCAGTGGTTTCCGGTCTTCAAAACATGCTCGCAGAGGGATGCGGACGAAGCGGCTTCAGCGGCAATTCGGCATGGTAGGTCTTTGGAGGATGACGCCGGTCGGGTGCAGCGCTCGCCCGTTGGCGGAGACCAGCGAAGGCGACGTTACACGGATCGTGCCAGCTGCCGGTTGCAGGTACTCGCGGCGCCGGGTGGCAATCGGATGGCCATGAGTGGTTCTTCCGTTTCGGCCGCGGTTCGGGACCATTCCCGTTCTCTTGTGTCGCCTTTCTAAGGGACCGGCCGCTATCAGCGTCAACCCGCAAGGGGTTCCCCTCCGCTTCGCTCCGGTGACGCCTGCGGCACGGCCCCTTCTTCGGGCGCCATCGGGAATGGTCCCGAGCAACCGAAGGAGAAAGTCCCATGGCCACCACGATCGCAACCCTGACCACCAAGACTGACGGCACCCTCGAAGGCGTGTTCGCGACGATCCGGGTGAACGCCCCCATCGCGCTCATCCCCAATGCCAACAAGGCAAGCGAGGAAGCCCCCGACTACCGCATCATCCATCGCCGCACCGGCTTCGAGATCGGTGCCGGCTGGAACCGCATCGCTCGCCAGACCGGCGAGGAATACCTCTCGGTGAAGCTGGAGGCGCCCGAGATCGGCGTCATCTTCGGCAACGTCGCTCCGGCTCCCGGCGGCGACCCGAACCGGAAGGTCATCCTCTGGAACAATCCGGCCTGATCCAAGCAGCCGGCTCCGATCCCCGGGGCCGGCTTTCCCTTTCGATGATCAGAACAGGCGGCGGGCTAGACCCACCGCCTGTTCTTGTTCCGGTGCCATACGAGACGTGGGCTGTCTGCTCAGATTTGCAAAGTCTGCCGTGAGGATCGGGCCGCATCAAGGTCACGCGGCCCCTCCAATTTTGCCTCCGCTGCGTTTCACGCCACTCCGGCAAAATCGGTTCCTCCGCGCGCCGGCTCCGCCGGTCGCGTTCCGCGAACCTTGACCCGTCCCGATCCTCACGACCGCCAGCGTCATCTTTCACGTCAACCAGGAGATGACGACGATGACGAACGAACACTACTTCAACATTGCCTGCACCATCGAGGAACTTCGCCGTGAAGCGAAGGAGGCGCAGACCACGGAAGAGCGCCTGGAGATCGAGGTGCAGATGGAAGCGCTTCGGGCCGAGCTTACCGAGCATGCCAAGGAACAGGAGCTGCCATGAGGCAGCTCTTTTCTCATCGAGGGCGAGCCAGACCGACCGGATATCATTCCGTCGACCCTGTCTTCTCCTGTGCAGTCTTTCTGGTGCTTGATGCCTATCGTTAATTCCTTACAAAGCGGTTGGGCCTCGCTGCCCCATCCATGTCTTTCCGCCGGAAGTAGATCGCACGCCCGCAGCGGATTGGGCTATGCCCCTGCACGATGATGATCTGCTCGTCCTTGCGCATCGATTGGGTGATCTCATGCGGCATGATCAGTGGTCGCCGTTGGAAGTTGACGTTCTCCGACTTGCGCGATGCGCCGTTCTTCGCATCCCAACCGATGTTGCGTGAGCTTCCCTTCACCTCGACCGTCATCTCGCCGCACTGCGCCGACACGTTTCGGGCGGTGTCGAGCGCCTTGATTGCCGCATAGGAGGCGAAGGCGCAGCCGTCGATCCATGAGGTCGCGCCGTCCCTTCCGAAGTGCCGCTCCAACTGCCCGACCGACTGGTACATGAGCATCATCGAAATCCCGTACTTGCGACCGCGATCGCGCGCCTCTTCGAGAACCCGCATGTAGCCGAGCAGGTCGCCCTCATCGAGCATGAAAAGCGCCCGGCGCCTGAACCCGCCATCGGCTTGGATCATCGCATTGATCAGGGCGCCGATGATGACCCGGCCGATGCCGGGATAAGACCGCAGGATCGATGCCGGGATATTCAGAAAAACGTCCTTCCTCCCGCTGACGATGTCGCTGGACTTGAAGGCATTGCCGCAGACCAGTGCCGCATAGCTGTCGAGCGAGAGCCATTGCGTATCCTTCGACGCGGTCGAATAGACGCCGGAGAACGTCTGTTCGGTCATGTTCGTGAACACACCCAAGGTTTCGCGGATAAAGGCGGACGCGGAATTCTCCTGAATGTCGCGCAGCATCGCCAGTACCGACGGCTCGGGCTCGGAAACGATCAGGCGCAGGCTGCGCAGGTTTCGCCTTCCGGCATAGTCCGGTGACAGCATGACGTGGGCGAGCAGCCCCGTCAGCAGATTGTGCGCCTGGCTCTGGAAGTAAGAGCCGGTCGAGCTTTCGAAGCGCATGCTTTCCGACAAGAGCATGTGGGCGACACCGACGATGTCTTCTTCTTTCTGTTTCGACGTCTCGATCCCGTCGAGCACGTTAAACCCCATGATCGGGTTCGTCGGATCGAGCACCATGACCTCGCGGCCGAGCACGCGGGTGCGATGTTCGACTACCATCGGCGCGACCTCGGTGGAGGGGTCGAGGCAGATCAGCGGCCCGGTATAGCGTAGCGCCGTCGGCACGACATTGCTGGTGGTCTTGTAGCCGCCCGATCCGGCAAAGAAGAGCATGTGGGTGGAATCGAAATCCTGCCCATAGGTGAGCAACGGGGCCTTGCCACCTTGCCCCCATGTCGAACTATCGTTCGGATCGAAGGGTAGATCATGGACGATTTTCTTGTCGACGCGATAACGCTCGCCGACGACGATCTCACCATCCGGTGGAAACAGTTTTCCGGCCGCTGACATCGAAAGCCAGTCCGCATCGCCGAAGGTCGCACGCCGCGCCCGTTTGACTTGTTCAGGAACGATTGTGGAAGTGCGGGCCGAGACTGCCACGGCCATGAAGCCGCACAACGCGCCTATCACGACAACCATGTCGAGATAGGAAAGAGCATAGTTCCAGGTTGCGACGCCACGCTGAACAGACGGAGCAAGCCGCCTATACTCTCTGAGGCTGTAGAAGCCGACCACAGCCAAAAAGCATAACAGGCTTGTCATGGCGACCGGCCGGCGGCGGTGCATCGGTAAGGCCCAAACCGCCAACAGTCCGGCGAGCGGCCCGAACAAAAGCATGGGCATCGGCGCCGCACGCAGAAACCAATATTCGGCCTTGCCCGACATGCCGGCAGCCAGTCCCGACCATCGCCAGCCGACGATGTAGACGGTGATCGCCGTCACAGCGATTGGCACGAGGACGAGCACCAGGCTCGGATGCATTTTTCCCTTCAATGCCATTCCGCCATCTCCTTGATGCACGCTGTCTCGCCATTCGCGGAAGGCGTCTTGAACGCCTCTACGCCGATATCGCGCAGCCGCCGATGCTCCGGCGAGCCCATTACCACTCTCGCCAGTTCGAGCAGGCCGCCGAGCAGGAACGCCCGGTCGGCCATCGACAGGCCTGTTTTGACGACGATGCCGCCGAGCAGGAATTTTTCCCGCGCCTCCCGTTTGCGGTCAACCGTCATTTGAAACCGCCTCCGGCGTTCCAGTCCCATTATCCGTTGATCGACGCGCCGGAGCAGGTACGCCACCAGACCCCTTCTTCTCTCGGCTGCGAAATCGCGCCGCGATCTCTTCGAAGATCCGATCCACCTCATCGTCTGAGATCTCCATCTCCGCCAGCCCCGACTTCGTGGCGGCTTTGGCAAAGCGCTCGGCGGATTTAACTATCAGAAATCGTCTGCGCTCCCGAAGTTTTTCAATCTGGGCATTGAGATCAGAAATCGATGACTTTGCGGCCATTGGCGATTTTTTCCTCTAGCAAAAATAACCTCAACACGCCGATTATACTAACTAGTATACGGTAGTTAAATAAGCTATTTTGCATTACCCTAAAAACGTCGCAGCCGGAAGTCTTAGCCGTGGCCGTGTTCCGGAAAGGCGGCATCGGCCCTTCGGTCCGATCGGTTTTGAGGGCGCAATATACGTCGCTGTCGCGACGTGCTTGGTCGATGTGGAGACGGCAGTGGCGATCATGTTCGTCAGAGCGCAGGTGATCAGCAGGGGAGCGGGACGCAGTATCGTCTCGGCGGCCGCCTATCGCCATCGCGCCCGGATGATGGACGAGCAGTCCGGCACCTCGTTCAGCTACAGGGGTGGGGCAACGGATCTCGTGCACGAGGAGCTGGCACTTCCTGAGGGTATACCGGTCTGGCTGAAGAGCGCGATCGACGGAAAATCCGTCGCCGGCGCCAGCGAGGTCCTGTGGAATGCGGTCGATGCTTTCGAGACGCGCGCCGACGCACAGCTCGCGCGGGAGCTGATCATTGCGCTGCCGGAGGAGCTGACGCGAGCCGAAAACATCGCGCTGGTGCGGGAATTCGTCCAGGACAATCTGACGTCGAAGGGCATTGTTGCCGACTGGGTGTTCCATGACAAGGACGGCAATCCTCACATCCACCTGATGACGACGCTCAGACCTCTGACGGAGGAGGGGTTCGGGCCGAAGAAGGTGTCTGTCCTGGGTCAGAATGGAGAGCCGTTGCGGGTCGTCACGCCAAATCGTCCGAATGGTAAGATCGTCTACAAGCTATGGGCCGGCGACAAGGAGACAATGAAAGCCTGGAAGATCGCCTGGGCGCAGACAGCCAATCGCCATCTGGCGCTTGCCGGCCATGAGATCCGCCTCGATGGCCGCTCCTATGCCGAACAGGGCCTCGACGGCATCGCGCAGAAACATCTTGGGCCAGAGAAGGCCGCGCTCGCCCGCAAGGGGATCGAGATGTATTTCGCCCCGGCCGCTCTCGCCCGCCGGCAGGATATGGCCGACCGCCTGTTGGCCGATCCTGAGCTTCTGCTGAAGCAGCTTTCCAATGAACGCTCCACCTTCGATGAGCGCGATATCGCCAAGGCGCTGCATCGCTATGTCGACGATCCCGTCGACTTCGCCAATATCCGCGCACGGCTCATGGCCTCGGACGATCTGGTGCTTCTGAAGCCGCAGCAGATCGAAGCCGAGAGTGGGAGGATATCGGAGCCGGCGATATTCACCACGCGGGACATCCTGCGCATCGAATATGACATGGCGCAGTCGGCGCGCGTGCTTGCGGATCGCCGAGGGCTCATTGTGGCCGGCGAGCGTGTGTCCAAGGCAATCAGCAGTGTCGAGACCCAGGACCCGGAAAGGCCGTTCCAGCTGGATCCGGAGCAGGTCGATGCTGTCAGGCATGTCACGGGCGATACCGCCATCGCTGCCGTCATCGGGCTTGCGGGCGCCGGCAAGTCGACCCTGCTCGCGGCGGCACGCGTCGCCTGGCAAAAGGAAGGCCGACGGGTAATCGGTGCGGCGCTGGCCGGCAAGGCGGCCGAAGGGCTCGAAGACAGTTCCGGCATCAAGTCCCGGACACTGGCCTCCTGGGAACTGGCGTGGGCCGGCGGCCGCGAGTTGCTCGAACGCGGCAATGTGCTTGTCATCGACGAGGCCGGCATGGTGTCGTCGCAGCAGATAGGTCGCGTGCTAAAAATCGCCGAGGACGCCCACGCGAAAGTCGTCCTGGTCGGTGACGCGATGCAGCTTCAGCCGATCCAGGCGGGTGCGGCGTTCCGGGCGATCACCGAGCGGATCGGCTTTGCGGAACTTGCCGGCGTGCGCCGCCAGCGCGAAGAATGGGCGCGCGATGCCTCGCGGCTCTTTGCCCGCGGCGAGGTCGAGAAAGGTCTCGATGCCTATGCACAGCACGGCCATCTCGCCGAGGCAGCGATGCGAGATGAAATCATCGGGCGGATTGTCGACGACTGGACGGAGGCGCGTCAACAGGCGGTCCAGAAGTCAGCCGCGGCAGACAATGGTGGCCGTCTTCGCGGTGATGAGCTTCTCGTGCTCGCCCACACCAATGATGACGTGAAGCGGCTGAACGAGGCGCTGCGATCGGTGATGACGAGAGAGGGTGCGCTGGGGGACAACCGCTCTTTCCAGACGGAACGCGGCGCGCGGGAATTCGCCGTCGGCGACCGGATCATCTTTCTTGAGAATGCCCGCTTCGTTGAACCGCGGGCAAGGAGCTTCGGTCCGCAATATGTGAAGAACGGCATGCTCGGCACTGTCGTTGCCACGGGCGACAAACGCGGCGACGCATTGCTCTCCGTGCGTCTCGATAATGGCCGCGATGTCGTCATCAGCGAGGACAGCTATCGCAATGTCGACCACGGCTATGCGGCGACCATCCACAAGTCTCAAGGGTCTACCGTCGACCGGACTTTCGTGCTTGCCACCGGCATGATGGATCAGCATCTGACCTATGTGTCGATGACCCGTCATCGTGATCGCGCCGACCTCTATGCGGCGAAGGAGGACTTCGAGGCGAAGCCGGAATGGGGGCGCAAGCCGCGTGTCGATCATGCGGCTGGCGTCACCGGCGAGCTCGTTGAAACCGGGCTGGCGAAGTTCCGCCCCAATGACGAGGACGCTGACGAAAGCCCCTATGCGGATGTCAAAACCGACGATGGCGCTGTTCATCGCCTCTGGGGTGTCAGCCTGCCGAAGGCGCTCGAAGAGGGCGGCGTGTCGGAAGGTGACACCGTGACGTTGCGCAAGGATGGCGTCGAACGGGTCACGGTGACTGTCCCAGTCATCGACGAGAAAACGGGCGAAAAGAGTTTCGAGGAACGGACGGTTGATCGCAATGTCTGGACCGCCAGGCAGGTCGAATCCGCAGAAACCCGCCAGGAGCGGATCGAACGCGAGAGCCATCGGCCGGAATTGTTCAAACAGCTTGTTGAGCGTCTTGGCCGATCCGGTGCCAAGACGACGACGCTCGATTTCGAGAGCGAGGAAGGTTACCGGGCGCACGCGCAGGATTTCGCGCGGCGCCGCGGTATCGACACGCTTGCCGCGGTCGCGGCCGGGATGGAGGAGGGTGTTTCGGGGCGGCTGGCGTGGATTGCGGAAAAGAAGGAGCAGGTGGCGAAACTCTGGGAGCGGGCGAGCGTGGCGCTAGGTCTTGCGATCGAGCGCGAGCGGCGCATTTCCTACAATGAGATCCAGAACGAAAGGCTCGCATCCGAAATCCCGGTCGACGGAAAATATCTGATCCCGCCCACGATCATGTTTGCCCGCAGCGTCGACGAGGACGCGCGTCGCGCACAGCTCGCCTCGGAGCGGTGGAAGGAACGGGAAGCTATCCTGCGTCCGGTGCTCGAAAAGATCTATCGCAATCCGGATGAAGCGCTGGTCGGCCTGACCGCGCTGGCATCGGACGCGGCGATCGAACCCCGCAAGCTCGCTGACGATCTGGCTGCCGCACCTGATCGGCTCGGACGCCTTCGTGGTTCCGATCTCCTGGTCGACGGTCGTGTTGCTCGCGACGAGCGCGACGCGGCCACAACTGCCCTGTCGGAGTTGCTGCCGCTTGCGCGTGCCCATGCTACCGAGTTCCGCCGGCAGGCAGAGCGGTTCGGCATCCGCGAGGAGCAACGCCGCGCCCACATGTCCTTGCCGATCCCGGCATTGTCGAAGTCGGCAATGGCGCGCCTTGTCGAAATCGAGGCCATTCGCGAGCGCGGTGGCGACGACGCCTACAAGACCGCCTTCGCCTGCGCCGTCGAGGACCGCCTGCTGGTCCAGGAGGTCAAAGCCGTCAACGATGCCTTGACCGCACGCTTCGGCTGGAGCGCCTTTGCCCCGAAGGCCGATGCGATTGCCGAGCGCAACATGGCCGAACGCATGCCGGAAGATCTCGTTCCGGAGCGCGGCGAAAAGCTCGACCGCCTGTTCACTGTCATCAGGCGCTTTGCGGAGGAACAGCATCTGGCCGAACGGCAGGATCGCAGCAAGATCGTTGCCGGCGCCAGCGTCGAAGCCGGAAAGGAGGCGGTGTCCATGTTGCCGATGCTTGCCGCCGTGACCGAGTTCAAAACGCCGGTGGACGAGGAGGCACGAACACGTGCAACCGCGGTCCTGCACTATCGTCACTATCGCGCCGCGCTCGCCGAGACAGCGACGCGCATCTGGCGCGATCCCGCCGGTGCGGTCGCAACGATTGAGGAACTCCTCGTCAAGGGTTTTGCTGGCGAGCGGATCGCTGCGGCTGTCAGCAATGATCCCGCCGCCTATGGTGCGCTGCGGGGCTCCGATCGCATCATGAACAAGCTGCTCGCCGCAGGGCGGGAACGGAAGGAGGCACTGCTGGCGGTGCAGGAAGCGGTCGGCCGCGTGTGCTCGCTCGGCGCGTCCTGGATCACTGCCCTCGACACGGAGATCCAGGCCGTTACTGAGGAGCGGCGACGTATGGCGGTTGCCATTCCCGGTCTGTCGACACCAGCCGAGGACGCGCTCAAACAACTGGTGACCGACATGAAAAAGAAGAGGAACAAGGACAGGGTGGCGAAAGTCGACGTTACCGTCGGCACACTCGATCCGCGCATCCAACAGGAGTTCGCTGCCGTCAGCTGGGCACTCGACGAGCGTTTCGGCAGGAACGCGATCCTGCGCGGCGAGCAGGATGTCGCCAATCGCGTGTCGCCGGCACAGCGCCGCACCTTTGAAGCGATGCAGGGGCGGTTACAGGTTCTGCAGCAGGCGGTGCGGATGCAGAGCAATGAAGAGATCATTTCGGAATACCAGCGGCGCGCCATCGATCGTTCTCGCGGTCTCACCCGATAGGCAATTTGGGGAAGCGAAAGGAAAAGTACTCCTACGATGCGGTCGTCCGCGCCGAGATCGCGATAGAGATCCTCAACCAGGCGCGTGCGATCGTTACACCAGCATCAATGAACTCGAGGATACGGACGCCCAAGCGGCGGAGCGCTGCGCCGGCGGGATCTCATCGGGGCGTGGGGATCGCGCGTTCAGGATGAAGCCCGCTGCTGGGCGGAGTCCTGATCATGGTCGAGGCGCGATCCGGCCCGGGTGTGCCGGAGAGAACCGCCCTTTCCTTGCTGGATGTCCCCAGGCGTCCCTCAGACCCAAAAGCAGGAGGGGTAACTGGGTCCAAGGAGGCCCGTTTTTCAAGACGGGTCGATCGAGCGCGGCATGATGATCAACTCTCGAGCGGCCGTCCCATTGCTATGGCGCCGATCGTGTAGTTCAGGTCCACGCCCTCGAAGGCAAAGCCCCTGAATATCTCGCGGATGGAAAGCACGAAGCGGCTTTTCAGCTGCGCCAGCCTGTTAGCGATCTTTGTGAATGCTCTCGGCAGAACAGAGCCTTCCCGTAGTCCCCTCGCAGCCGAAGTAGGGTGGGTCAAGATAGATAGCGTGCCAGGCCGATCGTAGCGGTCTATGAAATCTAGCCAGTCCAGGTTCTCGATAACGACAGGCCAGCCGTTCGTGGACGTCCTCAAGCAACGGCGCCAGGCGCGTCAGGTTAAACCGTGCGCTTCCACTGTGCTAAACGCCGAAGTTCTGGCTCCCCCGCGCAGGCGGAAGGTAAAACCGCTCACGTGCACTGCGCTTCACGGCCAAGGTCGTTCGAAAGCCAAAATAGCCGAAAGGCAACGATCTGATCGGAACAACACTTCCTCGTAGCTGGAAAGCGGTGCGACCCGCCGATCTGCGAAGGAAGGGCTGCCCGATAGGGCAAATGATCCTTGGTCTTCCCGGCGTACCTTGGAAGCTAATCTTGGGAGTACTCCCAAGGATTCCCACCACCACAGCCCGCTCGCTTAGCCGAGGCGCGCTTTGTCGTAGCCAGCATTGGTGGTGGCCGGGATGAATGCGTTACTGCCGTTGGCTAGTGCGCCGCTGATCGACGATGCGCCCATCTCTTTGACGGACCCCGATCTCGTAGCGCACCCCGTTGCGGACTGCGCGATAGGTAAAGTACCTGCCGCGGCAATTAACCTGACGGACACCGCGAAAGCCTCGAGTACGAAGCAGCCTCGCGCCCTGAGGGCAGGATATACCTCGTCCGTGGTTTAGGCTGCTGCCGGAGCCGATGATAACCTGAGCGCTGGCCTCCGCGGGAACAGCGATCGGTGAGACGAAGACTGCCAGAGCAAGCGTACATGAGAGAAGCGAAGATCCAAGTAGAGCCTTGACACCCATAATCAACCTCCGGGTTAGCCCGCCAGAAAAGTCAGGGCATGAGAAAATCGCCTAAGTTGTGGATCAATACAAGAGGTGAACGTCATGCGGTCGTATTGGCTCGCTGACGGCGTCATCCAATTCGAGTCGCGTGCACCACCATGAACCACCCGGTCGAGATCTGTGACGGGCGCTTTGACAGAGCATCCCAAGTGCTACTGCACGGACTGACCGGTCGTAAAGAACACCAGGTAGGCCACCGCGACAATCATCGCGATGACGAAGATGGTCAGCACGAACTTGATCATGCCGTTGCTGGCTTTTTGTTCTGTGTTGCTCATTCTGCATGCAACATGATTTGAACCAGTTTGTTCCAGGCTTCTTCATGATGGAGTACGAATCGGCACCGATCGCTCTGCTGACCTTTACGAACTCTGCCGCGGCGAGGCGCCTTTAACCAAGCTCAAATTCTGAAACGAACGTTTGGCGCTGACCGATCCGCTGGCCCAGCTCGGCTTGGGGAACATCCGCGCCTTTTCAACGGGATCAGCCGAAGCTGAGATGTTGAACCGCTATTGAGGCGAGAACCGACAAAATAGTTGACAGCAAAAGAAATACCAGATGTTGCGAACAGCCAGACTGTCGCGCCTGGCTCGTGTACAATTCCAGCAACATGACCGATGAGAGAGGCAAATGCTGCTGCCATCGCGATTACGGTTGCCGCACTAAGTAAAATAATGACGGCTACCAAGCCATCAAGAACAACTTCAATAAGGGGGCAATCGTTCACGATTGAACCTTCACGCTCGACGCGTCATATGTCGCCACGCATTCTCCGCGAAAATTTTACAAGCTGCAACCCCCGGTCGTCAGGCTGGTGTGGTACGGCCGATGCATCATCGAGGATCATTCGGCACGTCTTCAAATTGCGCGCGCAACCCAGCAATGGCTTCGGTATCTCCACTGATCGATGTCATTTTGTTGGTGACATCAAGCCGGAAAACGCAGATGCAATGGACTCGCGACACTCGCCAGTTTTGCTGTCACCCTCTTCCCATCCACGGGTGTGAGGTGCCATTTCGTCCACTCGTTGCTTGCCGACACGATGCTCTCCTCTTCCGATCATGGCCGGCGGGGAAGACGGGATTCGAACCCGCGAAACGGCATCTTGGATCAATTCATGGATGATAGGGAACGCGCGTTCCTGAAGCATGGTGCGCCCTCCTACCGCCGTCGACGGCCGTACAAAATCGGGGGCACCTCAGGGGCAAGGTCACCAGGCCTGCTCACCGCGAAGTTACTCCGTTTTGGGAGGCTGGGCCTTTGATAAACGCCCCATCCGCCCGGCATGCCGGTCAGCCGCGCTGCTGGACATGCAGCATGCGCTCGCGCGTCGCGAACCATTCCTCGGCGTAATCGTCGTTCCTGTATTCGTCGAAATAGGGTCCGCCATCTGTGAAATGCACGATCTTCGCGTCATCGCGCTTGTCATATTCGTTGACGAGATAGTTCCAGGTGACTGACAGCTCGCCGATCAGATCGTCGCCGTCGAGCCACTTGAATTGGTGCAACTGCAGCCCGGTTGCGGTGTTGACATAATCAGGCGTCAGCGCCCTGCATTTCGCGTTGTTGAAGAGGATCAGGCTCGACCAATTCTTTTTTTCATATTTCGTCTGCACCTGGCCGAGAAACTTCGTTTCGACCTTCGGCTGGTAATCGTGCTTCACGCACATGACGGAATAGCGCTCATCGCGCAGCGCCCAGAGCTCGGCAATATCCGTGCGCGCCAGCATGTCGCAATCCATGAAGAGGCTCCATCCCTCATACTGGCTGAGATAGGGCGTCAGGAAGCGCGAGAAGGAGAACTCGGTCGACTGCAGGGCGTTGCGTTCACGCGTAAACGTGTTTTCGATATTGTACAGGTAGATCGGCGTGATTCTCACCGGTACGCTCGACTTTTCCAGAATACTTTGGGACAGCACGTGATGGGCGACAACTTCTTTTGAATCAAAACCAACGTAGATGTTGACGATATCGGTCATATCAATCTCTCCTTGGCACAAATTATGTATTGCATTCAGGAAGCTTGCTTCTTCTGGGAGTCGAGCGCGCGCTGCTTGCGGGTCTTTGGCCGCGCCTTGCGGAAGGCCTGATCGAGTGCCCGCTGCCATTTGGTTAGTGACATCAGGCCGTCGATGAGGGTCAGCGCATGATCGAGCCGCGTGGAGAGCGCATCGTTGGTCGCCGTCTGGATCTCCTCGCATTTAGCATCCGGAAAATGCTCGGTCAGAAGATCGAAGCGTGACGGCCTCGCATGTTCGGCGCTGGTGATGATACCCCTTCGCACCAGAAGCCTGAAATAGATACGCTCGAATGTCCAGTCATGAACGTCGAAGACCTTCCAGCGCGCACTCCGTTTCCCGGAAAATCCGGCGAGCACGATCTTCGGCGTCACCTGAAGCTCCCGCATCCACGCAACCAGCGCAAAGCCGCTCGTCGGGATCTTGTCCGGTGGATAGTGCCCCGACATCAGCGTCTCGAGGTCGCTGTACATGACTGTCGCCCCGTTGAATGCTTCGACGGGACTGAAGCGCTCCTCGGGTGCGGTACGGATATTCAGAACGCCGAGGAACTTGTCCGAAGTGAAGAATTTCAGGACCTCATCCACCTCCCGCCGATGGACGATATTGGCGCCCATCATGCCGCTGCGCGCCACAAGAATGGCATGCCCGGGGAAACTGTTGTCGAGAACCTTGTAGACCTTGTTGAAGAAGACGAACAACGTATCGCCGGGAAACTCCGTCCGCATCGACTGCGGGTCGAGCGCCTCGCTATTGGCGACAAGAACGATATACGAAAAGCGATTGAAGAATGTGCGCCAGACATCGGCCCTCTGTGTATGAAAGACGTGGCTTCCGGAGCTTTCAGGTCTGGGATTCCTTTCATCCATTGAGACCTCACTCGAGCCAAAATATGCCTTCAGCTGTTGGGAGCGGCCCATTGCGCCGGCGCGCTTGCCAAGCGACAGAAGATAATCGGCCGCCTTTCGGGAACGACTGCGACGGCTGACAAATCCCGACCACGACGTTTTCGAGAGCATGCTCGAATAGATCTCGGCATAGACCGACTGCCCTGTCTGCACCGACAAATGCCACGGCTTGCGACGTCCAGTGAAATGCAGCAGCACAGGATTGCGGATATAAGGCATGGTCCCGGTCTGGACATTCCACCGGTTGTCCAGCCGCTGCCACGTCCCATGAAAGGCGATATTGAGAATATCCTGGTCGTTAGAGGCAAAGCATCGCCCCGATCTGAGCAGCGAACGCGCCGTTTCGAAAAAACCGCCGGCCCGGATGACGGCGCAATCCAACAGAAATACCCCAGCGTTGAAATATCCCGCGCCCCGGTCGAGGCCGAGTTCCTGCTCCCGCTGTCTGATTTTCTCGGGGAAGGCAACGACGTAGTCGTTAACGGCACCGATCGCCTTGCCGTTGAGATCGACATCGAAGAGCGGGCAGACATTGCCGACAGCCAATATATCCGCATCAAGGTAAAGAACCCGCTCCAGCACCTTGCCCATCAGCTCGTCGAGATAGAGGCGCGCAAGCGTCGATTTGTGCCAGCGGCCTGCCGTTCCAGGTGTATCGGCGGGAAGGGTAAAATCGACGACGTCGATATCGATGCCGTTCACCGCGTTGAAGGTAGCAACGCCAGCTTTCTGGTCCTCAGGCAAATCGATGCCGACGATCACCAGCTTGATGTCGTTCTCTTGACTATTACGTGCAACAGATAAAAGCGTGCAGCATGCTGCCGGAAGCATTCGCGCATCTGTGCATACGTATATGGCTTTGCTATGTATGCCAACCGACATCCCATCCCCCAGAGAAATGCAGTATTGAACGACGACAGAAGCCTGATTTATCTTGGTTGTTCAGTGAAAATGCAGGAAAATCCATCCGCACTCAACTATGTTAACGATTAGACATTGCACGCGAGAGTTTTGTCAATGCCATCAGGGATTTTTACTTTTGGGCATTCGCCGTAATGTCACTGACGAGGCGGCGCGGTGTGGAACGTCAGGCCCGTGAGTTCAGGCGTCGGCCACCGACGCCCACGTCAACCCCTATTCCCCTCACACAAAAGCGAGGGCGGCGATGACTGTTCGTTGGCCAAGCTCTTGATATCGCCGGCAATCGAAATATTGTCTCTTCAGGGTTGCGGAGTCCGCCTTCGATTGTTGCCGCCTCCTCGGCTTGTCTTTTCATCCGATCGTCCATTTCATGGACCATGCAATGGACGCCATCGGCATAACAGCCTTCAGCCCCGCGACGATCTCGTCCGTCTCGATCGCGCCCTTGCCTTCAGGCTCAATTTCGCTCCGCTCTTCCTCGTCAGCACGAACGAAGAACCGATGATCGGCGCCCGCCACTTCTAACGAACTGGCCATCTATAGCGGGCCAGTTAGAGTGTCATCACAGTCAGGTCCGCACAAAGTAAGGTGACTGCACGAACGCTACCAGCCTGACGCTTGACGACAACCTTTCTTTAGAGCTTTCTGAAGTAATCCACAGATGATCGACCGACCCCGTTCCAAACCCCTTCTCGCCGACGACCGGTCGCTAAAAGGACTCGTTCGCGGAAGCACGATCCCGCGCAGCATATGCGGGCGCTCCATCACCGGGTCGAGCGCCCTTCGGGAGGCGCAGCTTCGGCAAGCTCTTCGGCATGCGCGCTTGCCCTATCGGGCACTCCTCACGCAGACGCGCGCGACCTCGATCTCAAACACGCGATCAACATGAAATTCAGCAAAGCCCTGCGCCTCTCGCTGTCCGGTCCAGCTCCTCGCGAAAATCGGGGTGCGCGAGCCCGATCAGCGCTCTAGCCCGCTCGGCCACGGACTTGCCCTTAAGGTCCGCCCATCCATACTCGGTGACGACGATATGCGTGTCGTTGCGCGCTGTTGTCACCGGTCCGGTTAACGCCGGAACGATCCGCGAGAGCGTGCCTTTTGCCGCAGTCGAATGACAGGCGATGATCGATCGTCCCCCACGCGAGGCATAAGCGCCACGCACGAAATCAACCTGGCCGCCGGACGCGCTGAACTGCCTCCCGTTCATGAACTCGGAATTGCACGCGCCGTTTAAATCAATCTGCAGCGTCGCGTTGACCGAGACGACGCGATCATTTCGGGCGATAACGAAGGGATTGTTCACATAGTCGACGGGATAGGCCTCAACCGCCGGATTGTTGTTCAGGAAATCATAGAGCGCCTGATCTCCAAGCGCAAAGGTGAAGATGGAGCGTCCGGTATGTGTCTGCTTGCGGCTATTGTCGACCACGCCCGCCTTGACGAGGCTGGCGAGACCCGGCGTCATCATTTCCGTGTGGATACCAAGGTGGCTGTGCCGGGAAAGCCCGGAACACACTGCGTCGGGCAAAGCACCGATCCCCATCTGCAGGCAGTCGCCATCCTCCACCAGACCGGCAATGATCGCGCCGATCGCATCATCTACCTCATTGCGCGCGGCAGCCGGCAACACGGGCAGGCTGATGTCGTTTTCGACCAGCGCTGTCACGCTCGACAAAGGGATCATGCAATCGCCCCGCACATAAGGCATATTGCGATTGACCTCGAGGATGAGGCGGATTCCAGGCTTTCGCGATACCGTCAGCGCATAGTCGGTGCTGGCGCCAAGGCTGAAATTGCCATCGGCGTCCATTGGCGACACAGTCGCAATCAACGTGTCCACGCCAACATGCTCGACCAACGAGCGCGGCACCTGACTGAAATGACAGGGCACCAGCTCGACGGCGGGCATCGCTTCCGCCAATCTTCTCTTGTCGAGCGCACGCTCCACGCCTGAATGAAAGTAGCTCATCGGGACAATCCGGTCGCGCAGCTCGAAATCGAACACACTGGTGCCTGCAACGCCCGTGCAGAGAAGATAGTAGAGCCGCACATTCTCGATGGCGCGCGCGCGGGCCTGTTGCGCAAGCGCGGCAAGGACAGCCGGTGGCTGACCGGCGGCCAGTGGCATCGCGACCTTGGCCCCGGACGGAACCATTGCGACCGCCGTGTCTGCAGATGTCAGCCGCTCGCGATACAGCCTCTGATGGATCGTGGTCATTGGGCCCTCCTCCCAGTGCACACAGGACGCACGATTTGAACGCACGCCTCCGCAACGCCATTATGCGCATTGTCCACCACCAAAGCGAGAGCGTTCATCGCATGACAATGCCGATCTTTCAGTTCGGCTTGATATGTTCCGATCTCGTGGGCCTGTGGGGTAGAAGCAAAAGCGGCGCAAGCCATCGGGCGCACGTTCAGACGATGAAGCGACGCCGGTTTTGTTCGATTGCCCGCCAGCTGGACGCTCCTAGACAGCAAGTGTTGTTGCGAGGACCGGACCGCTTCAAATGTAAGCTCACCGTATGCAGTTTGACAACCAGCATAGACAACCTGACGAAGTCTGAAACCGCTCCCATCGCCGCGATCGAAAGCGGCGTTCCTTTGCTCGTCATGGCTCGCGATATCATCGCAGACTTCCATCTTGTGATCCGGTGCAAGGCAGAAAATGAGCTCACGCCGTGGATCGACCGCGCCCGTGACAGCCTGGTTTCCTCGTTTGGCAATGGAGTGGCGAAAGACATACAGGCTGTCCGGGCAGCGATCGTCTCACCGTGGTCCAACGGACAAACCGAGGGGCAGATCACCAAGCTCAAGCTGGTGAAGCGCCAGATGCACGGTCGCGGGAAGCTTGATCTTCTTCAAGCCCGCCTGATCGGTGCGACATGAGAGAATTGCACCAAACCCGCGTCAGTCAATATTCCACGCCGAAGCACACCAGCGCCTACGCCGTGGTCAACCAATCCCATGCTCGGTGCGGCAATACAGTGCAGCTGGGCAGCTCAAAAGAAATCCGAGAAAGCGCGTGGTTTTCATCGCGCATCCTACCGCTCCATTATCAAGGGCGTTGTGCTGACCTTACCTCGGAAACAAAGAAGCCACCGAGGGGTGTCGGCGGCTTCTCAGGAGAAAGTGGGTGAAGGGCTCACTCTCGAACGAAATGATGCCCTTCTGCTGAGTTTGCAGCATCAGCAAAAGGAGCTAACCACGGCAACAGTCACCAGTCGCGTGAAAAAGGCGTGACAGGGGCAGAGGCCCGATCCCTCGTGCTGACCGGGCCTCCCCATTGCCACCTCGTCAAAGCTGAGCATGGCGGTGGGCCACGTACCTTGATCATAATTCGTCGTCAATCACTGGCCGCTGTTCGGGCGGCTTTCGCATGGGCATAGCATTCGCGTTGGAAGGGCAGGGCATAAAAAGGATGTCGGACGATATGAGCAACAACAGCGATGCACGCCGGCCTGTACAGATGCCATCACTGCCCAGCTCGGCTCTGCATCGCAGCTTCCGTCATCTTCTGGCTGTGATTAACGAGTCCTAACCCTAGACGGGTTTCTTGCTTGTCAAGCAGACACATATAGGCCGCCTGAGCTGGTTCGGGAAATTTGAACAGCGGGGATAAGTGGAATTTCTGCCTGGCTTCGGCTTAAATGCCAGGAACAGGAGATACCATGACGAAATGACCGCGCGGGAACCATAGCCCGGCTGTCCGCTAAACGTTATGGATCGAGCGCACGTCGATTGGCAATCGAGATCAGATCCTTGAAGTGAACGAGAATCTTACCTTCGCGACTGGCGTCCTCCACTTCCCAGCCGAATTTCCATGCATCGTGACGTGCAAGCCAATCTCCGAGAGCGCTGGTATCACCACTAGGCATCCTATGGGCCGCGAGGTATGGGTTCTCGTGAACCTTCAGTCCGAGCACCCGCCCCCTTGAGCCTGCTTCCTGCAAATCTATCAATTCTTCGATTGTCATAATGCGCCCCCACGGTGTCGGCGACGGTAGCATCGTAGCTGGCGCATGCAAGTGAATGCTAAAATATGGGTTAACTTGGCACAGTTGCGGGGGGGGTGACCGCTCCTGGCTACTGTTCGTCCTATCTGCAGGACGACAGACCGCCGCATTCATATGCATGCCGGACTGGTAGGCCTAGCGCCGCGTCCGGCGATTTCTGACTCACTGAAATCAACGTTTGTCGACCCTTATCGGCAAAGATCATCATATTGATTTTCAGATGTAATTTAAAACCTCGGGAGGTCGTGGCCAGCGCCGATTATGACCCAAAGCGCTAAGGCCTTCCACTGGGACCCTCGGCGACTTTCGAATCCGTAGTGGACGAATACCCAGTGTGGCGAACGTCGCCGATCTGCGAGGAGTACGATGCTCCAGAAGGTATCCGGTGGCCCGTCCGATCAACTACCGGCTTTGTCCCGCTTTCGTGCATTTGAAGGCGTCTCGCCGACGCGTAATCCCACAACTCATGCTCCAGAAGAGATCGCGATCGCCAATCCGTCGCCACGTGGATCATGCGCGCCCGTCGCCATGCCATCCTCGTCGATAGTGATTGCGCCGGCCTGCCCCGCAAGCGGGCTCTGCGCCTCGATCGGTGATAGTACATGGCCTCGTGCGGCCAGTTCGGCAAGAACCGCTTCGCCGGCATCTCCTTCCAGTTTCAGGCTGTCGCGGGTGTCAGAAAAGGTCTTGCCGAGAAGGAACCGCGGGCCGGCGAGTGCTGCTGCCGGCTGTTCGCCAAAATCGATCAGCCGGGTCAGTAGCATCGCCAGTGTCTGCGGTTGGCCGTCGGCGCCCTGCGTGCCATAGAGCAGGGCGGGCCTGCCGTTGCGCAGACCGAGGCCGGGGTTCAATGTATAGAAAGGCCGTTTGCCGGGGGCGATGCCATTGACATGCTTGAGATCTGGCGAAAAGGCTGCACCACGGTTTTGCCAGAGAATGCCCGTATCGCCGACGACCACGCCGCTGCCCCAGTCGAAATAGGTGCTCTGCAAGACGCTGACGCTGCCGCCCTCGGCATCGGTTGCGGCGAAGAATACCGTATCGCCATTGCGAAAGGGTGCCGGCCATTCGAGCGCTCGTGCAGGATCGATGGATGCCGCCGCCAGTGCAAGATGCCGCATGCTCAGCCATTCCTCCACCGGCTGCGGCGCGACATCGGGGTCGGCAATGTCACCGCGGTCGAGGAAGGCGCGTTTGACGGCTTCTACGCAGAGATGCAGATGGTCGGCGCTGCCGGCTGGATAGGCGGCGAGATCGAAATGGGCGAGAATGCCCATGATCGCAAGTGTCGACAGGCCCTGTGTTGGCGGTGGCGGCGCAAGCAGCTCGAAATTGCGATAGGAGAGACTGATGGGGGCGACCTCGCGCGTGCGGGTGGCCTTGAGATCATGGCTGGTCAGCGGAGAGCCCGCAGCCTGCAGCCCCGCAGCAATCCTCGCACCGAGTTCGCCCTCGTAGAAGGAGCGTGGCCCATCGTGGGCGATCAGCGAAAGCGACCGTGCCAAGTTCTCCTGCCGGAACAGGCTGCCTGTTTTCCGTGCTGCGTCGTTCGGCATGAAAAGGGCGGCAAAACCGGGCCAGTTGGCGGCTTCCGCCTGCCGGAAGGCAAGCCAGAAACTTTGCGAGCGTGTGATCGGAAAGCCCTCTTTCGCATGACGGATCGCATCGGCAAGCAAGACAGGAAAATCGATCCTTCCGCCCCAGTGCCGCGCGGAATAGTCATGCGCGTGCTGCC
The DNA here is from genome assembly GCF_056400025.1 of Rhizobium sp. 01L419. Classification (NCBI taxonomy): domain Bacteria; kingdom Pseudomonadati; phylum Pseudomonadota; class Alphaproteobacteria; order Hyphomicrobiales; family Rhizobiaceae; genus Rhizobium; species Rhizobium sp. 01L419. The sequence goes on from NZ_JBFTSM010000013.1 coordinate 59,718, forward strand.
AGGCATCGACGGCGCAGGCCGAGGTCAGTGCGGAAAGCGGTCCGCGTAGCGGAATGCGTCCGTCGAAATCCGGCAATTCTCGTGCCGCTTGGCCGATGCCGAGAAAACATGTTTTCCGCCCGTTGCGATCGGCAACGATCCAGACGGAGTCGCCGCCGAGCCCGCAGAAATGCGGATAGACGACGGCAATCGTGCTGCCGATGGCGATCGCAGCTTCCAGCGCGTTGCCGCCGCGCCGCAGGATTACCGCACCCGCCTCGCTCGCCAGAGTATGCGGAGACGTCACCATGCCGCCGCGTCCGACCGCCTGTTTTGTGGAGTTCCGGTTTTCCGCTGTCACCAAGCTCAAATCCCGACCCGTCTATGGTCTGTAAAGCGCACGATAGGTCCGATAGCCCTTAGCATAAATCGCCGCATTGTCAGGATTGGGTACGATCCTTTCACCTTGGCCGACAAAGGCGGTCACGCCGGACCAATCCTCGGTCAGTCCGGCGCCGATTGCCGCCGCCCAGGCGACGCCGAGGCAGGAGCCGGGATGGCCAGTGAGGCCTTGCAGCGGCTGCTGGAGCACATCGGAAACGATCTGCATCCATATCCGGCTCTGTGAACCCCCGTCTGAAACGATGAAACGCGTCGTCGGATGGCCGATGTCGTTCAGCACGTCGATATGATGACGCAGCGCATAGGCATAGGCTTCCAGCATCGCCCGCCAGAGATGGCCGATATGATGCGATAGCGTCAGTCCTTCGATCAGCCCGCGCGCGCCGGCATCGTGGATAGGCGTCTTTTCGCCGAGAAAATAGGGCAGGATCGTTAGCCCATCCGCGCCAGGGCCGCATCCCGCGGCCAGCCGGTCGAGATAGCGGTGCACGGATATTCCCTCCGTCTTCGCCGCGATCTCCTCGCGTCCGGCGAAGGTGCTAATGAACCAGTTAAGCGCCGAGCCGCCGGTCGACATGCAGCCGTTCGGCATATAGAGCCCCGGAACCAGGTGATAATCGAGGAACATGCGTGGATCCGGTCGCACGACATTGGTCGCCGTCAGGATATCCACCGCGCCCCCGAATTTCAGCAGCACGTCGCCCGCCTTGTTGATCCCCGCGCCGAAGGCCGACGCGATCATGTCGGCCGCCCCGCCGATGACGGGCGTTCCGGGTGCGAGCCCCGTCACCTTGGCAGCTTCGTCCGTCACAGCGCCAAGAATCTTATGCGATACGGCCTTCCCAGGAATGGCGTCCCGCCGAATTCTGGCGAGCCGGATCAACTCGTCGTCGAGCATGTCGGTATTGATATCAACAAAACCCGCTTCAAGCGCCCAGTTCTGCTCGATGGCCCTCTCGCCGGTCAGTTTCCAGTTGATGAAATCGTAGGACCCCATGACCGTGGCAATACGCTCGAAAACAGCAGGCTCGTGCCGGGCGATCCAGCGAAGCTTCGCTGTCACCAGCTGCTGATTGATGCCGTTTCCCGCTCTGGCGAGAAAATCCGCCTCATCCCACTCGGCCCTAAGTTCCTCGACCTCCTCGCCGCAACGCCCGTCACTCTGCTGGATGCTGGGCCTCAGCACCCAGCCGGCGTCGTCAAGCAGCACGACGGCCGGCAGCATGCCGGTCACGCCAATGGCCGAGATTTGCCCGGCCTCAATCCCGCTGGTTGCAATCAGTTCCCTGGTGATCTTGCAGACATTCGCCCACCATTCGGCCGGGTCTTCCTCTGCCCAGCCATGCTGAGGCGAAAGAAGCGTCGAAGGCCGCGAGGTGAGCCCGAGCACGCGGTTCGGCAGCTCGATCAAGATGCCGATGGTGGAGGTGGTGCCGATATCGAGACCGAGCGTGATGGACATGGCGGCTCCTGTCGTTCAGCGCAGCGTTTCGACGATCTCCATGAAGCGCTTTACCCGGTCGCTGTCGACAGGGTTCCACGTATTGCCGTCAACCTTGAAATGCGTGCCGATGATGACGCCGCTGGCAACGCTCAATATATCGCGCACATTGTCTTTATTGACGCCGGTATTGGCAAAGACGGGAACATCCTTGGCCGTCTCGCAAACGCGCCTGAGGTCCGATTGATCGACGGCTTGTCCAGTCAGTGGTCCCGAAACCAGGATGGCATCGGCGAGCGACGAGAACACGGCGCTCTTCGCCCTGAGTTCAATCGGTCGCTGGTCCAGCGAATGGGCAAATTCGGCGTTAATGTTGAAGAGCATCTTCATGTCATCGCGGCCGAGGCTATGTCGCAGCCGTGCCGCCTTGGCGCAATCCGGCTGCCAGATGCCCATGTCTGATGCGAAAACGCCGGTGAAGATCTCGCGAACGAAGCTCGCGCCCGTCACTGCCCCGATCGCAACGCTTGCAGAGGGGTCCCAGAGATAATTGACGCCGAACGGCACGGTCAGATGCGGCTTCACCCGCTCGACGATCGAGGTCATCGCCGCCAGCCCTTCCGGCGGTGCCTGGAAGACGTAGGGCCGGTCATTCTCGTTGCCGAACATGATGGCGTCGACACCGCCCGCCTGCAGCTTCTCGATATCGGACAGAACGTCGTCGACGAGCTTGTTCAGCCCGCCGGCGGCATTATAGGCGGGCGAGCCGGGCAGGGCGCCGATATGCGCCATGGCGATGACCGCCTTCTTCTTGACGCCGAAAAAATCGAAAATCATGCGGAAACTCCCTGAAGCCGAATCTGTGGGACGTGCATCCGTGGGGTGGATGCGGGAAGGGCACATCAAAGCAGCGGCTGCTCCTCGGGCGCGATACGCAGCTCGACGCCGGCGGCGGCGAGCGCATCGGCAAGGTCGGCCGGTGGCATGGCGTCGGTGATCAGCATGTCGAATTGCTGCAGCGGCGCGATATGCACCAGCGACATACGCTTGAACTTGGTAGAATCGCAAAGCACCACCTTTTGCGTGGCGCGGCGCAAGTAGACCCGCTTCATGTCGGTGTCCTCGAAGGAATAGTCGTAGATTCCCTGCGCTGTGATCCCCGACACGCCGACGAAGGCGATGTCGAACCAGAGTTCCTCGAATTGAGAAACGGCCGACTGGCTACTGATCGCCATCTCCTCGCCACGCATGCGCCCGCCGGGCAGGTAAACCTCGCCAAAGCCGGTCCCTAGCTGCACTGCGTTGCGCACGCTGTTGGTGAAGATCTTCGTATGCGGCTGGTTGATCAGCAGGCCGGAAAGCAGATAGGTCGTGGTGCCGACGTCGAGCGCCAGGGTGCGCGCGCCGGCGGCAATGCCTGCCGCGGCCATCGCAATGGTCCGCTTCGAGCCGGCATTGCGCGTCAGCCGGGATTCGAAAGTCGGTTCCTCGCGGTCGACAGCCTCACTGGCGATCGGCTCGAAAGTCTTGCCGCTACGCACTGCGCCGCCGTGGGTGCGCACCAGTCTGCCGTCCTTTTCGAGTTCGATCAGGTCGCGGCGGACAGTCATTTCCGAAACGGCAAGCTGGGAGGCGACGTCACTGACGGAGACCGCGCCCTTGCGCGCCAGTGTCTCCAGGATGCGTGCATGCCGCACCTGGGCCAGAACTTTCGGTTTTTCCGCTGTCGCGACCATCTGATGTTCTGCGTCCATGATGCCGTTATTATCCTCCCGCGATCGCAACTCGTGGCTACGATTGTCTGATTGTTGCTTCCTGTGTATCGAATAATACGAACAAATTCAAACACAAATTTTTCTTGTTGTGTGGGATTTTGTTGATATATGATCGATGGTGTTTCCATTCCATGAGGGCGGGCAATGCAGTCTCCGAGCTTTCCAGAACTGTCCGGTAAGCGTGCGATCGTAACAGGCGGGGCGACAGGGATCGGGCGTGCAATTGCGACCGCTCTCTCTCGCCAGTCTATCCAGGTGGCGATCTGCGACATCAACCTGGCTGCGGCCGAACGGACGGCGGCCGAGATCGGCAACGGTGCCACCGCGCATGCGATCGACGTTCGCAGGCGCACCTCTGTCGAGGCGACCTTTTCCGAGGTGGTCGAGAGGACGGGCGGCTATGATATCCTCTGCGCCAATGCCGGTGTCTCCACTATGCAACACGCGCTGGAACTGACCGACGAGGAATGGGACTATAATTTCGACGTCAACATTCGCGGCATCTTCCTGACCAATCAGATTGCCGCCCGCCGCTTCACGGGCATGGGCACCGGTGTCATCGTCAACACCGCGTCACTTGCCGCAAAGATCGGCGCGCCGCTGCTGGCGCATTATTCCGCCAGCAAGTTTGCCGTGCTCGGCTGGACGCAGGCGCTCGCCCGCGAGCTTGCAGCTTCGGGCATTCGCGTCAACGCCGTCTGCCCGGGCTTCGTCAAGACTGGCATGCAGGAACGCGAGATTGCCTGGGAGGCGAGCCTGCGCGGCGTCACGCCCGAACGCGTCGTTGCGGATTATATCGCCCAGACGCCGCTTGGCCGGCTGGAAACGCCTGAGGACGTCGCCGATGTCGTCGTTTTCCTCTGCTCTAATTCGGCTCGCTTCATGACCGGGCAAGGCGTCAACGTCACCGGCGGGGTCTACACCACCTGATCCGTCCAGAATCCGCGACTGGCCTCCCGTTCAGCAAGGAAAAAGCATGGCTGAAATCGTCTTCGACCGGATCCGCAAAAGCTATGGCGATGGCTATGTTGCGATCAGCAACCTGAACATGACTATCCGCGACGGCGAATTCCTGGTTCTCGTCGGCCCCTCCGGCTGTGGCAAGTCGACGGCACTGCGCATGATCGCCGGCCTCGAAGAGGTCACCGATGGCCGCCTGACGATCAACGGCGTCGTCGTTAACGACCTTGCTCCGCGCGATCGTGATATCGCCATGGTCTTCCAGTCCTATGCGCTTTACCCGCATCTGACGGTCGCCGAGAATATCGGCTTCGGCCTTCGCGTCCGTGGCCTCGACAAGGCCGACATTGCCCGCAAGGTGCAGGAGACGGCGAAGCTCCTGGAGCTCGAGGACTATCTCGCCCGCAGGCCCGCCCAGCTCTCCGGTGGCCAGCGCCAGCGTGTCGCCATGGGCCGGGCGCTCGCCCGCAGCCCTCATGCTTTCCTGATGGATGAGCCGCTTTCGAACCTTGATGCCCGTCTGCGCAGTCAGATGCGCGCCGAAATCGCCCGCATGCAGAAGATGTCGGGCATCACCACAGTCTATGTCACCCATGACCAGGTCGAAGCCATGACCATGGGCGATCGCGTCGCCGTCATGAAAAGCGGCCTCCTGCAGCAACTCGGCATGCCGCGCAGCCTCTATGATCAACCGGCCAATCTCTTCGTCGCAAGCTTCATGGGCTCGCCGGCGATGAACCTGCTGGCGGCCGACCTCGTCGCGACGGAAAATGGACCCGAAGCCCGCTTCGGCCGAACCTCCATCCTTTTCTCGGGCGACGTGCTTGCCGAGCGGCCGCGGATCGCCTCCGCCGCAGGCCGTGCTGTCGTACTCGGCATCCGACCGGAAGCCTTCCAGCCGATCGATACCGGTGGTTTGGCCGGAACTGTCGCCATTGTAGAGGATCTTGGCGCCAACCTGCTCATCCATGTCGATGTCGAGGCAGCCGACCGGCTGAAATCGCTGTCGGCGGAGGAGGATGACGTGGCATTGTCTGCTCCGCGCCTGCGCGTCATTGTTGACGGCACCAAACGCGTGAAGATCGGCGAGCGCCTGTCGCTTGCCGCCGACCCCGCCCGCATCCATGTCTTCGATGCCGCGACGGAAGCGGCCATTCGCGGCTGAGGCGTGTCTCTTTAACGCGCGTCGCGCCGAGTCGGACTCATACGACGCGCTTTAGATCTTTGCTTTTATGCATGTCGTTGTCCCAAAACCGCTGCGCTTTTGGGCGACATGCATTAGTGAATGCCCTTCGTCAGGCCTTGCACGAAATAGCGGTTGAGGAAGAGCACGATCAGCACGATCGGGATCGTCGAAAAATGCGCCAGTGCGCCGAGCGTGCCCCATGTGATGTCCTTCGTTCCATAGGCTGAAAGCAGCGCCACCGAGATCGGCTTGGAATCGAGCCGGGTGAGGAACATCGGGTAGAGGAAGTCGTTCCAGGAAAACATCAGGCAGAACAGCGTGGAGGCGACGACCCCTGAGCGCACCGCCGGCAGCGCCACGCGCCAGAAGGAGCCGAACAGCGTGCAGCCATCCGTCAGCGCCGCCTCTTCCAGCTCTTTCGGCAGGCTGCGGAAATAGGAAAACATCATCCAGGTGACGAAGGCCGAATTCAGCATCGCGTTGATGAGGACGACGGCGACCCAGCTGCCGAGCAGGCCGATGTCGCGCATCATCAGGTAGAAGGGGATGAGTGCTGCCACAGCCGGCACCATGCGGATCGCCATGAAGAAATATGCAACGGCAATGGCGTAGCGGCTGGTCGAACGCGCCAGCGCATAGCCCGCCGGCACACCGAGCAGCAGCGACAGGATGACGGAACCGCCGGCGATCAGCAGACTTGACGATACGAGACTCCAGACGTCGAACAGGCGGAAGACAGTCGCGAACTGTTCGAAGGTCGGCACGAAGGTCAATTTTGGCGGGATCGAGAAGATATCGCGCGACGGCTTGTAGGCGGTCGATGCCAGCCATAGGAATGGCAGCAGGAAAAAGGTGAGCATGACAAGGATGAAGGCACGCTGGCCGATGCGACTGAGGGTGGGTGTGCTCATCGCCCGTTTGCCTTTCTGTCCGCCTTGCGTATCAAGAGAATGAAGCCTGCCGCGATCACGGCGATGCAGATCAGTGTCAGGTTCGAGATTGCCGAGGCTCGGCCGATATTGAAGAATTCCAGCCCCTGCTTCACCGCATGCAGCATGAGCGTGTTGGTTGCATTGCCCGGACCTCCGCCCGTCGTCACGTAGACGCTGTCGAAGACCCGGAAGGTATCGATGGTGCGCAGCGTCAGCGCCAGCAGGATCGAAGGCAGCATAAGCGGAATGATGATGATCCTCAGACGCTGCAGCGCTGTTGCGCCATCCACTTCCGATGCTTCGAGAATATCGCCCGGCAGCGCTTTCAGGCCGGCAAGCAGGATCAGTGCCACCAGTGGCGTCCATTCCCAGATGTCGACGAAGATAAGGGTCGCCAGTGCCGAACTCGGATTGGCGAAAAGCCCGCGCGGATCGGAAAGCCCGAACTCGGCCAGATAATAACCGATGAGCCCATAGTCGGCGAGCAGCAGCGCCCGGAAAATCAGCCCGACCACAAGCGGTGTGATCGTCACCGGAATCAGGATCAACGCCAGGCAGATCCGGTTGAAGCGGTCGTCGCGCCAGAGCGCCAGCGCAATGGCGAAACCGACCAGCAGTTCGACGGTCACGGCGCCGACCGTGAAGATGACGGTATTGATGAAAGCCCCGCGCGTCACCGTGTCGGAGAGAAGATCGACATAGTTGCCGAGCCCGACGAAGTGCGTCCGTGCCGGCTTCAGCAGATTGTATTCGTAGAGGCTGAACCAGATACCCTGTGCCAGCGGCCAGACGCCGATGACGAGCACGTAGAGGATGGCCGGCAGCGTCATCAGGATGAAGAACAGCCGCCTGCGCTCGAGATAGGAAATGCTCAAGGCCGGAGAGGGCTTCAGCGCGGAAGTGAGGGATAGGGTCACGTCATGTCCATCAGGTTCCTGGTTCGATGTCCGTCCCAGAGGGTCGAGCCCAGGGCTCTCCCGATCATGAAGCCGGAGGCGCATCGGATCAATGGTCTGGAAACGGCAGGGGCCGCGACATAGGCCGCGGCCTCTGGGATAACTGACTGGCGGCAACTACAGTCAGAATAGCTTCACAGCAGCTTCCTGGGCGGCATCGAGCGCCTTTTTAGGGTCGGCGTTGCCGACGAGGACGTCGCTGACGGCGGTGCCGAGCAGATCCTGAATCTCCGGATATTGCGGGATGCGCGGGCGATATTCGCCGTCGCCATGCTCGAAGGTCTCAGCGATGACGGGCAGGAAGGGGAACTTCGCGAGTAGATCGGCATCGGTCATCTCGCTCTTGCGCAGGAAGCTGCCGGCGCCCATCATGTTGAATTCCTTGTGCACCGGCGGGCTGACCAGCCACTTGATGAAGGCCCAGGCGGCTTCTTTCTGAGGCTCCTTGATGCCGGCGTTGATCGCCATGCCCCAGCCGCCGATGCCGTAGAGCTTCGGCAGGCCGGCACCGCGCGGCGCCGTCGTGATCGCCACCTTATCGACGATCTTCGAGATTGCGGGATCGTAGTAGCCAGGGGCGCCGACCGACCATGTCTGCATGGTCGCGGCAATGCCCTGGCGGAAGCTTTCCTCGCGTCCACCCCAGTCGTAATTAACGGCACCTGGAGGAGCCGCTTTCATGAATAGATCCTTGTAGACGGTCAGGCTCTTGATATTGGCTTCGGAATTCAGTGCCGGCTTGCCGTCGGAGCCGAGGATCGAACCGCCCATCTCGGTATTGTACTGCATCCAGTCCTGGGCGACCGCCGGGCCTTTCTGGCCATTGGCGACGAAGCCATAGGTCTTCTTGCTGGGGTCGGTCAGCTTATATGCCGCCTCGATCATTTCCTCCATCGTCGTCGGCGCCTTCAGGCCGGCGGCGTCGAAGAGATCCTTGCGATAGGCGAGCACGTTGGCATAACCGGCAAAGGGAAAGGCAACCTGCTTGTCACCCCAGTGGCCCAATGCGTTGAGAAGTGTCGGATAGATGTCATCGAGTTTCAGTTCGGCGGCGTCGCGTTTCATCCACTCGGTGAGGTCGACGGTGTATTTGTTTTCCGCATATTGGCCCGCCCAGACGATATCCATCGTCACCAGGTCATAGCCGCCGGTGCCGCCGACGAAATCGGTCGTGGTCTTGGTCAGCAGCGAGCCGTAGTCGAGAATGTCGACTTTGACGGCGGCGCCCGTCTCCTCAGTAAATTTGGGGGCGATGGCAGCCAGAACGGCTGCGAACTGATCGTTCTGCGAGGCAAGCGTGAGGGTGATGCCTTCATATTTCCTGTCGGCGCCGATGGCGGAGCCCACAAATGCGACGGAGACGAGGCTCGCGATCGCCAATTTTCGTGTGACACTGCTGAGCGATTTCATGTCTGCTCCCCTTTTTTGATTGCTTTGAGGCACTATACATCAAACAAAATCGCACTCAAGCGCACTTGACAAAAAATCGTAAACATTAAAAATCACAAATTAGAACATATTCGCGCATAAATGTCCATATTTTATGCGCGTTGCATAAAAAATAGCAGGGAGCTGATCATTCCCTGCGCGTTTATACTGTCCTGTCCAACGCGCGTGAGCTGCATATTCATGACGACCCCACCGGATGAGCGCCTGAGAGAGCTGGAACGTCGCGCCCATGATGAAATGGCGCGCATCGAAGCGCTCTGCGCCGACTGGCCGAAGCTGGGCGATGAAGACCGCAAAGACCTGCATTCGGTTGTGATCTGCGGCGCCGGCCTCTCCGGTCTCTCGATCGCCTTCGCCCTGAAGCGGCGCGGTATCAGGTCCGTTCACGTGATCGATCAGCGCGAGGAGGGCCGGGAGGGCCCTTGGATCACCTGCGCCCGCATGCAGACCCTGCGTTCGCCAAAATATCTCTCGGGTCCGGACCTCGGCATCCCGAGCCTGACGCTGCGCTCCTGGTACGAGGCACTGAATGGTGGCGACGCCTGGGATGCACTCGACAAGATCAGCCGCCAGGACTGGATGGCGTATCTCATCTGGTTTCGGAGGACTGTCGGCATCGACGTCGAAAACCGCACGACGCTTTCCTCGATAGATCAGGCGGAGGGCGGACTTGCTCTCACCTTGACGAACGCTGGCGGCACCAGCCGCACAATCACCTGTCGTCATCTGGTAATGGCGACCGGTATCGACGGCTGCGGCGGGCCGCGCATACCCGCGATGGTCAAGACGCTGCCGAAATCCACCTGGACGCATAGCAACGAGCCGATACCGATCGATTTCCTCAAGGACAGGAATGTTGCGATCCTTGGCGGTGGCACGTCGAGCTTCGACTGGGCGGTGGCGGCGCTCGAAACCGGGGCTCGGGACGTGACGATGTTTGCGCGAAGCGCCGATCTGCCGCGCACCGAGGTTCTTGCCTGGACAAACTTTCCCGGTTTTCTCGGCCATTTCGCCGACTTGCCGGATCTGGAGCGCTGGCGCTTCGCAAATCTCTACTTCAACTTCAAGGTGCCGCCGACCCAGGAGCAATATGACCGGGCCTGCCGCCACCCCGGTTTCACGATGCAGCTCGGCTGTGGCGTCCGCGAGCTCTCGATGGACGGCGGCAGGATCAAGCTGACGACCGAAAATGGCATCTTCCATGCCGATCACCTCCTCCTCGGCACCGGCTATGAAGTTAATTTCGCGCTCAGGCCCGAGCTTGCCGGCCTCGTCGCGACCGCTGCGCTTTGGAAGGACTGTTTCCAGCCACCGCAGGGAGAGGAGAATGCCATGCTTGCCGGCCATCCCTATCTCGGCCCCGGTTTCGAGCTCACGCCCAGATATGCCGAAGCCAGCTGGGTCTCGCGCATCCATATGTTCAATGCCGGCGCGCTGGCGAGCCTCGGCCCGATCAGCAACGGCGTCACCGGTCTCAAATACGGCGTGCCGCGCATTGTCGACGCCCTGGTGAAAGCGCTGTTCATCGGGGATTCCAACCGGTATCTTGCAGCATTGGCCGCCTATGACGAACCGCATTTCGATCCTGGCATAGACGAGGACGCCACGACACCAAGGGAGGTTTTGGCATGAGACAGGCTGCCGCTATTCAACTTTCGGGATTGGAGACCATCCTTTTGCGGGCACGCGAGGACAGCGTCGAATTTCCCTATCTGCTGGCCAACCACGTTCCGATGGTGCTGATCGCGCTTGATCGCCTCGGCGCCTCGCCGGAACGGCTGGAACAATGGTACGAGCAGTACCGTGAGAGCCATGCACTCCCGCCTGTGCCGCCATCGGTTGCCCCGATTATCGGGGCAGCCTGGACCGAGGCGCTCGGCGACCGCACGCGTGAGGCGGATTACCGTGCCTTCTTCATCGGCGAAACCCGCCGGCTCGGCATCGATACGGTTATCCGCACCTATCTGGCCGCCATGGTGAACGGCCTTGCCGGCAGCGCCATGCATCCTCTGATGCGTCTTGCCTATGGTGTCCTCAAGAAGGACGACGAGGAGGTCGGCACCGCGCTCGGCTACTGGGCGGCCTGTTATCTGCCGCTGCCATCAGCGACCGGTGCCGCTCCCGATACGGACGATCCGGGAAAGATCCTTGCCGATGTCGGCAATATCGAAGGCATCCGCGATTATGAGCCTGAAACCGATCTGCTCTGGCATAATATCCGCGCCGTCGCAGCACTTCCGGGCTTCCGTCCTGTTATCGATCGCCTGGCTTTCGGCGCCGATTCACCGCGCCGCATGGCCGCGACCTCGCTCGCGCTCTTTGCCGGAACCATGGATTTCTCCGCACTTCATTCCGTCACCGGCATGCACTGGCTGCGCCTCGTCTCTCCGCACCTCGAAAATGCCGAGCCGTTTTATCGCGCCTTCTGGCAGGTGATCGCCTCGCTGGTGCCGAAGATCGGCTTTCCGGCACTCCCCACCGCCGAGGCGCTGGAAGAAATGCGTAGCCGACAGGCGCCCGCCTGGGCTGAGATCAAACGCGCCGCGGTTTCCTCGGACGACGAACACGATGTTAGCCTGGTCTTTTCCGCCCTGCAGGAGGAAGAGGTGTGGAAGGATCCGCTCTATCGCGTCGTCGCGGCGCGCAGGGTCGGGCTGATTGCATAGCGAATGATGGAAGAATTGATGACGCCGCGCCTCGTAGTCGAAAACGCCAGGACCGAAGCTGGCGAGATCGTCTCACTCGTTCTGGAGAATGACCGGATCGCCGCGCTCGGTCCGAATGCGGCCGCCGGCATCGACCCCGCAGTGCCGCGTTTCGATGCTGCCGGCGGCCTGCTTTGCCTTCCCTTCGTTGACGGTCATATTCATCTCGACAAGACGCTGATCGGCTTGCCTTTCATCCCACACATCCCCGGCGATACGGTCGCCAAGCGCATCGAGGCGGAAAAATCCCTGCGGCGCACGGTGGCTCTGCCGGTCGAAGCCCGCGGCGGCGCCCTGCTGGAGAAACTTGCAGCCTATGGCACGCTCTCCGTGCGCAGCCATGTCGATATCGATACCGAAGTTGGCCTGAAAGGCCTCGAGGCCGTGCTTTCACTGAAGCAGAGCCATGGTCATCTCGTCGACATCCAGACCGTTGCCTTCCCGCAATCCGGCGTGCTGCGCGATCCCGGTACCGCGGGGCTGCTCGATGCGGCCATTGCCGCCGGCGCCGATCTCGTCGGCGGCCTCGATCCGGCCGGCATAGACAATGACGTGACCGGCCATCTCGATGCGATCTTCGCCGTCGCCGGCAGATACGGCGTCGGGCTCGATATCCATCTGCATGACGGGGGCGCACTCGGCGCCTTCGAGCTTCGCCAGATCGCTGATCGCACGGCCGCACTCGGCCTTGAAGGCAAGGTGGTTGTCAGTCACGCCTTTTGTCTCGGCGAGTTGGAAGATGCCGATTTCGGCCGCACGGCCGCCGCACTCGCCAGGTCGGGCGTAGCGATCATGACCAGCGCGCCGGGACCCGTGCCCATGCCGCCGATCAAGCGGCTTTCCGCCGCAGGCGTCCGGCTCTTCTGTGCCAACGACAATATCCGCGACGCCTGGTCGCCTTTCGGCAATGGCGACATGCTGGAGCGTGTCGGCATTCTCTGCGATCGCCAGGATTTCCGTTCGGATGAGGATCTGGCTGCGGCCTTCCGCCTGGCGACGCAGGCGCCGGCCGAAATCCTCGGCCATGCCGTCGGGCCGCTCCAGGCCGGTTCGCTCGCCGATTTTGTCATCCTGCCTGCCGCGTCGCTGGCAGAGGCCGTCGCTGCCCGTCCCCTCGATCGTACCGTCTTCCGCGGCGGCGCCATCATCGCCCGCGGCGGCCGGCTCGTCGTCTGACTTTTCCATTCACGCATGGCGCATGGGAGCATCGCTGATGAAGGGCCGACTCTGGATACAATCACCGCTCGCTATCATGGCCGAGGACGCTGGAGGCGGCATTGTCATCGAGAATGGCCGCATCATCGAGCTGGTCGCGGCGGGACGGCAGCCTGCTGCCTCGGTTGATGCACGCTTCGACGCCAGCCGCCACGTCGTCATTCCGGGTCTCGTCAACACCCATCACCATATGTTCCAGACGCTGACGCGCGCCCATCCGGCGGCAATCAACAAGTCGCTCTGGCCGTGGATCCGCGCACTTTACCCGATCTGGGCGAAGAGCATGACGCCCGAAGCCTTCCGTCTTGCCGTCCGTCTCGCGCTGACCGAGCTGCTTCTCTCCGGCTGCACCACCACCTCGGACCATCATTATCTCTACGCAACTGGCCTCGAAGACGCGATGGATGTGGAGGCCGAGGAGGCGGCCCGTCTCGGCATGCGCATTACGCTGACGCGGGGCAGTCTCAACATCAAGGATCAACAGGGTGTCATTTCGCCCGCCAATGTCGTGCAGGATGACGACACGATCCTCGCCGACAGCGAGCGCGTGCTCAGGCGCTATCACGACCGCTCCGAAGGGGCGATGACGCAGGTGGCGCTCGCGCCCTGCGCGCCGTTCGACGTCACGCTGGAATTAATGCGCGAAACGGCGGCGCTGGCGGAACGCTACGATTGCCGGCTCCACACCCATCTGGTCGAGACCAAGGCGGAAGCCGAATTCTGCCGCAGCAAATTCGCCTGCACGCCGGTGGAATATCTCGACCGCTGCAATTGGCTGAACGCCCGCACCTGGCTCGCCCACGGCATCCATTTCGACGATGCCGAGATCGCCGAGCTCGGCCGGCACGGCGTCGGCATCTGCCATTGCCCGACCTCGAACATGGTGCTGGCATCGGGCATGTGCCGCACCTGCGAGCTGGAGGTTGCCGGGGCGCCAGTCGGTCTCGGTGTCGACGGTTCGGCCTCCAACGACAATTCCAACCTGATGGAAAGCGTGCGCCATGCCCTGATGCTGAACCGCCTGACCTATGGCGCCGAAGCCGTCACCCATCTCGACGTGCTGCGTTGGGGAACCGCCGGCTCGGCAAGACTGCTCGGCCGTAACGACATCGGCACCATTGCGCCGGGCCGCCAGGCGGACCTTTCCTTCTACAAGCTCGACGAATTGCGTTTCTCCGGTGCCGGCGATCCGCTGGCTGCCCTGGTGCTCTGCGGTGCCACCACGGCCGACCGCGTCATGATCACAGGCGAATGGCGCGTCACCGACGGTATGCCCGCGGGCGTCGATATCGAGGCGCTGATCGCCGATCACAACCGCGTCGCCCGCAATTTCCTTTTGTCCGTCTAAGGAGGCTTCATGGCAATCGACTTCGTCATCCGCAATGCCCGAATGGCCGGCTTGAGCGAACCGACCGACATTGCCTTCGAGGTGGGCCGCATCGCGGCGATTGCGCCTCGTTTCGTCTGCGATGCGCCGCACTATGATGCCGAAGGGAAATTCGCCTGCGCAGGCCTCATCGAAACCCACATCCATCTCGACAAGGCCGGCATCATCAGCCGCTGCAACCTCCGCGCAGGAACACTCGCTGAGGCTGTCAGCGAAACCTCCCGAGCCAAGGCCCTCTTTACCGAGGAAGACGTCTATGCCCGCGCTGCTGCGGTCGTCGAAAAGGCGATCCTCAACGGTACCACCCGCCTGCGTACCTTCGTCGAGATCGACCCGCGTGCCGGTTTCCGCTCCTTCGAGGCGATCAAAAAACTGAAGGCCGACTATGCCGCCCTCATCGACATCGAGATCTGCGCCTTTGCCCAGGAGGGCCTGACGAACGATCCCGGCACGGAGGATATGCTCGAACAGGCGCTGAAGGCGGGTGCAGATCTGGTGGGGGGTTGCCCCTACACCGATCCAGCGCCGGTCGAACATATCCGCCGCATCTTCGATCTCGCCATTCGCCACGACGTTGCCGTCGATTTCCACCTCGATTTCGACCTCGAGCCCGCTGGCTCCAACCTCCCTGTCGTCGTCGCCGAGACCCTCGCACGCCGTTACCAGGGGCGCGTCTCGGTCGGCCATGTCACCAAGCTCTCTGCTCTGCCGCCGGAAGAGCAGGAGCCGATCGGCCGTCGTCTTGCCGAGGCCGGCATCGCATTGACCGTCCTGCCGGCCACCGATCTCTTCCTGACCGGCCGTAATTCGACCCATCTCGTCCCGCGCGGCGTGACACCCGCTCACCGGTTGGCAGCACTCGGTGTCGTCACGACCATCTCCACCAACAATGTCCTGAATCCGTTCACGCCCTTCGGAGACGTCAACCTGATGCGCATGGCCAATCTCTTTGCCAACGTCGCCCAGATCGGCACCGCCGATGGCTTCGACACTGTCTTCACCATGATCACGACGCAGGCTGCCACCCTCCTGGGAAGAAAGGGTTACGGTATTGCGATCGGCAGCGCGGCAGATATCGTCCTCTTCGACGCCCCCTCGGCTGTCGACGCCGTCGCGACAATCGCCCCGGCGAGCGCCGGCTGGAAAAATGGTCGCCAGAGCTTCCTTCGCCCGCGGCCGCAGCTTTTCCTGGGACAAGGCTAGCACCGCACACGCTTCGCGTTAGGCGTCCGGAAGACCATTGGACAAAAGGCCGGCGGTCCCTGGACTGAAACCTGGCCGCGATCGCTCGACAGCGGCTGGCAGGACGGCGCACGGAACGCTTTCGCGCCCTGGCGCGAGGGCGACATGGGCAGATCAGTTGCGGTCCGGAAACCCCCGCGGGTGTTCAGACCTTGTCGCGATAGGCTTTTAGCAGAGCGATGTTGGAGGCGTGTACCTCCTCGTAGGCGGGAATGTAGATCAGCGCGCCGCTCTTGACGTCCTGGCCAACGGCCTCGGACAGGGCCTGGTTCCAGATTTCCGGTTCGGTAACATCCTCGTTCATCGCCTCGACGTAGCGGATCGTCGCGTCGATGAAGGAAGGCTCGTAGCCGCCGGCAAGGATGCGGTCCGGGTCGCCGTGGCAGGGAAGGATTTTTGCGATGGGGAAGGAGCTCAACCGCCTCAGTTCATCCAGATGTACCGGTAGGGCGGCGGGATCTGTCATATAGGTAACGGTGTCCTCCAAAGTATCGCCTGCAAACAGTAGTCGTTCTTCCGGCAGCCATAGGACCGTCGCGTCCGGGCTGTGGATGTTGAATTCATGAAGCTCGACCACGCGGCTGCCGACTGTGATCATCAGGCTGCCGTCGAACAGGGTGTTCGGCATGACGACGGGTTCGATCTTCGGCAGGCGGTTAGCGATCCGCGGCTTTTCCGCTTCGAGAAGGCTTTCAGTCGCGCTGTTGGCGACAATTTCGCAATCGGCAAACACCTCGTTGCCGGCGATATGGTCGTTGTGGAAATGACTGAGGACGACGGTAATCTTCGCCACACCCAGACCTTCCAGATGAGCGCGAATGGCGCGGGCGTGGTCAAGGCTGATATGGGTGTCATAGACCAGCGCTTCGTTTCCATCGACGATCGCATAGGAGGCGATGCCGAGGCTGAAGGCGCCGTCATCCAGCCAGTTCGGCCCTTCCGAATAAAGCCGCTTGCCGGCGATACGGCCGTCATAATAGGCAAAAATGCCCGGATAGGGTTCGAATATCCTGAAGTCGTCCAGCATTCCCGTCATTCGATCCTCTCCTTATATCGGCTCCAAGCTCTGATGACCGGGGCACCTATCGCGCCCAGGTCGCATCCCAGAAGGACTGCGGGTCCTTTGCCAGCACGTCGGAAATTGTCGGTGCCGGTCCGGTAATGTGTTTGCCGCCGGTACGTTCGGTGAGTTCCGCCTTGGCGGCGGCGACCGTTTCCGGCGATACCAGCAATGTAATCGCGGCCATGGCCAGCGCTTCGGATGCCATCAGCGGGCCGGGACTGCTCGACGAATGCCCCGACAGCGCCGTCCAGGCCCAGTGATGGATCGGCACATTGTCCGGATAGGCCCAGTTAACCCGGCCGAGCGGGATTTGCCAGCTGATGTCGCCGTCGTCCTGGCCGTAATAGTCGATGCCGGTGTCGAAATATTCCAGCTCGCGATGCAGCTTGAATGGCTTGCCGGGATCGCAGGCCGCGGAGAGTTCCTCCATCCATGCGATGTCCGCATCGGTCCAGCGCGGCGGGCCGAGTTCCCGAAGGCATTTATCCAGCACGCGGCCGACCGTGTCATTGCCGAGATAACCGCGGCAATTGGCGATCTGCTCGGATACCAGCTCGACACCCTGTTCGGCGGCGATGCGGCTATAGGTGTCATGCATCAGCTTGTAGCCCACCTGCACCATGTCGAAGTCGTAGTGCCGGACGGAAGACCAGAGGCGGACTTCTTCGGGTGTCACGCCGGGCGTGATACCGGCAAAACGATAGACATGCTTCAGCTGCAGGTCGGGCACGTCCTGGCGCAGGCGGTCGAATTCCGCATAAGCGGCTTCGGCGGCGAGCAGTGCATTGCGGGTGGCGGTCTTGCCGCCATGGGCACTTTCGCCAATGAACTTGAACTCGCCGCTTGCCATTGCATGACAAGGCCTTGCAAGTGAACCGTTCTGGTAATCGCCATGCGAGGTCAGCACGAGGTCGAGGCCGTCGAACACGCCGGCGGCCTGAAGCGCCAGCTTGCCCCAGCCGATCTCTTCGGCCGGGCAGCCGATGATGACGATTTCGCCCCCAAGGCCAAGCTCGACCATCGCCTTTGCCGCGGCGATACCGGCGCCGGTATTGGCCGGACCGATATGGTTGTGGCCGCAGCCATGACCGGGCTTGCGGCGGTTGCCCTGGCGATAGGGAACCGCATCATTGTAGAGGCTCGGCAGCGCGTCATATTCGATCAGGATGCCGACCTTCGGGCCTTCGCCACTAACAATGCGGGCGATGAACGCCGTCGGCACACCGCCGACACCCCGTTCGACGGTAAAACCGTGCCGTTCGATGAAGTCACAGAGGATCGCCTGCGACCTATATTCCAGTGCCGGCAGTTCCGGCACTTTCCACATTTCGGCAAAAAGCTCTTCGATCTCGGCGGCAAGGCCGGACCAGATGCGGCGAGTTTCCGTCGTCACGCGATCTGGCATATCAGGCTGCCTTGCCTTGCTTGAAGGAAAGGAAGGCCTCGTTGATCTCGGCTGCCGTGCGGCGGGCGCCGTGCTGAAGGTACTCCATGTTGGCGAGGGCTGCGTGATGCGCCTCGATGGAAGACCCGGCGACGCAATCCTCCACAACGCGGCAATGGTAATCCGACTGGTGACCGTCGGCGAAGGTATAGTGCACGCAGATATTAGTGAGGCCGCCGACGAGGATCAGCGTATCGGCTTTCAGTCCGCGCAGAAGGATCTGCAGGTCAGTGCCGATAAAACCAGAATAACGGCGCTTGACGATGACGTAGTCGTCGTCGCGCAGGCCGACTTCCTCGGCGGCGATCGCCGTGCCCGGCCAGTCTTCGCGCAGGTGCATGTCTTCGTCGCCATCCATCTCGCGGCCGTAATCGACGCCGCTCTTGCGGTGGCTTTCCTGCAGGAAGATGATCGGCACGCCGCCTTCGCGCGCTGCGTCGATGACGGTGCGGGCCATACGCATGCGCTCGACTATGCCCGGCATCAGGGGAATGGAGCCATCATCGTCGAAACCGACCTTCTGGATATCGACGACGATCAGCACCGGCTGGCCGACGATCATGGGGTTTTGCTTCTTTGGCATGGGATGCTCCTTGATCTTAAAAACGTGCACCGAGAAGTTTCGGAAGATTGCCCAGGCGGGCGACGGTGATGAAGCCGAGAAGGCCGATCAGCATGAAGAATACGGCGCCGACGCACATGGTCGGCGAGAAGCCGGTGCGCATGCTGGAGAAGATCTTGACCGGCATGGTCTCGGCGGTGAAACCGGCCACCATGAAGGCGATGACATATTCGTTGAGGCTGAAGATCGCGACGAAGATGAAGCTGGACGCGACGAAGGGCAGCACCATCGGTATCGCGACGGTTCTGAGGATGTCGTTGTCGCGGGCGCCCATCGTCCGGGCCGCCTCGACAAGCGACTTGTCGATGCTGGAGAAACCGAGCGAGATCATCACCAGCGGCACGGCAACGAAGGTGACGGCATGGCTGATGACAATGTTCTCGATCTGGCCGACATGCCGGACCGTGCCCCAGAAAAGCAGGAACAGGACGGCGATGACGACCGGCGGCAGGATGAAGGGAACGCCCGCCATTCCCGCCAATATCTTTGCGAAGCGCGAATTGGTCTTCCACTGGCTGTAGGCGATCGGGAAGGCGACGCTGATTGTCAGCAGCGAGGCGGCGATGGCGATGCCGACCGAGCGCATGAAGGCTGTGGTCCAGGCCGGGTCCTGCATGAAGGCAGAATACCAGCGCAGGCTGATATTCTGCGGAGGAAAGGTCATCTGTGCCGTGCTGTTGAAGCTGACGCCGGCGACGATGATCAGCGGTGCCGCCAGGAAAAGGGCCAGGCAGACGAGGAAGATCTGACGCAGGGTTTTCTGGATGAACCGGCTCATGACCTATACCCCTTTCCGCCGACCTTGCCGATAATGAGGATCATCGCGCCCGTGACCAGCATGAGGAGAACTGCGATGGCTGCTGCCTGCGGCAAGTTCTGGGCGGAATTGGCGACTTCGCTTATGATGACGCCGATCGTCCAGTTGGCCGGACCGCCAAGCACGAGCGGCGCGACATAGGCGCCGATCGCCATTACGACGGTCGTCAGATAGGCGGTGGCGATCGGCTTGCGCATCAGCGGCAGGAGCACGTTGAAAAAGGCCTGGATCGGCGTGGCGCCCATGGTAGAGGCGGCTTCCATATAAGAGGCATCCATGCGCGACAGGCCTGGATAGATGGTCATCACGTTGAAGGGGATGACGACATAGATGAGGCAGCTGACGACGCCGTAAAAGCTGGGCGTCAGCGAAACGGCCTTGTCGAGCAGGCCGAGGAAGACGGCGATATTCGAGATGCCGACCCGTTTAGAGAGGATGATCTGCCAGGAGAAAGTGATCAGTACCTCCGAGAGCGCCAGCGTCGTCAGAAGGCCGATCAGCCAGACGATCTGCGCCTTGCGGCTCATGCGGGTAATGAAATAGGTCGCCGGAAAGGCGATGATCATGCTGAACGTTGCGACCGTCAGCGCCAGCCAGAGCGAGAACGTGAGGCCATTCAGCACCATGGGCTGGAACAGGCTTGCCATCGCCTCGAGCGACCAGCCGCTTCCCTGGTAATAGGCGGGATCGACGCGGGCGACGCTGACGCGCAAGAGCAGCGCGAAAGGTACGCCGAAAAAGGCGACGATCATGAAGAAGGGCCACGCGAGTCCGGTTGCCACGGAGAGGCGCCGACGGTTCAAACCTTCTTGTCCCGAAACGAGCGACATGGTCAGTCCTCCAGGACTGTCACCGAACCCGGTGCGAAGGAGACAGCAAATTCTCGTACGTCTTCAAGCTCGGCCCAGGCAGAGGGCGCGAGCGAGGCGACGACCTGCCGGCCGTTCCTGTCGAGAAACACCTCGACGCTGGAGCCGAGGTCGCGCACGAAAGTGACGGTTGCGTTCGGTGCGGTGCCGCCGGATTGCTGTCGCGACAGGAGCGTGCTTTCCGGGCGGGCGCAGATCGTGATCTTGTCGCCGGGCTTGAATTGGGAGGGCGCGAGGCAGATGGCGACGACGTTTTCGCCGATCCTGACATGCTCGCGGTCGACGAGAACGCCTTCGGCAAGATTGCTCTGACCGATGAAGTCGGCGACGAAACGGTTGACCGGCCTGCGGTAGATCTCCACCGGGCTGCCGACCTGCTGCACCTTGCCATGCGCCATGATGACGATCTGGTCGGCGATGGTCATCGCCTCGCGCTGGTCGTGGGTGACGAAGATCGTGGTGATCTTCAGCTTCTGCTGCAGCTGCCGCAGTTCGACCTGCATATGGTCGCGCAGTTTCGCATCGAGTGCGGAAAGCGGTTCGTCCATCAGGAAAAGGAGCGGCTCCTGCGCCAGCGCGCGGGCGATCGCGACACGCTGCCTCTGGCCGCCCGAGAGCTGGTCGACCCGGCGCGACTGCATTCCGGGCAGATCGACGAGCTTCAGAAGCTCGTCGATCCGTTCCTGCTTATGGTGCTTCGCCATCGTGCGATAGCGAAGGCTGTAGCCGATATTGCCGGCCACATCGAGATGCGGAAACAAGGCAAGGGCCTGGAACACCATTCCGAAGTTGCGTTCGTTGGTCGGAACACCGGTAATGTCGCGACCGTCAAGCCGCACCGTGCCGCTGGTCGGTTGCTCCAGACCGGCGATGATGCGCATCAGGGTCGTCTTGCCGCAGCCGGACGGACCGAGGAAGCAGACGAACTTGCCCTGTTCGATCGCAAGCGAGACGTCGGAGACGACCGTATTTGCGCCAAAGGACTTCGTGAGGTTTGAGATTTCCAGGCCTTGCATCATTGCGTCCAGACTTACTGACCAAGCATCTTGAGCATTTGCGCGGAGATGTAGTCGGCGTGCTTCACCTTGGCGTCGGAGGCGACGACGATCGGCTTGCCGGTGCCAGACACCGCGTTGAATTCGTCAGCGGTCAGGTTGAGCTTCGACTTTTCGATCAGCGGCGCGGCGCCGACATTGCGGGCGATCAACTCGTGGCACTCGGGCGTGGCGCTCCAGTCAAGGAAGGCGATGGCAGCATCGCTGACGTCGCCGACCTTCGGCACGCACCAGGCGTTGTAGCCGAGGACTGCGCCCTCCTTCGGGAAGATCGAGGCGACGTCGGTGCCTTCCTTCTTCATGATCATCGAGACGTCGTGGAAATAAAGGCCGCCGACGACTTCGTCGTTCTGGTAGGCGCTCTGCATCGAACCTTCGTCGGTCCACCACAGTTTCGCATTCGGCTTCAGTTCGGCGATCTTGGCGATGACTTTGTCGATACCTTCCTCGGTGTCGAGCACGGACGGGCCGCCGAAATAGACGGAAGCGACGATATCGAGAAGCACGCTGTTGCCGCCGCCCTGCAGGCCCCAGGCCGAAGCGCGCTGCTTCCACAGTTCGGTCCAGCTGTCCGGCAGCGTTTCGAATTCAGACGGGTTGGCGATCAGGGTGATGTACCAGGCCATGGCGCCGACGCCGTCGACCTTGCCGGCGTCCTCATAAAGGAAGCCGTCCATCAGGTTGCCGATATTCTTCAGCTTGGACTTGTCGACGCTTGCCCAAAGGCCGCGCTGGCGGCCGCGGATGACGTCGGCCTGGCCGGCGCAGCAGATATCCATCGGAGCCGAGCCTGCCTGGATCGCCTGACCGAGCTGGACGAGGAACTGCGCGCTACCCGATTGCGCAATCGACTGGACGGCGATGCCGGTCTGTTTGGTAAAGGCCGGGTAGACGCTCTTTGCAAAAGCTTCCTCGAAAAAGCCGCCGAAGTTCGAGACCCTGAGCGTCGTTGCGGCATAGGAGGGGCGCACGAAAGGCGCGGAAACGAGCGTCGCCGCGGCAAGGCCACCGGCGGCCTTCAGGACCGATCTGCGCGATATCAACGAGTTCATGTCCTGGCCGAAAGGCGCGGAGGGCTTCCTGGATGCCATGCTGTGTTCTCCTTTGCTGTCCCCTTGAGTGGATGCTGAAGATCTATGCAACGACCATGCCAGTTTTAAAAAAACATTAAAAAACAGTAATTTAATGGTGCAGTTGTGATTTGCTGATTGCTGAAAGTCGACCTGAAATCTAAGAAGTAATAGGCATATGCACAAATTATGATCGTATTGTATGCAATATTGCATACTGTACTCTGTCGTGTATAACGGAGGCGGTAAACGCCACTCCGACCGGATTTGATGACGGAGAAAGACGGAGCGGCGGCCGTGTTTATCGATAAGCAAGCGAGTGTAACTGATGGCTGGAAATCCGATCGTCCCGAAGCCCCTGATCGTCGGGCGCGCCGCCCTGATCGTCGTTGATATTCAGAAATCGGGCTTCATGCCCCGTCCGACGACGTCCCGTCTGGAATTCATGGGTGACCATATTGAGCGGAACTGGCGCGCGAAGTCGGTGGTCGATGCCGCACGCAAGGCCGGCATTCCGGTCATCTTCGTGCAGGAAGCGCATCGCGACAGTCTGATTGATTTCGGTCGCGAGCTGGATGGTTCGGAAAGCATTCACTGCCTCGAAAGCTCGCCAGGCACGCCTTTCCCGGTCGAGGAAATGGAGATGAAGTCGGATGACCTGCGCATCACCAAGCGCCGTTATTCGGTCTTCTACGGTACCGAGATGGAAATCCTGCTGAAGGCCGTCAAAGCCGAGACGCTTTTCTTTGTCGGGGGTTTTACCGACGTCTGCATTCATTACAGCTTCGTCGATGCGCATCAGGGCGATTACTACTGCCGCGTCATCGAGGATTGTGTTTCGGGTTCCGGAACGGCGGCGCATGACGCGGCGCTGGTCGCCATGGAATATCTTCAGGCGGGCGCACGGCGCAGCGCCCAGGAGGTCATCGGTGCCTTCGCCGCCCAAGCAGTCGCAGCCTGATCGGAACAGGTATGAGCCGTATGAGATGGAAAGAGCTGCGATCGCTCGGCGGTATCGCGGCTCCGCTGGCCGTCACCCAAGCGAGCCAGCTGATCATGAGTCTGTCGGCGAGCGTGATGCTCGGCCGCCTCAGCGGCTCTGCGCTTGCGGCCGGCGGGCTCTGCGCGATCTTCATTCAGGCGCTGACCGTCGTTTCCCAGGGTGTGATCGCCGGTGCCCATCCACTGATGGCGGCCGCCAAGGGCAGGAGCGAAACGGAAACAACTGAAGGCGATGAGGTGGCCTATGCCTTTGGCGGCGCGGTGTTGGCCGGTCTTGCCCTCTCGCTTCTGTCGATGGCGGTCCTCCTGAACCTGCCTGCGATCCTCGCCCCATTCGGCGTTGCACCTGAAATTCTCGACGATGTGGGAGAGTTCATCGGCAGGGCCGCCTTTGCGCTGCCGGCCATTCTCTGGATCGCGCCGATTCGCCTTTATTGCTCCGTCAGCGCAAAATCCTGGCTGATCATGGCCTCGGTCGGGCTTGGTGCGCTTTGTTATATGCCGCTTCTGTCTGGCCTGACCTTTGGCGCTTTCAATTATCCCGGTCATGGAGTTGCCGGTGCCGGTCTTGCCTATGCCGTCGCCTGGTGGCTGATCGCCGTTGGGTTGACAGCTTATGCGATCATCGGAAAACATCTCCCGCTCGCAACCTTCCGTGCCGCCATCCCAACTGCGGCCGGGGCTGTCCGGGATGTCTGGTCGATCGGTTGGCCGATCGCGCTTGTCTATGCGGCGGAGCTCGGCATGACGCTGGTCCTGACCTTGGTCACCAGCGGTTTCGGCACGATCGCGATCATTGCCAACCAGATCGCCTATACCCTGAACAGCATCGCCTTCAATCCAATCGTCGCGATCGCCCAGGCGGCGACCGTTCGGGTTGCCTACCATCGCGGCGCGGGCAGGGACGCTGCCGCCCGGCTGGCAGGCAATCTTTCACTGATCACGGTAGCCGGGTTGATGGCGTTGTTCGGCGTGATCCTGCTCGTCGGTTCCAAGCACATTATCAATCTCTTCCTAGCCGGGGAGACCGCGGATTTTGCAGCAATCGCAGTGCTGACGCAAAAGCTGATCGTGATCCTCGCCGCCTTTCTGATCTTCGATGGCCTGCAATCGGCCGCCAACGGAGCCCTTCGTGGGCTGAAGGATACGCGCGTGCCGATGGTCATCGGTGTCTGCGGCTACTGGCTGCTCGGCGTGCCGGTGGCCATCGTGCTTTCCTTTGGGTTCGGCATGGGTGTCGTCGGCGTCTGGTTCGGCGTATTGGTCGGTATTACCAGTGTCGCCTGCACGCTTGTCTGGCGCTGGAAAACCATGGTCGGAAACGCTGCGTCCTCAACGGTGGATGTGTCCGGCACACGTCGAGGCTGGAGCATATTGCGCAGGCAGACCAGTCCGTCATAAGAATACTCGAAAAAAGATGGCCCCTTTGGACGCAATAATGAAGAAAGAGCCTTCGGGTAGCGAAGACATCTCTGCTGCTAAGGAAGAAGGATCGCGTCGCAAGCTGACCCGGGCCGAGGAAGTGCGCGCACGGCTTGCAGACGATATCGTCGACGGCAAGCTGTCGCCCGGAATGCCTCTCGACGAGACCGAGATTGCCGCAAGTTATGGCGTTTCGCGCACTCCCTTGAGGGAAGCGATCCGAGATCTGGCGGCCATGGGCCTCGTCGAGACGCGGCCGCATCGCAGCGCCATCGTCACTCGCCCGTCGCCGGAACATCTGCGGCAGATGTTCCATGTCATGGCAGAACTTGAAGCGCTCTGCGCCAGCCTTGCCGCTGCCAGCATGACGCTTTCGGAGCGGCGCAACCTCGAAATCATCCACGAGGGTCTAGCGCGCATCCTCAAGGAAAACGACCCGAGCCACTATCACGTGCTCAATGAGAAGTTTCATGCGGCCATCTATGCCGGTAGCCAGAATGCCTATCTGGTCGAGATCACGCTTGCGACGCGGCGGCGGCTTTCGCCGTTCCGCCGGGCGCAGTTCCTGACCGCCGGGCGGCTGGCAAAATCCTACAAGGAACATGACGCGATACTCGTCGCGATCCTGCAGGGCAATCGCGAGCTTGCGGCGGAGTCGATGCGCAGACACATTCTCACGGTCGAGGATTCCTATGAGGAATATGCCGGCCTTAAATAGGGTGGGCTGCTTAGCGATAGCAGCAGGTTAAGCGGTCGGAAATACAAGGCGCAGCAGCGGCATGCGGCCTGGGATAGTTACCAGGAGCGTTGTCATGACAGCTCAGCCCGATAGCTGGTGCAACGGCTCATAGCAGTTCAAGCTAACGGACCTTCTATCAAAGCATGCTTTGTAGACCTGTTTTCTGAGCGAGTGCAAGTAACTATCGCCACAACAAACGGCTGAAGGCATATGGGCGGGATCGATCCTCTTTTAGCAAAGGTGCATCCGTCGCGACCGATGGCACCGAGCTCAAAAAACAGGCTCTTTCCGTTGAAAAGCGATGACCAATGCATTCCTTGCATAGGTGGACTGACGGATTGTCGCTGTTTTTAACCGATTGAAATGCCTATATTCCAATCATCGAAACGACGCCGGAGCCAAGCAAGGCTGCTGACGTCAGAAGCCCTCAGGAAAGGGGATTATCATGAACGTCGCACGCTCTTTCAACAATTGGCGCAAGTTCCGTCAGACCGTCAGCGAGCTTGGTCGCATGTCCAGCCGCGAACTGCAGGATCTCGGTATCGACCGCGCCGATATCCGCAACGTCGCCCGCGCATCGATCGCCCGCTGACCGCACAGCATTCACTCTTTGAAGCTGCTTGACGCCCGCTCATGATGCGGGCGTTTTTGCGTCGATGTCCACTGTCTGCGATCGAGTCCTGCCATCGATCTTTCCCGATCTTTTCGACTTGCCGTTCTTGCATGGGTGCAGTGCAACATCAGCAATAGTAAGTGGTTCGTAGTCGGCGTATAGATTACCGCATCGAAGCGATGCATCTCCTCCCGCAGAGCTTCGAGGTTCAGACGGCCCACTCCTCCTCCCAGGGCTGTCTGTATGAGCAGCGGCACTCCTCCCAGTCGCTGTTCAATTCTTTTCGAAAGCCTGCCGCACCTCCTCCCGCGGCAGGCTTTTTCGTTTTGGGCTATTCTCCCGATGGTCAAGATTGAGTTGCAGTCGACATACGCTGCCTTCGAGATTCGCGTCCGCCAGCAAAAAAGCGAGGGGCGCTCTAGTTGAGCAAATTTGCAGGAGGTTGTTCTCCTTCAGCGGGTTCTGAAAGAAGCTCGCAAATCTGCATCCAAGCACGCCCGCTATCTTTCCCAGGGAGTCAATCCCGAGGTTGCTTCCGTTCGATCTGAGAGATCGAGACCCTCTCTAAGTTAGCTTCCAGCGCAAGACGCTCCTGTGAGAGGCCGCGCGACCCCAACTTAGGCGCATTCCAAGTGACCTGGGCTTCTGCCTACCGCTGCCCCCATAGGCAGCGGCGAGATTGGAACGGTTCGTGCAAAGTATGCGAGAGCCGCGCGCTGTGGTCTCTCTGATCAGGCTGTGGTCATGACGTCTGTCATAAGCCTGACAGTCTCGTCTGGATATCGTTTGTAAGCAGGCCCGCATAGGGGTAGAGCGCTGGCGAGCCGCCGCAATGAATGAAGAGGACGTGTGAGCCCTTGGCGATCGAGCCGTTCTCGACGCAATCGATGATGCCGGCGACAGCCTTGCCGGTATAAACTGGGTCGAGCAGCATGCCCTCGCGGTTACCGGCGAGCTTGATCGCCGCGTTGCCGGCTTCCGACGGGATGGAATAACCAGGGCCGATATAGTCGTTCTCGATGCGGATTTCGTCAGCGGTCCAGCGCTTGTCGAAGCCCAGCAGTTCGGCGCCAGCGTTGGCCATGACGGCGATACGCTCGCTGAAGGGAACGGCGCTGCCGGTGACCGCAATGCCGACGACTTCGGCCTTTGGCATGAACATGGCGCAGCCGATATGCAGGCCGGCCAGCGTGCCGCCCGAGCCGACGGGGGCGACGATGTAGTCCGGCGTTGGGGTGCCGGCGGCGTGATACTGTTCGGCAAGTTCCTTGACCGCATTGACATAACCCATCGCACCAAGCGCAGAGGCGCCGCCGAGCGGAATGATATAGGCCTTTTCGCTGCGCGCCTCGGCCTGGTCGGCGTGGTACTTCATGCGCGGATTGATCTCGGTGAAATAGGCGTCCGGATCCAGGAAGTCGATCTCGGCACCGAACAGATGGTCGAGAAGCAGGTTACCCTGGTAGAGATCCGGGCGGTCGCCGCGCAGGACGAGGATCGGCTTCATGCCGTATTTGCGGGCGGCCGCGGCCGTCATGCGGGCATGATTGGACTGGTGGCCACCGGTCGTGATCAGCACCTTGATGCCCTGCGAGACTGCATCAGCCATCAGATATTCCAGCTTGCGGACCTTGTTGCCGCCACCGCCGAAGCCGGTGAAGTCGTCACGCTTGACCGACAGGGAGATCTCCAGCTCGGCGCTGAGGCGCTCCAGTTTCTCGATCGGGGTCGGCAGGAAGCCAAGGGAAAGGCGGGGGATCTCTTCAAGCTTCATGAATTCGCTTCTTCCATTCTCACCCGCAGCAATCCCGTGGGCGATTTACTGATAGAGATATATCATATATCCTGTATCCGCGGTGGCAAGGCGCTTTTATTTGTGGCATGCAACATGGGGTAGGCGGTGAGGGTGTCGCCGCCCAGGAGTTCGAAGGATCGGGCCATGGCAGAGACAGTGATCAGCGTTTCCAGCCTGAAGACCTCTTTTCGCCGGAAGGGGCTGTGGCTGCCGGTGGTGCGAGACGTCTCGTTCGACGTCGCCGCCGGTGAGACGGTGGCGCTGGTCGGTGAATCCGGCTCCGGCAAGAGCGTGACCGCCATGTCGATAATGCAGCTCTATGAGCGGGATGCCTGCCGCATCGAAGGTTCCGTCAGGCTGGAAGGCCAGGAACTGCTCGGCCTGCCGGAACGGAACATGCGCGACATCAGAGGCAATCGCATTGCGATGATCTTCCAGGAGCCGATGACGAGCCTCAATCCGTCATTGAGGATCGGGGACCAGATTTCCGAAGTGCTGGTAGCCCATCGTGGCCTCTCCTTCTCGAATGCGGCGAAGGAAGCGCTCGGCCTGATGGAAAAGGTGCGCATTCCCTCCGCCGCCAGGCGCATGCAGGAATATCCGCACCAGCTTTCCGGCGGCATGCGTCAGCGCATCATGATCGCGATGGCACTTGCCTGCCGTCCTAAACTGCTGATCGCCGACGAACCGACGACGGCGCTCGACGTGACGATCCAGGCGCAGATCCTTGAACTCATCAAGCTCCTGCAGGAGGAAGAGGACATGGGCGTGCTCTTCATCACCCATGACATGGGCGTGGTCGCGGAAATCGCCGATCGCACCATTGTCATGTACAAGGGCGAGGCGATCGAACGCGGCCAGACGGAAAACATCTTCGCCGAGCCCCAGCGCGCCTATACCAAGGCACTGCTCTCTGCCGTACCGAAGCTCGGATCCATGAACGGCGCCTCCGGCCCGGCGCGCTTTCCGATGATCGACGTGGAAAGCGGCGCTCCGGTCGAGATGCCGCCGGTCGAGGATACCGTTTCGACAAAGCCGGTGCCGCTGATGCAGGTCCGCGATCTCGTGGCACGGTTTGACATTGGCGGCGGTTTCCTGGGTTCCACCTCCGGCCGGGTGCATGCCGTCGAAAACATCTCCTTTGACCTGAAGGCCGGCGAGACGCTGGCGCTGGTCGGCGAAAGCGGCTGCGGCAAGTCGACTACCGGCCGCACGATCATGCGGCTGCTCGATGCCAATTCCGGCTCGGTCAAGCTCGATGGCAGGGAGATCCTCGGCCTCACCGGCCGGGAAATGCGCGACATGCGCCGGCATATCCAGATGATATTCCAGGACCCGTTCGCCAGCCTCAATCCGCGTATCGAAGTGGGTGACGCGATCGCCGAACCGCTGCTGGCGCATGGCATCGCATCGGGCAGGCGCGACGCGCGTGAGCGGGTTGCCGACCTGATGGTCAAGGTCGGGCTGCAGCCGGACATGGCTTCCCGCTTCCCGCACGAATTCTCCGGCGGCCAGCGGCAGCGCCTGTGCATCGCCCGGGCGCTCGCAATGGCGCCGCAGATCATCGTCGCCGACGAAGCGGTCTCCGCACTCGACGTGTCGATCAAGGCGCAGGTCATCAACCTGATGCTCGACCTGCAGGAAAACCTCGGCCTCGCCTATCTCTTCATCTCCCACGACATGGCCGTGGTGGAGCGGATGAGCCATCGGGTGGCGGTCATGTATCTCGGCGAGATCGTCGAGATCGGCCCGCGCCGGGCGATCTTCGAGAACCCGCAGCATCCCTACACAAAACGACTTCTGGCCGCCGTACCGATCCCAGACCCGACGCGGCGCGGCATCCGCCGCGGGCTGAGCAACGATGAGATCAAGAGCCCCGTCCGGCCGCTCTCCTACGTGCCGCCGAAGCGCGATCATATCGAGGTCTCGCCGGGGCACCGGGTACAGGCCTGGGGCGACGAGTGGGGCACAGCGGTCACCGCGGCTTAAATTCTCCGGGGCGGAAGATTTGACGCGATAACGGCCGCCGAATTGGTTGAAACCATCAGGGTCCAGGACTGGCCTCAAGCCAGCCTCAGACCTCCTCGGCCTGGCCGATCTCGATCGGCAGCGCCGCATTGCCGGCCCATTCGTGCCAGGAACCGGTATAGATCTTCACCTTGTCGTAGCCGGCGAGCCTGAGGCCATAAAGCGCCGTGGCGGCGCGGGCGCCACGATGACAATAGGTGATGACCTCGCGTTCCGGCGAAAGCCCCGCTGCTTTGGCAATCGCACGGATCTCGGCGGCCGAACGGTATCTGCCGTCCTGCAATAGATCCTCGTAGAAGGCGAAATGCGAATGCGGGATGCGGCCGGGCCGGGCGCAGCAGGGATGGACGAAAGTGCCTTCGAACTCGGTGCTGCGGCGCGTGTCGAAGACGTCGGCGCCATCGGCCTCATGGGCCAGGACTTGCTCCGTGGACGCGACGAGCTCGCGGCGGAACGGTATAGCCGATGCTTTGGCCTGGCGGATCGCATCCGCAGCGCCGGTTCCCGGCGCGGTCTCGCCGCCGGCGGCTTTCCAGGCCTGGATGCCGCCGTCGAGGATCAGCCCACCTTCCAGACCGACGAGTTCGTAGAACCAGAGGCCACGCGGCGAGATCATGCCGGTCTGTTCTTCGAAGAACACCGGGAAGCAGTTCTTGCTGAGGCCGAGCCGTTCGAAAGCGCCGCGCGCGCCGGCGGCCATGCCGGCGATACCGGCTTCGTCGCTCTCGGGGATGAAGTAGTCGTAGACGTTGAGGCTCACTGCCCCCGGCAGCGTCTCCTTGCGCCAGTCCGCCTCCGGGCGGACGTCCACCGGCACGAGTTTTCCTTGCGGCAATTGCGACATGAGTTCCGCGGCAGTGATGATCATGGCCGGATCCTTTCAGGGAATGCGTATCAGACGGAAGGCAGC
The DNA here is from genome assembly GCF_056400025.1 of Rhizobium sp. 01L419. Taxonomy (NCBI): domain Bacteria; kingdom Pseudomonadati; phylum Pseudomonadota; class Alphaproteobacteria; order Hyphomicrobiales; family Rhizobiaceae; genus Rhizobium; species Rhizobium sp. 01L419. The sequence goes on from NZ_JBFTSM010000013.1 coordinate 90,796, forward strand.
ACGGCGCCTATATTCAAGTCGGCCGCACGGTGCAGCAGGCGGGCGGCGAAGGCGATGTCGAAGACGTTGAGGCCGAAGCTGGAAAAATAGAGCGACGCGCCGGCAGGTGGTTGCCAGCCGTCCAGAAGGATAGCTGGCAGATCTGCTGCCACGCTGTGGGGGCTGAACTCCCCCGCGCGATACATTTGAAACAGGCTCTTGGCGCTCTTCTCGGCAAAGTCGCCCCAGAGATCGACGGCGACGACATCCGTCGCCGCGATCGTTTCGAACAGAACCTCATGGAAGCCGATCTGCATGATCAGCCGGCCGGGCCGGACTGCCGACGCACTGATGAAGGGGGTTGGCGCCGAGGTGCAGGAGATCACAACGTCAGCCTCGCCCAGCGCCTCGTCGAGATCGTCATGTGCGAGGATACGCGTGGCACCCGGTGTCACCTGATCCAGCAACCGGTCGAGATGGGCTTTCGTGCGGTTCCAGAGATGGATCTCCCGGAGGAAAGGGTACAGCTGCAGCAGCATGTCCAGATGGGTTTCCGCATGGGCGCCGGCGCCGAGCAGTGTGACGGACGTTATCCCGCTCGGTTTCAGCGCCCGTATGGCGATGGCGGAAACGGCTGCCGTGCGCATGCGGGTCAGAAGCGCGCTTTCGACGCTGCCGACCGGCGCGCCGTCCGAGAGCCGGTTTATGATCGTAGTGCTGCTGATGCTCGGCAGGTCGCCTGTCGGCTCTGCTCGATGGACCGTCCATTTCAGGCCGGCTGCATCGTAGCGGCCACCGACGAAGGCCGGCAGGCTATAGGCCTTGTTGCGGGGATCGGCGCCAAGCGGCATGACACTTTCGGCAACCATGCCCGCCTGTCCGTCGCGCAGGAGCCTGATCGTTGCCTCGACGTCCTCGACGGCTGCCGCCCAGTCCAGGGCGCCGGCCTTGATCGCGTCCGCGCGGGAAAGGTGGAGGATGGTATTCACGGCGTAGTCTCCTCGGCTTCGTCTGCAACCAGATCGAGCCACAAGGCGATAGAGTCGATGAAGCGGCGGAAGCCCTCGAGTGTCATGAACTCATCGATGCCATGGGCGTTGCCGCCACGGCCAGCACCGGCCAGCAGGAAAGATTTCGCATGGCGGGCAAAGGCGTAGGCCGGTGCTGCGCCGATTGCCCAGGGCCAGATCTGCGGGCGTGCAAGCGCCGTCTTTTCGTAACTCTTCAGAAGCGGCCCGACACCTCGCGCATCGGCCGCGAAGCGGGAACCGGGATAGCTGTCGGCGACCGCCAGGACCGCGCCGGGAACCGCTTCGATTATCTCTCGATACCGGGCGAGAAAATCGGCGGGGTCGAGAGACGGTGGGGCACGGAGCTCGAAACCGGCTCGGGCACCGTAAGGTATGACGCCGTCGGAGCCCAGAGGCATGCTTTCAAGGCTGGAAATATTGAAGGAAGCGGTCGAAAGGACGTGCTCGAGCAAGGTGCGGCCATCGCCTTCCAGCGCGAAGCTTTCCGTTCTGCGGAAGCGCAGCTCGCCCGCAGTATCGAAGGTCGAGGCCAGGATCGCGACGACGGCCTTCGCCTCCTCGTCTATCACGATCCTTGCAAGTTCGCCGGTCGGCGGCTTGCCGATCAGCGAAAGCACCTCGATCAATCGGCTGGCGGGATTGGCGATCCAGGGCGCGTTGCTGGAGTGGATTGCAGCCTTCGGCCCGCCCCAGGCACCGGATTTCACCTTTATTTCGCCCTTTGCGATGCCGGAGAAGCCGAGATAGATGCGCGGCGCTCCGCCGCCATATTCGCAGAAGGACGGAAAGATTGCCGACACGCTCGGCCTTATCGGGCAGGCGGTGTCGGCGAGATAGTCACGCATCGCGCCGCTGCCGCTTTCCTCTTCGCCATCAACAAGGATTTCGACATTGACCCGAAGTTTTCCCGCATCGGCCAGCGCCTTGAGGGCCAGAAGCATGCCGGCGAGCGGACCCTTGTTGTTCTCGGCCCCGCGGGCGACGAAGCTCTCACCGATGCCGGGCAGATCGACGATGCCGCCGCTGAACGGATCGACCGACCAGCCTGCCGGCGTCGCCGGCATCACGTCATACATGTTGTAGAGAATGACCGAGGCCTTGGCGCCGACATCGACGCGGGCGTGGATCACCGGCGGTCGGTCCCCCGACGGGTTGGAGCAGATGATCTCGGCGCCGAGCTGGTGCTGCAGCCAGCAGCGGATTTCGTCGGCCTGGGCGCGCAGTGCCCTGTCGTCGCCCTTGACCGAAGGGATGGCGCACCAGTCCTGCGTTAGTTGCAGCGCCTCGTCGACAGTCCAGTCGTCGATCATAGCCTTATCCTCGGGTTAAGCCAGACATAGGTGAGGTCGACCAGGAAGTTGACGACCACGAAGACGGCAGCGGCAAACAGCACGACGGCCTGCACGACGGGGAAGTCGCGATTCTGGATGGCTTCGACGGCAAGCCGTCCGATGCCAGGCCAGGCGAAAATGATCTCGGTGATCAGAGCGCCGCCGAGCAGCGAGGCGAAATACATACCCTGAACAGTGATAACAGGGATCAGCGCGTTGCGCAGCGCATGGTGGACGATGATGCGCCAGGAGGAGATGCCCTTGGCGCGGGCGGTCCGGATGTAGTTCTCGCCCAGCACTTCGATGAGGCTGGCGCGCACGAGCCGGGTGATAGCACTCAGATAATAGGCGCCGAGCGCGATCGATGGCATGATCAACTGGGCGGCGCTGCCGATGCCGCTCGACGGCAGCCAGCGAAGCTTTAGCGAAAAGAAGATGATCAGCAGCAGTGCCAGCCAGAAGACCGGGATCGCCTGGCCGAGCAGCGAAATGATGCGGATTGCGAAATCGATGGCGCTGTTCTTGCGGATGGCCGCGATGGTTCCGAGCAGGAAGCCGAGCAGCGAACTCCAGACGAGAGCCACGCAGGCAAGCAGCGCGGTGGCCGGCAGGCGTTCGATAATGAGATCGAGCGCCGGGCGATGGAAGCGCAGCGAGCTGCCCAGCTCTCCCGTCACGGCACTTGCAAGGAAGCGACCATACTGGACCCAGATCGGATCGTTGAAGCCCATCGCTTGGCGGAAGGCCTCGATTTCTTCACGCGACGCGTCCGGCGACATCATCAGCGCAGCCGGATCGCCGGTGAGGAACAAGGCAAAGAAGACGATCGCCGAGACGCCGAACATGACGACGATGCCCTGAAGCACTCGTCCGGTGATGAAACTCAAGGTCTTCATGGTCTTCAAGCGTTCCTGCTGTCGGCACGTCGCACGAGCCAGTCGCCAATAAGATTGCAGCCGACCACCAATGCGCCAATGACGAGGCCCGGATAAAGCACCAGCCAATTGGCAAGCAGGATATAGGAGCGGCCTTCGCCGATCAGGTTGCCGAGGGTCGGGGTGGGTGGCTGCACGCCAAGGCCGAGAAAGCCGACGGAGGCTTCCAGGATGACCAACCTCGGCAGGTCGAGCGTCATCAGCACCGTCTGCGGCCCGACGATGTTCGGCAGCACATGGCGGAAGATGATGACCATGTCGGACAGGCCGATCGATCGCGAGGCATCGATATATTCCAACTCGCGGATTTCCAGCGTCTTGGCGCGGGCGACACGGGCGAAGACCGCCCAGCCGGTGACGCCAAGCACGACGACGAGATTGCCCATGCTCGGGCCGATCACCGCTACGATCAACAGGATGAGAAGAATGAAGGGAATGGCGAGCTGCACGTCGACAGCGCGCATGATGATGATGTCGAACCAGCCGCGATAATAACCGGCGATCATGCCGAGCGTCGTGCCGAGCACGACGGAGATCACCGACGCAGCGACGACGATCGATAGAGAGATGGCTGTCCCGAGGCCGAGCCGGGCGAGAAGGTCTCGCCCGAGCTGGTCGGTTCCGAGCGGATGGAATTGCCCGCCGATAACCGAAAGTGGCGGCTTGAATGTCGCAGTCAAGGTTCCCCGTACTGCGTCGACCGGCCAGAGGAGCGGCACGAAGACGCAGAGCACCAGAACCGCGACCAGAAGGAACGTTGCGAACAGAGCATCCGCATTGTTCCGGACATTCCAGAACCGTGTCATGCTTGACTTACTGCTTCCTGATGTCGAAGACCGGGATACGGGCATCGGGGCGCCCTTCGAAGGTAACCGACTTCGCCTTACCGTACAGCGCGTCTTCCTGGTAAAGCGGGATCACCGGAGCCTGTTCGGCAGCGAGATCCTGGATCTGGGCCAAGAGAGCTTCACGCTTGGCAGGATCGACGATCGAGCGGCTTTCGTCGAGCAGCTTGTCGAGTTCCGGAATGGACGCCGTCGAATAGGGTTCACCCGTCTTGAAGATGGCGTAAACGGCCGCATCGGCATCCAGCGTCTGGGTCGAGCCCCAGCCCAGCATGAAGATCGGCCCCTTGCGCGGAACCTGCTGGACATAGACGGACCAGTCGAGGACTTCCTGTTCGACCTTGACGCCGATATCGCCGAACTGCTGGGCGATCGCCTGGGCGACTTCGCCGTCCTTCATGTAACGGTGGGTAGACTGCATCTTGATCGAGAAGCCGTTCGGGAAGCCAGCTTCGGCAAGCAGGGCCTTCGCCTTCTTCGGGTCATAGGGGGTGACTGGCAGATCCTTGTAGCCGAAGTCGGCCGCACCCACCTGCGTGCCGCGGGGCGATGCCATGCCCTGCAGGATGTTGGTGACGATCGATTGGCGGTCGATTGCGGCGTTCAACGCCTGGCGGACCTTGACGTTGTCGAGCGGCTTTTCGCTCATCACGAGGCCGAGATAGATGGTCAGGCCGCCGTTCTTGACCTGCACGAGGTCGGCGTCCGGGCTTTCCTTGATTATCGGTGCGATATCGACAGGGACGTTTTCGATCAGGTCGACTTCACCGGTGAGCAGCGCGGTGATACGGGCAGTCCCATCAGGGATGGCGCGCCAGGTGACCTTGTCGATCGACGGTGCGCCACGCCAGTAATCCTTGTTGGCTTCCAGAATGACGTGCTGGTCGGGAACGAACTCGACGAACTTGTACGGGCCAGTGCCGACCGGCTTGCGGGCGAAGACGTCGTTTCCGACTTCCTTCACGTATTTCGGCGGCACGATATAGGCCGGATAGCGGCTCATTCGGGTCGGTAGAAGCGGATCCGCGCTCTTGGTCTTGATGCGAACGGTTAGCGGATCGACCACCGAGACGCTGTCGATCGTCCGGATATAGGAAACCGTGGGCGACTTGGCATTCGGATCGAGAACGCGGTCGAGGGTGAACTTCACGGCTTCGGCATCGAAGTCCTCGCCGTTGTGGAACTTAACGCCCTCGCGCAGCTTGAACTCCCAGGTCGTGTCGTCGATCGCCTTCCAGGAGGTCGCAAGCCCCGGGACGAGCTTCATATCCTTGTCGCGCATGACCAGCGTATCGAAGATGTTGTCGACGATCGTCGCGCTTTCCCGCAGGAAACCGGGATCCATCGCCGTGGTGGAGGCGCCGCGTCCGACGACAAGATCGGCAGCGGCAGCGATTGCCGTGGTCAAGGGCAGCAGCATGGACGCCGCAAGTGCGAGGGCAGCAAGTCTTTTCATGGGGCCTTCACTTCCTTTGGAGTTCGTATTCATATCCGATTTCAGCCCCAGGCTTCCTACAGGGAAGGGCTGTTGATAGGTGAACGATATATGATATATCCTATCTGGACAAGATATAGGCAGTTTCGAATCCGTGGTAAAAAACGGGCAAATTTTCTACCTGCGAGGATGATGTGAGTACGGCTTTGTTCAATGTGGCTCCGCGAAAGAGCCTTGTGACACATGTCGAGGATGAGATCCGCATGGCTCTTATCGAAGGTCGGCTGGAGCCGGGGACACGGCTTGTCACAAAGGACCTGGCCGACTCGCTCGGAATGAGCATTACGCCGGTGCGTGAGGCGCTGGTGCGTTTCGCAGCCTCCGGCGTGCTGACGGCGGAACCTGCGCAATCCTTTCGGGTGCCGACGATGACAGTGGCGCAATATCGCGAGATTTCCGAGATCCGCAAATCGGTCGAGGGCCTTGCTGCATTCAAGGCTGCAAGCCAGATCAGCGGCAAAGAGATTGCGCAGATGCGGGTTCTTCTAAAAAAATACCTGGCAGCGAAGACGGCGAAGGACCAGCATCTGGCCCTTGCCCTGAACAAGGAATTTCGCTTCGTACTTTATGCCTCGGCTCGCATGCCGACCCTTCTGGGTGTCATCGAAATGCTTTGGCTGAAGGCGGGGCCGGGCTTTAATTACCTCTATCCGGAGACCCAGTCCGCTTCCGACGATCATCACAATTATGACGATCTGATGCAGGCTCTGCAGGAGAAGAGCGCAGAGGCGGCCCGCGCCGCGATCGAACATGCGATCTCCGACGGTGCGCAGATCGTCATAGAAGCATTGCGGCAGCGCGAAGCGCCATTGGCGGCGGCGAGATGAAGGACCACGCAAAAAGCTCCAACATCAAGATCCGTACTGCTGCCCACTGGGGCGTCTACGAGATCACGCCCGAAGTCACCGGCGGCGTGTCGATCCGCGGTGCGGCGGAGGATGCCGATCCGTCTCCGATTGGCCTCCATATGGCATCAGAAACGCTGAAGTCGGTGCGGATTGCAAAGCCTTCGATCCGCAAAAGCTGGTTGCAAAGTGGACCGGGCGCCAACCCGCATTTGCGCGGCCGCGAACCTTTCGTCGAGGTGGAATGGGACGAGGCGCTCGATCTTCTGGCGCGCGAATTTCAGCGTATACGCGAAAATTTCGGCAATGAGGCTATCTTCGGAGGCTCTTATGGCTGGGCCAGCGCCGGTCGGTTTCACCACGCGCAAAGCCACGTGCACCGTTTCCTCAACCTGTTCGGCGGTTATGTCGGCAGCGTCGACAATTATAGTCTGGCGGCGGGGCGGGTAATCCTGCCGCACGCGATCGCATCGACCGAGATCCTTCTCGACCAACACACGTCATTCGACGTGATGGCGCAGCATACCGAGCTGTTCCTCACCTTCGGCGGCGTGCCGGTGAAGAATGCCCAGATGTCTGCCGGGGGCGCCGGGCGCCATCGCGTGACGGCCGGCATGAAGGCGATGAAAATGGCTGGTACGCGCTTTGTCAATGTCAGCCCGGTGTCTGATAACATGCCGGTTGACAGCGAATGGCTGGCTATCCGCCCGAACACGGACGTGGCGCTGATGCTGGCGCTTGCCTATGTGCTGGATGCCGAGAAACTTGCCGATTTCTCGTTCCTGCAAAGCCATTGCGTCGGCTATGAGCGTTTCAGGCCCTATCTCCTCGGCGAGAGCGACGGCATTGCCAAGTCCCCGGAATGGGCATCCGTAATCTGCGGGATCGATGCCCGACGGATCACCTCGCTGGCGAGGGAAATGGCGACGAGCCGGACGATGATCAACGTCTCATGGTCGCTGCAGCGCGCCGTGCATGGCGAACAGCCATTCTGGATGACGGTGACCTTGGCGGCCATGCTGGGCCAGATCGGCCTGCCCGGCGGCGGTTTTGGCGTTGGCTACGGCGCCTTGAATTCCGTAGGCCACGACAATCCCCGCTTCAAGTTCGGTGCTTTTCCGCAGGGGCGGAACCCGGTTTCCACTTTCATTCCGGTCGCGCGTATCACCGACATGCTGCTCAATCCCGGTGACGGCTTCACCTATAATGGCAAGGCCTTTGTCTATCCCGATATCCGGCTGGTCTATTGGGCAGGCGGTAACCCGTTCCATCATCATCAGGATCTCAATCGCCTCTTGCAGGCTTGGCAGAAGCCCGAGACCATCGTCGTCAACGAACCCTACTGGACGCCGACGGCGAAGCTTGCCGACATTGTGCTGCCTGTTACCACTCCGCTGGAACGCAACGATATCGCATCCTCCGGCGGCGAAGACCTGATCGTTGCGATGAAAAAGGTCCAGGAGCCTTTCGGACAGGCACGCAATGATTTCGATATTTTCGACGATCTTTCCGAGCGGCTCGGCATCGACTACTCGGAAGGTCTCGATGAAAGCGGATGGATGAAGCGCATCTATGCACTGGGCCGCGACAACGCTGCCGCAAGGAGCATCGATTTGCCCGAGTTCAGCGATTTTTGGGAGACCGGCCTCGTCGATCTCGGGCCGCATGCGAAGCCGGTCGTGATGTTGGAGGCCTTCCGCCACGCGCCGGACGACAACCCCGTCCCGACCCCCTCCGGCCGTATCGAGATTTTTTCTGAAACCGTTGACAGCTTTGCACTTGAAGATTGCCCTGGTCACCCAAGCTGGTTCGAGCCACCGGAATGGCTGGGCGCGGCTTTGCGGGGCGACCAGGAACTGCACATGATTTCAGATCAGCCCGTGCGCCGACTACACAGCCAGTTGGACGCCAGCCCGCACAGCAAAGCAGGCAAGATCAAGGGCCGTGAGCCGATCTTCATGAATCCGGCGGACGCGCAGGCCCGAGGAATTATCGGAGGTGATCTTGTCGAGATCCACAATAAGCGCGGGCGGGTAATCTCTGGTGTGGTGATTTCTGACGCGATCATGCCAGGTGTTGTGAGGCTGTCGACAGGCGCATGGTTCGACATGGATCACGAGCGCGATCTGGAGCGGCACGGCAATCCCAATGCCTTGACCCTGGATATACCGTCATCATCGCTATCACAGGGTTGCAGCGCGCAAACCTGCCTTGTTCAAGTTAGAAAGATTGATGTCGAACATGCCGGAGTCGTCGAGGCGTTTGCTCAGCCTGATTTCGAAGCGAGATGAAATGCAAGCACTCGTGAACACGATCCCCCAGGTCGCGGCCACATTCGCATGGGCCGCCGTCGTCCCCGGTTCTTCAGGACTTGGACCTAGAAAGATGTGGTCGCCTGAACAGGGTTAGGACGTGACATTGTTTGTCCCACAGCTCGCGCGGACGAGAAATTCATATGGCACGAGCTGAGGCCCAGAGACTTCCTGATCCTCGCTCATCTGGCGCAGCAGCGTTTGTGCTCCCAGGAATCCGAGCCGCCGGCGTGGCACGGAAATCGTCGTCAACGCCGGACTGAAGGCTTCGCCAACCGGATGGTTGTCGAAGCCCATAAAGGCGACTTGGTCGGGCACCTTTATCCCGTGTTCCCTGGCGACCTGGATGGCGCCGAAGGCAATCTCGTCGCTGGCGCACAGAATTGCATCGGGTAGATCATGTCTGCCGAGGATTGTGCGCATGGCATCACGCCCTGCCGCAATATCGAAGGAGCAGAGATGTTGCACGTCGGCGCGATCTCCGAGGCCCGCCTGCTGCATCGCCATTCGATAGCCTAGCGCGCGGGCGGCGAAAATCGGGCTCTGTTCCGGACCGCCGATATGCACGATCCGACCACGGCCAAGTGATAGCAGATATTGTGTGGCTTCAATGGCTGCCTTTTTATTATCTATGCCGACGAAGGCGATCCCAGGGTTTTCCACCGGCCTGGAGATCGCAACGATTCTGCGATTGTAGTGCGACAGCTCTCCCAATTCTGTCGGCAGGTGGCCGTTAAGCAGGATGAGTCCGTCGGCTGTACCTGTGATCAATTGCCGGGCGAGGGCGATCTCCCTTTCTTTGCTTCCTTTGGTGCTGCCGACGATGACGCCAATATTGTGCTCTTCGAGAGCCTCCTCGATGCCTAATATGACATCGGGATGGGAGAAGGCGGCTATGTTGGGGACGATGACCAGGATCTGGCCGGCTTTGCGCGAGCGCAGCATGCGGGCATTATGATTTGCGACATAGCCGTTTTCCCTGGCAATGTCTGCGATCCGCGCGCGCGTCTGCGCCGTCACGGCCGATGACCCCGAAAGGGCTCGACTGACTGTCGACGGATTGACGCCTGCGAGCCTGGCGATATCGACGATCGTGACGTTCAAAGTCGATCGCGCTGCCTGTCCTGTCGACTTTTCTCTCGTCACGAGCGGCCAGCGCTACCGTTTGAAGGAAAACGAGCGCTTTCCTGACGACCTCGCGAACTCATTCGGGCTCCTCCTGAACCACATCGACATAAGGTGCGATGATCAAGTCAGCCACGACAGCGGCGTATTTTGCCCTCTCGTCGGCATTCAGACCCTCATCGGTAATGATGCGATTGATCCTTTCGATCGGCGTCGTTCGGTAGATTGCCCGGCTGCCAAATCGACTGCTGTCGATCATGAGGGTTGTTTCGACTGACGCGTCGATCATGGCGCGCTGCAGTTGGACCAACTCCAGCGACGTGTCGCTGGCACATTCCGTATCCACTGCCTGCGAAGACAGGAACAGATGGTCGCAGCGCAACTCGCGAACGAAATTGATCGCGGTTTCCCCAAGCAGGGAATAGGCGCCCGGACGACAGATCCCGCCCGGCACTACAAGCTTGATATGGTCTTTATTGACGAGAACATCGGCCACATGCACGTCGTTCGTCACGACGGTCAGCGGCGTCGTCAGTTCTGCGATCACATAGGCGAATTGGTGAAGCGTCGAGCGGGAATCGATGAAGATGCTCTGCTCAGGTTGAAGTAGTTTTGCGGCCGCGACTGCGATCGCCCTTTTCTCCTCGACAGCCGTCTGGCGCGCTTCGTCGACCAGCTGTTCGAATGTCGTATTGCGACGAACGCGCACGGCACCGCCATGGGTCCTTCTCACGACACCCTGGGATGCGAGGAAATCGAGATCGCGACGGATCGTCGAGATGGAGGTGTTGAGACGCTTGGCGAGATCCTGGCTCGATGCGACCTGATTGGACGAAAACCATTCCATGATTTTCTCGCGCCGCTCGGCGGGCAAGAAGTCTTCTGATTGCGGTGTTTCCGTCTCAGCCAAGAGCAGACCCTCTTTCTTTCTCAATGGAGCGCGACCTTACAGAAACAGCAGCAAAACTGAAAGCAGAGGCAATGCCTCGCCGCGTGTGATCGGCCGCCCGGTCGTGCCGGGCGGCCGGGATAGTTTCTAGAGGCTGACGTTGATATATTCCGAGCCAGCCGCGCCCACGCCCTTATATGCAGTCACCTCGATCTCGACACGGAAATCCGGGCCACCGAGCGGCGGGCACGTCACCGTGCTGCAGGGATCGACGCCGCGGAATTTTTCCCCGACATAGGCCATGACCGCCGGAGCGTCAGCAACGTTTGGTATGACGACGCGCGAACGCACGACATCTGCAAGCGTTGCGCCAACGGCTGCGAGAGCGCCTTCGATATTGTGAAAGCACTGCTTGGCCTGCTCGACTGGATCGGTCGACATTTCGCGGGTCTTGTAGTTGCGTCCGGCGGTATTTGACACGAACACCCAGTTGTCGACCGCGACCACGCGCGAATAGCTTTCCTTTTCCTCGTAGAGGCTGCCGGATTTGACTTTCGTTACCTTTACCACGGACAATATCCTTCCTTTGATGTGGGTTTGAGCGATCAGGCGGTTGCCGCCAGATTCGATTGTATGGCGCCGAGGCCGTAGACTCGTTCGGCGAATTCGGCCGTGATGCGCTCCTCCTTGACGTCTCGGCGGATGGCTTCCAGGGAGCGGCCGGAAGGCAAGCCGTAGCCGCCGCCGCCCGGTGTCACGAGCTCGACCACCTGCCCCGCCTTCAACTGCACGGTTCCCGGCAAGTTGTGCTCGCCGTTGCCGAAATCGAAATGTGACCCGCTCGCCTGCAGACCGCCCTCGAGCCCCCATGGGTAGACCGACAGCCTTCCGCCCTCGACGCTGAAGCGGCAATCGGCTTCGATCCGATAGACGCGCCTCAAGCCCATGCCGCCGCGCCAGGTGCCGGCGCCGGCCGAGCCGTTGACGAGTTCATAGCGCAGGAGCGTCAGAGGATATTCGAGCTCGAGCGCTTCGACCGGAAGGTTGGACGTATTCGTCATGTGGACGTGCACGCCGCTGAGGCCGTCAGCCGTCGGGCGCGCACCGCCCCCGCCGCCAATGGTCTCGAGATAGACCCAGAGCGAACCGTCCTCGCGCGTGCCGGTAAACAGGGCACCGGTGCACGCACCGTTGCCAGCAGCCGTCACCCGGCCCGGTAGCGCCTTTGCGAGTGCGCCCTGGACAAGGTCGGCAACGCGCTGGCAGGCGGCGATGCGCCCGTCGACGGCGGCAGGATGCTTGCAATTGAGCAGCGATCCGTACGGTGCTTCGACGCTGATGGGGCGCGACAGGCCGGCGTTCGGTAGGATCGTCGGATCGATGACGGCCTTGACTGCGTAGTAGCAGGTCGCCAGAAGCGCGGTATAGATGACGTTCAGCCCGGCAGGCACCTGCGGCGGCGCATCGAAAGCGATGTGCATGGCATCGCCGTTGATGGTGATGTCGACGTTCAATTTCATCACATCGGCGAACTGGTTGCTGTCGAAATAGTCCGTAAAGCTGTAGACGCCATCCGGGATTGCGGCGATCCCAGCGCGCATCTTGCGCTCCGCATAGTCCTGCAGGGCATCGCCGGCGGCAAGGACGAGGTCTGCTCCGTATTTCTTGCACAAATCCTGCATGCGTTGGACGCAGAGCCGGTTTGCCGACATCTGGGCGCGAAGATCCGAAAGCCGCTCGTGCGGAACCTGGCAGTTCAGCAGAAACATGTCCTGCAGATCCTGTTGCAACTGTCCCTGTCGATAGAGTCGTACCGGCGGGATGCGCAGGCCTTCCTGGTAAATATGGGCGTGGCCGCGATCGGCAAAGTCGGCGTGGTGGGCCGTATTGACGGCCCAGCCGACCATGATTTCGTCATGGAAAATAGGTTCGGCCAATACGATGTCCGGCAGATGCGTTGCACCTCCCTCATAGGCATCGTTGCCCATGAATACGTCGCCTGGTTTGATATCCTCAGCGGCGTAGCGCTTGTTAATGTGCGGGATGATACCGATGAAACTGCCGAGATGCATGGGAATATGCTCGGCCTGGCAAAGCGTGTTTCCGTGTCTGTCGAAGAGCGCAGTCGAGCAATCGCGTCGCTCCTTGATATTGGTGGAATAACTGGCACGCACCAGCGCTTCGCCCATCTCTTCGACGATCGACGTCAACGCGCTGCCGATAACTTCCACGGTGATCGGGTCGATCTTGCTCATGCCCGTGTCTCCAGAATGAGGTTGAGATAAGGGTCGACTGTCGCCTGCATGTCGGGGAGGATAACGGTGGTTGTGTCCATCTGCTCGACGATGGCCGGACCGGCGATGCGGTTGCCGGGCTTCAATTTTTCGCGGGCATAGACCGGGCAGGAGAGGAAGTCCTTTGCCTCATCCATATAGACCTGACGCGAGCCGATGACGGCCTCCTCACAGGTGGGGCCAGCATCCGGCAATGAGGCGAGTTCAGCCTTGTTGACGACGCCGGCCGCCTCAAGCCGCAGGGTCACGATCTGGATTGCCTCACCCTCGGCGACGAAGCCGAAGCGCTGCAGGTGAGCCTGTTCGAAGCCCTTCACCAAGGCAGCAAGGCCGTCCGGTCCCAGCGGACCCGCAGGCGCCTGGACCTGCAGTTCGTAATTCTGACCGACATAACGCATGTCAGCAGTACGATTGACGACACGCCGATCCGTCTCGATTGCCTCCTGATCGAACCACGCCACAGCTTGCGCTTCGAGCGTCTGGAAACCGTTGACCATTGGCTCGACAGCGCCTTCGTCGACCTTCATCAACCGGGATATGGCGAAGTCGGAGCGAAGGTCGGTCAAAAGCAGGCCGAGCGCGCAGAGCGTGCCGGGTGTGAGCGGCACGATGATGCGGCTCATATCAAGTTCCTTGGCGAGCCGGGCAGCGTGGAGGGGTCCTGCACCGCCGAATGCCATCAGCGTGTAGTCGCGCGGGTCGTGTCCGCGTTGAACGCTGATCAGGCGGATGGCCTTTGCCATGTTTGCGGTTACGACCGAAATGATGCCCTGGGCCGTTTCCATCAGGCCGAGGCCGAGCTGATCGGCAAGGCGCTGGACGGCTTCGATTGCAAGGTCGCGGCGCACCTTCATGCGTCCGCCGAGGATTTCGACCGGGTTGAGTGTCTGCAGGACGATGTTGGCGTCGGTGACCGTCGCCTCCGTATTGCCACGCCCATAGCAGACCGGGCCGGGATCAGCACCCGCCGAACGTGGACCGACCTTCAGGAGACCACCGCTGTCGACGAAGGCGATCGAGCCGCCGCCGGCGCCGACCGTATGAATGTCGAGCATCGGCGCCTTGATCGGATAACCGTGGACATTTGCTTCTCCGGTCAGCTTGCAGATGCCGCCCTGCAGCAGCGCCACGTCGCTCGAGGTGCCGCCGACATCGAAGGTGATGATATTGTCGAAGCCGGCCAGTCGTCCGACCGCCTGGGCCGCAACGACCCCGGTGCTCGGACCGGACAGCACGGTGCGAACTGGAAGCTGTGCCGCCATGTCAAAGCCAATCACGCCGCCATTCGACTGCGTCAGTTGCGGGGCGACCGGCACGCCGAGTTCGCTCAGGCGCAGCTTGAGCCGGTCGATATACCGCTGCATGACCGGACCGAGATAGGCATTGACGACGGTCGTCGACATGCGCTCATATTCGCGAAATTCCGGCGCCACCAGATGCGAGGCGCTGACGAAGACGTCGGGCATTTCTTCACGAAGGATCTCGATCACGCGCTGTTCGTGGGCGCTGTTTAAAAACCCATAGAGGAAGCAAACGGCAATTGCCTTGACGTCTTCCTCTGCAAGCTTGCGCACGGCCGCTCGCAGCTTCTCCTCGTCGAGCCCGCGATCAGCCGACCCATCGCACTTGAGGCGTTCGGGAACTTCCTGGCGTCGGTCTCGGCTGACCAGCGTTTCCGGCTTTTCGGCATTCATGTCATAGAGGCTTGGGCGCTTCTGGCGGCCTATTTCCAGGAGGTCGCGGAAGCCGTCGGTTGTGATTAAGCCTGTCGCGACACCCTTCAGCTCGATGAGCGCATTGGTGGCGACCGTCGTTCCATGGCCAAGGAAGACAACATGGGCCGCGGTGCTGCCGACGGTGGCAAGTCCTTCGGAAACACCGTCCGAAATGCCACGCGAAGGGTCGTCGGGGGTCGACGGCACCTTCCAGATGTCGAGCTTGCCGGTTTCTTCGTCGAACAGGCAGACGTCGGTGAACGTGCCGCCGGAATCTACGCCAATTCTCAATGCCATGTCTTCACCCTCTTTGGCCAAGGTTTACGCGGGCGGATCAGGCCGCCTTGGTCTTCTTGAAACGATCGAAGCGGAATGGTGCCGGATCCACGCTCGGCTGCGCGCCAGTTACGAGATCGGCCATCAGCTTTCCAGCGCCGGGACCGATGCCGAAGCCATGGCCGGAAAAGCCGCTGGCAATGAAGAAACCGGGAATGCCGCCGGCCGCACCGATGACGGGAACCGCGTCCGGCGTCACGTCGATCAGGCCGGCCCAGCTTTGCGTGATGCGGCTTTCTGCAAAGGCTGGAAAGGCCTTGACGAGATGCGCAAGGCCCTCGCGGTTGAAGCGTTCAAAGGGGACGGGATCGAGAATGCGCACCTGCTCGAACGGAGAGATGGCATCTGCTGCCCAGGAGCTCGGCGTTCGCCATTCCTGGATGAAGCGGTTGCCGACCCGCAATTTCAGTTCGCGCCAGCTTTTGATGAAGGTCGGAACGAAATCGGCAAAGAGGCGGAAGCTGTCTGGCACGATGGGCGCAATATTGGCATTGCGCATGGCGATCGAGAAACTGCCGTCCAGCCGTCGCCGGAATGAGAAATTGTCCGCACCGACCGGTAGCTCGGGCACGCCGTTGACCGATGTCGCGCGCGCCACGGAACCGAGGATCTTCAGCTGGGGAAAATCAACGCCGATGTTTCCGCTGAAGAGACGTGACCAGGCGCCGCCGGCAAGCACGACGGAGGAGCAGGCAATGCGCCCGCGTTCGGTGATCACGCCGCTGACGGCACCTGCGGAGCGTTCAATAGACCGAACCGCACATCCCGTTATCACGTGGGCTCCGGCGCGGATGGCGCCACGGGCAATTGCCGGGGCCGCCTTGAACGGTTCGGCACGGCCGTCGGTGGACGTGTGCAGGGCGGCCGTAAACCCACCGGTCATGCCCGGAAGGTGCTGGCGCAATTCCTCGCTTCGCAGCAGCCGGGAATCGAGGCCGAATTCGCGGGCGTGCACCAGCCAGGCCTCATATTCGGCCTCCTGGCGTGCATTGCGGCACAGATAGGCGATACCGGTCTGTCGAAAACCGGTTTCCTCGCCAATACGCGTGTTCATGCCCTTCCAGAGTGACAGGCTTTCCATCGCGAGCGGCAGTTCTGAGGGGTCGCGGCCCATCTGCCGCACCCAGCCCCAGTTTCGGCCTGACTGCTCGCCAGCGATCAGTCCCTTTTCGCAAACCGCAACCGAGATGCCGCGTTCGGCAAGCTCCAGTGCTGTCGATATGCCGACGATTCCGCCGCCGATGACGACGACATCCACCTTTGCCGGCAGGGCCTGCGTGGAAGGGACGGCGTCGGGAATGATACGTGACATGGTTCTATCTCGCCGGCATTGATCAGAGCGTGTCTTCGAGCCGGCAATTTACCAGCATCTCGGCCATGGCCGCATTGTTGGGAAGTTCGATGGCGGTGCGCACGAGAGATGCAAGCGTCTCAGGCTGGATCATGTCCTCGGGCTTGACCTTGTTGGTGTAGGAGCTCATCTCCGTGCGCACGAAGCTCGGACATATGGCCGTTGCACGAACGCCCTTTTCCCAAGCGACATGACGGGTCGTGTGGGTCAGCCCCATCACCGCAAACTTGGTCATGTTGTAGCCGACGAAGGCGTTCCTGACCCGTTTTCCTGACAGCGAGGCTATGTTGACGATGCGCCCCGCGCCTGTCTGTTCGAGATGAGGCATGCAAAGGCGCGTGAGGCGCAAGGGAGCCTTCACATTGACGGCCCAGAGCCGGTCAAGGGCCTCGTCATTGTCGTCCATCAGCGAGACATGCTCGCCGAGGCCGGCATTGTTCACGAGAGCATCGATCCTCTGGAACTTTTCGGCAGCTGCAGCCACCCATCGCTCCGATGTGGCCGGTTCAAAAGCGTCGAAATGCGCATAATGTATCCTGCCGCTCTCAGGGCCGAGGTCGGCTTCGAGCGCCTGGATGTTGCGCGCGCCGAGGCTGAGACGGTAGCCGTGCCCGATGAGTTCGCGGGCGATCGCCAGACCAATGCCGCGGCTTGCGCCCGAAATTAGCACCACGCGTGAATGTTGTTGCGTTGTCATTGTCCGTTCCCCTGTCGCGACTGCGTGGTCACGCATTCGTTTGCATGAACGGTATGCGTGCTTTCGGTTTCTGACAAGCCGGTATTTGATAGAAATTCCAAAAAAGCTTCAAAAACTATCATCAACGGAAAGTTTCTACCAAAATACAAACGTATGCTTGACGGAGTTTGGCGCTTTGTGCCTTAATAAACCAAAATATGCGCATAAGCGCTCAAAAACTACGGGAACGGGTCCGCCGATAACGGTGGGCAGAAATCGCAGATCGGATGTGCGGTATGCCGGGTAGGGAAATTCTGAAAATCGACAATCTTTCCGTCGCCTTCCAGACGGGCGAGGGCCTACGCGCTGCGGTCAATGGCGTGTCGCTTTCGCTGGTCGCGGGTGAGATCCTGGGTCTTGTCGGCGAAAGCGGTAGCGGGAAAACCATTCTGTCGCTTGCGGCAATGGGGCTTCTGCCGCCCAATGCCGTCGTCACAGGCGGACGCGTCGAGTTCGACGGCGAAAACCTACTGACGGCTCGTCCGGACATCCTGCGAAAGCTGCGCGGCAAGCGCATCTCGATGATCTTTCAGGATCCGATGGCCTCGCTCGATCCGGTCTTTTCATGCGGAAGTCAGATCATCGAGGCGATCCTTTTGCATGAGCGGATGAGCCGTCGCCAGGCTGGCGAGTGCGCCGCCGATCTGCTCGCAAGGGTCGGGATCGTCGATCCAGCGCGCTGCATGCGCTCCTATCCACACGAGCTTTCCGGCGGCCAATGCCAGCGCGTCATGATCGCCATGGCGGTGGCCTGCAAACCGGACGTCATCATCGCTGACGAGCCGACGACAGCACTTGACGTTACTGTCCAAAAGCAGGTGCTCGGTCTGTTGCGCGACCTCAACAGTGAGATCGGCGCCGCTGTCCTGCTCATCACGCATGATCTCGGCGTCATCTACGAGGTCGCCGACCGCGTTGCCGTCATCTATCGCGGCGATCTCATGGAGGAAGCCGTCACGGGCAACCTCTTTGCAGCACCCGGCAGTCCTTATACCAAGGCGCTGATAGCCTCGATGCCGTCGGTTTCCGCGCCGAAGAGCCGGCTACCGGTCATCGGAAGAGACGCAAGCGGTGCGATCGCGAGCGTTGTGGCAGCGCGACCTGCCGAACGCAAGCTGCGGGCGCCGGGACCGGAAAACGGCATACTCCTCAATATCCGCAATCTGACGAAGACATTCTGGACACGCGAGAGCGCGTTGTCGCCGCCCCAACCCTTCCGGGCCGTCGATGCTGTCAGCCTTGCTATCCCGGCGCGCTCCACGCTCGGACTTGTCGGCGAATCCGGTTGCGGGAAATCGACGCTCTCCCGGCTGGTCATGCGCTTGATGCAGCCCGACAGCGGTGCCATCGAATTCGATGGACGCGATCTCGCCTCGCTCGACCGCGACCGGCTACGCGCTGCACGGCGCGACTTTGCGCTCGTCTTCCAGAACCCATATGGCTCGCTCAATCCGCGCCAGACTGTAATGGACCTTGTCGCCGCGCCGATCGACATCCACGAGAAGGGGCGCAATCGCCAGGCGACGGTCGCAAGGCTGCTGGATGCCGTCGGGCTGCCGCGCGATGCCATGCGTCGCTATCCTCACGAGTTTTCGGGCGGACAGCGCCAGCGTATCGTCATTGCCCGGGCTCTTGCCCTCAATCCGAAACTTCTCATCTGCGACGAGGCGGTCTCCGCACTCGACGTGTCCGTCCAGGCGCAGGTCCTCAACTTGCTTCAGGATCTTCAGGAAGAATTCGATCTGACCTATCTGTTCATTTCCCACGACATGTCGGTCGTGCGCCACGTCAGCGATACGATTGCCGTGATGCAGAAGGGCAGGATCGTCGAGACAGGCCCTGCCGCAGATGTCTTCGACAATCCCAGGGCCGACTATACCCGCACGCTTCTCAATGCCGTGCCCAAGATCGGCGCGACCCAACCAAATGCTCTGGAGGCGCGCTGATGGAAACCCTGTCGACATTCGTCATCACGCTCGGATCAAGGCTCGTCACGGCGCTGATCCAGCTCTGGGTCATCGCGACGCTCGTCTTCTCCATCATGTACATCATGCCGGGGGACCCGGTCCTGCTGCTGCTCGGGCCGGAGAGCAATCCTTCGCCTGAAACTGTTGCCGCCATGCGCCATCAGCTCGGTCTCGACCAGCCAGTCCTGTCCCAATATTTCAAATGGCTCGGCAATGCGGCAACCGGCGATCTCGGCAATTCTCTCGACGGCGTTTCCGTCATGGAATATGTGTCCTCCAGTCTTCCAAAGACTATGGAACTTGCGAGCGCTGCAATCGTCCTTGCCGCCATCATCGGAGTGCCCGTCGGCATCGCTGCCGCCCTGCGGCGCGGCCGATTCCTCGACGGTCTTCTGACATCGCTTTCGACTCTCGGCATTTCGGTGCCGGTCTATATTCTCGGGTCGCTTCTCATTTTGCTGCTGAGCCTCAAGCTCGGTTGGCTTCCCTCGAGCGGCTATACGGACATTTCGCGCAACGCCTTCCTGCATTTCCAGAAACTGATCCTACCGGCGCTCACACTCGGCCTCGGTCTCGCTGCCTCAATCGCCCGCATGACGCGCTCGTCCATGCTGGAAATCCTGGGGCGCGATTTCGTGCGGTCGCTTCGGGCGAGAGGCATGCGCGAACGGCGCGTCATCTGGCTCCATGTTCTGCGCAATGCAGCGATCCCGATCGTGACGATCATCGGCCTGCAGCTTGGCAATCTGATGGGCGGCACGGTGCTCGTCGAAGCTCTCTACAATTGGCCCGGGCTGAGTACCCTTCTCGTCACAGCCGTCTCCAACCGCAACTATCCCCTGGTGCAGGGCAGCATCCTGACCATCGCGGCCCTGTTCATCCTGATCAATCTGTGTGTCGACATCCTCTACAGCCTGCTCGATCCACGAATCCGCCGGAAGCGCGCCTGATGACGAACATCCTCTTTCGCCGACCGCTGGTCGCATCCAGTCTCATTGTCGTGGTGGCGGTGCTCGCGATAGCAGCGGCCGGTCCTCTGCTCGCCCCCCACGATCCCCTCGCCATCAACCAGAATGCGGTCAACCAGGCGAGTTCGACGCAATATCTGCTCGGCACCGACGAGTTCGGTCGCGATATCCTGTCGCGTCTTCTGGTCGGCATCCGCCCGACCATCCTGGTAGCCGTCATTTCAACCATAATCGCCGCCATCGGCGGCACGGCTTGCGGCATCGTCGGCGCCTACAGTCGGCCGGTGTTGGCCTTTTTCGTCATGCGCGGCGTCGATATCATGCTGAGCTTTCCGGCAATCCTGCTGGCCTTGCTTGCCGTCGGTTTCTGGCGCAGCGGCGTCGTCAGCCTCAGTGTCGTCATCGGCATCATTTTCATCCCGCAATTTGCCCGCGTCGCGCAATCGGCCGCCCTTCAGGTGATCAGACAGGAGTTCGTCGAAGCCGAACATGCAATGGGGGCGCGCTATCTTCGGGTCGTCTTGCGGGCGATCCTGCCCAACATCCTCTCGCCATTGGTCGTTCAGGCCACATTGACGATCGCAGCGGCGATCCTGCTCGAATCCGGCCTGAGTTTTCTCGGTCTCGGCATCGTGCCACCCGAACCCTCATGGGGCCAGATGATCGGCACGGCGCGTGGTTATCTCAGCCAGAATCCGATGTATGTCGTCTGGCCCTCCCTCTGCCTTGCGGTCACCGTTCTCGCCATCAACGTCCTCGGCGACGCGCTTCGTGACCATCTCGATCCGAGACTTCGCGAAAACTGACAGTCATCAACAAAGAAAGGGAACATCATGAAGAGAATTCTCCAAATGGCTCTCGTTGCAGGCCTTCTGGGCTTGACCGCGACAAGTGCGCTCGCCGGCGGCACCCTCTATTTCGGGCTTTCGGGAGAGCCTTCGACCCTCGATACGGTCATTCAGCCCGGCACATCCGGCCGCACCGTCAAGCTCGCCATCCATCGCGGACTTGTTAATTATGGCGTCGATGGAAAGATCACGCCGGAGCTTGCCGAAAGCTACGACATCAGCCCCGACGCGAAGGAGTTCACTTTCCATCTCCGTCAGGCCAAGTTTCACGATGGTTCGCCGGTGACAGCTACAGATGTGAAGGCATCGCTGGAAAGAATTCTCGATCCAAAGGGAAAGGCGGCGTTCCGCAATGAGCTTTCGATCATATCGAAGATTGAAACCCCGGATGAAAAGACCGTAAAACTGACCCTGTCGAGCCCATCGGTTGCGCTTGTCGACTATCTGGCGCTACCGGAATCCGTCATTGTGCCGGCGGCCTGGCTTGCCAAGAATGCCGACAATCCGACCGCCTCGCCAATCGGCGCCGGTCCCTTCAAATTCGCAGGCTGGACGCGCGGACGGGAGATCGTCGTCAAGAAATTCGACGACTACTACAAGCCAGGAAAACCGGATCTCGACGAAGTCCACTACGTCTTCTACAGCGACGAAAATACCCGTGTGAACGCCCTGAAATCGGGTGACGTCGACATCATTGATTATGTTCCGGCCAAGGATGCAGCGGATCTTGAAAAAGGCCCCGATACTGAGCTTTTGAGAAACACGGGTCCCTTCATGGGGCTTCAGTTCAATACAAAATTTGAACCGTTTTCAAAACCAGAAGTTCGTCAGGCGATCGCCTATGCCGTGGACCGCAATGTGATCATCAATACTGCCTTCAACGGCCTCGGTAGCCCGATTTACGGCATCGCCATTCCAAAGGGCTATATGGGCTATTCCGAATCCAAGGCGAACTATTTTTCACACGATATCGAGAAGGCAAAAGCACTGCTTGCCAAGGCTGGGTATCCGAACGGCTTCGAGGCGCGATTGCTCGCATCCTCTCAATATAGTTTCCACCAAAATACGGCGATCGCCATTCAGTCGGAGCTCGCCAAAATCGGCATCAAGGTCAAGCTCGATTTGCCGGACTGGGCTAGCCGCATGTCCAAGGCAACCTCTGCCGATTACGATTTTACGGTGCTCGGCAGCCTCGGCGAGATCACTGACGCCGATTGGCTGAGCAACTACTACTATGGTGGCGACAAGCTCGTTCGGACCAACAATTCTCCATATTTCAACGATCCGCAAATCAACGAGCTGCTCGACAAGGGCAGGGCGACCGTCGACAAGGACGAAAGAGCGAAGGTCTATGACGCCTTCGTCGACAGAGCGCTTGAACTGTCGCCGCTCGTCTATTTCATGTGGCGCGAACAGAATTACGCAGTGAAGAAAGGCGTGACCGGCTTTACGAATATGCCGGGCTTCCTGACGTTCCAGTCGGGCCTCAGCATCGAGAACACCAAAGTGGAATAAGACAACAGCTACCGGACGCTTTGGCGTCCGGTAGCATCAATCTTTGCCGTTCTTCATGGTCCATCATTTTAATCGGGGCTGGACGTTCGCCGCGGAGCAAGGACGAGCTTTCGCGGATGACGAGTGCGCCCGGAAGGAGCGTCAGGGTCGGAGGGGGCAAGGGACCGTCCGTCTCCATGAGTGTGATCAGCGTTCGACAGCCGCTTTGGCCAACGTTGCGCCGTTGTTGCGAACGCTGGTGAGAGTCGTATCAGAGAACTTTCCGAACTCGATGTTGTCATAGCCCACGGTGGACAGCTCTTCGGGAACGGACACGCCATTGACCTTCGCCCAGCGCGAGCTGCTGCACTCGGCCACGACACGGTATCGGCATTTTCCTACGACCTCTCGGCGCTTGCCATCGCGCTTGCGGTTACGATGGCCTGCATCGGCTAAGACCGAAGCATGATCATCGGTCCTTGCCCTGCATCATACACGGGACTTTCTTGTCCGCCGGCGAACCCAGATCGGCAACGAGCTCGCGCTCAGGCTGCGACGACGCGTTCGAACATCTCATACAGATCCTCAGCAAAGCTGCGCAGCACCGTGAGCTCGAAGCGCGTCGCCTGCGTGCGCGTCAGCTGGACGGAGACATGTCCGAAAAGTGTGACGGCCGATTGGCCGACGGGGAAGGCGGCGCGATCGAGATCGACTGCCGTTCCCCGAGCGAGCACGTCCGCAGCGCGGGGACCGGAAAGAGCGATGCGGATGCGGCCATGGCTCTGGTCGCAGACAAAGCCTCTGCCTCTCAAATGATCGGCAAGGAGCGCAATACGCGAGGGTGGCAGGCTTTCCTCGCCCGTTATGTACCATTGCTGATAACCGGCCTGCCGCACAGCGCTCGTTGCCAGTCCAGCGGCAGAGAGCGCGTTGATGAGGCTATCGCCATCGATTGCGCCCATGACATGCAGGAGATGGCCCTCCGGCAGCGGCTCCAGCCGGATGCCGGAGCCTTCAACTGTCTCCTTGCCCGTGAGGGCCGGCTTGTGTTCGGGACGTTCAGGCATGGAGCTTCTCGTTATCGGGATCGATGAAAACGGGACTGCAGAGCACCGCCTCGGTGAATTCGTTTCTCAGGCCATTCCAGATTAAGACCTTTTCGCCGATTCGCTCCGGCCCGTGCTTGACGAGCGCAAGGCCGATCGTATGGCCAAGACTCGGCGAAAAAGCGCTCGAGGTCACATAGCCCTGGTCGTTTTCAAGGGTGGCGGCGGCATGTTCGGCAAGGATATGGGAACCGGTGCGGAAGCTCGTCGCCGGATCGAGCGGCTTGACGCCGACGAGGCGGGGGCGGTCCGTGGCCTGCAAACCTTCGCGGGCGAGCATCGCCTTGCCGATGAAGTCGGGCTTGGTGGCCGAAACCATGCGGGCGAAGCCGAGATCGCCTGGCGTGACCGTCCCGTTGATCTCGGCATGGGTGACATGGCCCTTCTCGATGCGCATGACCCCGAGCGCCTCGGTGCCGTAGGGGCAGATGCCGTGCCTTTCACCCGCCTGCATGATCCGGTCGGCGACCCACTCGCCGTAGCCGGCCGGCACGGCGAGTTCATAGGCGAGTTCGCCGGAGAAAGAGATCCGGAAGAGCCGGCCTTCGAGCGAGCCGCCGAAGAGCGAGACCACGCGCGCGCTCATGAAGGGGAAGGCGGCATCGGAAATATCCTCGTCGACGATCTCGGAAAGGATCGCGCGCGATTTCGGGCCGGCGACCGCCATCTGCGCCCATTGGTCGGTCGAGGAGGCAAAACGGACGTCGAGCTCCGGCCAGAGCGTCTGCGCGCAGAATTCGAGATGGGTCAGCACGCCGGCGGCAAGCGCCGTCGTCGTCGTCATGAAGAAATGGTCCTCGGCGAAGCGGCTCGTCGTGCCGTCGTCGTAGATCATGCCGTCCTCGCGCAGCATGATGCCGTAGCGCGCCCGGCCGACCGGCAGCTTGGCAAAGCCGTTGCAGTAGACGCGATCGAGGAAGGCAGCGGCATCCCTGCCGAAGACCTCGATCTTGCCGAGGGTGGAGACGTCGCAAATGCCGGCATTCTGCCGGATGTTTAGAACCTCGCGATCGACGCTCTCTCGCCAGCTCGTCTCTCCCGCACGTGGAAACCAGGAGGAGCGGTACCACAGCCCGGTCTCGACGAAGACGGCGCCATTCTTCTTGGCCCAGCCATGTAGTGGTGACCTGCGCACCGGCTGGAAATGACGACCGCGCGAGCCGCCCGTCAGCGCGCCGAAGGAGACCGGCGTATAGAAGGGACGGAATGTGGTGGTGCCGACTTCGGCAGGCGACATGCCGCGGGCCTCGGCCAGGATGCCGATGGCATTGATATTGGAAAGCTTGCCCTGGTCGGTTGCCATGCCGCTGGTCGTATAGCGTTTGGCGAGTTCGACATGCCCATATCCCTCGCGAACGGCAAGGCCAAGATCTTTGAGGTGTACGTCGTTCTGATAATCGACGAAGGCCTTGCCCTTTCCGCCCTTGACGGACCAGAGCGGCTTCGATGATGCCGCGGTTTCCTCGACAGGCGCGAAGGCGGCCACGACCTTTGCGAAGCCGATCGCCTGCAGTGCCTCGACGGCCTTGGCCGCGCCATCGCCGAGGCAGGCTTCCGTCGAGCCGAGCCCGGCCGCAGAGCCGGCGATCGAGAGGCCCTGCTGGCGTTCCGGCGCCAGGAAGGCTGCCCTTTCCTCCGACCAGACCGGCTTGGCGCCGCGATGGCAGGCAAGGTGGATGATCGGGCTCCAGCCTCCGGACATGGCAAGCGCGTCCGCCTCGATGCGCTGTGTTGCCGAAGCGGTCTCGATCGTGACATGGCGCAGGCGTTTGCCGCCATGCGCGTCGCGCACCCGGCTGCCGTTCAGCACGCGGGCGCGTCCGGACCAGGTATTGTCGGCCGCATCGCGGCTGTCGACGATAGCGGCGACATCGACACCGGCGGCTTCGAGCGCGGCCGCCGTGCGATAGCCGGACGCATTACCGGTGAATATCATGGTGCGGGTGCCGGGCGCCACGGCCTGACAGCTGAGATAGCTGTGCATAGCACCAGCCATCATCACGCCTGGAATATCGTTGCCGCCGAAGACGAGCGGACGCTCTTCGGCCCCCGAGGCGAGGATTGCCTGCTTGGCGATGATACGCCAGAGGCGCTCGAGGGGCCGATGCGGATCGGGCAGTGCCACATGTTTTTGCACACGCTCGACGGCGCCGAAGACATTGTCGTCGTACCAGCCGACGACGGTGGTGCGCGCCAGGAGACGGACATTCGGCAGGCCCTCGAGTTCGTCGAGCATGTCCAGCAATGCGGTCCCGCTTTCGAGAAGCAGGCTGCCGCCGAGCGTAAAACCTTCGTCGGCGAGGATGACGCGGGCACCGGCGCGTCCTGCCGTCAGCGCCGCTGCAAGGCCGGCAGGCCCCGCACCGACGACGAGCAGATCGCAGTGAGCCCAGCGTTTTTCGTAGGAATCCGGATCCGGCTCGTAGGAAGCCCTGCCGAGGCCTGCAGCCTTGCGGATCAGCGGCTCGTAGAGCTTTTCCCAAAGGGCGGCCGGCCACATGAAGGTCTTGTAGTAGAAGCCCGCACTCAGGAACGGCGACAGCAGGCTGTTGACGGCGCCGATGTCGAAGTCGAGCGAGGGCCAGCGGTTCTGGCTGCGGGTGATGAGCCCGTCATGGAGTTCGATCATCGTCGCACGTGTATTGGCTTCAGTGCGACCGCCGGTACCCGTCGTCACCAGCGCGTTGGGCTCGGCCGCACCCGCCGTCAGGATGCCGCGCGGCCGGTGATATTTGAAGCTGCGGCCGACGAGCTGGATGCCATTGGCAAGAAGGGCGGAGGCGAGCGTATCGCCGGGATGGCCCGTCAGTTGTCTGCCATCGAAGGTAAAGTTCAGCGTGCGCGATCGGTCGATCCGGCCGCCGCTGGGAAGCCGCGAACTCGTCATGCCACACCTCCGAGCTTGGCAAGCGCGGCGTCGCTGACGGTATGAACGGCATGGGTGACAGTGTCGCGCTCGACAACCAGCCAGCGGCGGCAGCCGGAGGAATGGTGCCAGTACTCCTTGTGCCGTCCCCTCGGATTGTCGCGCAGATAGACGTAATCGTACCAGGCGTCGGCGTCGGCATCCGCTGCCGGCCGGGCGAGGCTCGCATCACCACGAATAGTGAATTCTTCCTTGGGGCGGACACCGCAATGGGGGCAGGAAATCAGGCTTGCCATGGCGTCAGGTCCTCAATGCAGGTTTGGCTGGGCGCCGACGCCCTTTTCGTCGATCTGATGGCCACGCCGGAAACGATCGAGGCGCAGCTCGCGCGCCGTCTCGTGCGGCTCGTTGCGTGCGATCAGATGGGCGTAGCAATAGCCGGAGGCGGGTGTCGCCTTGAAGCCGCCATAGCACCAACCGGCATTCAGATAGAGATTGTCGATATGTGTGCGGTCGATGATCGGCGAGCCGTCCATGCTCATGTCCATGACGCCGCCCCAGGTTCGCAGATACCTGACCCGCGTCAGCGAAGGGATCATTGCCACGCCGGCTTCGGCGACGTGCTCGACAGTGGCGAGATTGCCGCGCTGGGCATAAGAATTGTAGCCGTCGATATCGCCGCCGAAGACGAGGCCGCCCTTGTCCGACTGTGAAACGTAGAAATGGCCGGCGCCAAATGTGACGACGGTGTCGATGAAAGGTTTCAGCCCCTCGGTGACGAAGGCCTGCAGCACATGGCTTTCGATCGGCAGGCGCAGGCCCGCCATGTCGGCGACCACGGTGGAATTACCGGCGGCAGCGAGCGCCAGTTTGCCGCAACCGATGAAGCCCCTGGTGGTCTCGACGCCTGTCACCCTGCCATTCTCGCTGCGAATGCCTGTGACTTCGCAATTGGTGATGATGTCGACGCCGCGGCTGTCGGCGCCGCGGGCATAGCCCCAGGCGACCGCATCGTGGCGCACCGTGCCGCCGCGCGGCTGGCGGAGGCCGCCCATGACGGGGAAGCGGGCATTGTCGAAATCGAGGAAGGGCAGCATCTTGCGCACCGCAGCCCGGTCGAGAAGTTCTGCATCGACGCCGTGCAAGCGCATGGCATTGCCGCGCCTTGTATAGGCATCGCGCTGCGCATCGGAATGGAAAAGGTTCAAGACGCCACGCTGCGAAACCATGGCGTTGAAGTTGAAATCCTGTTCCAGCCCTTCCCAGAGCTTCATCGACAATTCGTAGAAAGGGTTGTTGGCGGGCAGCAGGTAGTTGGAGCGGATGATCGTCGTGTTGCGGCCGATATTGCCGGAGCCGAGATAGCCCTTCTCCAGCACGGCGACATTGGTGATGCCGAAAGTCTTGGCGAGATAATAGGCCGTCGAAAGGCCATGGCCGCCGCCACCCACGATGATGACGTCATAATGCGGCTTCGGCGAAGGCTGGCGCCAGGCGGGTGCCCAGCCATTGTTGCCGCGAAGCCCGTTTAAGAAGATGGAAAGAGCGGAATAGCGCATGGATAGATCCGGTGGGAGCTGATGCCATGATGCCAGAAAGGCGAGGCGCGACTTGCCTGTTTGGGACATTTATCGATAAGAAAGGGACATGGCGTCTATCGAAGCAAAAAACCTGCATTCCATCGGCTTCATTCTTCTGCCGGGATTTGCCCTGATGTCCTATGCCTCGGCGAGCGAGCCGCTGCGAGCCGCCAACCTGCTCGCCGGGCGGGAAATCTACCGCATCTCATGTTTTTCGCCGGAAGGCGGGGCGGTCTTGTCTTCCGGTGGTGCACCTGTTCCGGCCGCGCCGCTTCCCGGTCGCGGTTTCGGGCTCGGCACTGTCTTCGTCTGCGCCGGCGGTTCTCCGCGCGACTGGCACTATCCGGCCGTGCTTTCCTGCATACGGCAGCTCGCGCGCGAAGGCGTGCGCATCGGCGGCATTTCGGGCGGTCCCTATCTGCTGGCCGCGGCCGGGCTGCTGACAGGCCGTGACTTTACAATCCATTGGGAGCATGCGCCGGCGCTTCTCGAAGCCTTTCCCGACCTGTCGCCGCGCCAGGCGCGTTTCGTCGTCGACGGCAACCGCATTACCTGCGGCGGCGGCATTGCGCCGCTCGACATGATGCATGCGCTGATCGCCGAGCGTATGGGGCCGGATTTCGCCCGCCGGGTCAGCGACTGGTTCCTGCATGCCGAGGTCGCTCAGCCGACAGCGCCGCAGCGCGCTTCCCTTGCCGAGCGCTACGGCGTGCACCATCCGGGCTTGCTGAGCGTCGTAGAGAAGATGGAGGAAACCATCGAGATGCCGCTCAACCGTGCAGCCATGGCCCGCATTGCCGGGGTGACGCCGCGCCATCTCGACCGCCTGTTCGCCGCTCACCTCGATACGACCTTCCTCGAGCAATACAGACGCATCAGGCTGCAACACGCCCGAAGGCTCCTTGAGCAGAGCCCGCTGTCGATCTCCGAGATCGCCATTGCGACAGGTTTTTCCGGCGCCGCGCATTTTTCGCGCCTCTTTCGCGGCCTCTACGGCACCAGTCCGAGTTCAGTCCGCAGGCTCTGACTTTCTTCAGGGTTGAGAAGATTTCACTCTGGCGATAGGGTGCTTGCAAAGAGCGAGTGCGCGAAGGACCGTGAATTGAAGATCAAGCTGGATGAAACGTCGAGCCAGGAGCATGCCCATGCGGTTCGTCAGGCCCTGTCCCAGAATCCGCATGCGGTGCGCGAGCCGAAGGAAAACAATCTCGAAATGGCGATCGGCCATGAGGTTCGCGCCTATCGCAAGAAGCTCGGCATTACCGTAACCGACCTTGCTGCCGCGACTGGCATTTCGCTCGGCATGCTGTCGAAGATCGAGAACGGCAATATCTCGGCATCGCTGACGACATTGCAATCGCTCTCGCGCGCCCTCGGCGTGCCGTTGACGGCCTTCTTCCGCCGTTACGAGGAGCCGCGCAACGCCGTCTTCGTGAAGGCGGGGCAGGGCATCGAGCTTGAGCGCCGCGGCACGCGCGCCGGCCATCAGTATAATTTGCTCGGCCATATCGACAACAACAGCAGCGGCGTGATCGTCGAACCCTATCTCATCACGCTGACGACGGATTCGGATGTCTTTCCGACCTTCCAGCATGAGGGCATGGAGCTGATCTACATGCTGGACGGAGAGGTCGTTTATCGCCATGGCGACCAGCTTTTCCCAATGCAGCCGGGCGACAGCCTGTTCTTTGATGCTGATGCGCCGCACGGGCCGGAAAAACTTGTGAAATTGCCGAGCCGATATCTCTCCATCATCAGCTATCCGCAACGCGGCAAGAATGACTGACTTGCCTTAAAAGAAAAAAATATTCCTGCAGGTTGAAAACCCAAAACAGACCTGATAGTCATTTTGCAGACGCGAAATGGAGGTTCTGTCATGTGCGGAATTGTGGGTCTCTTCCTGAAGGATAAAAGCCTGGAGCCGGAGCTCGGCGCGATGCTGTCATCCATGCTGGTGACGATGACGGACCGCGGGCCCGATAGCGCGGGCATTGCGATCTATGGCGCAAGCAGCGGCGACAGCGCCAAGATCACCGTCCAGTCCGCCAAGCCGAAGAAGGATTTCTCGGGCCTTGAGGCTGAGCTGGAGAAGGAACTCGGCACGGAGGTCTCAATCGACATCAAGAGCACCCACGCTGTCGTCACCCTGCCGAAGGACATGCTCGAAGAGGGCCGCGCCGCTATCGCCGAGCTGCGCCCCGACATCCGCATTATGAGCAGCGGCGACGCGATCGAGATCTACAAGGAAACCGGCTTGCCGAAGGACGTAGTTTCCCGTTTCGCCGTCAATTCCATGGCTGGAACGCATGGCATCGGCCATACCCGCATGGCGACGGAATCGGCAGTCACCACGCTCGGTGCCCATCCCTTTTCCACCGGCTCCGACCAGTGCCTCGTCCACAACGGCTCGCTCTCCAACCACAACAACCTGCGCCGTGAACTGAAGCGCGAAGGCATGACTTTCGAGACCGAGAACGACACGGAAGTTGCCGCCGCCTACCTGACCGCCGAAATGGCCAAGGGCAAGAATCTCGGCGAGGCGCTGGAAGGTGCCGTCGACGATCTCGACGGTTTCTTCACCTTCGTCGTCGGCACCAAGTCCGGCTTCGGCGTCGTGCGGGATGCCATCGCCTGCAAGCCTGCCGTCATGGCCGAGACCGACCGTTACGTCGCCTTCGGTTCGGAGTACCGCGCGCTCGTCAACCTGCCCGGCATCGATGCCGCGCGCGTCTGGGAGCCGGAGCCTGCAACCGTCTATTTCTGGGAACGCTGAGGGCTGCTGCGGTCGCTCTCATCCCATCGACTCGATTTCATTTCAGGACGATTTCATGCCCACATTCGATCTTGCGGTGACGCCGCTTCGTGACCTCAATCAAGCCCTGCATGACGTGGCGTCAGGCGATAACGACCTGCAGTTCGACGTCGTCAATCCGCGCGGCCACCATGCCGTCGCCGCCGGCGTGCATACGCCCGTCAGCATCGATATCCACGGCAGCGTCGGCTATTACTGCGGTGGCATGAACGAGGAGGCGGTCATCACCGTGCACGGCTCGGCCGGTCCTGGTGTTGCCGAAAACATGATGTCCGGCCGGATCACCATCAAGGGTGACGCCAGCCAGTATGCAGGCGCCACCGGCTGCGGCGGCCTGCTCGTGATCGAGGGCAATGCTTCTTCGCGCTGCGGCATCTCGATGAAGGGCATCGATATCGTCGTGCGTGGCAATATCGGCCACATGTCCGCCTTCATGGCGCAGGCTGGCAACCTCGTTGTGCTCGGCGACGCCGGCGATGCGCTCGGAGATTCCCTTTACGAGGCCCGCATCTTCGTTCGCGGCAAGGTCGAGAGCCTCGGCGCGGACTGTATCGAGAAGGAAATGCGGGCAGAACATATCGAGCTTCTCTCCGCTCTGCTCGCAAAGGCGGGCATTACCGATGCGCTACCGGAGGAGTTCAGCCGCTACGGTTCTTCCCGGAAGCTCTACAATTTCAACGTCGACAATGCCGACGCCTATTGAGTTTATCGAGGTTTTCCATGAGCTATCAGAACCCGCCCACAAAGCCTCGCCTTTCGGCAACCTTCGATGAATACACGATGTCGGAAATCCGCCGCGCTGCGGCGACCGGCATCTATGATATTCGCGGTGGCGGCGCCAAGCGCAAGCTGCCGCATTTCGACGATCTCTTGTTCCTCGGCGCCTCGATCTCCCGCTATCCGCTCGAAGGTTACCGCGAGAAGTGCGGCACCAATGTCGTGCTCGGCTCGCGTTACGCCAAAAAGCCGATCGAACTCAAGATCCCGATCACGATCGCCGGCATGAGCTTCGGTTCGCTCTCCGGTCCGGCGAAGGAGGCGCTCGGCCGTGGTGCCACGATCGCCGGCACCTCGACGACAACGGGCGATGGTGGCATGACGGAGGAAGAGCGCGGCCATTCCCAGACGCTCGTCTACCAGTACCTGCCGTCGCGCTACGGCATGAACCCGCGAGATCTGCGCCGCTGCGACGCGATCGAGATCGTCGTTGGCCAGGGTGCCAAGCCCGGCGGCGGTGGCATGCTGCTCGGTCAGAAGATTTCCGACCGCGTCGCCGAAATGCGCACGCTGCCGAAGGGTATCGATCAGCGTTCGGCAAGCCGTCATCCCGACTGGACCGGGCCCGACGACCTTGAGATCAAGATCCTTGAACTGCGCGAGATCACCAACTGGGAAAAACCGATCTATGTGAAGGTCGGCGGTGCGCGCCCCTATTACGACACGGCCCTTGCGGTGAAGGCCGGTGCTGATGTCGTCGTGCTCGACGGCATGCAGGGCGGTACTGCGGCAACGCAGGAAGTCTTCATCGAGCATGTCGGCATGCCGACGCTTGCCTGCATCCGCCCGGCCGTGCAGGCGCTGCAGGACCTCGGCATGCACCGCAAGGTGCAACTCATCGTTTCTGGCGGCATCAGGAATGGCGCCGATGTGGCGAAGGCTCTGGCGCTCGGCGCCGACGCCGTCTCTATCGGCACGGCCGCCCTCATCGCCATCGGTGAGAATGATCCGCGCTGGGCGGCCGAATATGAGGCGCTGCATACGACGGCGGCTGCCTATGACGACTGGCACGAGGGCAAGGATCCGGCCGGCATCACCACACAGGATCCGGAACTGATGAAGCGCGTCGATCCGATCACCGCCGGTCGCCGCCTCGCCAATTACCTCAAGGTCATGGCGCTAGAGGCGCAGACGATCGCGCGCGCCTGTGGCAAGAATCATGTCCACAATCTGGAACCGGAAGACCTCTGCGCATTGACGATCGAGGCTTCCGCAATGGCACAGGTACCGCTCGCGGGAACGAGCTGGATACCGGGCAAGGGAGGCTACTGATTTCTACCGGCCGGGCAAAAAGTCCGGCCGCTTCGCATCCATAACCAAAGTGTCTCTGAGAAATCCAAAGGGGAACGAGAATGACACTGGACCTTGCTGCTTTTGCGAAAGACAAAGGCATCAAATATTTCATGATCAGCTATACTGACCTCTTCTCCGGCCAGCGTGCCAAGCTGGTGCCGGCGCAGGCGATTGCCGGCATGCAGGAAGAGGGTGCGGGTTTTGCCGGGTTCGCTACCTGGCTCGACATGACGCCCGCCCATCCCGATCTCTTTGCCGTTCCCGATGCCACCTCCGTCATCCAGCTTCCCTGGAAGAAGGACGTCGCCTGGGTAGCGGCCGATTGCATGATGGAGGGCACTCTCGTGGCGCAGGCGCCGCGCAATGTGCTGAAGAAGCTCGTCAATAAAGCCGAAGCGGCGGGCAAGCGGGTCAAGACCGGCGTCGAGGCCGAATTCTTCCTGATCACCGCGGACGGCGAACAGATTTCCGATGGCCGCGACACGGCTGAAAAGCCCTGCTACGACCAGCAGGCCGTCATGCGCCGCTACGACGTCATCGCCGAGATTTGCGACTATATGCTGGAGCTCGGCTGGGGCGCCTATCAGAACGACCACGAGGATGCCAACGGCCAGTTCGAGATGAACTGGGAATTCGACGATGCGCTGAAGACGGCCGACAAGCATTCCTTCTTCAAGTTCATGGTCAAGTCGATCGCCGAAAAGCACGGGCTTCGCGCCACCTTCATGCCGAAGCCCTTCAAGGGCCTGACCGGCAATGGCTGCCATTGCCATATCTCGGTCTGGGACAATGATGGCGAGGTCAACGTCTTCGCCGACAGGACAGCCGAATTCGGCTTGTCGGCGGAAGGCAGGCACTTCCTCGGCGGCATCATGAAGCACGCTTCGGCGCTTGCTGCGATCACCAATCCGACCGTCAATTCCTATAAGCGCATCAATGCGCCGCGCACGACCTCGGGCGCCACATGGTCGCCGAATACGGTAACCTGGACCGGCAACAACCGCACCCACATGGTGCGCGTGCCAGGCCCCGGCCGCTTCGAGCTGCGCCTGCCTGATGGTGCGGTCAACCCCTACCTGCTGCAGGCAATCATCATTGCGGCCGGTCTTGACGGGCTGAACAGCAAGGCAGATCCCGGTCCGCATCACAATATCGACATGTATGCGGAAGGCCATCTGGTCAAGGATGCGCCGCGCCTGCCGCTGAACCTGCTCGACGCGCTGCGTGCCTATGACGCCGACGAGGGTCTGAAGGCTGCGATCGGAACCGAGTTCTCCGCCGCCTATCTCAAGCTCAAGCACCAGGAATGGAATGCCTTCTGCTCGCATTTCACCCAGTGGGAACGCGACAGCACGCTCGATATCTAAGCCGACCGGTTGAGGTTTTGACATCATGTGCCTGCGGGCCGGAGCAGCAAAGCACCGGCCCGCAGGCGGCCTATGCTTCAAGTGACGAAGGAAGAGATGGCATGAAGAGCTACGTACTGACAGTATCCTGCAAGTCGACGCGCGGCATCGTTGCGGCGATCTCGGGGTATCTCGCCGAACAGGGCTGCAACATCGTCGACAGCTCGCAATTCGACGATCTGGACACCGGCCAGTTCTTCATGCGTGTATCCTTCATTTCCGAAGAGGGCATCTCCGAGGCCGATATCCGCGCCGGCTTCACCAGCATCGCCACACGCTTCGGCATGACCTACGATTTCCATGACAGCGAGAAGCGCATGAAGGTGCTGCTCATGGTCTCCCGCTTCGGCCATTGTCTCAACGACCTGCTGTACCGCTGGAAGATTGGCGCCCTGCCGATCGATATCGTCGGCGTCGTCTCCAACCATTTCGATTACCAGAAGGTCGTCGTCAACCACGACATTCCCTTCCACCATATTCCCGTCACCAAGGTCAACAAGGTGCAGGCGGAAGCCCATATCATGGAAGTGGCCGAGCAGACCGGCACGGAACTGATCGTGCTCGCCCGCTACATGCAGATCCTGTCGGACGAGATGTGTCAGAAAATGTCGGGCCGGATCATCAACATCCACCATTCCTTCCTGCCGAGCTTCAAGGGTGCCAATCCCTACAAGCAAGCCTATGAGCGCGGCGTGAAGCTGATCGGCGCCACGGCGCACTACGTGACGGCCGATCTCGACGAAGGCCCGATCATCGAGCAGGACACGGCCCGCATCACCCATGCGCAGAGCGCCGAAGACTACGTTTCGATCGGCCGCGATGTCGAAAGCCAGGTGCTGGCGCGCGCCATCCACGCCCATATCCACCACCGTACCTTCATCAACGGCAACCGCACCGTCGTCTTCCCGGCAAGCCCGGGCAGCTACGCTTCCGAGCGCATGGGCTGAGTCATGGTCACGCTCATCGATGGCAAGCAGGTTGCCGCTTTCGTAATCGAAACCGTGAAATCGGCAAATACCGCACTTGAAGCCGCCAAAGGCATCAAGGCCGGGCTTGCAGTCATCATCGTCGGCGACGATCCGGCGAGCCACACCTATGTCAGCTCGAAGAGCCGCATGGCCAAGGAATGCGGCTTCAAATCCATCCAGCACACGTTGCCGGTGGAGACGAAGCAGGAAGAACTTGCAGCGCTCGTCGCCTCGCTCAACGCCGATCCCTCGATCCATGGCATTCTCGTGCAGCTGCCATTGCCGAAACATCTCGACAGCGAGCCGATCATCCAGTCGATCCTGCCGCAAAAGGATGTCGACGGCTTGAGCGTCGTCAATGCCGGCAAGCTTGCGACCGGTGATCTGAAGACCGGCCTCGTTTCCTGTACGCCGGCCGGTGCCATGGTTTTCGTTCGTCGCACCCACGGTGAGGATCTTTCGGGCCTTAACGCGGTCGTCATCGGCCGCTCCAACCTGTTCGGCAAGCCAATGGCGCAGCTTCTGCTGAATGCCAATGCGACGGTCACCATCGCTCATTCGCGCACGAAGAATCTCGCCGAGATCTGCCGCAACGCCGATATTCTGGTGGCCGCCGTCGGCCGTCCGGAAATGGTCAGGGCCGATTGGGTGAAACCCGGCGCCACCGTCATCGATGTCGGCATCAACCGCATCGCGGCGCCGGAGCGCGGTGAGGGCAAGACCCGCCTTGTCGGCGACGTCGCCTTTGCGGAGGTCGCGCCGGTTGCTGCCGTCATCACCCCGGTGCCGGGTGGCGTCGGCCCGATGACGATCGCCATGCTGATGGCCAATACGGTGATTGCCGCCCATCGCTCGGCTGGGCTGACGCCGCCGATGTTCTAACGAAAGTGCCGTTGGGACAGCCGACAAAAATCATCGGGATCGGCTTGCCACGGCGTGAAAGACGAATATAGTCAGGAAATAAATATTCCGTAGAGGAAATAAGAGGGAACGGAAATGGCATTATCTTGGCGTTTCTCCGCCTTGGCGGATCGGCATCGGGCTCTGGGATCGAAGCTAGAGGACTGGAGCGGCATGGGAACCGCCTGGACCTACGACAAGAACATGTCAGACGAGCATGTCGCGGTCCGCACCAAGGCCGGCATCATGGATGTCTCGGGCCTGAAGAAGGTGCATCTGGTCGGCCCGCATGCGATCGCCGTGCTCGACTATATCACCACCCGCGATATGACGAAGATCTATCCCGGCCGCTCGGTCTATGCGGCCATGCTGAACGATCGCGGCCACTTCACCGACGATTGCATCGTCTATCGCACCGGCCCGAATTCCTGGATGCTGGTACACGGCTCCGGCTCAGGCCATGAGGAACTCGTCAAGCAGGCGGCGGGCCGAAACTGCGCCGTGCTCTTCGACGACGACCTGCATGACCTGTCGCTGCAGGGCCCGATCGCGGTCGATTACCTCGCCAAATATGTGCCTGGCATCCGCGACCTCAAATATTTCCATCACATGCAGACGACGCTGTTCGGCGCTCCTGTCATGATCTCGCGCACCGGCTATACCGGCGAGCGCGGCTACGAGATTTTCGTGCGCGGCCAGGACGCCGTCATGGTCTGGGACCGGATCGTCGAGGAAGGCAAGGAGATGGGCATTATTCCCTGCTGCTTCTCAGTGCTCGACATGCTGCGTGTCGAAAGCTACCTGCTGTTCTACCCCTACGACAATTCGCAGATGTATCCCTTTGCCGACCAGCCGCCCGGCGACAGCCTGTGGGAGCTCGGCCTCGATTTCACGGTCAGCCCCGGCAAGACCGGCTTCCGTGGCGCGGAGGAACATGCACGGCTGAAGGGCAAGGAACGCTTCAAGATCTTCGGCATGCTGATCGATGCCGACGGCCCGGCCGATCTCGGTGATGAAGTCTATGCCGACGGAAAGAAAGTTGGCGTCATCACCTGCCCGAGCTATTCTGCGTTGACGAAGAAGTCGATGGCAATCGCCCGCCTCGACGTCGACAAGGCTGTGCACGGCACGAAGCTTGAGGTGCGCGGCAAGACCCTGAAGACCAGCGCGACCGCCCATACACTGCCCTTCGACGATCCGGAGAAGAAGAAGAGGACTGCCGTAGGTTAAGGAGCACGCGAATGCTCGTTGCAGGCATCAAGAGCCGACCAGTCTACAAGGGCCTGACCATCCAGCCGCACGCCCGGCGGCACATTTTCGCGCTCGAAGGGGAGGGTGCCAAGGCTCTCCTCGATCAACGGGCAGCACTTGACGACGCGGCCCGTTCCCGCAGCGAGGTCCTCTATGTCGCCCGCGGCTCTAAAGCGTCCGGCCTGGACGAGGCACTCCGCCATCTCGGCTCCGACATGTTCTTCACCGCGCCGACAATCGCAACGCTGCTCTTCCGATTAAAGGGTTCGCTCGCCACCGCCCATATGGGCACGCGGCTATATATCGCGGGCACGGAAGGCTTCATCGGCCAGGCGATGCTCGTGGCGCTCGACTGCGGCATGGACCATGCCTCTGTCATTACTGAGCATCGCGGCTCGCTGGCCCGGCGCGTGCAATGCGTCCATTGCAAGGGCATCACCGACGACGTCACCAGCAGCCCGTTTGCCTGCAGCCATTGCGGGCTGACGCTTCTGGTGCGCGACCATTATTCGCGCCGGCTCGCCGCCTTCCAGGGCGTCAATATCGATGCGGAAGAGCCTGGCAGCGCGCCCGATCCGGAGGAGTTGTTCCTTTGAGCGGTGGTACAGAAATTCCCGTCCGCGTGGCGCGGATCACACCGATCGCCGAACGCGTCAAACGTTTCCGCTTCGAGCGCCTGGATGGCAAGCCGATGCCCTATTTTTCCGGCGGCGCCCATATCATCGTCTCGATGAACGATGGCGGCCATATGCGCCGCAACGCCTATTCGCTGATGTCACCGCCGCATGATTGCGCGGCCTACGAGATCAGCGTGCTGCATGTCGAGGATTCACGCGGCGGCTCCACCTTCATGCATGAGAAGGTTAGCGAAGGCGACGAGCTGAAGGTCAGCTATCCCGTCAACCTCTTCCAGCCGGACTGGCGCGGGCGCAAGCATCTTCTCATCGCCGGCGGCATCGGCATTACGCCCTTCATCGCGATGATGGAGCAGTTTTCCCGCGCAGGCGCCAATTTCGAACTGCATTATGCCATACGCACGCGCGACCGCGGCGCCTACTGGCGGGAACTCCAGGAGCGCTACGGCGGACATCGCATCAAGATCCATTGCGATGCCGAAGGCGGCGCCATCCCCCTGACGCGTCTGCTCGACAGCCAACCGCTCGGCACGCATCTCTATGTCTGCGGCCCCTCCGGCATGATCGACGGCGTGCTGAAAACCGGGCTCAACGCCGGCTGGCCGGAGCAGAACCTGCATTCGGAACGGTTCCTGTCATCGCTGCCCGGCAAACCCTTCGCGATCGAGTTGCTGCGGTCCGGCAAGACCGTGAAGGTCGGCCATCACGAAAGCATGCTGGAGGCGATCGAGGCGGCGGGGGTCGACGCGCCCTTCCTCTGTCGCGGCGGGGCCTGCGGTCAATGCGAAACCGCAGTCGTCACCTGCGACGGCAAGCTGCTGCACAATGACGTCTATCTGACGAGCGAAGAAAAAGCATCCGGCCGCAAGGTGATGATCTGCGTTTCCCGTTTCGAGGGAAACACGCTGCATCTTGATCTCTGACGGCATTGGGAAAGCGGAACAAGGAGACCGGACATGGCAATCGTCTTCAAGCAGGAAACCTTCCGGAACGATTTCAGCTATCGCAACAGCCCCGAAAACATCCGGCGTTTTCCGTTTCCCTTCGACCGCGACGAATACATGTATTCGGTCAATATGGAACAGCATGTGCACGGCCGGGCGGGAACCGTCTACGAAAGCCTGATCGACGTCGACGAGCATTACGTCGCCGAGATGCACGACCGGGCGCTGGTGTTGAAGGAAGATCCGCTGCGCTACCAGGCGCTGCCGCATATGATGAGCGCGCAGTGGGATACGCTCGAACTTTTGATGGAAGAGCAGGCGGCAGGTTATCCCGATCACTTCACGCTAATCCGCAACGGCGACCAGTGGCGCTGGATCAACCGCCCGCTCGGCATCGACGACAGCTTCACCTTCGGCGATGCTTCGACGCTGCCCTACGAGCCGTTCGAATATATCACCCGCCAGGCCCAGGGCGATTTCTGCATCGTCGACCAGCGCGACGGCAATCTCTGGATGGATGCCGGCATGGTGACGACGCAGGCCGACTGGTCGCTCGATTTCGATATCGGCATGAACTTCATGGAATGGCATGGGCCAGTGCCACTCGCTCACCAGATCGGCGTCTTCGACCGGGCTTTGAAATTTCTCCTGAATCTGCAGCAGGGCAAGCCGACGCGGCGCTTCAACTGGACGATGACCATCAATCCGCGGCTCGACACCAGCCCGGAGAATTATCACAAATGGGGTCCCGACCGCACGACGGTGACATCAGACAATGTCGGCGAGAAGGTGCATCTGCGCGTCGAGCTGCAGAGCCTGTGGCGCCTGCCGCGCTCGAACGCCATCCTCTTCGTCATCCGCTGCTATCTGATGAACATGGAAGAACTCGTCACCGTGCCGAAATGGGCGCGGCGCTTCCCGCGCGTGCTGAAGACGTTGCCGCCAGAGCTCATCGACTACAAGGGCCTCACCCGCTTCCGCGAGACGACGATCGACTGGCTTTCCAAATATGACGACGGGGCCCCGACCAGCCCCGGCATCTATCCGGACTGAGGCGCGGCAATGCGCACCAGCGCCGTGCGTCTTCTCAGACGCGCAACCCATGCAATGACATATAATCAAGAGGGGAATGCTTTATGACAAGAGTAGCCGTCATCGGTGCCGGTCCTTCCGGGTTGGCGCAGCTGCGCGCCTTTCAATCGGCCGCCCAGAAGGGCGCCGAAATCCCGGAGATCGTCTGCTTCGAAAAGCAGTCGGACTGGGGCGGGCTCTGGAATTACACCTGGCGCACCGGGCTCGACGAATATGGCGAGCCGGTCCACGGCAGCATGTATCGTTACCTCTGGTCGAACGGTCCGAAGGAATGCCTCGAATTCGCCGATTACTCCTTCGAGGAGCATTTCGGCAAGCCGATCGCCTCCTATCCGCCACGCGCCGTGCTCTGGGATTATATCAAGGGCCGCGTCGAGAAGGCGAATGTCCGCCAGTGGGTGCGGTTCAGCACGCCGGTGCGCATGGTCCGCTTCGACGAGCAGATGAAGAAATTCACAGTCACTGCGCATAACCGCATCGAGGACCGGATGTATGACGAGGAGTTCGATTATGTGGTCGTCGCCTCCGGACATTTCTCGACGCCGAATGTGCCTTACTTCGAGGGCGTCAAGACCTTCAACGGCCGCGTGCTGCACGCCCACGACTTCCGCGACGCGCTGGAGTTCAAGGGCAAGGACATCCTGCTTGTCGGTCGCAGCTATTCGGCCGAGGACATCGGCTCGCAATGCTGGAAATACGGCGCGAAATCGGTGACGACGAGCTACCGCTCGAAGCCGATGGGCTTCAAATGGCCTGAAAATTTCGAGGAGCGGCCACTGCTGACCAGGCTCGAAAACCGCACGGCGCATTTCCTCGACGGCTCGACCAAGGAGGTCGATGCGGTGATCCTCTGCACCGGCTATCAGCACCATTTCCCCTTCCTGCCAGACGATCTCCGGCTGAAAACCGCCAACCGCCTCTGGGCCGATAGCCTCTACAAGGGCGTGATCTTCGACAGGAACCCGCAGCTTTTCTATATCGGCATGCAGGACCAGTTCTACACCTTCAACATGTTCGACGTGCAGGCATGGTGGGTCCGCGACGTGATGATGGGCCGCATCACCCTGCCGCAGGAAGAGGAGCTTAAGGCCAATTTCGACGCATGGCGCGCCCGTGAGGAGACGCTCGAAGATGCCGAGCAGATGATCTGGTATCAGGGCGACTATGTGAAGGAACTGCTCGCCGAGACCGATTATCCCTCTTTCGACATCGAGGGGACGAACAAAACCTTCATGGAGTGGGAACACCACAAGGCCCACAACATCATGGGCTTCCGTGACCATGCCTACCGGTCGCTGATGACCGGCAACATGTCGCCGACGCATCACACACCCTGGGTCGAGGCGCTCGACGATTCCATGGAGGAATATCTGCGCAACTGATCTTTCCCAGGCTCCCGCGTAACCGAGAAAGGGTCGTCCGTCGCGGCCCTGTCCGGCGTGTTTGAAATGAGACGAAGCAAACCCGATCTGCAACTCATTTTCTCAAGGCGTGGTCTTCATGGATTTTCAGAGCAGTGTTCTCGGCCGCATGAG
This sequence comes from Rhizobium sp. 01L419, assembly GCF_056400025.1. Taxonomy (NCBI): domain Bacteria; kingdom Pseudomonadati; phylum Pseudomonadota; class Alphaproteobacteria; order Hyphomicrobiales; family Rhizobiaceae; genus Rhizobium; species Rhizobium sp. 01L419. Next base: position 132,457 of record NZ_JBFTSM010000013.1, read on the forward strand.
CGGTTTTCTTTATCGCTGCCGTGCGGATGAAAACTACACGATGCTGGAGATGACCGATGGCATCGAACGCATCTTCGGCTATCCGGCCGAAGAGATCATCGGCAACAGCACACGCACCTTCACCTCGATCATGTGCGAGGAGGACGTGCCGCTAATGGATGAGGTCGTCGGCAGCGCGCTGGAAAGCCGCACCGACTGGACGATGGAATATCGTATCCGCCACCGCGAGGGACATCATGTCTGGGTGACGGAGACGGGCGGAGGCGTCTGGGACGAAAACAGCGAGCTGCTCTATCTCGAGGGCAGCATTATCAACATCGAGTCGCTCTACCAGCGCATTGACGAGCAGACTGCGGGTATGCGCATCACTGCCTCGAAGACCAACGAGATCCTGCACTCGCTGCGCTATCTGAAGCTGCTCGCCGTCAATGCCGGTATTGAGGCGGCAAGGGCAGGGACGGCGGGATCCGGCTTCGCCGTGCTCGCCGCTGAGATGCGTCAGCTCGCCAATTCCTCCGAAGAGGCCGCAAGGGCAATTACCAGTGCCCAGCGCAGGGCGGAATAAAGGTTTTTACGAACGCGGCCGGGTCTTCTGCGGGTCGTAGTGCGACAGCGGCACCACGGTCGCCGGCAGGCGTTTCTGCTGGCCATCGAGCTTGCCGATCTCAACCTCGGTGCCGATGGCGGCATGGGTGACGTTGATACGGGCAAGTGCGATCGTCTTGCCGAGGATCGGAGAGCGCGTGGCGCTGGTGATAACGCCGATTTGGGCGCGGCCAACATGAACGCAATCGCCATGGCCGACCGCATCGTTCGCCTGTATGTCGAGACCGACCATCAGGTGGCGCGGATGCTCCTTGCGGGCTATCAGCGCCTCGCGGCCGATGAAATCGTCCTGCTTGGACTTGAGCGGCACGGTGAAGCCGATGCCGGCCTCGAAGGGATCGGTCTGATCGTCGAATTCGTGATGGGCGAAGATGAGACCTGCCTCGATGCGGACCATGTCGAGCGCTTCCAGTCCCATCGGCTTCAGCCCGTAAGGCTCGCCGGCCTTCCAGACGGCATCGAAGACGGTCAGCGCATCCTTCGGATGACAGAAGATCTCGTAGCCGAGTTCGCCGGTATAGCCGGTACGCGAGACGACCACAGGGGCGCCTTCAAAGCCGCTGATCCGGCCGACCGTGAAGCGGAACCATTCGAGCTCGCCGATATCAGGCTGGCGCGGTGCCGTCCAGATGATCTCCTTGAGAATGTCGCGGCTCTTGGGTCCCTGCAGGGCGATGTTGTGCATCTGGTCCGTCGAGGAGCGGACCCAGGCCTTGAAGCCCTTCTTCTCGGCCTGTTCGCGCAGCCATATGCCGCTGTAGTCGTCGCCGCCGATCCAGCGGAAATTCTTGTCGCCGAGGCGGAAGAGCGTGCCGTCGTCGATCATGCCGCCGTGCTCGTAGCACATGGCGGAATAGACGACCTGTCCGGTCGACAGCTTGCGCACGTCGCGCGTCAGGCAGTATTGCAGCAGTTCCTCGGCATCCGGGCCCGTGACTTCGAATTTGCGCAACGGCGACAGGTCGATGACGGCGGCCTTCTCACGGCAGGCCCAATATTCCTCGGCGGGACCTGCGGAGGAAAACCGGTTTGGCAGCCAGTAGCCGCGATATTCGGAGTAATCCCGCGTCAGTGCCGAGAGGCGGGGGTGGAAGGCGGTTTCCCGCGTCAGTTCTGCGTCGGCGTCAGGGGTCATGCGATAGGCTACCGCTCTTGAGAATTTTTCTTTTCCGGAGAAGGTGCGCACGTGGATATCGGTCGGATCCCAGCCGTTGGCGGCGTCGATATCGTCGGGGCAGGAGGAGGAGACGCAGACGAGATCGGTCAGCGCCCGCATCAGCACATAATCGCCCGGCCGCGACCATGGCTCGTCGAGATAAAGCTGGTTGTTGTGGTCGATATTCGTATTGTAGAAATAATTGAGCGCCTCCCAGCCCTTCCGGCCGGGTATGCCGTAGGGCGCCAGCACCGCATTGAAATTGTCGGTGCAATTGACATGGCCGGGATAGCCCATGTCGTCATAGTAGCGCGAATTGCAGGCGGTCGCGAAGGCATCATGGCGGCCGACCGTATCCTGGACGATCTCCACCAGTGGCTCGAAATCGCGGTCGAAAGCCTTGGACGGCAGGCCGGGGGCGGGATAGCTGCGGCCAAGCAGGGTGCGGGTGACAGTGGAATCGAGCGCAAGATCAAGGCCCTTGTCGACTTTGCGGGCGGCAAAGGCCTGGAAATCGGTGCATTGCCGGCCGTAGACATCAATGATCTGGATGAACTCTCCGGCACGGACGAAATAGGCCGATGCTGTCGCCGCCCTGATGCGGATGTCCTCGATCGGATCGGCCATCGGCTCGGGGAGGGCCGCGGCATAGTCGCGGATCAGCGTGCTGCGCCTGATGCGGATCTCGATCGGCGTTGCCGTATCCTGCGCGTCAGGCGACATCGCTGCTGCCGGTGCGGCGGCAATCAGCAGACCCTTCATCGTGATCGCAAACTCCGCGCTGCTGCCGGGAGTGGAGGCTTCGCTGAAAATGCGGATCGCACCTGCCGGGGCGAGATCGGCACCGCGTCGCTCAAGCGCCGTGCGGGTCCGGGCGGCGCCCTCATAACCTGAAGAGAGAATGGCCTTTAGTCCTTCGGCCGAACCGGTGAAGGCTGCGCCGAGGCCGGCCGATTGAAACTGGCCATTTTCGTCGAGGAAGGAAAGCTCGCAGGCTTGTCCGCCTTCGCTGTCGATCAGGGTGACGTGGTCGCCTGCCTCGACGCGAACAACAAGGGATCCACCGCCCTTGCAGCGGTAACGCTCGACACCTTCGGGGAGCGCGGGGATACCGGGATAGCGAATGATGCTTGCCGACACGGGTCGCACCCCTGATATCCCGGGATGGAGATCTCGCATGTGGTCCTCATGAGATTGATGTGCCCTCCGGCACGGAAATCATGCTGACAAAATGCCGCCCGAAAGTAAAGGGATGTTGACTAAAAAGAAAATATCTTCACTATGCATAAAGGGTCGAGACTCGGAAATCCGCTCGGGAGCGCGGATCGAGAAAATGCCGGGCAGCCCATGCATGCCACGGGAGGCACGTTCAGGGAGACGTACGCAAAGCTACGTCCCGAACAAATAGAATGGGGAATTTCATCGATGACGGATATCGTGGACGCCGGCGTTGCCGCCGGCACCGAAGGTAAACTTATACGCGCGCTTGACTGGAAGGGCGCGTTCTGGGTGGCAGCCGGCGTGCCACCGCTTGTTCTCTTCTCCATCGGCGGTATTGCAGGCACGACCGGCAAGCTCGCCTTTGTGGTCTGGATCATCTCGATGATCATGGGCTTCCTGCAATCCTTCACCTATGCCGAAATCGCCGGCATGTTCGCCAACAAGTCCGGCGGCGCCTCTGTCTATGGCGCCACGGCCTGGCTGCGCTATTCGAAGTTCATCGCGCCGCTATCCGTCTGGTGCAACTGGTTTGCCTGGTCGCCGGTGCTTTCTCTCGGCTGCGCCATCGCGGCCGGATACATCCTCAATGCCTTCTTCCCGATCCCGGCGGCGGATTCGCAGGCGGTCCTCGCCTGGATCAGCGCGCATGCCGCTTCAATTACGGCCGATAGCCCCCGCGTCGCCGAATATATTGCTGCCCATGCCGGCACTTCGCCTGAGGATGCGGTCAAGGCGTTGCTGAGCGCTGACGGTATCGCCGCGCTGACGCCGGCAGTCCGCAGCTGGTCACTCGTCAGCTTCAGCATTCCCTTCCTCGCCACCGCCAATATCAATGCCACCTTCTTCATCGGCGGCATCCTGATGCTGATCATCTTTGCGATCCAGCATCGCGGCATCTCCGAGACGGCGAGCGTCCAGAAATGGCTGGCGATCATCGTGCTTGTGCCGCTGCTCATCATCGGTCTCTATCCGATCATCAGTGGCCAGATCGTCAGTGCCAACGTCACCGGGCTGGTTCCGCCGACGGCGGCCTATGCCGGCACCGACGGTACCTGGAGCAATGGCGGCTGGACGCTCTTCCTCGGCGGTCTCTATATCGCCGCCTGGTCGACCTACGGTTTCGAGACTGCGGTCTGCTATACACGCGAACTGAAGAACCCGAAGACGGATACCTTCAAGGCGATCTTCTATTCGGGCCTTGCCTGCTGCCTGTTCTTCTTCCTCGTCCCCTTTGCCTTCCAGGGCGTGCTCGGTCATGCGGGCATGCTTGCGCCGGGCATCATTGACGGGACGGGTGTCGCCGAGGCGCTCGGTGGACTGATCGGCGCCGGCCGTGTCGTCACCCAGCTTCTCGTCGTGCTGATGATCATGGCGCTTTTCCTCGCCATCATGACGGCGATGGCAGGCTCCTCTCGCACGCTCTACCAGGGCTCGAAGGATGGCTGGCTGCCGAAATATCTCGACCATGTCAACGAACACGGCGCTCCGACCCGGGCGATGTGGACAGACTTTGCCTTCAACCTTTTCCTGCTGGCGATCGCGTCCGATGCTGGCGGCTACTTCTTCGTGCTCGCGGTCTCCAATGTCGGTTATATCATCTTCAACTTCCTGAACCTCAATTCCGGCTGGATCCATCGCATGGATTCCGGTCATGTAGAGCGCCCCTGGAAGGCCCCCACCTGGCTGATCGGCGTCAATACCGTGCTTGCCTTCGTCAACGCGCTCTTCCTTGGCGCCGGCGCCAAGGTCTGGGGCTATGCCAACGCGCTCTGGGTCGGCTTCATCTTTGCCGCGCTTATCCTGCCGGTTTTCGCCTATCGCCACTATGTGCGCGATGGAGGCAAATTCCCGCCCGGTGCCATGGACGACCTCGGGCTCGTGGGCCAGGATCTCGGCGTCAAGAAGGCCGGCATGTTGCCATACCTCGCTCTTGCCGCTGGGCTCGCCATCGTCCTGATCGCGAACTGGATCTTCCAATTGCCCGTCTAGGGACTGTCCGGCCGGTATTCTGAAGGATTTCTCTGATGCGTGGCCTCGCACCAGAGAAATCTACGGCGTTCGACATCAAGACGACGTTCGACACCAGCAAGCGGTACTCTTTTCGTCGACGGGATGCAGCACGTGTTGACACGAGAGCGAGAAGATCGAAGCTATACGGGTCCCTGATCAATTCCTGGGCGAATTCGGACTGCGGCGCAGGCAGCGTTCGAGAGAAATTTGACGGTGCCTTTCCTTGTCGTCGATGAAGTCCGCTTCGAGGCGAAAGCCCTGTCATTTCGCGCAATCGCGTCGCAGGTCCGCTGACAGTCGATCGATCACGCGAGATCCCCATCCTTCACTGGCTGGTGGGCGAGGATGTCGCGGGTGCAGCATCTGGTCCATATACCGGTCCACATGCAATCCTGGCCGGGCTGGGACCGGCGTTCGCGCATCGTCTTCATCGTCGATGGCATTGCACCGGCGGCGATCGAGCGATCGGTCAACGCCTTCAACGGGCTCGGTGCGGCACAACGCGCGCCGGAGCGGGTCGAGGAGATGCAGCCATGAGAAAAATGCCGACGCCGAAGAGTTTCCCAATACAGGGGGCCGGATCAAGCTGCGCATCCTGGGCACGGCGATCTCGCTGCTGGAAGAACTTCGGCTCGGTGTCGAGCGCGATCTCGGCATGGATATTGAATTCGACAGTCAGGACTTCACGACCGCCCAGCACAAGGCGGCGCTGGAGCCGATGGCCTACGACATCTACGACCAGTGCTTCCACAACCTCGACATCGTCTGGCACTGGCGCGCCGTACAGCCGATCGACATCGAGCCGATTACTCTCTGGAACGAGATCACTGATCTGACCAAGACGGGCCGCATCGGGCCGAATGCCCGGATCGGGCAGGGCGATCTACGAATTTGCCTTCTTCGGTGCATGCATCAAGTTACGCGGCGCGATGGGCACACCGATGCGACCAGTGGCGATGCCACTGACCTGAGCGCAGGGGCCGGATGGTGACATGCGGATGGAAGTGAAATTGATGATCGTGAGCCGGTAGTAGGAACCGTGATAACAGCACCACTGTTCAAATCCATTCAGGGCCACCAATACGGTAAGGCAGCTTACCGTCCGAGGCAGGCAATGTGGCCGCCGGTCTGCTCGCGAGCGTCAGAGGTGCGTGTTTCCAACAGACGTGGCCTCGCGATGTGAGGGTGGTGTTGTGATAACGCGGAGGCGATGCGGTGCTATCGCCTAATGTTGTCTAATCGTGCCAAGCCGAACTAAAGCATAGCCCGCACCGCCAATTTGAATCAAAAGGTCTGCTCTCATTTCCCTGTCGGTGACGACCTTGATTTTGGTCCATTTGTCTATCTTGGTATCGAGCGGAACAGGCAAGCCCTCTCGCAACAAGAGGGTGAACTCGGGCGCTCTCTCCGACTTATAGATGCAAATCCTCATTGCACGGCACCCCAACTGCACAGATTTATGACAGTTATATTGCAGTGCGCTATCTACTATTGCAATGCCGCAGAATCTTCTTCGCAAACATGCCCAGGTAGATTGCCGTCCTACCGGCAACATGCCGCCGCATCTTTTGGCTCTGGGCCTGAGTCCGACTTGAAGGTCGGCCGATCAGCTTTCGCAAAGCTAGCAAGGGCACACCTCGCGTGACGATATAGTCGAGATCGGGTGATCGCTCGTGCGGCCGAGCAGGTAAGGAATAGTACACCTCGATCCGCAGTGACGAATGGCTAGCGGTGGCTAACAAGTCACGTGTTCGACCGGTACAGACCGCTTCGACGATCGTCGGAGACACTGCCGCGGCTGCGACATGAAATCATGCAGCGATGCGATCCCCAAAGTCGGAATCGTCGAATTCATGTTGTCTCGTCTTCCAGTATTTTGACAGGCCGGTCCCACTGGATGAGCACGACACAGCCGGTATCGCTCCAGACCGAATGCTCAGTGCCCGGCGCATTGACGATGTAGCAGCCGCGGCCGTAATCGCCCGCTTCGTCGGATTGGACCCCATCCAGAACGAGAATTGTCTCCAGACCCTCGTGCCGATGACGGGGAACCGAGGCGCCAGCCCCGTATTTCAACAGTGCCACGCCGGGCTGATCGCCTTCGAAGGGGCGTATCCAGTGGATCGTCACCTCCTCGCGGAACGGATCGAATTCCAGCTCCTTCCAGCCACCGGCTGTGACCAGTTCGCGGGTCGTTTCAGGCATAAGCGATGCTCTCCAGGATGTCGTCGACATGGGCCGTCCAGCCGACGATCGCACCCTGGGCGCGGATCATGGCGATGGCGGCCGCCTTGAATTCGGGGAAATAGCTTTCCGTCGCTTCTTCGGCGAGCAGACATTCGTAGCCGCGGTCGTTCGCCTCTCGCATCGTCGTCTGCACGCAGACTTCGGTTGTCACGCCTGCGAACACTAACTGTTTGATACCCTTCTGCTGCAGGACGTCGCAGAGCTCAGTCGCGTAGAAGGCACCCTTGCCGGGCTTTTCGATGACGATTTCGCTCTTGAGGGGAGCGAGCTCCGGCAGGATTTCGGTTCCAGGCTCGCCGGTTATCAGGATGCGGCCCATGGGACCCTCGTCACCGATGCGGAGCGCTGGGTTGCCGCGGTTGCGTTTTGCCGGCGGCAGGTCCGATAGGTCGGGTTTGTGGCATTCCATCGTATGGATGACCGGCAGGCCGGCATCGCGGAAGCCCTGGATGAGACGTTTGACATCGGGCACGATCCTGGTGATGCGGCTGACATCGTTGCCGAGACTTGCGCCGAAGCCGCCGGGCTCGGCAAAATCGCGCTGCATGTCGATGACGATGAGGGCAAGCCTGTCGTATTTCACCGGAAAGGGGAAGGGTTCTGCCTTGATCTCCGCCATCAGTGATATCCCGCCATGTGGGCGCCGATGACGCCGATATCGGCGGATAGGGCCGGCGTCTCGTAAACCAGCTTGCCGTCGGATATCACCATGATGCGGTCGGACATTTCGAGCAGTTCATCGAGGTCCTCGGAAAGCAGCAAGACAGCGGTGCCCGAATTGCGGGCTTTCATAATACGGGCCCGGATTTCGGCGACAGCCGAAAAATCGAGGCCGAAACAGGGGTTCGAGACGATGAGCAGATCCACCTCGCCGGTCAGCTCGCGGGCAAGCACGGCGCGCTGCACATTGCCGCCCGAAAGGGCCGCGATCGGCGAGGAAGAGGAGGCCGTCTTCACTTTGAAATCCGAAATCAGGTCCGTGGCGCGCTTCTTCATCTTGCCCTTGTTCAGCCAGATCGCGTCCTTGCCGTCGGCTTTCAGGTCGAAGGTGCGGAAGGCGAGGTTTTCGCTGACCGTCATGCGCGGGGCACAGGCGTTCTGCAGCGGTTCCTCGGGGATGAAGCGGACATTGTTCTTGCGAGTCTCGGGCCGGGTCGCTCCGTAGGTCTCGCCGTTGACGCTGACACGGCCGGTATCTGTCGGCCTTTGGCCGGCAAGGATTTCCGTCAGTTCCTTCTGGCCATTGCCGGATATGCCGGCAATGCCGACGATCTCGCCAGAGCGGACCGTGAGATTGTCGATCTCGATGGTCTTGAGTCCCGATCGGTCTGGCGCCTTGATCTGCTCGACCGTCAGCACGTATCTGGCACTTTCAGTAACGGGAATGCGGGTGTCCAGTTCGGCCAGCTTGACGTCGCCGATCATCATCGCCGCCATGTCGGCGGTGGAAAGCTCGCCTACCTCGCCAGTGCCGACGAGCTTGCCGCGCCGCAGGACCGAAACGGCGTCGGCAAATTTCGTGACCTCGTGGAATTTGTGGGAGATCATCAGCACGGTCAGCTCACCGCGCTTTGTCATGGCGCGCACGAGGCCGAGCATCTCGTCGGCCTCGGCGGGTGTGAGCACCGAGGTCGGCTCGTCGAGCACCAGGAAGGATCGGCCGAGATAGAGCTGCTTGACGATCTCGAGCTTCTGCTTCTCGCCGGCGGCAAGCTCGCTCACCGGGCGGTCGAGCGGGATCTTGAAAGGCATACGCTCCATGAAGGCGGCAAGATCCTTGCGCTCCTTCGCCCAATTGATGATGGCGGGCACTTCGGCGCGACTGATGACGAGGTTTTCGGCACCCGTCAGTGACGGGACCAGCGTGAAGTGCTGGTAGACCATACCGAGGCCATAAGTTGCCGCATCCTTCGGCGAAGCGATCGCTACTTCGCGGCCATCGACGGAAAGTGAACCCGATGTTGCGTGGTAGAAGCCCATGATGCATTTGACGAGCGTCGATTTGCCGGCGCCATTTTCGCCGAGCAGCGCGTGGAAGCTGCCTGGGGGCACCTTGATCGACACGTGGTCGAGTGCGGTGAAACTGCCGAAGCGCATCGTCATGTCGATGGTGTCGATGCCGACCGCCTTGCCGGATTGCGGAAGGGGTGTGTCGCGGACTGTGCTCATGGCAGCTGGCTCACGAGCGTTTGCGAATTGGAGACGGAGCCGAAGACCCCGCCCTGCATTTTGACCATCTTGATTGCGGCCAGATGATTGCCGTAATCGGTCGCGCCGCAGCAGTCTTCCAGAAGCAGGCATTCGTAGCCGCGGTCGTTCGCCTCGCGCATGGTGGTGGAAACGCAGACATCTGTGGTGATGCCGGTCAGGATGATGTTCTCGATGCGCTTCTGGTTGAGGATCAGTTCCAGATCGGTAGCACAGAAGGAGCCTTTGCCCGGCTTGTCGATGATCGTCTCGCCCTCGATCGGATAGAGCTCGGGAATGATGTCCCAGCCGGGTTCGCCGCGTGTGAGGATGCGCCCGCACGGACCGGGGTCGCCGATGCCTGCACCGATGCGCTGCGAGCGCCAGCGCTTGTTGGCCGGCAGGTCGGCAAGGTCGGGGCGATGGCCCTCTCGTGTGTGGATGATATGGTAGCCCTTCGCCCGCATCGCGGCCAGCGTCTTCTTGGTGGGATCGATGGGCGCTTGGACCAGCGAGAGGTCATAGCCCATGTGATCGACATAACCGCCCTTACCGCAGAAATCCGTCTGCATGTCGATGATGATGAGTGCCGTATTATCAGGCCGCAGGGCGCCGTTATAGGGCCAGGCATAGGGATCGGCGTCGATATAATGTCCTTTGGTCCTCACCGTGGCGTCCATCGTCTCTTCTCCTATTCACCCGCGAGTTTGAATGTTTCGCCGTAGGCGCGCGCTGGCTTGCCGAAGCCGCAGGACGTGCCATCCGTGACCTTGACTTGGTCCTCCCAGGGGAGGCGGTATTTGCCGGCGATGAGGTCGTGCATGTAGGTGTAGGGCGCGTCGCCTGCGCCGCCGGCAACGGCGACATAGCCGCGATGGCCGAACTGGTAGATGTTGTTTTCAACGCCCCAGCCGAGGCGGGCTTCGCGCACGAGGTCGGGGCGCACTTCGGCGGTGATGATCTCGTTGACGCGTCCCGATATCCCGTGAGCGATGATCGAGCCATCGAAATTGCAGATCATGCCTTCGCCCATACTGTCGAAGGTGCCATCGGAGCCGCACATGCAGACGCTCGCCGTGACCATGAGATTGCAGAAGGCGTTCGACTGGTTGGTAAAGCGCCAGCTGTCGCGGATGGGTGCCGTATAACCGGCAGTGCGGATCATGATTTCCGCACCCCTGTAAGCGCATTCGCGGGCCATTTCCGGGAACATGCCGTCATGGCAGATGATGAGCGCGAGCTTTGCGCCCTTTGGCCCGTCGATGACGGGAATGCCGAAATTGCCGGGCTCCCAAGGCTCGACCGGCACCCATGGGTGCATCTTGCGGTAATAGAGTTTCAGGTCACCCTTATCGTCGATGATGATACCGGAATTGTAAGGCATACCATCCGGGTTCAGCTCCATGATGGAGAAGCATCCCCAGATCGCATTCTCCCTGCAGGCCTTCTTGAAGGCTGCGACCTCCGGTCCGTCGAGCGTGCACATGATCTCGGGGTTGATATCCATCGACAGGCCGTGCAGCGCATATTCAGGGAAGACGACCAGATCCATGCTCGGCTGGTTGCGGCGCGCCTTGCCGACGAGATCGACGATCAGCTGCGTCTGGCGGGCAAGATCTTCCCTCGTCACGGTGAGGGGGAGCTGCAACTGCACGAGACCGATGCCGACGCCGTGTTCCGATTTGTTCAGTCCGCCGAKGCCGTTCATGGCTTCGTTCCTTTCATGCTTATTTCGTCAGGGAAAGCGCCCCGGGTGCACCGGCGAGCGAACGCGTCGGCGAGGAGGTGGCGATCATGATGACCAGGGTCAGCACGTAAGGAGCGGCGTAGAAGAGATAGTAGCCTTGGGTGACGCCGACCGATTGCAGCGCCGGGCCAAGCGCACCAGCGCCACCGAAAAGAAGGGCGGCGAGGAAGCAACCGATCGGGTTCCAGCGGGCGAAGATGACGAGCGCCACGGCCATCAGACCCTGACCCGATGAAATGCCCTCGTTCCAGGATCCCGGATAATAGAGCGAGAGGTAGGCGCCGCCGATGGCTGCCAGTGAACCGCCGACGGCGGTTGCGAGCAGACGTACACGATCAGGATTGATGCCCATGGCGCGTGCGGCATCGGTGCTGTCGCCAACGACGCGCAGGATCAGGCCGATCCGGGTATTCTTGAAGGCCCACCAAAGGATGAAGGCGAGAGCTGCGCCAAGCAGGAAGAGCACGTTGATGTTTAACGCCGCCTGGATCTGCGGCATGGTCGACCAGAAGCCGAGTGGTATCGCCGGCAGATGCGGGGCGGCAGGCTGGATGAAGGACTTGCCGAGGAAGAAGGCAAGCCCAAGACCGAACTGCATCATGGCAATGCCGATGGCGATATCGTTGACCTTCGGCCATTTGCAGATCCAGCCATGCACGAGGCCGAACGCCGCGCCCGTCGCCATGGCCGAGAGCACTCCGAGCCAGGGCGAATTGGTCATCACGGCGACGGCGTAGGCCGTCATGGCGCCGAAGACCAGCGTACCTTCAAGTCCAAGATTGATGCGGCCGGAACGCTCGGTGACAGTTTCGCCGAGGCTGACGAAAATGAAGGGCGTGGACACGCGGATGGCGCCTGCAAGGATGGCAAGGGGCACGCCCCATAGGCCGATGCCTGTCTCTTCCATCAGAGGCTCCTTTTCCAGAGGTCGGGATTGAACATCTTGAAGCGGCCGTAGAAGGTCTCGCAGAACAGGATGACGATGAAGAGCGTGCCCTGCAGGACCAGCACGGTGGCGTCGGGCAGGCCCATGCGGCGCTGAATAAGACCGCCGGAGGCATCAATGCCGCCGAGCAGGATCGCAACGGGGATGATCGCCAGCGGATTGTGACGGGCGAGGAAGGCGACGAGGATGCCGGTATAGCCGTAACCGGCGGCAAGCGATGCATTGGCACTGCCCTGGACGGCTACGACCTCGATCATCCCGGCAAGTCCCGCGAAACTGCCGGCGATTGCGGTGAAGCTGGTAATCAGCCTGCCGACCGGCAAGCCCTGGATCTGAGCAGCGCGCACATTGCCGCCGGCGATGCGGGCGGCAAAGCCGAAACTCGTCACTTCTATCAAAATCCAGGAGAGAATGCAGGCGATGATGCCGATGACGAGGCCCCAATGCACGTCCATGCCGGGGATGTTGCCGAGCATATATTCCGGCGGCAACGGCTTGGTCGATGGCTTATTGAGGCTGGCGGGATCGCGCAGTGGCCCCTCGACGAACTGGTTCATCAGGGCGATGGCGATATAGGACAGCAGCAGCGAGGAGATCGTCTCGTTGACGCCGCGATAATGGCGCAGGAAACCGGCAAGGCCGATCCAGATGCCGCCGACCACCATGGCGGCGATGCCCATCACGATGAGGGTCAGGAGGACAGGTGCCGAGCCGGCCAGCGGCATGGCCATGGCTGCAGCGGCAACGCCGCCCAGCACGACCGCTCCTTCCCCGCCGATGATGACGAGGCCGAGGCGGGCCGGCAGGGCGACGCAAAGTGCCGTCAGGAGAAGGGGTGCGGCACGACTTAAGGTGTTCTGCACCGAAAACCAACTGCCGAAGCCGCCGGTATACATGAGCTGGAAGAGCATCGCCGGCGATTTGCCGATCGCCAGTATGAACAGGGAGAAGAGCGCAAGACCGATCAGGATGGCTGCAAGGCCGATCATAGCAGGTTCGGCGTGTCGCGCGATCCATTCGAGGGCGGGGCGCAGTGACGCCGGCTTTTCGGAAGCGACTGATAGTGCGGGATCATTGGCCTGAACGGTCATGGCGCTTCTCCCCTGACGGTTTACGCTGTTGACCCGACGACGCCCTCGACCAGGTAGTTCATGCTTTCGAGCTCGATCGCATCTTCGGCGTAGCCCTTGCCGGCCGCGACGACGGTCTCGCCCTTATTGTCCTTCAGTGGACCCTTAAACACCGAGAAGCTCCCCTTCATCATCTCCACCTGCGTCGCTTCGAATGCCTTGCGACCCGCCTCGGAAACGCCAGGACCGAGCGCGCTCATCTTCACGAAACCGTCCTTCAGGCCGCCGCGCACGAAGTTGCCGAGCTTCTCGCCCGCCTGCGCCTTCTTGACGAAGTCACTATAGACATTGCCCCAGGCCCATTCGGCGCCCGTGAGGTATTTCTCGGGCGCAAGCGGGCTCTGATTGGCGTGATAGCCGCAGACGAAGGCGCCTCGGCCGGCGGCCGTTTCCACGACCACCTTCGGGCTGTCGACATGGCAGGTGATGACGTCGGCGCCTTGGTCGATCAACACATTGGTGGCTTCGGCTTCCTTGACAGCGAGCGACCATTCGCCGGTGAAGATCACCTGACAGGTGATCGTCGGATCAACGGAGCGGGCGCCGAGCAGGAAGGCGTTGATGTTCTGAAGAACCTGCGGGATCGGCTTGGCGGCAACAAAACCGATCTTCTTGCTCTTCGTCGCATGACCGGCCGCGATGCCGTTCAGATACTGCCCCTGGAAAATATAGCCGAAATAGGAGCCGGTATTGGCCGGGTTCTTGCCCTCCTGCCACAGTCCGCCGCAATGGCGGAACTGGATATCAGGATATTTGGCGGACATAGCCAGCATATGCGGGTCGAAATAGCCGAAGGAGGTTGGGAACAGCAGGGTGGCGCCGTCGAGATTGATCATCGATTCCATCGTCTTCTGAACGTCTACCGTCTCGGGAACGTTCTCTTCTTCAACGACGGTGACGCCGGCCAGCGCCTTGACGGCAGCAGCACCCTCGGCATGCGCCTGGTTGTAGCCATAGTCATCCTTGGGGCCGACATAGATGAATCCGACCGTGAGAGCCGTCTGGGCAAGTGCGCGCGAGGAGAGGAAACCAGGTGCTGCGCCGACGAAAGCGGCGGCAGCAGAAGCCTGAAGGAAATGGCGTCGTTTCATGGAAAGGAGTCTGGTCATCGGAATGCTCCCCTACGGCGGTCTTTGCCGTTTCGATTGGTTACTCAAAAGTGTATGCAACGGATGTGCCAGATTCTACTGCTATGATTTTACGAGGAAATCTTTGGTCGCCCGGTTGATGCGATTGAAAGTGCATGCAATTTGATCGTCGAATAAGATCGAAAATTATGCATCGCATAAAAAATAATCCATCATCACCGTTGGCGACGGATTCTCCACCAGCCTGAGCGACAGTCTCAAAATATAATGTTGCATTATCAACGCGATACCTCTGCATTGACTTTAAACAACCGAGCGGGCATGTGTATGCAGCCACAACAAGGTAGAATCGTTTCTTGAAGCAAGTCAGGCGCAGAGAGATCATCCGGGCTGGAACGACCGTCGAGCAGATGGTCCGGGCGATTGCCGACTTGATCGTCACCGGGCAGATGCTGCCGGGCGAGAAGCTTGATGAAGTCTCACTCGCTGTTCGTTTCGAGGTGTCGCGGACCCCGGTGCGGGAGGCGTTGCGCGAACTCGGAGCAATGGGGCTTGTCGGTCGGGAGCCGAACCGCAGCGCAGTCGTCACCAACGTGACCGAGGCCTATCTGCATTCGATGTTCGAGGCGATGGCGGAACTCGAAGCGATCTGCGCCAGGCTCTCGGCCGAGCGCATGACAGTCGACGAGCGGCGCACCCTGGAACTGGACCACAAGGCATCGATGAGGCTGGTACGTGCCGGCGCGGAGGAAGAATATTCCGCCCACAATACCGAATTTCACACCCGCCTCTACCGAGGCGCGCATAACGATCATATTTTCGAGACAGTGACGCAGACGCGTGCGCGGCTCGCACCCTTTCGGCGAGCTCAATTCCGGCTGCCCGGGCGCTTGGCAAAATCCTACGAGGAGCACGGCCGGATCGTAACCGCCATCATGCGAGCAGATGGCCCCGTCGCTGCGCAGGCGGCATATTCCCATGTGGAAATTGTCAGCGATGCCAGCGTGGTCTTTGCAACGGCCGGAGAGGCGTGAGCGCGGGACGCCTGACCAGGTGCGTCGCATTGGCGAGAGTGCAAAGCCACGACGCACATGATCGCCATGGCCGCTCGCGGGATCTACTCTGCAGCTTCGATAAAGCGGTGCCGTTCATGGAGGAATTTCAAAACCGCTTCACGACATTTGAGATATGTCCGGTCGGAAGCGAGTTCGATGCGATTGCGAGGGCGGGAGATGACCACGTCGAGCACTTCGCCGATGCGAGCCGCCGGACCGTTGGTCATCATCACGATGCGGTCGGACAGCAGCACCGCTTCATCCACATCATGGGTGATCATCACCATCGTGTTGCCTAGCCGAGCGTGGATTTCCATCACCGCGTCCTGAAGATGGGCGCGGGTCAGTGCGTCGAGCGCGCCGAAGGGCTCGTCGAGCAGCAGGATCTTCGGCTCCATGGAAAGCGCACGCGCAATGCCGACGCGCTGTTTCATACCCCCCTGATATTTCCGAGGGTCGCTTATCTTTGGCATGCGCCATCTGCACGAGATCGAGATTGGCCATGACCCATTCATGCCGCTCGCTCTTGGTCTTCGTTCGGCTGAAGACCTTGGACACGGCGAGATTGACGTTGTCGTAGACCGTCAGCCACGGTAGGAGCGAATGGTTCTGGAAGACGACGGCGTGTTCCGGACCTGGCTGGTTGACCTCGCGGTTTTCAAGCAGCACGGCGCCCTCAGAAACCGGCGTCAGACCGGCAATGAGATTGGACTTGCCGCAGCCAGAATGGCCAATGATCGAGACGAACTCGCCCTCGCAAATCGTCAGGTTGATGTCTTTCAGGACCTCGGCGCGCACGCCGCCCCGATCGACTCCTATCGACATCATCGTCAGACATGGAAGCATTCTATGGCGAATGCGGTACCCCTCGGTCCCGCCTCGTCACCTGATCCTGCGGCGACCGAACCGCCTCGAGGCACTTCGTGCCTCGAGGCCGGCGAGCATCGCCAGCAAGAATCTTATGAGATGATACTTCACGCTCATTTCATTTCGGTATCCGTTGATCTGTCACGTAGGCGCGCCAGCCCCCCAATTCGGTGATTTCGCGCGCGCCATCGATTGCATGAGCCTCGCAGAGAAAACCTGAAATCTGGGAACCGTCATCGAGCGTTACCTTGCCTATGCCGAGCGGGGCCGGGATATTCTGGACAAAAAGCCCGAAAGCTTCCGCGGTGACTTTCCAAACCTCAACTTCGAGGCCCTTGCCATCAAAGCCGGGTTCGCGGATGAGGCCTGGCTTCGGCGGGATGGTATCGGGCAGAACGAAGAGGCGGTAGTCCGGTGCAGTCCGGCAGGATTTGACGCGCCTGCCACCTGGTCGGGTCAATTCGTGGTTGAGAGGCATGCCGGTGAGATGCGCCCCGACGACGACGATCGGCACCAAGCCGTCATCGGCCTGCGGCAGGCGGCTTTGCTCGGGGATCACCGCAAGACGATCCTTGCCCATTCCTGCGTTCGAAGTCCGATGCATGGCGTCTGCGAAGGGGGCGAGGGCGTCATCGCTAAAGGCAGGCCCGATCAAAGTCACGCCAGCAGGGAGATGACCGTTGGCGTCGAAGCCGGCTGGGACGGCGATCGCTGCGCAATCGAGCAGGTTGACGAAGTTGGTGTACCGGCCGAAATGGCCGTTTTTCACGATCGGATCCGCCATCATGTCTTCGACCGTATAGGTGGTCGGCGATGTTGGCAGCATCAGGATATCGGCCTTTTCCCATTGCCTCACCGTCTTCTGGCGCAGCGCTTCCAGCTTGTACCGGCCTTCGAAAGCGGCGACCGCGTCATAGGCTTTCGCGCCCTCGATAATGCTGAGAACCGTCGGGTCGAAATCGGCGGCATTCGTGGCAAGAAAATCCTTCACCGCCGCAAGCCGCTCGGCGACCCAGGGACCGTTGTAGAGCAGTTCAGCTGCCTGCCTGAACGGCGCGTAGTCGAAGGGAACGATGGTGGCGCCGAGTGCGCGCGCTCTTTCGATTGCGGCATCATAGAGAGCCTCGACGTGGCTGTTGCCGAAGAATTCCCGTTCCGCTCCGTCGAGCACGCCGATCCGCAAACCGGAAGCGGGCAGGCCGGACGGAACCGCTTTGCGCGAGAACGGATCGGCGGCATCATATCCCTCCATCACCTTGCGGATCGCGACGCCGTCGCCGACCGTTGCAGCAAAGACGGTGACGACGTCGACGCTGCGGCAGGCAGGCACGACGCCGACATTCGGTACCAGTCCCGGTGTCGGCTTTATGCCGACGAGATTGTTGAAGGCAGCCGGTACGCGCCCGGAGCCTGCTGTGTCGGTGCCGAGCGCGAAGCTCGCCAGGCCCGAGGCGACGGCAACCGCCGAGCCGGAGCTAGAGCCGCCCGACACATAGTTCCTGTCGAAGACTGAGCGCGGCGCGCCGTAAGGCGAACGCGTGCCGTTGAGGCCGGTCGCAAACTGATCGAGATTGGCCTTGCCGATGACGATCGCGCCCGCAGCCCTCAGCCTCGCGACGACGGTTGCGTCCCTCTCGGGATCGTAGGAAAATGCGGGGCACGCGGCCGTTGTCGGCAGACCTTCCACATCTATATTGTCCTTCACCACGAAAGGAATACCCCAGAGCGGCAGGCTGTTCGGCTGAGGCGCGCGCTCCATCAGGGCGCGTGCCTCAGCTCGCATCGTATCGTCTGGCGTCGGCGTGATGAAGATTGCCGGATCCATCGAAGCCGCGCGACGGACAATGACGGTCTCGATGACCTCCAGCGGCGTTGTGCCCGCCTCATAGGCTGTGCGAAGGCTGGTCAGATCAAGAATGGTCGGCAGCATGGTTCAGCATTCCTCCAGAACAACAATGATATCGCCCGCTTTGACATTGCGTCCGGGGCCGGCACGCAGGTCGCGGACGCGGCCTGGCGCATGTGCGGTGACGTTGATTTCCATTTTCATGGATTCGATGATGGCAAGCGTATCGCCCGCCGCAACCGGTGCGCCCGGCTCGACCAGCAGTTTCCAGATATTGCCGGGCACGGCGCTGGCCACGCCGAAACAGCCTTCGGGAATATCGCCATCGGGGCCTTCGCCGATACCTTCGTCAGTGACGAAGGTGTCGAGGCCCGCCTCCTTCCAGCGCTGGCGCTCGGCTTCGAAGGCGGCCTGCTGGCTTGCCTTGAAGGTTCCAATCGAGGCGGCATTCGCCTGCAGTTCTTTCTCGTATGCAGGGTAGGAGAATTCCGTCTCTTCGATGCGGACGGGATAGCCCCCGTGCGGGAAGGCGCTGCGCGCCTCCTTCAGCTCCTGGTGGCTGACAGGAAAGAAGCGGATCTGATCGAAGAAGTTCAGCAGCCAGGGCTTGCCCTCGGCAAAGACCGGTGTCTGCCGCCAGGTGTTCCACACCTGGATGGTGCGGCCGAAAAGCTGGTATCCGCCGGGCCCTTCCATGCCATAGATGCACATATAGGCACCGCCGATGCCGACGGCATTCTCCGGCGTCCAGGTGCGGGCCGGGTTGTATTTCGTGGTCACCAGCCTGTGGCGCGGGTCGACCGGGGTGGCGACCGGCGCCCCAAGATAGACGTCGCCGAGGCCGAGCACGAGATAGCTGGCGTCGAAGACGACGTCGCGCACGGCCTGTTCATCCGCCAGCCCGTTGATGCGCCGGATGAACTCGATATTGGAGGGGCACCAGGGCGCATTCGGCCGCACGAGCTCCTGATATTTGCGCATGGCAAGTTCGGCATCCGGGTCATTCCAGGAGAGCGGCAGATGCACGATGCGACTCGGCACCTTGACGTCCTCCGCCGTCGGCAGACTCGCTTCGATCTCGGCCAGCAGGCCGAGCAGGCGTTTGCGGGTCAGCGTCGCGCCGTCATAATGGATCTGCAGCGAGCGGATGCCGGGCGTGAGATCGATAATGCCGGGCAGGTGGGCCTGCGATACGGCCTGCATCAGAAGATGCACTCTCAGCCGCAAGGCAATATCGAGCGTCATCGGCCCGTATTCGACCAGCAGATTGTCATCGCCCTGACGGCGGTAGACGACTGAGACCGGTCCGTCGTCGCGCTTGCCGATGATGGGCGAGCCGGCATCCTCCTTCGCCCGATGCACCGCTGGACCGGCGATGGGGTCTTCGGGACGAGAGATGGGGTGAAAGCAAATGCGATCACCCGGCTTGAACTGGCCCATTTTCCATTGTTCGTCGCGAGCGATCACCGCCGGGCAGACGAAGCCGCCAAGCGATGGCCCGTCCGGTCCGAGAATGATCGGCATGTCGCCGGTGAAATCGATCGCGCCGATCGCATAGGCAGTGTCATGCAGGTTGGAGGGATGAAGGCCGGCTTCGCCGCCATCGCTGCGCGCCCATTTCGGCGCGGGGCCGATCAGGCGCACGCCGGTGCGGGCGCTGTTGAAATGCACCTCGTA
Source organism: Rhizobium sp. 01L419 (assembly GCF_056400025.1). Classification (NCBI taxonomy): domain Bacteria; kingdom Pseudomonadati; phylum Pseudomonadota; class Alphaproteobacteria; order Hyphomicrobiales; family Rhizobiaceae; genus Rhizobium; species Rhizobium sp. 01L419. The sequence continues at coordinate 152,240 of NZ_JBFTSM010000013.1, forward strand.
GCTCGTCGAAAACAGGGCCTCGATATCGCCATCCTCAAAAAAATCCGGTGCGCCGTGCGGACCGTAGACGACACCGACATCCCATTCCCGCGTCAACTCTGCCGCCTCGGTCGCCGGCTTCGGTGCATCGGCGGCCGCCTGACGGGCAAGGTGCAGCACATGACCTGTCTTCAGCGTGCCGGTGGCATTGCCGCCGAACTGGCCGAGGCCGAAGGTGGCGCGCGAGCCGAGCACGACAGGGGCGGCAAAACCGCCCGCCACGGCGAGGTAAGCCCGCTGCCCGGGGCCGTCTATGGTGCCGATCGACAGGATCTGGCCGGCGCGGATGGTAACCGCTTCGTCATGCGGCAGTTTTTCACCATCAGTGCTCATCGCCATCCTTGCGCCGGCAAGGGCGACCACCGTATCGGTGTGAAATTTGAGGACCGGGCCTGACGCCGTCAGTTCCAGTGCCGCGACTGTATCGTCGTTGCCGACGAGACGGTTGGCGTGACGGAAGGAGCGCTCGTCCATCGGCCCGCTTGGGGGCACGCCGACATGCCAGAGGCCAAGCCGTCCCGGCAGTTCCTGGATGCTCGACTGCGCGCCGGGCGCAATCACCTCGATGACATCGGGCACGAAGGAAAAATCGCGCAGCGCCGTCGTCCCCACCTTGCCGCTCGCCAGAAGCTCGGAGCTGGCGATGGCCCTGAGATAGTCCAGATTGGTCTCGATGCCCGATATTGACATGTGGGCAAGGGCCGCCTTCAGTTTTTCGATCGCCGCCGGGCGGTCCTCGGCCGACACGATCACCTTGGCGAGCATCGGATCGTAAAAGGGTGTGACCTCCGTGCCGGTCTCGATCCAGCCGTCGATGCGCGCGTCTTTAGGAAAAACGACCTCCGTCAGCAGGCCGGCACTCGGGAGGAAATCCGCATGCGGCATCTCGGCATAGACGCGAACTTCGATCGCGGCCCCTTTCGGCTGCAGAGCCTCCGCACTGGACAGCACACCCTCGCCCGCGGCCTGCCGGATCATCCATTCGACCAGGTCGATGCCGAACACGGCTTCGGTGACGGGATGTTCGACCTGCAGGCGGGTATTGACCTCAAGGAAGTAGAATTCCTCGCGCAGGGGATCGTAGATGAATTCGACGGTGCCGGCGGATTCGTATGAGACCGCCGCGCCGAGGTCGACGGCTGCCTTGTGCAGGCGGGCGCGGGTTGCCGCCGAAAGGCCGGGGGCCGGCGTTTCCTCCACGACCTTCTGGTTCCGTCGCTGTAGCGAGCAATCGCGCTCGCCGAGCGCGATCACCTGGCCTTTTCCATCGCCGAAGATCTGCACTTCGACATGGCGTGCCTCAGCCACAAAACGCTCGATATAGACTCGCGCATCGCCGAAGCTTGCCCGCGCGGTGCGCTGCACGCTTTCGAAGGACACCTTCAGGCTTTCGGCATCGGCGCAGAGCTGCATGCCGATGCCGCCGCCGCCAGCCGTGCTTTTCAGCATCACGGGATAACCGACCGTTTCCGCCGCTGAGAGCGCTTCGTCGGCACTCGACAGCAGGCCGGTGCCGGGCAGCAGCGGCACGCCGCTCGCTTTGGCCAGTTCGCGCGCCGTATGCTTCAGGCTGAAGGCGGAGAGATGTTCGGGGCGGGGACCGATGAAGGCGATGCCTTCGGCGGCAAGCCGCTCGCCAAAGCCAATATTTTCCGACAGAAAGCCGTAGCCGGGATGCACCGCCTCGGCCCCTGTTGCCTTGCAGGCGGCAATGACGGCATCGACATTGAGATAGCTTTCGCTGGCAGGCGCCGGCCCGAGACGGATGGCCTCATCCGCCATCATCGCGGGCTTGGCGAAGCGGTCGGCATCGGAATAGACGGCGACGGAGGCAATGCCCATCCGTCGCAGCGTCTTGATGACCCGGATGGCGATTTCGCCCCGGTTGGCGATCAGGACTTTCTTGAACATGCTCAGTCCTCGCCATTCCAGATCAGCACCCGGATCGGCGTCGGATCGAAGCCGTTGCAGGGATTGTTGATCTGCGGGCAGTTGGAGATGACGCAGAGCACGTCCATTTCAGCGACGAGTTCGACATAGTCCCCAGGCGCGGAAATGCCGTCGACGATCGTCATTTCGCCATTCGGCTTAATGGGCACGTTCATGAAGAAGTTGATGTTGGGCACGATATCGCGCTTGCCCAAGCCGTATTTGCTGACCTCAAGGACGAAGTTATCGCGGCAGGCATGCAGGTATTTCGTTCCATGGCCGAAACGCACCGTATTGCTTTCGCAAGAGCAGGCGCCGGCGGACGTGTCGTGGCGACCGCAACTGTCGGCCGTCATGGTCAGCATGACATTGCCTTCATTCGACATGATCTTCGTGCCAATGCCGATATAGGCAGCACCCTGCATGCGCATCGTGTCCTGGTTGGAATAGCGCTCGGAGAAATCATCGGCACGATAGAAAAGCGTGTCGATCGCCTGTTGGCCGTAGCTGTCCTCGATGCGGATCGTCTGGCCCTTGCGCACGATGCCCGACCACGGGGCTTCGGCCGCGATGAAATGATCCTCGACGGCGGTTTGCGGGCTGCGGGCAGGCGAGGTCTGAATGAAATCGGTCATCGTCGTCTCCTCAGGCCTGCATAAGGGCGCTGTTTTCGAAGCCACGCACGGCTTCGGTCGTTGCCGTGCGGCAAAGATCATCCGCAGCCGGAGCCGCCGCCTTGTAGCGGGTGATGACAACAGGCTTCGGTTGGTAGGCTGGATCCGGATCGAGCGGATGCGGGCAATTGGAAAAGCCGACCAGTATGTCCATTTCGGCACGCAACTCGACGTAATCGCCGCTGTTGGAGCGTTTGCCCTGCCAGCCAAAGCCGCCGGCCTCGGCAATGCGCACTGGCGCGAAGAGATTGAGGATGCCTGGAATATCGCGACGGTCGAGGCCGAGCTTGACCGCGACGAGGACGAGGTTGTCGCGGGTGTTTCGGGTCTTCTGGCCGGCATATTTCGCTGCGTTCGAGGCAGCCGTCGAGCCGCCCATCAGGCAGTCATGGGCGCCGGAACTATCCTCGATCATCGAGAACATGACGCGGCCCATATCGGAGAAGATCACCCGCCCCTTGCCGAGCGCCGTCGTCCACTGAACCTTGGCGGTATCGACGAGATTGATCCGCTCGCTCGTATCCTCAGCATTCCAGGCGACGAGCGCTACCGTGGAATTGCCCTCGGCCTGATCGACGCGGATCGCCTCGCCACGCAAAAGCTTCGTCGACCAGTACCAACCACCGGGGATGGTCTCCTGGTGGATGACGGTGTTCGCATCGATGGTCGGCGCCGGCAGCGGGCTTGGGCCAGGCAGGGCCTTGGGCGCGAATTCCAGACCCTTTTTCTGGTGCTCCTCGTAGCGTGCGCGATTGGCGGCGATTTCTTCGGACGAGCGTCTTATATGCATAATAGCATCTCTCCTGACGGTGCCAGGTCGTCCCGGCTGTGCCCCAGGGAAGAGACCGGGCCGTCCCGGTCGGGGCTGAAGATCGTTGACTGGCCGGCAAGGCGCGGCGGCCAGATGGAAATATCCTTGGTAATGGTGGCGCCGTAGCGCTCCTTCTCTTCCGGCCGGTCTCGACGGCGTTCGAAGGCGACGACGCGGCTGGCGAGTGTGAAGGCCTCGCGCATGTCATGGGTAACCATGACGACCGTCATCTGCGTTTCGTGCCAGAGCCGCTTCATCAGCGTGTGGATTTCGGCACGGATGCCGGGATCGAGCGCGCCGAAGGGTTCGTCGAGCAGCAGCACTTTCGGCTTCATGATGAGTGCTTGGGCGAGCGCAAGGCGCTGCTGCATGCCGCCGGAAAGCTGGGCCGGATATTTGCTCTCCGAACCGGCGAGTCCGACCTCCGCAATCAGCTGGCGTGCTTCCGCGATGGCGTCGCGGCGTGCCGCGCCGAAGAGTTTGGCCCTGAAGCGCGCGGCGGTCAGTTCCTTGCCGAGCAGCACATTGCCGAGCACCGTCAGATGCGGAAAGACGGAATAGCGCTGGAAGACGACGCCGCGATCCGGTCCCGGCTCCGGCGGCAGGGGCTCGCCGTCGAGCAGGATCTTGCCCCTCGTCGGCTGTTCCTGGCCAAGCAGCATGCGCAGGAATGTGCTCTTGCCGCAGCCGGAAGGCCCGACAAGCGCGACGAAGGCACGCGCGGCGACGGTCAGTGACACATCCTCGAGCACGATCTGGTCGCCATATTCCTTCCAGACCCTTTCGATCTTCAGCTCGCTCATGCCTGCTTCTCCAGTTCCGACCAGGGGAAGACGGCGATGCGCAGACGGTCGAGCAAAGTGTTCATCACCACGGCAAGCAGGGTGATCCAGACGACATAGGGAAAGATGATGTCCATCGAGAGATAGCGGCGGACGAGGAAGATGCGGTAGCCGAGACCTGAATCCGACGAGATTGCCTCGGCCGCAATCAAGAACAGCCAGGCCGGGCCGAGCTGCAGCCTCAGACAGGTGATCAGCCGCGGCAGGATCTGCGGTAGCACGACACGCAGGCCGATCTGCCAGGAGGAGCCGCCGAGCGTCTCGGCCTTGACGATCTGCTCACGCGGCAATTCCAGCGCCTTCAGCGCCAAGTCACGGATCATCGTCGGCGCAACACCGATGACGATGAGGGCGATCTTCGATGTTTCGCCGAGACCCATGAGGATGAAGAGAATCGGCAGCAGTGCCAGTGGCGGCACCATGGAAATGACGGCAATGAACGGAGCGAGCAGCGCTCTGAGATAAGGTAGCATGCCGATCAGCATGCCGATCATGAGCGCGATCGCCGTCGAGATGCCGAGGCCGGAGAGCAGGCGGATGAGACTGGCGCCCGTGTCCGACCACAGCAGAAACTCGCCGGTACGCTGGTCGACGACGAAGGCCAGACGGTTGATCGCATCGCCAAAGCCGGCAAGGCTCGGCAGAAGCTTGTCATTGGCATTTTCCGCCAGTCGCGCGGCCGAGCCGAAGGCATAGGCAAGGGCGAGCAGCACGAAGGGCAGCAGCATCAAGGCGAACTGCGCGCCTCGGCTCGGCCTCGTGTTGATCCAACGCATGGGAATGCTCCGCTGATGAAGGGGAGAGGCGCGGGCAAGCCGCGCCTCCATTACGGTCAGAGCGAACCGTCGGCGGCTGCCTTCATGTAGGTTTCGGTGAAGCGCAGCTTCACGTTGCCGGCGTCGCCCAGTACCTTGCCATTAGGCATTTCGATGCCGATGACGTCGGCAGACGGCGCACCATTGCCGAGCAGGCCCTTTTCGAAGAGGAAGTTGCGCACCAGATCCATGGTCTTCGGCAGATTGGGTGAGGCGACGAAGGCAACGGCATCAGCCGGCTTGTCAAAGAGCTTGGTAGCTGCGAGCTGGGCTTCGAAGCCGGCGAGATCGGTGCCCGAAGCCGATCCCATGGCCTCGCGGGCTGCCTTGCCTTCGGCGGTGTCTGCCCGCAGCAGGGCAGCGGTCTCATACCAGATGCCGGCGAGCGCCTTGCCGAAGTTCGGATTGTCTTTCAGCACGCCGCTATTGGCGACCATCAGGTCGATAATTTCGCCTGGCACCTGCGAGCTGTCGAAAACCTTCTTCGCCGAGGGATCCTCGATGATGGTGGAGACCAGCGGGTTCCAGGTGACGACGGCGGTGACATCGGGCGTCTTGTAGGCGGCAACCATGTCGGCATCAGATGTGTTGACGACCTTCACGTCTCGCTCCGTCAGCTTGATGCTTTCGAGCGCGCGGGCGAGCAGATAGTGCGAGACGGAGAATTCGACGAGATTGACGTTCTGGCCCTTGATATCGGCAAGGCTCGCCTTGTCCTTCAGGATAACGGCGTCATTGCCGTTCGAGAAGTCGCCGACGATCACGGCGGTCGTATCGACGCCGCCGGCGGCCGGGATCGACAGCCCGTCCATATTGGTCAGCGTCACGGCGTCGAAGGCGCCGGCCGTGTATTGGTTCATCGACTCCACATAGTCGTTGAACTGCGTGACATCGATCTTGAGGTCGTATTTGTCAGCCCATTTCTTGACGATGCCGTGATCGGCTGCATAACCCCAAGGCATCCAGCCCACATAGATGGACCAGGCCACCTTGAATTCGGTCTTCTGTTCCGCCTCTGCGACGGAAGCCAGCCCAAGCATCAGCGATACCGCCAGCGCTGGGATGGAAACAATCTTTGAAAAAGTCTGCATTGAAATTCCCCTTCTGCTTTTCTTCAAAAGGGATCGGCAATGACCATCGTGCCACCAATCCCTTGGCTTACGAGGTCTCCCGGGCTTTTGTCCCGCCGTGCACCCAACGGGATTTCTCCCCCGCCGGTGGTGGCTCTCGGACCAGCCGCGCTCTATAAAGCGCCGGAACCCTAGCCACCAACTCAACTCATCTCACGCAAGAGGCGTGCCAGCTTATAACTATTTGATTTTTCTTGGCTCAGCCGCTTTGGCACTTTGATATTGTGCACACTTGCAGCATTTTGCTCAATATTTGAGCGCCGATGGAGGTAGACCTTGCGGGCGATCACGTTAGGGTCGTAGTTGCGCCGACACACTGGCTATTGCGCACCCTGTGTGCAAATGGCGGCAACAGGTTCAAGGTCGGGCATTAATCATCCGTCATTGTATGATGCCCGCCTTGCGGAGCCCTTCCGTGACGAGCTCGAAATCGGCGGGATTCTTGAAGGGCAAGACTTTGCGACGGTATTCCAAGGAGTAGCCGGGATTGACGCGCAGCACCTCTTGCCACCTCGCGCGAGCCTCTTCGAAATGGCCGAGGTGTCCGTAACAGGCGGCCAGAAGCGCGCGCGAGACATCGGTGACGGGGTTGCGGCTCACGCGTTGCAGCAACAGTTCGACGGCCTCTTCGTACTTTCCCAATTGGAACAAGGCCCAGGCCTGAAAGTGGAGAACGACATCCGGAAAGTACGGGTTCAAAACCCTTGCCCGATCGAAATAGGCGAGTGCCTCCTCGGATCTGCCTGAATAGAGAAGTGCCTCGCCGAGGCTGACCTGCCCTTCGGCGAAGTTCGGATTGAGGACTATCGCACGCTCGGCCTCGCTGATGGCTCCATCGTGCTGTCGCGAGTAAAGGTTGACCAGACTCAGTGCCCAGTGCGCCACGGGATCGCTATCATCCAGCGCTACCGCCAGCGTTGCAGCGTCTTCGGCTTGCTCGATAGAGCGCTGCGGCGACGCGCTCCACCGGTTCAAGTAGTCGAGCCCGTGGGAAAGGGCGAGAAAGGCGTGGGCCGAGGCGAAGTTCGGGTCCAGTTCGACGGCATGTTGCAAAAGGTCGCGGGCGTCGCTGTTCGTCTGCTTCGTCAGCCGGTGCCACAGCTCGCGGCCACGCAAGAAGCAGTCATACGCCTCGGGGTGCCGGGTCTGCCCCGGGGCCAGTTTTTTCCGATCGCCGTCTGTCAGGTTGACCGCCAGCGCGCCGACGATCTGCTGCGTGACATCGTCCTGAACCGCGAATATGTCGGTCAGGTCGCGATCGAACCGCTCCGCCCATAGATGCCCGCCGGTGCTCGCGTCGATGAGTTGCGCGGTGATGCGTACCTTGTTCCCCGATTTGCGTACGCTGCCCTCAAGTAAATGCCGAACGCCGAGCTTCCTGCCCACCTCCTGCACATCGACGTTCTTGCCCTTGAARGTGAATGACGAATTGCGGGCGATGACGAAGAGCTGCGACAGCTTCGATAGTGCCGTGATGATGTCTTCCGAGATGCCGTCAGCGAAGTAGTCCTGTTCGGCGTCACCGCTCATGTTGGCGAAGGGCAGGACCGCGATCGACAGCATCTGCGACGCTTCCGTCGCCGGTTGGCTCGTCGCGGTTTCCGAGGCCGCGGCTACCTTGGACCCGGCGCTGCCGACTTGCAACGAATAGACCCGGATCGGCTCTGTGATGTTCCTGAGCTGCGTGGTGCCGAGATCGCTGACCGAGAGGTCGAGCCTCGCCTTGACCTGGCGGTAGGCATCCTCGGACAGGCAGATCGCGCCCGCCGCGGCGACGCCCTCCAATCGCGAAGCGATGTTGACGCCGTCGCCCATCAGATCGCCGTCACTTTCCTCGACAACGTCGCCCAGATGGATACCGATCCGGAAGTCTATGCGACGGTCCTGCGGCACGCCGTCATTGCGTTCCACCATACCGTTCTGCACCTCAATGGCGCAGCGCACGGCGTCCACCACGCTGCGGAACTCGACCAGCGCACCATCGCCGGTGCGCTTCACCACCCGGCCATGGTGCACAGCGATCGTCGGATCGATGAGATCACTGCGCAGCGCACGCAACCTCGCCAGGGTGCGGTCCTCGTCGGCGCCGGCAAGCCGGCTGTACCCGACCACGTCCGCAACGAGGATTGCAGCCAGCTTTCGGTTCTCGCTCATGGAGCCTCTCCTCACGTCCACGATAGCAGGGAGACAGAGGGCAAAAAAGAACTTTTAGCCTCTGCTCAGAGCGATCTTGGTTGAGATCGAGTTGGCCATGGCTCATGTGGCGCAGCCGACATTGTAGCCCACGTGCAATGTCCGCTCTGCCAGCCTCCCCTCGTTCCGCGGTCGTTCCGAAAGCCCACTCCGGTCAGGTCACGAGGATGTATGCGCTTTGAAGAACCGCAGCCTGAAGGCCCGGTCAGCTTTCGGCCCCAAATTAGTCACTCCAGCCAGCCTAAGTTCAGCGGGTTCTGCTAGAAGCTCGCAAACCCGGCATTCAAGGACGCTAGCGAACCCGGCAGCAGCGACGTGCTTCAGAGGTTCAGAAGGTCTGGTAGCTGAGGGGTCATCTGCATGCCAAGGCAGAAGAGGCTGCATGGTTTGCTGGCGGCAGTTGTATTCTGGTCCCATCCGCCAGCCTAGTCCTGATTGGCAGCCACCGGCAATGTGCGTTCGTCGGGAACACGAGCCTCGGTCTGCCTTGCTGCTGCCACGAGGCGCCGCTTTGCTCGGATTGCGTGCCATTGTTGGTCAAGGAGGACGCCAATGAGAATTACACCACCCATGACGGCGAAATTCAGCGACGAGGGGATGCCAAGCAGATTAACGAGGTTCTGCAACTCCTGGAGAAGCACCGTCCCGAGCACGACGCCAACGATCGATCCCTCGCCGCCGCGGAGCGAAAAGCCGCCGAGTACGGCAGCGGCAATCGCGTAGAGTTCATAGAACTGGCCATGGCTCGCCGGCGAGATCGAGCGTGTATACATGGCGAAATAGATTGCTGAAAGCGCCGTAAGCAGTCCGCAGATGACATAGGCCGACATTACCATTCGGCCGGTACGGATACCGGAATAGCGGGCCGCCTCCTCGTTTTTGCCGATCGCGTAGAGATAACGTCCAAAGACAGAGCGATGCAGTACCACCCACATGACCACGGAAATGATGACGAGCGCAGTGAAGGTGTTGGGGACGCCATAGAACCGTCCCGCCGTCAGAAATTCAAGGTCCGGGAAATTTTGGCCGAACGCAAACCCCGCCGTCCCGTCGGCCGTATAGAAGCGCGCCGCCCCGCGGTAGATAAGGAGGCCACAGAGGGTGACGACGAAGGGTTGCAGGTTCAGCCGGGTGATCAGCAAGCCGTGAATGGCGCCTATGGCCCCACCGAGCACGAGAATGAGCGGTAACGCCAGCATCCATGACATGTCCTGGACCGCGACGAAATCCACAAACAATACGCCAAGAAGGGCTACGAGCGAGCCAACGGAAAGTTCGATACCGCCTGTAATGATGACGTAGGCCTGGCCGATCGACAGGATGCCGAACAGGCCGATCAGGTTGGCCGTATTCGCCAAGTTGATGGGCAGCAGGAAGCGCGGGTTGATGATGGCGACGATGACGCCGACGACGACGATCAGAAGCAGCAGTCCAAGATCTTTTTTGACCATTCGAGATCCACCCCCGATACCCAATTATATTGACGCAGCTGCTATTTTACGCGTTTGCCGACAGCAAGCAAAAGGACGCTTTCCTGACTGACCTCGTCCTCATCGAGAATGCCGGCAATCTGGCCTTCGTGCATGACGGCAATGCGGTCGGAAACGCCGATCACCTCCTCCATGTCGCTGGAGATCATCAGGATCGCAACTCCGGCATCTGCAAGCGCCCGCATAAGGCCGTAGATCTCGTTCTTCGCGCCGATATCGATACCGCGCGTCGGCTCGTCGAAGATCATCACCTTCGGGCTCATCGACAACCATTTGGCAAGAACTACTTTTTGCTGGTTGCCGCCCGACAGAGTGCCGGTTCGGGTCGAAACGGAAGGGGCCTTGATGCCGAGGCGAACGCGCTGCTTTTCGGCCGCCGCCATCTCCCGCTCGTCGGAAAGCATGAAGCGGCTGGCGAGCGTGGGGAGGTCGGCAAGCGTTATGTTCTGCGCGATTGGAAAGTCAAGAAGTATGCCGTTGCGCTTTCGATCCTCCGGGACCAGGAAAATGCCGCGAGCAACGGCGTCCCGCGCGGAACGGACAGCAATTCGCTGCCCATCCTGCAGGATGACTCCGCCGTAGCTGCGATCAATGCCAAAGAGCACCCTGGCAAGCTCGGTACGGCCGGACCCGACGAGGCCCGCAAGTCCCAGGATTTCTCCATACCTGATTTCCAGATCAACGGGACGGCTGGGGTAGGCCTCGGTGCGCACGGCACTTACTTTCAGCGCAACTGAGCCGGGTGAGCGCTGCGGCTTTGCGGTACGGGCTGCAAGCATCCGGCCGATCATCAACTTGACCATTTGGTCGTGGCCGATGTCCTCCTTGGAGAGCGTGCCGACAAGGGCGCCGTCGCGCAGGACTACGACCCGGTCGGCGACGCGCTCAACCTCGTGGAGGCGATGCGAGATGAAAATAACACTGATGCCATCCGCCTTTAGCAATTTGATGATGCTGAGCAGCCGCTCGGTTTCCGCCATCGGAAGGCTGGAAGTTGGCTCGTCGAAGATGACGAGCCTCGCGTTGATAGACAGCGCCTTGGCGATTTCCACCATCTGCTGCTCGGCCAGCGAAAGCGACGCCACGGGTGTGTCGGCGGAAAAATGCGCGCCCACGCGCATCAAGAGCGGCTTCACCATGTCCCTTAGTCGATCGCGATCGACGAGCTTAAGAGGACCCGCCTTCAGTGGTTCGCGCCCCAGAAAGATATTGGCAGCGACGTCGAGATTCTCAAAGAGATTGAGTTCCTGATGCACGAAGGCAATGCCAGACGAGATGCTCGATTCGACGGTGAGGAAACGAAGCTCTGTCCCGTCAAGCAGGATCGTGCCCCGATCGGGTGCGATCACACCGCCGAGGATCTTCATCAACGTCGATTTGCCGGCCCCGTTTTCGCCGACAAGGCCAATGACCTCTCCCGGCACGATGTCCATCGAAAGATCCTCGAGTGCAATGACGCCTGGATAGGTCTTGCCGACTCCGGAAAGCGAAAGGAACGGCATTGAGGGCACGCCCGGTGAGGGGATGTCGCTGCTATGATTCATCGCCTGCCCATGACTGCTGGTAATGTCGACGTGATCCGCGGCGGCGGCGAGGGCCGCCGCCGCGAAGGTGGATTATTTTCCAGCCATGGCCTTCAGGTTGGCGGCATACTTATCAACGTCATCCTTGCCGATGATCACCGTCGGGATGATGATTAAGCCATCGGCGGGAACGCCGGACTTGTCGCCCTTGAGGTAGGCGGCCATCAATTTCATACCCTGATAGGCCCATTCGAACGGCTGCTGTACGACGGTCGCCGCGATCGTGCCTTCCTTGACGCCGCCGAGCGTGATCGGATCGTCATCAAAGCCGACGACGGTGATCTGGCCGAGTTTGCCTGCGTCGCGCAACGCCTCATAGATGCGCGGCGTGTTGTAGGAGTAGAAGCCGACCATGCAGGTCAGGTCGGGGCTGGCCACCAACGCATCCTCGACGTTCTTCTTGGCGCGCGTCTGGTCGATGTCGTCCCCGCGAACATCAACAAGCTCGATCTTGGTACCCTTGAGCCCTTCCTTCATTCCTTCGATGCGTTCGCGGGCGTTGTCGGCGCCCAGCAGCCCGACGAAGCCCATGCACTTGCCGCCGTCCGGCATTGCCTTCTTGGCGATTTCGGCGGCCTGCTTGCCGGCATCGACGTTCGAAGAACCGATGTAGGCGACACGGTTGGTCTTCGGCGCGTCGCTGTCGGTGGTGAAGAGAGCCGTCTGCGAGCCGATCTTGTTGAGGCCGTCCGTCTGGGTCTTGGGATCGACGGCGGAAACCATAATCCCCTTGACGCCGGCACTGACGAGATCTTCCATGAGACGCTGCTGAATGGCGACGGCTGCCTGCTCAGGATATTTCAACTCCATGGTGTAGTCTGGCATTTCGCTCTGCGCCTTCTTCACCCCCGCCTCGGCAGCTTTCCAGAAGTCGGACGCTCCGTTGACGACGAAGGCGAGCGTCGGCTTGTCGGCAGCGTGGGATGTAGCCATAGGTGCAGCACTAAGCATTAACCCGGTGAAAAACAAGGCTGCATGTTTGCGTTTAATTTGTTTCATAATACACCTCCCGAAGGCCGCAATTGCGAGGGCCCGTTCGCGACTTACGGCCGGCCGAATGCGCGCCCTTCAAAGGCTCGTCGCAAGGCGACGTCTGGCATGGTGCCGATCGCCCTGCGACGGTATACAAGAATCTTAATTAGTAAATAGTAATATTAGTGAGGAGCGGGGGGGGGCTTCAGCATAGCCGTTCGATCGAGAGGCCATACCTACTACCCGCGACTGCGTGCTACATTTCCAGCGGAACTCGAGATCAGTCGATATCCTCGCTACCGTCGGCCCGTATTTTACGCCACTAATCGTGCCTCGATATCTTCAAATGGACAAGCCGACGCAGGTGTCGATCAAGCAGTTCTTTCGAGAGGGCGGAACGAGAGAAGTGCAAAATCGTATGCAAAGGGCGAACGGAGCGGGAAATTATGCGACGCGCCGTAGCCTTGGTGGAAGGCGGAACGGTCGGAATTCGTTCAGCATCTGGTGTTCCGCATCCAGGTGTAGATGCCGGTAAAGTTGAAATGTTCACAAATCAATGGCGAGAGCTGCTTCAGCCCTTGCTGACACGAGAAGGCGTTTCAGGTATGTCGCCCGTTATCTGCCGGTGTCCATGCTGGATAAGGATGGCGAGGTCGATGGGAGCGTGTAGCCCCAGACTGCCAGTTCAATATCTGCAGGATAGAGCGTTGGTCGGCCTGAAGCCTTGGCTGCACGCCGGGTTTCTCGAATTCCAGGGCTGATACTGGAAATCGGCGCTGTTTGCTCTTTGGTTCGTCGTGCACGATGACGCTAACGTGGCCAAGCCGATAACCAATCCAGCTACTATAAGCGTCCCAATTCTGGTCATCACGGTCACCTTCAAGGTAGCAGCTCGAAAAATAGAATTCATGGCATGACCCGCCGTGTCAACGGAGAGAGAACGCGAGCGATTTTCCGGGGGATTGACGCATGTGGTCATGGCTTCAGCTCCTTCCGATCAGCGTGCAGTTGCTCGAAGCAATTTGCCGCCGCCATGTGTCTGTTTGACTGGGCACCAACAATTGCTGCAGTATTACCCGCCGATTTGCCCACGGATATAGCTGCAGATTGTTGACTGAGCGAATGGCGAGCCTGCGTCGTGCCACCTTCACGACACGCCAAATGCAAGCATGGCCGCTGCATTTGGCCCGGATCTGAAAATCCCGCACTGCCCAGACGTCGTTTGTCGATCACAAGCAGTTCAGCCATCCGGAGGCACTCTTATTCGGTTTTCCGCAAGACGTTGAGGATTGGGGTCCTCCTTGCAAAACGTAAAGCTGTTCGCCACGCCCAGTTTAAGGATCGATCTAAACCGGTGAAATCTTTCGCGGAGCGTCTCGGCCTCGCGCTGGCGTTTCCACGCCTCGGCAGCGCCGTGCGATGGATTTTAAGCTCCGTAATACTGCTGCAACCAAAGAAGTGAAAACCAAGACAGATCAAAAGAGGATCCGTGATGAGGAATTCGCTGAGTTGGGTCACAAACGCAGAGACGAACGTGCTGAATAAAATGCATCGGCCCGCGCTCACTATTGGTACGCGAAAAGCGTCAGCAGCCCAGATCGTCTAGCTGGCCCCGAAACGCGTCGCCGTACACCGATGAAATCGGTGCGCAGGAAAGCCAGAAGCGCATCAGATATTATCAAAAGCCGCAGCAGGTGAAAATGTCGAATAAAGCCGTGAAGATCGCGCTGCACACCGAGCAGAGAGATGAATATTTCCGCGAGCAGAACCAGGTATTCGGGGATTTTGCATTTACAGCGAAGGTCGCTAATGTCTTCGACGACATGGTTTCCCGATCTGTGCCGTTCTACATGGAAATGCAGCGCATGGTCTCCGAACTCGCGCTCGATTTTTCCAAGCCCGACACCAGCCTCTATGACATAGGCTGCTCAACCGCGACAACGCTTCTGACGCTCGATCCGCTTCTTGATCCGAGTATGAAATTCATTGGCCTCGATAATGCACCCGAAATGCTGGAGAAGGCGCGGCAGAAACTCCAGACCATGGAGACGCGCCGAATAATTGATTTGCAGGTCGTCGATCTCCACCAGGGGATACCGGTGGAAAATGCAAGCGTCGTTACGATGCTGCTGACCCTGCAATTCGTCCGCCCGCTATATCGCGAACGCACGATGAAGGCCATTCATGCGGGGTTGAACGATCAGGGATGTCTGCTTCTGATCGAGAAGCTCACCAGCGAAGACACAATATTCAATCGGCTTTTCATTCAGCATTATTACGATTTCAAGCGCTTTAACGGCTATTCCGAAATTGAGATCGCCAACAAGCGCGAGTCTCTGAAGAATGTCCTGATACCTTACCGGCTCGAAGAAAATTTCCAGCTGCTCAAGGAAGCGGGCTTCCGCAGCGTTGAAGTTTTCTTTCGGTGGTACAATTTCTGCGGGATCATCGCCGTCAAGTGACGCCCAGGCATGACAAAACTCATGAAGACAATAATGATACCGATCGGAGAGTTTCTCTTCCGACACAGAAACCAGGTGTTCCCTCTCATTATCGTGGCGCTGTTCGTGCTGGCCGCGCCCCCCCGGCGCTGTTTGACAGCAAAGCGCTTGAGCAGGTCAAGGACTGGGTGGCTCTGCTGATTGCGCTATCGGGCCTCGTACTGCGTGCGACCGTCATCGGTTACGTCTACATCCGGCGCGGCGGGCACAACAAAAAGGTCTATGCGGGTGACCTTATAACGGAAGGAATGTTCGCCGTTTGCCGCAATCCTCTTTATGTCGGCAATATGCTTATTTACGCCAGCATCTTCCTGATGCACGGTCACCCAATTGTCGTGATCGCAGGCATCGGCCTTTTTGCCTTCATGTATAAATGTAACGTCCTGGCGGAAGAGGCTTATCTCGAGGAGAAATTCAGGGATGGCTATCGCGATTATTGCGCGGCTGTACCCCGCTGGCTTCCTCGGTTCAGCAGGTTTGCCGAAGCGGCAGAAGGGATGACGTTCAAGTTCAGACGTGTCCTCCTGAAAGATTACTCAACTGTGGGCGCGACCTTGATCGCTCTCTCGCTGGTCAAGATCTACGAACGTATCGTCCTGCCGGATCCGTTGCAGTATACCGGTGACTTCGTGCAGTTTGGCTTCCTGATCGTCGTGCTTTCGACGCTTACAGGTTTGGTCAGCTACGGCAAGAAACGTGGGTATTTGGCCGAGAACAAACCTTAAACCGGGACGTCTGCAGCGACAGCCCCAAGGCGGGCTTTTCGTCGCTCCGAACTGCACCGCTGCCAGATAAGGACCAGGCTCCACTGTTTTCAGCATGGACCGCATCTAAGCCTGAAGACAACACGGCCGTCGCGCCCATAGGTTCGTTCGTTGAGGAACTTCTCCAGGTCCAACGCCTGATCCACCTTTCATCGCGATGTTTCGAAAGTCTTGATCGCCTGCGGATCGCTGATGAGGATCGTCGACGGGGCGTGACGGCAGGATGACCGTGTGGAGGAAATCCTGTGAGAGGAAGTGCTCCATCAGCTCCTCCAAGCATGTTAGCATCCGCAACCAGATCACCGATGATGACCGTTCGCTGTGCCGAGGTGGACCAGTTTTCGGACGGTTGGACGTGGAACCTCAGATAGCCGCGTTCGGTACCCTCAGCTCCGATGACGACCGCATGATGTGGCGGCGATCCCTGTGTCGCGCGAAACTTCTGGATCTGCAACCAAACATCCCAGGGGAGAAGGGTGGTGGCGCGGTGCCGGCGCGGAGTTGGCTATGCCTTACGAGGGAACCGCGCCCACCTTATCCAGGTTCAGGGCGGCCCGATCGCAGCTGCACCGCTGTCGCAGATCATCACATCGACGATCCTCGGCCACGAGCCGTTCGATCCCTATCCGACCGAAGGCAACATGCGAGAAGGCAGCCAAGCCTTCTCGCTGGATCCGGCTGTTCGGATCTTGAAGATGGGCATCACGCCTTACCCTTGCGGACAACGCCCGCAATCGTCACTTCCTTCGGAATGAGCTTGAGCTTGAAAAAGGTATCGGCGATGCTCTGCTGTTGCGCTACGACGGAGTCATCCAGGCTCTTGACTCCATAGGACTGACGTTCGAGCGCCTTGACGAGGACAGGTTCGGGGATGCCGACCGACGGTGATAGCTCCGCAGCCGCAGCCGCGATGTCGGACTTGGTCCATTCGTCAATCTCGGCAATGGCGTCGATCAAGACATCGATCGCCTCCGCGTGGTCGTCGACCAGCGCCTCGGTGCCGAGATAGAACTGGTGATTGGGAACGAGGCCTTCGCCGTTCTTGAGTTCTCGCGCTTCGATTGCGACTTCCGCCGCTGCCTGGAAGGGATCCCAGATGACCCATGCATCCACCGCGCCCTTTTCGAAGGCTGCGCGGCCGTCGGCCGGGGCGAGAAAGGATGATTCCACGTCCTCATAGGTCAAGCCGGCTTCTTCGAGCGCCTTGACGAGCAGGTAATGCACGTTCGAGCCCTTGTTGAAGGCGACCTTCTTGCCTTTCAGTTCCGCGACGGACTTGATGGGACTGTCCTTCGGGACAAGTATGGCTTCGCCGCGCGGGGCGGGCGGCTCGTGTGCGATGTAGACAAGCGGCGCATTGGCGGCCTGGGCGAAGATCGGCGGCGTTTCGCCGGTCGATCCGAAGTCGACGGCGCCGGCGTTCAGGGCCTCGAGCAGCTGGGGACCGCCTGGAAACTCGGTCCATTCAACCTTGTAGCCGATGGATTCAAGTTTCTTCTCCAGCGTGCCTTTACCCTTGAGAAGTACCAGCGTTCCATATTTCTGATAGCCGATACGTACGACCTTTTCGGCCGCACCAGCCAGTCGAACATGCGTCAACGGTGTCGCGATGGCACCTGCCACCACCGCGGTGAAAGCGCGTCTTGTGATCTTCATCATAGCCTCCGGAATAGACGAGGCTAAATTAAAGCGTCTCTATATTTTTCATAGAATATACGTGCTCCGGCATCCGGTTCTGCGGGATTGGCTTTTTGTTCTGTTTCGACAACGAGCAAAAAGAACCGCGCTGCGAAATAGATACGCCAAGGCGATGCATTAGGGTGCGACGCGCACGATCAGCTTTCTGAGGTTGTTTCCTTTCAGAAGACCAGGAAGAGCTTCCGGAGCACTTTCAAGTCCGTCAACGATAAGCGTCGGATGGTAAGGCTTTGACGTAGGATGGTTGTGCCTCGCGCCCGGCAACAAGATCTCGGGGGACAAGATGCTTTCGTCGCGAACCCGTCGATCATCCAGTCGAGTGGCTGCATTGTTGCGATTGGCGACAACCACATCGGCCGAAGCGATACTGCGCTAGGTCCATTCTATCGGCGTCTGGCTGGAAGGATCGGCACGCAGAAGGCCGTGACGGCGACCGCGCGCAAGATTGCCGTTCTGTTTACGACGCTCTCCGATTTGGAATGGTCTACCGGGATCCGGGCGCTGCGGTATTTGATGAGCGGCATTGTTGCCCTGCATCGCTTGCATTTCTCGGTGTGGGATGTGCCGCCTTGCCCCTGGCCAAGGGGTTAGCAGCCAGTGGCCGTTGGTTCATCCGCTCAAGAGCTCAGATGCTCTGATCGCGCGGGCTTGGCTGCACCGTCGATCATTGAATTCGTATCATCCCTTGGCCTCTGCGAGAGCGTTGATTTTGATCGATTACGTCCGGAAAGTTTGGCGTCATAAAGTAGCTTGTCTGCTTGTTTATAAAGCTCCGTGAACCTTACATCTGCATTAGGCGGCGCATCCGAAATGCCCATGCTGGCAGTAACGGGATGGCCGAGGCCTGGAACTGCGTTTGCAACAGCGGAGGGGATCGCTTGCCTGCGGCGTTCGGCCCGCAATTGGGCATCCTCGCCGCGCACGAGCAGCACGAATTCCTCGCCGCCGAGGCGAAACGCATGAATTTGCGGGTCCGTTTGGAGGGCCTCACCCACGGCCTTCAGTACCGCGTCGCCGGTCCCGTGGCCGTGAGCATCATTGATTGCCTTGAAGTGGTCGAGGTCGAGCACGGCAAGCGCGCTGTAGCCCTCATTACGGTACTTTTCGAAATTCTGTTCGATCGCCCGACGATTGAGCAGTCCGGTCAGAGCGTCACGTTCGGAAATACTCTTCAGAGCATCAGCTTCAAAGCGTGCCTTGTCTCGTTGGCGCCGGATCGTCATGAAACGATCGGCAACGCCAAGTGTGGTGAACAGGACTTCGCATGCACAACCCAGATAAAACAGGAGCATCGCATCATTGCTCTCCAGCCATGGAACTACGCCTGTGATCAGGCGCACAAGGCCGGACGCAATCATTGGTATATAACCGATTGCCTGAAACTTTGCGGCTCGACTGCCGCGCCGAAGTGCGTCGGCAACCGACAGGAAGAAAATAACCAGCACCGGCGCGAAAGCTGCGGTGTAGGTAGTTGACTGAATGGGGCGTGCAACAAAGGGGAAAGCTGCGTGAAATGCACTTAGGAGCATTGCCCAAACGGCGCAATAAATGAGTGCCCGCCGAAGCAAGGGATGCATATGGTTTGGTTCGATAAAGCTGTGGGTAAACAACGCCCCTGACCCAACGGTGAGGCCGAAGATCATGGTCGTCGTCCAGCTCAGCGTCATCGCCGGCGTTTCGAAGAGCACGACTGCAAGTTCCGATGAGGTCAGGATCGTCGCTAGCAACGAGAGCGTGAGCGCGGAATGCCAAAGCACGAAGGGCTCGCGCAGGACTCGATAAAAGGCAGCGTTGAAAATGAGCGGCATGGACAGCATGCCGGCAAGGACGGCAAGAAACACCAGTGAGCGCAAAAAATCGGGGCTGACGGCCACATCAGACGGTGACAGATAAGCTCTTTCCAGCGTCATCCGGTGGCTTGGCAAATCGAAAGCAACGACAACTTGTTGCGTGTCGCGGGTTACGCCCGGTAGAGGAGCTTTGAAATATCCGCCACGCAGAG
Organism: Rhizobium sp. 01L419; assembly: GCF_056400025.1. Taxonomy (NCBI): domain Bacteria; kingdom Pseudomonadati; phylum Pseudomonadota; class Alphaproteobacteria; order Hyphomicrobiales; family Rhizobiaceae; genus Rhizobium; species Rhizobium sp. 01L419. The sequence goes on from NZ_JBFTSM010000013.1 coordinate 171,683, forward strand.
AGCTGGGCAGGTCGCCCGCAGGGAACGAGGCTTGGTGCACTTCGCCGTTCCGGTCGATCGCCAGCAGATGCACTTTCTCGAGTGCGCTTCTTCTGGAAAAGACATATTGTGGAAGGGCATCATCGGGACCGATTTCAAAACGTAGAAACGCCCGCTCGCCTTCAAGCGAGTAGGCCCGATTCCGGCAATTCCAGCGTGCGGGCGAGTGAACAATGGTGACAAGGTCCTCCGACAAACTGCCGGACGCCCAGCAAGAACTTTGAATCTCCATAGATTCAGCAGCCCCAACCTGTGTCGCATGCAATGATGCCAACAGCACGAGGCTCAGCACAATTTTCGAAAGCGCTTTTCGGACGACGTGCCAGAACATTGCCCTACGCTACACGTCAAACATTGCGATGCAGTTACACAAAGTGGGCGTTGTCTGGGCCACAGCAGGTGTCCACAGCGAAATTCGACTTCGTGCTTTTTGTGTAAACGCCGGCGCTACCCCAGAAAGTTCGCCACCCGTTTAGAGTGTTCCATTGACTAAGTCGTTCCCAAGCGGTTTGTTTTGCGCCACTCTTCGTACTCTCCGCGAGCATCGTCATGGAGCGGATAGTAGCGCTGCAACGACCCGCCCCCCATAAGTTTCGCGCGCGAGAATTCCTCCCAATCGTGATGCTTTTGCGATTCTTCGATAACCTTCGAGGCCATTGCGACCGGAAGCATCACCACGCCATCATCGTCGGCGACGATGATGTCTCCGGGGATGACCGTGACACCGCCGCAGGCAATCGGGACGTTGACGGCGTTGGGATAGATGCCGGTCTGCACATGATAGTTGGGTGTCCAGCCGCGCAGCCATAAAGGCAGATCCAGCTTCTCGACATTGGGCCGATCGCGCATGCAACCATCGATCACGATGCCAGCGCCGCCTCTGCCTTTGAAATAGGTCGACATCATATCGCCGAAGACGCCAGAACTCATGTCGCCGCGCGCGTCGACGACGACCACATCGCCCTCCTGCACGTGATAAAGCACATGGCGGTGCAGCTGCGTCTCCGGATCTGCATATTCTCCCTCGTTAAAAAGGTCCGGCCGCTGCGGCAGGAATTGAAGCGTCAGGGCAGGCCCGACGATCGACTTCCCGCGATTCTGCGCTACGGGACCGACCATGTGCGGATTGCGGAAGCCCATGTGGCCAAGCGTGCCGGCAACGGTCGCGGCGCCGATCTCCTTCAGCGCGTCGATCAGTTCCTTGGGCGGTCGCGTAATGTCGGGCGTATGTGTCATTTTGTACTCCGGTGGATGAAACTACCAGTTGGTGACAGAACCGTCGCGGCGCTTCAGGTGAGGCGCTTCCCAGAAACGAAAGCTCTCCGCCTTGACCGCCTCTTCGTTGACCTCGACGCCGAGCCCCGGCAGATCGCTGACCGGATAGTCGGGGCCGTCGAGCCGGGGTTGAACGGGGAAGAACTCGGAATTATCGAAGCCCAGTTTTGCTTCGGGCGCCCTGGTCTCGAGCCAGGCGAAATTCGGCACCGCGGCGGCGAGATGGATGGTCGCCGCCGTGCAGACCGGGCCCAAGGGATTGTGCGGCATCAGGTCCACATAGTGCGCCTCGCTCCAACCAGCGACTTTCATCGCTTCGGTGAGCCCGCCAACATTGCAAACATCGAGCCGGTTGAACTGATGGATGCCACGCTCGATATAGGGCAGGAATTGCCACTTGCTGGCAAATTCCTCGCCGATGGCGAACGGGATGTCGGTCATCCTACGCAGGGATTCGTAGGCCTCGGGCGTTTCGTCTCGTATCGGCTCCTCGAGAAAATCAAGCACCCCGCGGCCGAGCTTGTTGCAGAAGCTCGCCGCCTCTGCCACCGACAGCCGATGATGATAGTCGATGCCGAGGACGACCTCGTCGCCCAGCGCCTCGCGCGCCTTGTTCAGCATGGTTGCGGTAGCGCCGATCGACTCCCGCGGCTCAAAGATATCCCTGCTGCTTTGCCCGATGGGGAAAAAGCGGATCGCCTGCCAACCCTGGGCGCGTAGTTCGCGAGCTCGTTCGATAGCAACATCGCCCTCGGCCTCGTCACCGGTCGAGGCGAAAGTTGGAATGCGGTCGCGCTGCTTACCGCCCAGCAGTTCATAGGCCGGCACGCCAAGCGCCTTGCCCTTGATGTCGTGAAGAGCAATGTCGATGGCGGATATCGCTGCCTGCAGAACGCGCCCGCCTTCAAAATATTGGCTGCGATAGGCTTCCTGCCAGATCCGACCAATCTGCATCGGGTCGCGGCCGATGAGAAATTCGCGATAGTGCTCGATCGCGCCGGCCACGGCCTTCTCGCGACCGCTCAGGCCGCTCTCGCCCCAGCCGAAGATGCCGTTGTCGGTCTCGACCTTGACCAGCATCTGGTTGCGCGTTCCTACCCATACTGGATAGGGCTTGATCGCCGTGATTTTAAGCTTCGCAGTCATCCACGCTCTCGTTTCACACGCATCCGCCTGATCTCAGTTGGCCTTGAGAGCCATTTCTGTTTCGCCGTCGAACAGATGCATCCGCTCCTGATCGAACTCGAGCCAAATTTGTTCATCAGGCGCCACGGCAATGGTCGGCGGCACGCTGACGTTGACGATGGCGCCAGACAGGAAGGCTTGCACGAAAGTGACGTCTCCGGTGGGCTCTACCGTGTAGGCCTTGGCAGGGACGCTTCCCGGCATCGCACTTTTATGCAGCCTGATCGTCGAGTGACGCGCGCCGAGCACGATCTTCTTTGTTGTTGCCCTAGCGACCTTCTGGACGTTTTCCGGGGAGAGTTCGAGGCGCCAACCCTCCGCGCTAGTCAACACGGTGTTGCCGCTCGCCGTCGATGCCTCCAGCGGAACAAGGCTCATCGCCGGGCTGCCGACGAAGCTGGCGACGAACATGTTCACCGGATGGGCAAAGACCTGCGCCGGAGTATCGTATTGCTGCAGGTAGCCGCCATTCATCACCGCCATCCTGTCGGCCATGGTTACCGCTTCGAGCTGATCGTGTGTCACGTAGATGATCGTCGCGTTGAGGTCCTGGTGGAAACGCTTGATCTCTGAGCGCATCTGCACGCGCAGCTTTGCGTCGAGGTTGGAGAGTGGTTCATCCATCAGGAAGACCGCCGGATCGCGAACGAGGGCGCGGCCGAGCGCCACGCGCTGCTGTTGCCCGCCCGAAAGTTCGCGCGGCTTGCGCTCGAGCAGCTGCGTCATGTCGAGCACGCGCGCTGCTTCTCTGACCTTTTTGTCGATCTCGTCGCTTGGCAGTTTGCGCATCTGCAGCGGGAAAGCCAGATTCTTGTAGACCGATTTCTGCGGATAGAGCGCGTAGTTCTGGAACACCATTGCGATGTCCCGGTCCTTGGGGTCGAGGTCGTTGACCACCCTGTCGCCGATGACGATGTCGCCCGATGTGATGGGGATGAGCCCCGCCACAAGATTGAGTGTGGTTGTCTTGCCGCAGCCTGAGGGGCCGACGAGTGCGACGAATTCGCCGTCGTTGACCGTCAGCGAAACGTCGTTGACAGCTTTGAAGCTGCCATAGGTCTTGACCAGATCTTTGAGGACCACGTGGGCCACCGGCAACTCCCTTAGTGCTTGACTGCGCCTTCTGTAAGGGCGCGTACGAAGTATCGTTGCAGAACGAGGAACAGGACCACGACGGGCACGCTCATCATGAAGCTGGCCGCCATCAGGCCCGGAAAGTCCGTTGTATTTTCCGAGAAGAAGCGCTGGATGCCGACCGGCAGTGTCAACTGCTCGTTCTTGGACAGAAAGGTGTAGGCGTAGATGTACTCGTTCCACGCGCCAATGAAGGAATAGATCGCCGTGGCGATGATCCCCGGCGCCGAGAGCGGCATCACGATCAGGACAAAGGCCTGGAACCGCGTTGCCCCGTCGATGCGCGCCGCCTGCTCGAGTTGCACCGGAATGTTGTCGTAGAAGCCCTTGAGGAGCCAGATTGCCAGCGGCAGCCCGAATGTGAGGTAGGTGAGAACAAGCGACCCATGGGTGTTCACAAGCCCGATCGCGCGCATCAGGATGAAGAGCGGCACGAGAAAGATCACTGCCGGGAACATGTTGCGAAGCAGGACGGCAAAGAACAGAAAGTTCCGGCCCGGGAAGGTGAAGCGCGAAAACGCGTAGGCGGCAGGAACTGCCACGATCACCGAAAGGATGGTCGTAGTTGTGGAGACGAAAAGGCTGTTCCAGAAAAAGCGCAGGAAGTCCTGGCCGACGCTGTTTTGCGGATCGAGCAGCTTCTCGTAGCTGGCAAGGGTAGGCTGGTCCGGCCACCATTGGGGCGGGAATTGCATGGCCGCGAAGCCGGACTTGATCGAGGTGATCAGCATCCAGATCATCGGCAAGGCGGTATAAAGCAGCATGAACACGAGGAAGATGCGTCCGCCCCACCGCCATCCATCGATGCGCGTACGGCGACGCCCCTGGCCTCGACGAGCAGTCCCGGCAATGGCGCTCATTCGCTTCCATCCTTCCGTTCGTTGCCGCTCAGCGCGCGGACGTAAAAATAGCCGAACGACATCAGGATCAGGAAGAGCAGCACCGAATAGGCCGATGCGACGCCCCAGCGCTGGCGGCCGAAGGCGAGCTCATAAATGTGGGTGATCCAGATATGCGATGCGTTCGACGGCCCGCCGCCGGTCATGATCCAGGGGATGATGAAAGAATTGAAATTGGCGACTGCCAAGAGCAGGATCGTAACCGTCGAGACGTTTCTCAAGTGCGGAAAGGTGACGTGCCAGAACCGCTGCCATGCATTGGCGCCGTCGACCTTTGCGGCGCGCAGCAACTGGTCGGGAACAGTCTGCAGGCCAGCCATCATCATGATCATGGCAAACGGAAACTCTCGCCAGATATTGACGACGATCAGCGAGGGCAGCACCGTGCTGACGCTGTCGATGAAATTCGGCGGCCGGTCGGCCAGTCCGAGGCCAACAAGCACCGCGCCGATGATTCCGAAGTCCGAATGGTAGATCCACTTCCAGATATAGGACGCGGCGACCGCGCTGATGACCCAGGGAATGATCAGAATGGCCCGCAGGATGCCGCGGCCGAGAAAGTCGCGATGGAGCGCCAGGGCGCAGGCAAACCCCAGGACGAATGAGATGAAGGTGGATCCCAGTGTCCAGATAAGAGTGTTCCAGGTGACCGTCCAGAATACCGGACTTGTGAGGATGGCGGAGTAGTTGTCGAAGCCAACGAAAATCTTGTCCCGAAGCTGCAGGCCAGGGGGTGTATTAAAGAACGACAGCTCGATCGTGTAGTAGATCGGATAGGCAATAACGATGAGCATCACGGCGATCGCGGGAAGCACATACGCGTAGTCAGCGCGGTGCTCCCAGATCTTTCGCAGCACGCCGGACCTGTCGGGTTGCAGTCTTCGGCGCGCCTCGGCCTTGCCAGTCAAGATCGTCACTGTGCCCTGCCCTTATTCTTCGGAAGAAACCGGCTGCAATCGCGATGCAGCCGGTCAGATCGTGCTCAGGCTTGGACTAGAGTCCGCCGTCCGTCAGGTTTTTTACCTTCTTGGCCGCGTCGTCCGCTGCCTGGTCGACAGTCATTGCTCCGGTGAGGGCATTCTGCAGCATGTCAGGGACGATGATGTTCATGATCTCGGGCGACTGTGGCAGCGCCGGGAACGGGATGCCGTATGGCAGCATCGAGGTCGTGACATCAAGGAACTTGATACTATCAAGGCGTTCCTTCATCCACTTGGTCTTGAAGCCGTTAAGATTCCCCGGGTTCGAGCCGGCATAGGCCATCTTCAACGACCATTCGGGGCTCGCCCACATGCAGCCGAGAGCCTTTGCCGCCGGCTCGTCGACCTTGCCGCCCTCGACATATTCGGGCTTCAGGATGTGAATGTTCGAGCCACCAAACACGACGGCACGCTTGCCGTCAGGGCCAGTCGGTATCAGACCGTAGCGCATGTTGTCGATGACGGTCTGCGCCTTGTCCTTGTCGCTGCCCGTCGTCTTCTTCTGCAGGTCGAGCATGACGTTATAGTCGGAAGGGTGGGAGACCATCATGCCGAGCTGGCCGGCCAGGAAGAGGGGCTGGTTGTCCGCCTGTTGATTGGTGAGTGCCGAAACCGGAACCGACTTGTCGCGAACATACATATCGTAGGAGGCTTGCAATGCCGCCTTGCTCTGCGGGCTATCGAGTTCGACCTGCTTATAGGTCGGGCTCGCAGTGGCTTCGTCGAAGACGCCGCCGCCATAGGCCCACAGCTGCGGCATGAAGCGATATGGCGTATTACCGGCATTCTTTCGCGCCACGAGGCCGTAACCGGCAATGCCGAGCCTGTCGTGGATCTGCTTGGAATATTTGACGACGTCGTCCCAGGTTGCCGGAGCTTTGTCCGGATCGAGGCCTGCGCGCTTGAAGATATCGGCGTTCCAGATGAAGGCCATCGTCTCGTTGTTGGTTGGGACGCCGTAGGTCACCCCTTCCCAGGTTACGGCCTTCATTGCACCGGGCCAGAAGTCCTCGGTCGAATACCCTACATCCTCGGGTTTGAGCGGTTCCAGATAGCCCTTTGCGGCGAACTCGGTGCCACCAAGGATTTGCAGGCGCACCGCCATGGGCGCTGCGTTGCCCAGAAGTGCAGTCCGGAACTTGTCCAGTAGGTCATTATAGGTGAGGGCTTGTTCCTCAAGCTGGATGTTTGGATAGGTCTTGCGGAACGTCTCGAAGAAGTCCTTGTAATACTGGCGTAGCAGGTCGGGGTCGCCCTCGAACACACCCTGATACCAGAAAGTCAGCCGCCCCTTATAGTCGAGTGGGGTGACCTTGGCGCAATCGCCCGCCGTGTCAAAATCCTGTGTGCCGGCGATGGAGCGCACATATTCCGGCGACCACTTGCTCAAGTCGACCGGCGCAGCCAGCGCGGACGCTGACATCAACGATAGCATCAAGGCAGTGGATACAGTTCCGCGCACGGCGATACCGCCGAGTGAAATCCTCGTCATAGGAATCCTCCAGGTTCTCTCCCAAGCCGCTCTGCATCGAGGCAAGCGGTCTCTGCTCCCCGGTCGCGGGACTTTCCACCCAATGTATCCCTTCGACCTCATTGCACGTTTCCAGATTAAAGATTGCCTGTCAATTGAAGAAATCGTACATTGTTTGCAGATGCCTCGCATGATATCCGAGCAATATGTGTATTGATTGGGGACAGTCTTGGCCGAAACAAGTGATTTTAAAGCGAAACCACCGGAAGGGATCGACGCTATCGGGGCCTCCAGCGAGGGCGCCTCGGTTTATCAATTGATCAGGGACGACATCATCGAAGGGCGGCTCGCAGCCAACGATCGGCTTGTGGTCACCGACCTCGCCCGGCGCCACGGCACCTCAACCAACCCCGTACGCGAGGCTTTGCAACTGTTGCGCGGCGAGGGCTTTGTCACCTTGGTTCCCAACCGCGGAGCACGCGTCCGGCCGATAGATCAGGATTTTGTTCGCGACATCTACGAGATAGGAGTCTTGATCGAGCCGGCACTGACGCGATGGTTCGTGAATATGGCTACCGTCGAGGACATTGCTGACCTCGAACGCATCCAAGGCCTGATTGAAGAGAACAACTTCGCCGACACGGTCAGGCACAGCGAGCTGGACACCGCCTTTCACACAGTCATGTACCAAAAGCACTACAACCGCCACGCCGCTGAACTTTGGTGGAAGCATCGCGAAGTGCTTCGAGCCGTGAGCCGGCGCTTCAACTTTACGCTTGCCCGGCGTGCCTCGATCCTGAGCGAGCATCGCGAGCTCATCGCGCATGTCAAAGCAGGAATGGCAAACGAGGCAGCCGAACTCATTGCACGCCATGTCGAGGGCTCTGGCCGACACATCCTCGAACATATGCGGGCGCGGAACGCCGCCCGGGCAGGATAGAATACATAGCCTCAAATATCGTTATCCCAACCATTTCAGATAAAGGCAGTTGAGATGAAAATCACTAGCGTCCGGCCGTGGCTCATCAGATCCGATGCTTCTTATTGGGGAGAGTTTCTGTTCGTCGAAGTGACGACCGACGAGGGGGTGAGCGGCTGGGGTGAGATCACCACCACGACAAGGCTCGCCAATCGCGCCCTCTGCACGATCCTGCGGCAGATCGGTGCCGCTGTGACAGGCGAGGACCCGGCCCGCATCGAGTATCTGTGGCACAAGATATTCCGTGGCTTCACCTATATGGGAAGTCGCGGTGCCGCAGTCGAATGCGTCAGTGCCATCGACATAGCCCTCTGGGACATCCGCGGCAAAGTTCTTGGCAAGCCGATTTACGAGCTGCTGGGCGGACCGGTCCGCGATGAAATCTCGCTCTATACCCATCCCAACCAGGCCAAGTTTACCAGCAAGGAGGCTGTGGTCCGCGAAATCAGAGACATCGTCGAATCCGGCCATACCGCGCTCAAGTTCGATCCGTTCCCCCATCAGGGCCGCACCGCCGATGGACAGTCTCGCGAACAACGTGACGGCTACCTGGATGGCAGCATGACTCGCAAGGATGAGCGCGAGGCCGCCGAACTCACTGCTCTGATCCGCGAAACGGCGGGCTCCGATGTCGACATCCTCATCGATGCGCATGGCCGGTTCGACGTTCCCACCGCCATTCGCCTTTGTCGCAGCCTCGAGGAAGCTGGTCAGATCGACTGGTTCGAGGAGCCCTGTCCACCGGAGAGCCTCAACGCTCTCAAACAGGTCCGTGAGAAGGTCAGCGCCGCCATATCCTGGGGCGAGCGCGGCCACACGAAGTGGGATTTCGTGCCGGTGCTCGAAAATAGGCTCGCCGATTACATCATGCCGGATGTCACCTGGACCGGCGGCATTACCGAACTCAAGAAGATTTCTGCCCTCTGCGAAGCCTACTACATCCCGGTTTCGCCGCATGACGCCGCAGGGCCGATCAACGTGGTTGCGGGAGCGCAGGTGATGATGACTGTTCCCAATTTCTACAAGCTTGAAACGTCGGAGTGGAACCTGGGCAAATACGATCACCTCATCGACAGACCACTCGATGTTTCGAACGGCAGCCTCAAGCTTACGCCCAAGCCTGGTCTCGGCGTCGAAATGAACCGCGAATACCTTCAAAATCACGAGATAGAGCTGGACTAGCTATCACCACTCTACGCCGCTCAAGCTTGCGCGACGACGAGCCCTGCTGACCAGAACGAGGATAAATCATGCCAGAGGCACATGGAGCCGACGAGGCGCTCAATCGAGTGAACACGCATTCCAAGCCGTCCGACCTTCGCATCACCGACATGCGGGTGGCCGAAATTGTCGGTGCGCCGTTCACCTCGGTGCTGCTCAAGATCTACACCAATCAGGGCATCGTCGGGCTTGGCGAGGTGCGCGACGGCGCCAGCGCCACCTACGCGCTGATGCTGAAGAGCCGATTGCTTGGCGAGAACCCTTGCGATATCGACCGCCTGTTTCGCCGGATCAAGCAATTCGGCGGGCACGGCCGGCAAGGCGGCGGCGTATCGGCGGTTGAAATCGCGTTGTGGGATCTTGCCGGCAAGGCCTATGGCGTCCCTATCTACCAGATGCTCGGCGGCCGGTTTCGGGAGAAAGTGCGCGTCTACTGCGATACCGACGCCACCGTGCCGAGCGGTACCGAGACCGGTAAGCGGCTCAAGCAGCGCATGGAGCTCGGATTCACCTTCCTCAAGATGGATCTGGGTTTGATGCAGATCGCGGATGTGCCCGGTGCGGTCGTGTTTCCTGCTGGCTCACTCGAAGGGTACCGCGACAGTCCCAGTCGCGGGCCGCTGAAGAGCGTTGAAGAGCGGCGTCTCCGCAATGCTGCATACGATTTGCATAACGTCCCGCACCCGTTCACCGGCCTGCATTTTTCCGACAAGGGCCTCGACCTGCTTGAGCAATACATCGCCGAGGTCCGTGAGGTCATCGGCATGGATGTGCCGCTTGCGATCGATCATATCGGCCATATCTCCATGCAGAACGGCATTCGCCTTGCCAGGCGCATTGAAAAATACGTGCCAGCCTGGCTCGAGGATGTGATCCCCTGGCAATATACCGAACAATACCGACAACTGCAGGACGCCACGACGATACCGATCTGCACTGGCGAGGATATATACCTCAAGGAGGGCTTCGAGCCCCTGCTCAACAGCGGCGGCGTCTCCGTTATCCACCCGGACCTGCTCACGAGTGGGGGCATCCTCGAGACCAAGAAGATCGGCGATATGGCGCAGGACCGTGGTGTCGCCATGGCCATCCACATGGCAGAAAGTCCAATCGCCGCAATGGCCGCGGCACATGTCGCGACCGCGACCGAAAATTTCATGGCGCTCGAATATCATTCCGCCGACGTTGACTGGTGGGACGATATCGTCACAGGCCTTCCCAAGCCCCTGGTGAAGGACGGCTTCATCACTGTTACGGACAAGCCGGGCCTCGGGATTGACGACGTCGTCGACGAGGTGATCTCGCAGCATCTGCAGCCAGGTGTCACCGGCATTTGGCAGCCTACGGATCGATGGGACGATGAGTATTCCTGGGATCGCACCTGGAGCTGAAGCGAAAAGGAACGAAGATGAAGATCACCGATCTGCGCTGCGCCGTAATCGGCAAACACCCGATCGTCCGCATCGTTACGGACGAGGGCCTCTATGGCTTGGGTGAAGTCGAATTCACCAAGTCCTACCTCAAGCCTTTTGTGCTGCATTTCCGCGAGGCACTGATCGGCGAGGATCCGACCGACGTCGAGAGAGTGATGTTGAAGATCCGCCAGCGCGGCTCTTTCAAGCCGTACGGCGCGGCGGTGAGCGCCATCGAGCATGCCCTGTGGGATATTGCCGGCAAGGCCGCGGGCGTGCCCGTCTACAAACTGCTCGGCGGCAAGGTACGGGACAAGGTGCGCGTCTACAATGGCTCTATTCGCCAGAAACGCACGGGCGACCGGCCGGAGGATTACGCGGCTGACGTCAAATGGATGATGGAACAGCCGCAGAACTTCTTCATGGTCAAGCAAGGAATCTCGTTCCACTCCAACATGAAGGACACGATCGAGGACTTCCACTACGGCGTGACGCAGAAGAAGGCCGGCTATCACGGTGCCATGGATCAGGGCGTGATCAGCGAGCGCGGGTTCAATCACATGCTCGACTGTGTGATCGCGATGAAGGAAGTGCTGGGCGACAAGGTCAGCCTGGCACTCGACTGCGGCCCAGGCTGGATGCTGCCCGATGCGATCAAGTTCGCGCGCGCAGTCGAGAAGTACAATTTGATGTGGCTCGAGGACATGCTGACTGGCGACTACGTGCCGTGGGTCAATCCGCAAGCCTATCGGGAGCTGACGACCTCCACCTCGACGCCGATCCACACTGGTGAGCAGATCTATCTGCGGCACAATTTCAAGGAACTGATCGAGACGCAGGCGGTGCGCGTCATCGGCCCCGATCCAGCCGATATTGGCGGCATTGCCGAGCTCAAATGGGTCGCCGAGCACGCCTATATGCACTCGATCCTGATGGCACCGCACGGCACCGCTAACGGCCTGCTGGGACTTGGTGCGTTGATCAATGTCTGCGCCACCTTGCCAGCAAATTACGTCGCGTTCGAATATCCGAGCGCCTCCGACCCCTGGTGGGAGGATCTGGTAATCGGCTTGCCGACGCAGATCGTGAAGGACAGCATGGTCGACCTGCTGGAAGCGCCGGGGCTCGGCCTTGATATCGACGCTGAAGGGGCCAGGAGATATCTCATGGAAGAGGATGCGGGCTTTTTCGACTGATCCTCCTCCACCTGCCGTGCCGGTCTTGTCGGGGAACAGGTGATAGGGCCTATCGAAATAGTTGGTATCGATCTGCAACCACGGAATGAAGGCCGACATTCATAGTCTTGTCGCAATCGGGTACGGCGGCGGCTCGCTACAGACTGTAGTCGGGAATGAAGAACCCGCTACCGGGTCGGCTGTCCAGGTTTCGGCATGCCAAGACCTGGCAGGCGCGATCATCGCGGGTCGGGATACCCCTCCACTCAGCATATTCATTGGCGTCACAGAAGCGGCTATTTCGAATGAACCGATCGTACAGCGGCAAACCCCTTGGCGATGTCCATCTGAAGATGACCGCACCCTGATTAGGGACGGCCGCACGGGCGCTTGCACAGCTCATCGAAAGCGGATTGAGCCGTGAGATCGCAAAAGACTGGGTCGCAATGAGGGCGACAGCAGCGGTCAGCAGTAACGTCTTCATGGTTTTGATCCACTTCTCTGCGAAGGGGCGGTCGCGGCATCGCGATCTATCTCGATAACGAAGTTGGCCGTCGGAAGTTCAACAATGACACAAGATTGAGAACGTTTCCGGGATGATTCGTCTCCTCAGGTCGCACCTGCCGCACTTCTGGTGCGTTTCAAAGCTCAGCGGGAGCGGAGCTGGAGGTCAACTGGTTCTGCCGCTCAGCATGATGCTTTACGACGCTCGCCGTTTCGAACATGGCTTTGATGCTGCGGATCTTCGCGAGAATGTCTTCAACTTCCGTCGCGTTTAGTAGGGATGGGCAAGGCGGACGGTTGCCCTTGGCGGCATTGCTGCTCCAGTGCGCGTTCGATCCGCCGACACCTGGGGGCAGGGCACCCGCTGCCGACAAGCGGGCCGGATGCAGCAACACAAGCGACGCCGAGAAATGCCGTCATAGCCATCATGGTCGACTTTGTTGGGCTGCCTCGATCATGTTGTCGACGTAGCCTCTTACCGGCTTAACGTCGGCAGTTCTCTGCGGACAGCCGAGAGGTTTGGAGAATGCACCCGTCGATACCGCGCCTCGACCAGGTTGTAGATGCCGAAAGCGGCAAGGCCGATGGCGACCGCAAAGTACAGAATGCTGCCGAAGGGAAGTTGCCTGATCCATGACAAGGCTTCGCTCATGCTTGCGGCCTGACTCGGGTCCACTTTGAAAGCTGCATAACAAAAGAAGATGCCGATAATGGCGAAGACCGCGCCGCGAGCTAAGAGGCCGTAGACGCAGACCAAAAAGAGCAGACGATTTTGCCGAAGATCGAGATAGCGTTCAAAGCGGCGGGTCAAGCCTTTGAGCGCGGTGATGACGCCCCCGATGATGAATCCGACACCTATCGCTCCAGCGAGATATCGGCCGAAAGGTTGAGACATGACCCAGGCAGCGAGGCCTTGTTCTCCGCTAGCGCCGCCAGCTCCTGCACCTATCGCTGCTTCGAACGCGTAGATTGCCAGACTGATGTAGGTGACCGCGCTGCCGAAGAGCGAAGCCCGGATCAGATAGCTTTTCGCGCTACGATCATGATTGTCGGCGTTGGCAAGCGACTGAGCGAGCCGCCATGCGACGAAGCCAAGTAGACCCAGGCCGATCAACGCAAGCCAGACCTGGCCGAGGGGCTGGTTTAGCAGCACGTCGAGAGCTGATTTTGTGTCGGCCTTGCTGCCGCCAAAGCTTGAAAACATGGCCAATGCGGCAACCAGGAGAAAGACAATCCCCCTCGCGCCGTATCCTGAACGAGCCAGCCACTCAAACTTTGATTTATTCATGTTGGGTCCCCCGTTGCCATCACAACGAGAAACCGCGAATTCGGTTCCGGGATGACCGACAGGCGGACCCGCTTGGATGGCAGTGTTCTCACGCTGTTCCAAGTGAGATCCGATGTTCATTCCGTGAGGCGACCAGTTCGTTTCGAACGCGCCTGTCAATATTGCCATCGGGAACATTTGCTCCAGGAAGGCGCCGAAAACTGCCAATCTGTGAGTTGATCCGATAGAGGGGGCATGATGCCGTCGCGTCCACGGAACCTCGAAGATTTCGAGCTGAAACTGCGGTGCTCGACAAACTGCACCAGCTGGGATTTAAACCGTCCGCGACCTCGGTGAGGTGGAAACCGTGCAAATGTTGAGAGCGTCCGGTATTCACCGGCTACGGATGGCGGAAGATCGCTCGGCATTGCCGTCTGCTCGTCGGACAAGTCAGTAGGCAATTTGACCGAGCCACGAGCGCAGTCAAGCAAGGCGAAGGTCGATCTGCGGGTATAGTTTCTTCAAGTTCGGCAAAGATTTGGTCTGCCACGGATACTGGCTCGTGCCTTTCACTACAAGTTGGACTTCCGGGCGCTTTCGAGCCTCGATCGTCAATTTGGCGAGCAGGTTGATACCTGAAGAATTGAGAAACTCAAGTCCGGTCAGATCGAAAGACACGCGGGCGTGGTGACCGGAAAGAATGCCGGACGCCAGGGAGAATATCGGCGCGTACGCATCTGGTCCTGCAAGCCTTAGGGTTCCTTCGAAGAAGACCTCGCTGCCTTCTGCCCACACTCTGAAATCTTCATCTCGAATTTCCATTGTACCCTCACATGTTGGAAACCATCGGTACCGACACTGCTGCAGTCGTGGTGAGCATAACGCTGCCCTCGCGATAGTCATCGAATTCCCAAGTCATCCTTGCCCCGTAATCGCTGAGTAGCGTTAACAAACCGAGGCCGGAGGCGTTTGAATCGGCCAGCGCATTTGCTTCGATCTGCCGAATAAGCAGGTCGCCGGGATCGCTCTCGAGCATATGATCGAGCGTCCGCTGAAACCTTGCCGAACTCTCGAGCGCGATCGGGTTCCTCACACGCAGCAGGAACTCCGCCGAGCGAAGGCAGGCTTGGATTTCTATCGATGAAGGCAGCCGGAACTTCACTGCGTTCTCGATCAGTTCGTTAGCGAGGTACACGATGCTGTGATGGACCACAGTGTAATGTTGCTTGCTGGAGGCGTAGGGCATCGCCATCACGCCCGCGATGAAGTCGGATGTAATGCCCGAATGCCTCCAGCCAAGCTGCAATGGCCCGTCTGTCAGCGTGAGCCGCGCACCGCGCTGCAAATTGATCTCAGCCAAGTCGATCGAGCCATATAATCTTCTAGCCATAGCTCACCTGTGCCGCAAAACGAGGAGGGTGATGTCGTCACGTATTTTCTGGGTGCCCACGTATTCCATCAGGGCGGTTACGATCCCCGACACGATTGCGTTTGCGCTCCTTTCTTTCAGGCGCAGTGCTTCGTTACACAGTCTCTCGATGCCGAAGAGCTCCCCCGAGCTGTTCTCCGCCTCCGTGACGCCGTCAGTGTGAAGCAGGATGAGGTCGTCCTTCTCGAACGGTATCCTGACGGAGTTCACAAAGGGGGCGATGTCGGCTTCCAGGCCGATCGGTAACCCAAGATCGATGGTATCGATCCGTTCCATGTCCCCGTTTGCCCGCACCACGATGACGTCCTCGTGCTGTCCGGACAGCACCATGTCCGTGCCGTCGTAGTCGAGGAAGGCCAGCGTCATGTGCTTGTCGATCTTCGTTCTTTCGATATTCTTGAACAGGGCACTGTTCAGATCAGTCAGAAATTTCACCGGGTCGGTGCTGCCGGCTTCCTGAAGTGCGCGCGCCACCGACTGGACCATCAGCATGAGGACACCGCTTTCCAGGCCGTGACCCGTGACGTCTCCGATACCGATCTTGAGCCTGTCGCCGCTTTCGAGAACGTCGTAGTAGTCGCCGCCGACCTCTTCAGCGGCCCTCATGTATCCAGCTACTTCGAGGGTTGGAAACGATTGCAACTCTTCCTCCAGCGGCAGGACCATCATCTGGATTCTCTCCGCAACGGCCAGCTCTGTTCCTAGCCGTCGGTTTTCCCGCTCCAACTGTGCATTGAGCGTCGAAATCTCCTCCTTGGCGTCCTCGATTTCAGCGGTGCGCTCGGCTACGATCTGCTCGAGGTTTTCGGTGTGAAAGCTGATCTCCTCGGCCATCCTGTTGAAAGCCTCGCCAGCTTCGCCGACTTCGTCCCGGCTGGTGACAGCTACGCGGACGGAATAGTCCTTCGCCTGGATTTTCCGAGCGGCACTCGCCAACGCACTGATTCCTGCCGTAATGCGCTTGGAGGCCGCGACGACCGCGATGAGCACGATGATCAGCGACGCGAGGATCGCCAGGATCTGATAGAGAACGATGCGATTGGTCGCGTCTGTGATCTTGGCCTGGGCGGCCACCAGGGACGCGTAGATTTCCTGTTCCGGTACAACGATGCCAAGGGACATTGCTTCAGCCTTCACGGGCCCCGATGACCAAAGATTCGTTGCGGGAAGGTTCTTCATGATGACCATGAAAGGCACTTCGTTGCCGCCTATATTCAAAAGCAGGTGCCTTATTCCTTCCCGCTGGTCGGAGGCGAGTTTGACGATTGACGGCTGAGTGCTAGTCTTCAGCGATCGCTCGATGCCAGCTACGCCGCTGCCGTTGCCTTCGCTTGCGGCATTCACCCCGATCGTTTGCTCGCCAGCCTTGTTGATCGCGATCACGTTTCCATCTGACATCGACAGAAACCCGAACCCGGACTGCGCGACCTTCACATTCTCGACGATCTGGGCGAGCTGATCGAGCGTGATGTCTGCTCCGACCGTGCCCGCAACTTTCTTCCTGTCCGGGGACCACAGGGGATGGAAGAAGCTAACGATGAGCTTTCCGGTGATTGCGTCGGTGTAGGGCGCAGTCTGTGTGATGTCGCTGGAGGCAGGCCGCAGCTTGGGATCCGTCGCCCAGCTCTGCCATGATTCATACAGGCCCGGAAAGAAGAAGTCCCAGAAGTTCGCATCGTTGTGGCCGGGATAGAGGCGGTCAAACGTCTGCGCCTGATCGGTGTAGGGGGCAGTCCTGAAGATCGGTCTCTCCTTCGGACCGATGTAGTACATCTGCAGCTTCGCGGATCCGGTTTTGAGCAAGCTCGGGGCTACGAGGTTCAGTACCGCACTGGTGTTTATGTCCGCCTGCACGTCAGCTCGGGGCATGTTATCGGGTCCTAGCAGATAGCCCCACGCGCTAACGACCGAGGAAGTCCCTGGCGCATTCTGCGCCCATCGCCCGCCGACATTGTACGTCAAC
This sequence comes from Rhizobium sp. 01L419, assembly GCF_056400025.1. Lineage (NCBI taxonomy): Bacteria > Pseudomonadati > Pseudomonadota > Alphaproteobacteria > Hyphomicrobiales > Rhizobiaceae > Rhizobium > Rhizobium sp. 01L419. Next base: position 188,616 of record NZ_JBFTSM010000013.1, read on the forward strand.
TCTACGCTGCCTGGCGAGCTTTTTGAAACTGAGCTACCGACATCAGCACCGGTTGCGGGATCGTCGATCTGAGCCTGCATGACGCCCGCGAGCGTGGACACGTCGCTGTGAACTTGACCGAGCAGGAGCGAGACCTGGGCAGCGGTGGAATTCGCGTATGTCTGCAGGTAGTCTTGGCTGGCATTCTCAAGGCCATGCCCGACCTCGACGGTCGCGTTGCGCGATAGTCGTTGGACATTCCATAGGGCGAGACCGCCGCTGACCAGCAGGTCGAACAGCACCGCGCCACCAACCAAAAGGATGAACTTGGCTCGGAACGAGTCCCATCGAACAAAGGATCTGGCAGAGGTGTCATCCATTAGAACGGCTTCCGTCCCGAGGCTGCCCAGATTGGCCATCCGGCATATCCCTTGGGGTGAAGGGCAGCGGCTATATGGTCTCGGAAACCCTGACGGAATTTTCTGATGAACTCAGGAGTATCTCCACGACGCACCGCCATTTCCCCAGCATAGACATTCTCCCAAGCCTCGATCATGTCGGCAAAGTCTTGCGGGTCGCCATCGAGATTGGTCACCATGAAGCTCTCGACTTGGATTTGCTCGAAACCCGCATCCGTCAGGAAGCGTCTGCTCTTCGGGCCCATCTCGACGTCCATATCGAAGTGGCTGAAAAGCCTGGCGACTTCGTTGTAGGTCCATTGGATGGACTGCGAATGTGGCTCGCCGAGGCAGTGTGAATTTTTCTCATTGGTGATGTAGACCCGGCCCCCCGGCTTGCAGATGCGATGAAGTTCCCGCAGCAGCAGGTCGGGCCTGTCGAAAATCTGGAGCGAGTGGCGGCAGGTGACAAAATCGAACAGGTTGTCCCCGAGAAGCATCTGCGAGGCGTCACCATAGGTGTATTCGATGCCCGAAAGTCCGAATTCGGCTGCTACACGGCGTGCGTATTCCAGGCTTCGTTTCGAGTGGTCCAATGCCACCAGACGGGCAGGGCTGAATTCCTTGTGTATAAGAGTGGCAAAATCGCCGATGCCGCAACAGATATCGGCGACAACTGCGCCGCTCCGCAGGCCGTGACGAGGTAGCATCTGACGTTCGTGCCTCCACGTCATCTTCGTCTGTGTCCGCAGAATAGGTATGAAGCTCTCGTCCTCGACGAACGTTTGGCCGGGATAGAATGCGGAGTCGTAGACCTGGACCGTGATGTTCGGCTCTCTCTCCGCCAGTTCACGGAACAGCGTGGCCGACCAGGATATCACGCTGGATGTCACGACCACGACGCTGAAGTCAGCTCTGTGTGAGCATACGGATGAGAGGACCTCGCCCAAGGCATGGAATGCGGTTTGGTTGATGTTGGTCAGTCTCTTGACGTTGAGGTACGCGACGCCTTTGCATGCGTCGAGGCCATGCCTCACCTGACCGAGGATCTCGCGCATGTCGATTGGAGATCGCGGCCTCAGTTTCCCAACGAGAGCGATCTCCTGGTTTGTTGGGTCGAATTGCAGCGTGAACTTGCCGAGATTCGCGTTCAATGGAACTCCCCGCGCCATTTCAACGACGATGCGATTGCAATCCGACCGGACGGCGCAGCGTGCGCTGACAGTTCAACGTGGAACAGCTTTGCGAGGCGAACTAAGCGCAACTCATCATCGATGATCGCGCTAGCGGCTCTCGGTCGAAGCTTCTCTGCCGATGCTTCCCCGATGAGCCGAACGATGTTCTGGCAATCGTCTTCACGACACAGGTAGCCTACGCTTATGTGCAAATCTTCGGCGTCCTTGTGAACTTCGAATTTGACGGTTCCTTCTCCGGAGGACGTCTTGAAGGCCAGTTCCACCAGCTCGTTGACGATCAGCGACAGGAAATTGGAGTACCGTGCTGCATCCTCGTGCATTTGGCCCGCAACCTGGGCAAGGTATTCGACGACGCGGTCGCAGAGTGCCCATTCCGCCATCAGGAGACCCGAGTCCAATTCCAATGCCGCCATCGGCTTCAATTTACAGCCCTCAAGGTCGCGCATGGTTAGGTGACTCGGTGCGATTGTACATCGCGCTATGTCGCCGATCCGGCGTAGACAGGAACTTCTTCAAGGAATTGACCGAAAGGGGAGCGCTGATGAGAAACCCCTGGATCCGATCGCATCCGATTTCCGTCAGCCATTGCGCCTGCGCTTGGGTCTCGACACCTTCTGCTGTCACCTGCATGTCGAGGTCATGCGCAAGCACGGTGATGGCACGTACGATGGCCTGGCTTTTCGGATTGGTTTCGATATCCGCGACGAAGTACTTGTCGATCTTGATGGTGTCGAAGGGGAAATTCTTCAGATAACTCAGCGAGGAGTACTGGGTCCCGAAGTCGTCGAGGGAAATCCGGATGCCCAGGATGCTGAGCGTGTTGAGCGTGTCCAGATTGTTCACGGTGCGCTCGAGGAGGACGCTTTCGGTAATCTCTAGTTCCAGTCGCTCGGCCGGAAGTCCGATTTCGTCCAGTGTCTGCGAAATTCGGTCCGTAAGTCCGTCCCACAGGAATTCGGCCGGAGACACGTTGACCGCCAGAGTGAAATCTTCCGGCCAGTCGAGCGCTTGTCGACACGCCTGTTGCAAGGTCCAGGAGCCGATCTCCGGCATCAGCCCGTCACGTTCAGCCATCGGGATGAAAACGGAAGGTGGTATGTGGCCGAGCAAGGGATGCTTCCAGCGTAGGAGTGCCTCGAATCCTACGACGCAAGAGCTTTCCACGATGGGCTGATATTCGACGGAGAATTGCTGTTTTTCCAAGGCTATGCGAAGACTTCGGCGCAGCAATTCCCGCTGCTCGATGATGTGAAGCATTTTCGCCTCGAACATGCTCGCTCGTCCCCTGCCTTCCGTCTTTGCAGCATAAAGCGCAACATCGGATGCCTTCATTAACGTCTCCGGATCCCGGCCATCGACAGGTGCCACCGATATCCCCACGCTCAAGCCGACGAACACAGCGATGCCATCGAGCGTAAAGGGATCTTTGAACGCGCGGACCAAGCGCTCGCCGAGCTCCCGACTTCGTGCCGGATGTCCATGTCCAAGCGAAATCACTGCAAATTCGTCACCCGCAAGCCGATATGCGCGATCCTCGCTGCCGAGGCAGCTCACAATGCGGTTGGCTGCGAGCTGGAGAAGCTTGTCTCCGGCCGGGTGGCCGAGGGTGTCGTTCACGGGCTTGAAGTCGTCGAGGTCCAACTGCATTAGGGAGACCACGTCGGGGCCGCCGTCGATTCCCCGCAACCCATCGCTGAGGTCGCTGCTGAACTGTCGACGGTTCGGTAATCCTGTCAACGCATCGTGATGGGCCTGGTGCAGGAGGGTGTTGCGCTCGTCGTGATCCGGTCGATAGGACTGCACCACGGCCAGGAAGTTTCCAGCCGCAAATATCGTGAGGTGCCCAGATTCCCCGGCGAAGAGGACAGGCGACAGGCGGAGGGGAACTGGGTCCCCTGACTGCGCGTACCGGGCCACCACGGACATATCCAAATTAGGATACATTTCCGGAAGGGATGCGTTCGGACCGAGATTAGCAGCCGCTTCAATATTTGAAGGGCAGGCAACGAGATTGAACTGGCTATCGAAGAGGAAGAGCCTGTCGAATTTACCCTCCGTCGCGGCGGCGGGAGCTGAAGGTCCCTGCCAGCTTGATCGGGGCTTTGTCATGCTTCCTGGCCTCTATTGCTTCCTACAAGCTGAACCGACACTCTAAGGCACTTTAAGAGTGCATATTAGTAGCAGCTGTTTGAAATAATAGAAACAAGCATAGTGTCGGAGCTTTACCTCCTCCACGCCGATCGCACCCGCCACCAAAGCGGGGCGAGTGGACGGGCCAACGCCGCTGATTGACAACGAACCCAGCACGCTGGCGAGAGTCTCACGTCTTGCTTTGCAGCATGAGGATCAGCCGGGGATACGATACAAGCTCGACCCGACCGCCGAGCAGGCGAGTACCTTCGCTCGAATGCCGATCTTCGCAGCAGGACCGGGTGCCGAGGTCCTCAGACCTGTGTTGCGCCACCGTCGACGCAGAGCTCGGCTCCAGTCGTGAAGCTGCTCTCATCGCTCGCGAGAAAGAGTGCAGCGGCCGCCACCTCTTCGGGACGTCCCAACCGGCCAAGAGGTATCATGCCCGTCAGGGCGGCGCGTACTTCGGGTGTCGTGTCGGCCATCATCGCAGTGTCGGTTGGACCGGGGCTAACGACGTTCACACGGATGTTGCGTGGAGCGAGCTCGTTTGCCCATGTTCGGGTGAACGACCGGACTGCAGCCTTGCTGGCGCTGTAGACGCCGTATCCTTTCACGCCAACCGCATCCGCGATCGAGCCGATCAAAACGATCGATCCTCCCGGTTGCATCAGATCGAGCGCGCCTTGGGCTGCGAAAAGCGTCGAACGCACGTTTAGCCCGAAGATGCGGTCAAAAAGCTCTTCGGTGATATCGCCTAGTAGCGAAAACTCCGAGATGCCGGCGTTGAGCACCAGGACGTCGATATGTCTCTCTTCAGCACGTATCCTTTCGAAGACCTTGCCGAGGTCTTCCGTGCTGCCCGCGTCCGCACGGATCGTCTGGATATTTCCCTCGCCCGGAACTCGGGTGACAGGTGCGCTTTCGATGGCCTTCCTGCTCGTCGCGTACACCCGCGCGCCCTCGGCAGCGAACCGCTGTGATATCGCACCGCCGATCCCGCCTGCGCCGCCGATTACTACTGCGACCCTGTTTGCCAATCTGCTCATGTGAACTCCTTGCAATTTTTTCGATGCAAGGAAAAGATATACGTTCTATATCAACGCTAAAATACGCACTAACCGTAAAGCAGATATCGTGGAGTATATCTATGCCCGAAACCCGCAAAGGTCCGGTTTCCCATATTTCAGTAGTAAGACAGTCGAACAAGAAGGTCATGGAGGAAGCCTTGATCGACGCCAGGCGGGCGCGGCCGATCCTMGAGCAGATTGGCAACAAATGGTCGGTGTTGATCCTTAGCGTTCTTTGCACTCGACCATCGCGATTTAATGAAATCATGCGCCGCTTGGATGGGATAACCCACAAGGCGTTGGCAGATGCGCTCAAACGGCTTGAGCGAAATGGGCTGGTTGAGCGCCATGTGTTGCCGACGGCACCCGTTGGCGTCGAGTATTCCATCACGCCGATGGCGGAATCCCTGCGTCAGCCGTTTGCTGCGCTATACGAATGGGCGATCACCAACGGGCCGGAGATGGAGCGCGCTCAGGCGGAATACGACAGTGACCGCGCTTGAATGTGCGGCTGAATATGTCTTGCTGTCGCAGACACGTCATCGATTCTTGTCACGCGGATCGCCAGGTCAATTGCGGTCCGGGTAGAATTGGAACAGAGTAAGAACAAAGCTGGTAAACCTGCCATTTTTGGTTTACCGCATTAAATACTGCAAAGGTGAGGGCGAGATGAGTCGGCTGAAACTACTGAGAGACCAACGTCAGCTAGCGCAATCAAAATTCGAGGGGCTCCCGGAGGACCATCCGCTTCGCTCGCGCTACCTCGAGTGGCTACGCGCGCTCGATGAGCAGATCGAAGCTCTGACCTGAATCGCGCATTCGAAACATCCGGAGATCAATGATGTCGCTGTCGGAGAAATTTATCGTCGTCCCGTTCAAGCGCAACCGGGCGGGCTTGGTGCCAGGAGACATGCGGCAGGCCTCGAATGGGACGTCTGCGGAGAAGATAGCTTTAGCGATGTCGGCCAGGTCTATTGGCGTAGGAGCCTATTCAGTGATGGTCGACAGCGAAACGGGCGATATGAGTTCGCCAAGACTGCTTGCTGGTTTCGGTGAAGTCGGTGATCTGACGCAGGATTGAGCCGACGCGGTCGGACGTCCGTCCCTTATTGATCATGGCCGCCGGGCTAGCGTCGTTTCGCTTATCGCACGGCGGCTACCACAGTACCTGAACGGCGACGGCGGCGAGAAAACCAATCCCCACCGCGAGAGCAATCCGCAAAACAGTGCGATTGGCCTCGGCGAGTACTTCTGGCTTAGGGTCTCGCTTGGCATTGAATTTGTGGTGACGTTTATGTGGCGCTCCCGCCTGGGACGATTTGTTTCCTGCTGCCATGGCTGTTTCGCTCGAGGGTGGTAGATTTTCTGGAACGCCAATCTAGCATGAAAGATGCGTGGTGCTTAGTGCTGCGATACCTTCTCGCTGGTGTCGCTTGTCTCAGCCGGTCTTGGCCTTGGCATCGGCTTCGTGCCGGAACGGACACAGGATCTGCCTAACCGCGGTTTCGAGTTGAAGAAGGTGCGAGGCGTCGATTTCAAGATCGAACTCGGTGTCGCCTGGAACAGGGAGGACCCGCCCCCCTCGCGATGACATCATCGATATTGCCCGGTCGCTGGTGTGGCCGGACAGGTGAAGCGATGGCCGGTCGCCCGTGAACGTTTGCGAGACCGGAATCAATGTAGTGGAGATTAGTTGGACTCTATTTCCTCACGCGGCATGTGTAACGCTCCGCAGGAGCGGGACTAGCATCGACAGGAGCTCATCGTTTCCGCATGCAAACCGCAATTTCTCGGAAAGGCCGGTTCGGCTCCAGTCAATGGTATGAGAAAGACCGAGGCTCTCGAGGATTGGCAGGGCCGCCATCACGTCCCAAGTCGAGTCCCCAAGCGAGATGTAGCCGTCGGTTTCCCCCATCGCAACCTCGACCAGCGACAGCGTCGCTGATCCGCATAAGCGGAAGTTGATCTGCAACTCGTCTGAAAGGAAGCGCACCACCTCGATGCGGTCTGACGTCGGGATGGAGGGGTGGAAACTGAAACCGACCGATGCTGCCGACATGTCCAGGGCTGGCAACGGCTTGACAGGTTTGCCGTTCAACCGTGCCCCGACCGATCGCCCCCCGACCAACATCAGCTGACGGATCGGGGCATAAATCACCCCAAACGTAGGGCTCCGGTTTTCGAACAGGCCAATGGAGATCGCCCAGTTCTGGCCGCCTCGAACGAAATTGAATGTGCCATCGATCGGATCGATGACCCAAATACGGCCAGATGTACCTGGAATTTCACCACCTTCTTCGCCGAAAACTCCGTCATCGGGGAAGGCTTCCCGCAGTCTGGCGACCAGGAATTCCTCGACCTGCCTGTCGGCCTTTGTCACCAGATCGAGGTGCCCCTTCCTTTCGACCGGCAGGCTAGCCAGCGACCGGAAATGGGCCAAGGCCAGTTCCCCAGCTTCCCTTGCGATGTCTTCAACGATAGCCTCGGCTGGACGACCAGACGAGGCATAGCCATGCGTATCAACCACGCGCTTCATCCCTAAGCCTTGTGACCTGCGCCACATCGTCGCCGAGGAGCTGGTCCAACTGGCCTTCACGAACCCATTGGATGATCTGCGCCTCGATATCGACGCCATACTGCATCAGTTTTTCATGATATCCCGCCGGCAAATAGGTGAACGCGGCGAAGCCTTCTTCGTGAAGCTGGTGCGCCTCGCCGCTGGCGAAGTGATAGACCTCGATATTCATGGCATCGAGATTGGCCTGCCGGGCGATCGCAGCCGGGTCGATCAGACGGGAGTGCATCAGACCGACTGTCGGCACGTCGGGAATAACCTCCTTCACGGCCTTCAGCTGGACGTAGTCGAACGAAGAAAACTGCAAGAGGTCGGCGCAACCCAGTTCATCGATCAGGGCCCGCAGTTTCGCGAAAAGGACATCGTTGCGGTCGTAGATCTTGAGCTCGAGCTGATAGATGATGCCGAGTTCACGGGCGAGTTGCAGGGCATCGCGGAGCCGCGGGACCCGCTCTCCGGTAAATTCGTGGTCGAACCAGCTGCCCGCATCGAGCTTGGAGATTTCCGAATAGGTCATCTTTTGCACGATGCCGTGACCGTTGGTGGTGCGGTCGACGGTCTTATCGTGCATCAGGATGAGTTCGCCATCACTGGTGATGCTGAGATCGGTCTCGCAGGTGGCCAGCGGACCGACAAACTCGAAAGCCTTTTTAAATGCGGCGAGCGTGTTTTCCGGCGCGCCGGCGCTATGGCCGCGGTGGCCGCCGAGGCGCATGTTTTCAATCGTCATTCTGAGCGGGTTCATGCCTATTTCCTTTCAATTAACGGAGGCGCGCGTCGAGCCGGTCACGCAGGTAGTCGCCGAGCAGGCTGATCGACAGGGTCGTGAGAACGATGACGGCACCGGGGAATGCTGCGAGCCACCAGGCGATCGCCAGGTAGTTCCGGCCGTCGGCCACCATCAGCCCGAGACTGGTCTCGGGCGGCTGGATGCCGAGCCCGAGAAAACTCAAGCCGCTTTCCAGGAGGATGATTTCCGGGAAGTTGATGGTGAACTGCACGATGAGCGGACCGGCGATGTTCGGCAGCATATGACGCAGATAAATGCGCATTGGTGGAACGCCGACAATACGGGCCGCTTCCGCATAGCCCTCTTCCTTGGCACTGATGACGAGGCCGCGCGTCAGTCGCGCATAGCGTTCCCAGCTTGCAAAACCGACGAGAAAGACGAACAGCAGCGGGCTGGAACCGAGGAGCGCGAGAACGCTGAGCGCAACGATGATAAACGGCACCGCCGCCATCGCATCGGCAAAGCCCATGATGGCATTGTCGATCCAGCCGCCGAAATGAGCGGCAAGCAGGCCGAGGCTCGTTCCGATCAAGGCGCAGATGAGCGATCCGACGAGCGCAATCATCAATGTCGTCTGGGTCGCGATCAGCAGATTGCTGACGATGTCCCGTCCCAGGTAATCGGTTCCAAGAAGATGGGCGACGGATGCGAGCGGCCGCGCGAACCGCGCAAGCGGATCCTGATGCGTGTAATCGAAAGGGGCCGACCATCGGCCCGTGATGCCGGCGATAACCACGACGGCGATCCATGCGCAGCATAGGGCGATGCTGCCCGGCATGCGGACAAACGGAGCCGATATCGTGCTGCGCATCGAGCGGGATGAGGGCGCTGCCGTCATGTCAGTGCTTCCTGATTTTCGGATTGAGAACCGCATAGAGGACATCGACGGTCAGGTTGATCGCGACCATGAAGGCCGTAAACAGCACGATCATCGCCTGTATCACGGGGAGGTCCCCGGTGTTTGTCGCATTCACAAACCCGCTGCCGAGACCGGGCCAGGAAAAGACCGGCTCGATGAGCGCGGAGCCGCCGAGCAGGCCGCCGGCGGCGAAGCCGAGTGTCGTCACCATCGGGATCGCGGCATTGGGAAGCGCGTGGCGGAGAATGATCTCCCAGTGCGGGATGCCGTCGGCGCGAGCGGCTGCGATATAGGGCTCGCCTAGCACGTCGATCAGGGTGGAGCGCATGAAGCGCGCCACGGCCGCCGCGTTGAACAGAGCAAAGGTCGCGACCGGCAGGATCGCATGGTTCCAGGTCGAACTGCCCGAACTCGGCAATACGCGAAGCCAGACGGCGAAGATAAAGATGAAGACCAGGCCGAGCAGGAAGTTCGGAACGCTGTAGCCTAGCACCGCTGCCGCCATCACGCCCTTGTCGAGAGCGGACTCGCGCCGCACGGCTGCAATGATCCCGGCCGGCACGCCGACCAGGATGCTGAGGATGAAGGCAGAGATCGTTACGACAAGTGTTTTGGGAATTCGTTCGCTGACGACGGTGAAGACCTCACGCCCGTCCGCGAACGAAACGCCGAAATCGCCACGCAGGGCATTTGCGACGTAATACAGATATTGCTCCGGGATCGATCGGTCCAGGCCCCATTTGGCATTGAAGGCTGCAAGCGCCTCGGGACCGGCATTGTCGGAGAGCATCTGCTGGGCGGGATCGCCACTCAACCGCAGAACGACAAAGACGAGCGTAACGGTGAATAAGAGGACCACGATGGCCCGGATGAGGCGGGCAAGGATGAAGGCCATCATAGCGCCATCTCCTTCTGCGTTACCGCACTTTGCGGTGCGATCGCCTGCGGAAATTCCTCGGCACGATGACATGCTGTCTGTTGGCTGGCCACAGCCCGCAGCTCGGGTGTTTCGGTTGCACACCTGTCGAGCGCGAAGGGACAGCGCGATCGGAAGGCGCAGCCTTTCGATATTGCCGACGTATCGAGTTCTCCCTTGATGGGCGGCTCGATGTTGCGAACCGTCGGGTCCATGCTGGGGACGGAGGCGAGCAGAGCACGCGTATAGGGATGGCGCGGCCATTCGTAGACGGATCGGATGTCGCCCGTCTCCACGATGCGGCCGAGATACATGACGGCGATGCGATCGACGAGATGGCGCACGATACGCAGGTCATGAGTGATGAAGACATAGGCCAGGTCGAGCTCCTGCCAGAGAGACCGCAGGAGTGCGACAACCTGGGCCTGAACGGATACGTCGAGCGCGGACACGGCTTCGTCAAAGACGACCAGCTTCGGGTCGAGGATCAACGCTCTGGCGATCACCACGCGCTGTCGCTGACCTCCCGACATCTGGTGAGGATAGCGGTTCATCATCGCGCTCGACAGCCCGACACGCTCGAGCATGGCGGCGACGCGTTCGTCGGCACCCGCCCGACTGGTGATGCGATGTACAAGCAGCCCCTCGGCGATCTGCTGCCCGATGGACATTTGCGGATTAAGGGCTGAAAGCGGGTTCTGCTGTACCAATGCGGTGCGGATGCGGAATGCTCTCCAGTCGTCGGCCTGGCGCCGCTTGTGATTGACACCTTCGAAGCAGACGTCGCCGCCTGTCGGTTCCGTCAGTCCGAGCAGAAGTCGGCCAAGGGTTGACTTCCCGCTTCCGGATTCTCCGACCACACCGATGCGTTCGCGAGCCGCAAGGTCCAGACTGATCGCATTCACTGCAAGCTGGCTGGTCGGCCTCGCGAAAAAGCCGGTCTTGTGTCGGAACACCTTGGTTAGCCCCGTGGCCTGAAGGAAAGGCGCGCTCATGCGGCCACCGGATGGTGACAGGAAGCCTCATGGACGGGGCCGATAGTGGCGGGGACGGGGAAACCGACGGAGCATTCGGCGCTTGCGCGCGGACAGCGTGGATGAAAATGGCATCCCGGCGGAAGGCTGTCGAGCAGCGGCACGGAACCAGGGATAGGAGCCGGCGGTTCGAGATCGTTCGGATCGATGTTTGGCATGCAGTCGACCAGGGCGCGCGCATAGGGATGCGCCGGTCGCTGGAGCAGTTCGGCCACGGGCGCCGTCTCGATGATCTTGCCGCAATACATGACGGCCGCTTTGTCGGCGAGGCGTGCGATGACGCCGAGATCGTGGGACACGATCATCAGCGCCATGCCGGTCTCCGCTTTCAGCTCTTCGAGTAGATGCAGGATCTGGGCCTGCATCGTGACATCGAGCGCCGTCGTCGGCTCGTCGGCGATCAGCAATTGAGGTTTCGCGGCAAGCGCATGAGCGATCATGACACGCTGGTTCATGCCGCCGGAAAATTGATGAGGATAGGCACGCATCCTGCTCCTGGCGCGATCGATGCCGACGCGCTCCAGAAGTCGCATCGCTTCCAGCCTTGCGTCGCTGCCTTTCAAACCTTGATGGCGATGAAGAGCCGATTCCAGATAATAGCCGATCGTGTGAACTGGATTGAGACTGCTGGTCGGATCCTGAAAGATCATCGCGATCTTCGGGGCCTTTGCCGTCACCCCGGTTGGAGCGCTGTTTTGGATGGTCACGCTGCCGCTCGCGCGGGTAATGCCGCGTGGCAGCATGCTGGCAACCGCGTAGCAGGTCATCGACTTGCCGCAGCCGGATTCGCCGACGAGGCCGAGCGTTTGCCCGCTTTCGAGCGAAAAACTGATGCCGTCGAGGATTTTGATGTTCCGCGCAGGAACCTCGACGACGAGGTCGCGAACGGTCAGAAAATCGGACATGGCCGCCTCCAGGATGCGGTGCGCACGAATGCGCGCCGCAAGTTCGTTTGCTGGCGTCAGCCGAAGCTGAGATTGTTGCGGAATTCCATCATCTCGAAGCTGATCGGATTCCAGTGCACGTCCTTGCGGGCAGCGTAGACGTCGAACGGCTGGTAGAGGATGACCGCCGGCGCCTCTTCCTCGAAGATGTCGCGCAGGCGATTGAAGGCGTCAAACCGCTCCTTGCCGTCGGGCATCTGGGAGACCTTGGTGCACAGCTCGTTGAATTCCGCCGGAGCCTTCCAGCCCCAACGATTCTGAACTTGGCCCTTCGGGCCGAATTCGCAAACCATCGTCGCCCAGGCGTCGGTCAGCCACTGGCCGTTCGACCAGTTGCGCATGTAGCTGTCCTGGTCCTTCGGAGCTGCGCCGGGAGCATAGACCTTCGGCACCACGTTGACGCCGATCTGCTTCCACATCTCGATCATCATCAACAATGCGGGGGTGGCGTTGGCGTAATAGTTGCCCATCGTGTGGTAGGTGATCGGCGAGCCGTCGTAGCCGCTTTCCTTCACGAGGCGCTTTGCCTCCTCGATCTCATAGGCCAGAGCGCGGCGATCGGGATCGAAGGTCTTGCCATAGTTCGGAAAGTTGAAGCCGTGCGGGATAACCGCCTTGTTGTGCCACAGGGACTCGACCAGCAGCGGGCGGTTGACCGCAAGTGCCAGCGCGCGGCGCAGCATCTTCGACTGGAAGATCGGCTGGTTCATGTTGAACGTGAACATGTGGAAATTTTCGACGACGTTTCCACGCGTTTCCAGATCCGAGTAGCCGTTGATCATCGGCATGTCGTCCGGCGTCAGCGTGGTGACGATATCATATTCGCCGCTGATGAGGCCGGCGACACGCGTCGCCGGTTCGGCCACGAGCTGGTAGGTGATTTTTGATGCGGTGGGCTTCACTCCCCAATAGTCGTCATTGGCTTCGACGACGACGCGATCGTTGGCGACGAACTCGACGAACTTATAGGGGCCCGTGCCGACCGGCTTGTTACCGAACGCGACCGTTCCGAGCGACTTGTAATAGTCCTTGGGAACGATGCGCCCCATCCAGGACGCAACGTAGGACTCGGTCAGAGGGGTCGGCGTCTTCGTGCGCAGGACGACCGTGTACTTATCCTCGACGAGTGCCTCGTCGAAGTCGAGCGAGTAGGCGCCACCGAGTGGAATCGTCTTGATCGCATCGGGTCCCCACAGCCGTTCGGAGGAGAACGTGTAGGCGACGTCGTCTGCGGTCATCTCGACGCCATTGTGGAACATAACCTTCTGGCGCAGTCTGAAGCGAACCGACTTGTCGTCGATCCGTTCCCAGCTTTCGGCCAGCGACGGCATCAGATCGATGCCGTTGCCCGATGCACCTTTTCCGAAAAAGTCGCGCGCAAGCAGCGTGTCGAAAATCTGGTTGACGATGCGAGGACCGACGTTGCTGATCGCATTAATCGGTTCCAGCGTCACGGGAATGCCATTGACGCCGATCTTCAGCGCACGGCGTTCCGCCGAAAAGGCAAACTGGGCACTTGTCGTCGAGGCAAGCGCTGCAACGCTTGCGCCGATCATGAACTTTCTGCGGCTTGTCTTGAGCATCTGTTTCTCCTGGCGAGATGCTGTTGATGAAAACTTGGATTTGCTCAGTTCGCGATAACGAACTTCTTGCGCAGCTGTTCGGGAGCTGCGTCGATGATGGATTTCGCGCCGGCGTCGGTCACGATGACGCCGAGGTCTTCGATCCTGGCGACAACCGACAGGCTGGATTTCGTGAATTTCGAGTGATCCGCCACAACGATCACGCGGCGCGATACCTCGATCATGGCGCGCGCCACACTTGCGTTCACCGGTTCCACGGTGCAGACCAATCCGCGATCCATATCAATCGAGGCGGCGTTGAGAATGAGCTTGTCGACATTGAACTGGCGAATGAGCTGCTCCGCCAATGGCCCGCGGAAGGATCGGTTCGTTTCGGTATATTCCCCGCCGACCGCGTAAATGTTCTGGCCGTCGAAACGCGTCAGTTCGGCGATGATGTCGAGGCCGTTCGAAATGAATGTGAGGCTGCTTCGGCCCGTGAGTCGCTTGGCGACTTCGAGCGCCGTGGTACCCGCATCGAGAAGCACCGTGTCGCCATCAGCGATCATTTCCGCGACTACAGCGGCGATCGCCGCCTTCTCAGCCTGTTTCCAAATGGAGCGGGCCGCATTGCTCTTATCGAGGGCAACCTGATTGATGTTGAGCGCACCACCGTGGGTCCGGCGCAGGAGGCCCGCTTCCTCCAACTCTCCGAGGTCGCGACGAACGGTCGCGACGGAAACTTCAAACCGCTCGGTGAGCATCCCGATGCCCAGAAACTGCTCCTCTTTCAGAAGTTCAACGATTTTTGCCTGGCGGTCCTGAGCTGCGGTTAGCACGTAGCTTTGTCCTCAAAATGATGTATTTCGCTCAAATTATGATCGCAATACATCTTGAGTCAAATGAAGAATTCATGACATTCGGCGTGCTGGTATCCGATCCGTGGCCCGTAAATCAAAAAATTTCACGGTAGGTCGAAATAAATGAGCGATATCGCTCAATTATCATTCACCACTGGTGGGCGCATTAGAAAGTGTCTTTGTGCCACGAGAAATGACGATGGCGGGCCGGTTGGCTCCAGAGCTGAATATCCCATTTGAGGACACGCCTCCTGTGAACGTGTCGCAGGTCCACGATGGTCAGGCCTGACCAATTCTAGAACCGCTTCACATCCGGAGTGTCGTTGACGTCCTCCTGTGCCGTCGCGATCAGGGTGACGCCTGACGCGAAGTCGGCATGCAGGCGGAACACGCGGTCGTGGGGCAGTTGGTCCCTCGTCTCCTTCGGACCGCTCACGCTGACGCTCCTGCGGCTGCCCTTCCTCACGCCCTCGTGTGACGCGAATTTCTGCTTTCGCGCGTGTCGCCGCGCGACTCCTATGCGGAGAGCTCCGACTCGCCAGAAGTCGGCGGCCACTCGACGCACTGTGCCTGCGAATGGCTGGGGGACAGTCTCGTCGGGCTGCACGTTTAGGAAGCTCGGCCCATCCTGTGGCCGCTCCAACTCTGTGCACGCCCTCGAGTGGATGTCGCCGGCTTGCCAGGGGTCCGAGCTGTCTTCAGTTTCACTTCAGTTACGCCTAATCCCGCGCTCATAAACGATTGCTAGAGAGAGATACGAAGCTCGCCAGCCGATCTCTGGCGAAAGCTCATATGGCTGGCCCCGACTTTGCGGGGACTCACAGTGAACTGCATCACATGTTGATTGGAAAAACCTGTATGCCTTCTTTTCTTCGGACAATAAGAATGGCTAGAAAGGCGATCTGGACATTCTTTGCCGTCGCCCTGGTTCTGGCTG
Organism: Rhizobium sp. 01L419; assembly: GCF_056400025.1. Taxonomy (NCBI): domain Bacteria; kingdom Pseudomonadati; phylum Pseudomonadota; class Alphaproteobacteria; order Hyphomicrobiales; family Rhizobiaceae; genus Rhizobium; species Rhizobium sp. 01L419. The sequence goes on from NZ_JBFTSM010000013.1 coordinate 203,866, forward strand.
GCATCGCTTCGGTAGATCCAGTCGAAGCGCAAGGTTCCCCTGAAAAGAGAATAGCATTCGTCGTGGGTAATGCCGCCTATAAGGCAGGCGCCTTGCCGACCCCGGCCAACGATGCCGGGCTGATTGCGCAAACGCTGCAGGCGGCCGGCTTCGACGTGATCGGCGCGCGCGACCTCGACCAGAATGGATTGCGCGACGCGATGCGGGACTTTCTGACGAAAGCGAATGCATCGGGACCCGATACCGTCATTTTCGTTTATCTGGCAGGCTACGGAGTGCAATATCAGGGCGATAACTATTTCGTGCCGGTCGACGCCCAGATCGCCAATGCCACGGATGTGCCGGTCGAAGCTCTGCGGATAACCGATTTCACGAGATCGCTGGCCGGCATCAACAATCGCGGCAGCATCGTCGTGCTCGATGCTGCAAGAGCCAATCCCTTCGTGCAGTCCAATCAGCCGCTGGCCGGTGGTCTGGCACTCGTCGATCCGGACGCCAATCAGCTGATTGCCTTCAATGCCGCGCCGGGCACCGTCGCCCCGGAGGAAGGCGGCCCCTATGGTTCCTATGCCCATGCCCTGGCGGAAATGATCCGCATCGGCGGCATTGCGCTCGATGACGTGTTTGACCGGACACGGTTGCGGGTCAGCGATCTGACCAAGGGCGCGCAGATTTCCTGGAATGCTTCCAAATTCAAGAACGCCTTTGCGTTTTTCGACCGCGGTCCCAATCCTCCGGCCGCGCAGCTGTCCAGCTACGACAATGCCACGATCCGGATGAAGCCGATCGGTGATTTCGATGAGCGCGATGCCTATTTCGCCGCGCTCGATCGCGACACGATGCGTGGTTACGAGGATTTCCTGGCAGACTATCCGAACGACTCCATGGCAAGGCGGGTGCGTGCGATCATTGCAGCGCGTCGCGAAGCGATCACCTGGCGTGAAACCTGGAATGCGGATACGCCGGAGGCCTATTGGTCCTATCTGGGACGTTATCCGCGTGGTCCCCATGTCTGGGATGCCCGCCGTCGTCTGGAACATTTCGAGGCAGCACTCGAGCCGCCCCCGTCATTTTCGGTGATCGAGTATGACGTGCCGCCTCCACCACCACCGGAAATCGTCTATGTCGACCGGCCTGTCTTGTATTTCGATGATGCCGACTTCGGTTATGCGCCGCCGCCGCCCGTCGTCTTCCTGGCACCGCCGCCGCCAGATTTCGTAATGCTTGCGCCGCCCAGGCCACCGGTCGATCTCTACGTGCTACCGGCGCCCGTCTTCGTTCCGGTCCCCGAATGGGTGGAACTCCCGCGTGATATCGTGCCGCCCGAAAACAACATCATTTTCAACAACATTCACAACACGGTCGTCAACAACACGGTTGTCAACGGGAACGAGGCGGCATCGGCTGCGCCCGGATGGCCGACGGGAAACAAGCTTGCCGGTGCGGCCGCCATCGCCGCGGCGGGTACAGCTGCGCTTCACGTTGCCCTGCCGCCCTCGGTGCAGAAAAAGGCTGCGGTTTTGCAAAGGCAAGTCCCGGCCGCAGCAGAAAAACCGATACCTGGAGCCGGTTTGGCGCCGGCGCTCGTCCCTTCGGTCCAGCCACAGCCGCAAACACAGACCACTGCCTCCCACGCGCTTCCCGGCGCCAATGGCCAGCCGCTTCCGCTCGCCGGCACACTGGTGAATAAGCCGCAAGCGACTCCTGCAGAAAAAACGCCGCCGTCCGGAGCAGAGCCCAATGCGGCGCATCATCCGAAGACGGTCGCCCAACCACCGCTTCAGAGCGCAAATCCCGACGCGCGGGCGGCTCCCGGTTCAAAGGGCCAGCCGCAGTTGCCCGACACCAATACGCCTGCCGACAAAGGTCAAAGCCAGATTGCCAAGACCTCGCCCGAAGCTCCGAATGCGAAGCTGAAGGGAGGTGTCACAGCCCCGAAATCCGACGCTAACGGCTTGTCGACAAGGCCTGCGCCGGCAATCATCGACAACTCCCCGGCAAAACCCAACGTTCCCGATAGCAGCGAGCCGCAGGCACCTGCGCCAAAACCGCAGGCCGAACCCAAGCGACAGGTCGAACTCAAACCCCACGCTAAGCCAAAATCTCAGGCTGAATCCGAGCCTCAGCCTCAGCTTCAGCCCAAGCCGGCGACCGTGGAGCAGCTGACGAAGAGACCGCCGGCTGCAGAAAAGAAGAAGTGCGGCGTTACAGATTTACCTGCATGTCCCTAAGGCAGTTGGCACAGAAGAGAAAATTGCTTTAAAAGACTGCAGCGGCGCAACCTCCAAGCGGGGTCGTTGGCTGACGTTCGAGACGTGGAGCAGGGCGTAAATGGTCTCATCGGACACGGCATTATTCCGGGCGGCGGCGCTAACGTTGCCGCTGATATTCCTGGGGTCTCATTCGGCCTTGAGCCAGGATGCAAAATCCTCCGATAACCAGTGGATCATAACGCTTGGCGGGTCCGTCGAATACGGTCCCTCGTATGAAGGATCGAAGCACCTTTCCTTCAGCGGCATGCCGTCTTTCGATTTTCGACGCCTCGGAGAAGCGCCTGAACACAGCGCGCCGGACGATAATATCGACTACGGGCTGTTCGATATCGGCGGCGTCGAAATCGGTCCCGTCGTCGGCCTGAGAGGGGGACGGTCGGCATTCGACGATTCCGAACTGAAGGGTTTGCATTCGGTCCAGTGGAATCTGGACGCCGGCGTCTTTGCGCAATACTGGCCGATAGAGGATCGCCTGCGAGTGCGGGTGGAAACACGGCAGGCGCTGTGGGGCGGCGATGGTCTGCTGGCCGATCTCTATCTCGATTGGTTCCAGCCGGTCGGCGATCGCTGGCTTCTGTCTGCCGGTCCGCGCCTGTCTCTGGCAAACGGCACCTATATGCGCAACAATTTCGGGGTTTCCGCCGAGGAAGCTGCCAATAGTGGCCGCGTCGAGGCGTTCAACGCGAATGGCGGTCTCAAATCCATCGGTTTAACGGTGGCCGCCACCTATACGCTCTCACCGGCTTGGAGTGTGCAGATCTACGACACATATAGCCGCCTGGTGGGGGATGCCGCCGACAGCCCGATCACCTCAAGACTTGGCTCAGCCGATCAGAACGTCATCGGTATTACGCTCAACCGCTCGTTCCAGATCGGCTTTTGAGCTTTGCGTTGCCGCTTTCTCATGCTGGCCGATATAATCCCGCGTGACGGGAATGACGTCATTGCGCTTGCTTAACTGAATCTGGAAAACCACCAGATCTTCGTAGCGGAACGCGGCTTCGGCGCTTGCAAGGTAGAATTCCCACATGCGGCAGAAGCGCTCGTCGTAAAGTGCGGCTGCCTCGTGCCAGCGCGCCAGGAAGCGCTTTCGCCAATGTGCCAGCGTCCAGGCATAATGCAGGCGCAGGATCTCGATATCGGTAACCGCAAGACCGGCTTTTTCAATTTGGGGAAGGATCTCCGACAGCGCGGGAATGTAGCCGCCCGGAAAGATATATTTGTCGAGCCAAGGTGTGGTGAAGCCAGGTGTCGCAGAACAGCCGATCGTGTGCAAAACCATGATGCCGTCATCTTCCAGCAGGTCCGCACATTTCTCGAAGAAGGCGCGGAAGGATGCGAGGCCGACATGTTCGAACATGCCAACCGACACGATCCGGTCGAACCGTCCACTCAGGCTGCGATAATCCTGAAGGGAAAATTGGATGCCTGCCTCCATCCTCTCATGTTCGGCAAGCCGCTTCAGGGCGTAGCCATGCTGCTCCTCCGACAGGGTGATGCCAAGCACATGCCCGCACGGTACATGCCTGGCCATGTGCAGGGCCAGCCCACCCCAACCGCAACCGATATCGAGCACGCTCTTGCCGGGCCCAAGCTGCAATTTCGCGGCGAGATGCCGCTTCTTGGCGCGTTGTGCCGCATCGAGCGACTGGTCGGGATTCTCGAAATAGGCGCAGGAATATTGCCGGTCCGCGTCGAGGAAGATGTCGTAGAGCCGGCCATCCAGATCGTAGTGGTGGGCGACATTGGCTTTGGAGCGCGCCGGCAGATTGCGATGGCGGAAGATGCGCAACCAGACGCGGGCACTGTCGATCAGCCGGGCGATAAGCGGATGGTTGGTGTTCTGCGCCTCACGCAGCATCATCGCTAGGAAGTCGTGGAGCGAGCCCTGTTCGATGAGAAAGCGGCGATCCATATAGAGTTCGCCGAGCCGCAGATCTGCGTCGATGAGGAATGCCCACTGCGCTGCAAGGTCCGCAAAGCTGACATGCATCCGCTCTCCGGACCCGTCGTCGAAGGAAAGCTGCTGCCCATTGGATGTCGTGACATTGAGGCAACCGCGGGTGACGATATGCGAGAGTGCACGCTCCAGGACCCAATTGCTGAGTGCCGACGCAGCCGCTTCGCCATGACGGAGGATGAAATTCAGTGTTGGCCGCATCATCGATCCTTGCTGACATGGGCGTGCGGCAGGACGCGCCCGGCTTCTAGGTCACCGACGGAGTCCGTTTGCGCTGCGCCGGCGATCAGCCAGACACCGGCGAGGATCAGACCGCTGCCGACGATCTGAAGGCCGACGATTGGTTCGCCGAAAGCGAACCAGCCGGTGGCGATGATCAACACGTAGCTGATGCCGGAAAGCGGAAAGGCCCTGCTGAGGTCGAGTTCGGCGAGCACCGTCATCCAGATGAAGAAGCAGACGATCTCGACGACGATGGCCGCCAGGATCCAGTGCGAGGTCAACGCATCCTCCAGCCAGGTCGTCCCCTCGACATTGCCGAGCTGCGTCGCGCCAAGCTTGGTGAAGATCTGGAACAGCGTGTTGAGGACAGGCACGGAGAGCCATGTCAGGCGCATCGACGTCATCACTTGGCCTGCTCCTGCGAAAAGAGCGGGGAGACCAGCCGCAACAGCGCCTGCAGCAGCGGATTGCGATGGCGGAAGAACATGGTGTTTGACGTGAGCTGGCTGCCGAGCCGCACCTTGTTTTCATAATAAGCCTGACCGCTCTGGTAGCGGGAAAGGCCATGACTGAGGCAATAGCGCAGATTGGTGAACCAGCTGAGGAAATAGAGGTTGTAGGGACGTCCTCCCTCGCCATCCATGCAAAAGAACTTGTCGATCGCGAGCCGTTCGTCATGAACGATCAGGTTGGCGGCGAGCAGCTCGTCGCCGACGAAATAAAGCGCGCAGAACGCGCGGCCAGCCATATGGGTGAGGATGCCTTCGAAATAGGCCGGGGTCAGTTCCTCGAACTGCCATTCGCTGCGATTGCGCGTGTCATGATAGAGCGTCATCACCCGGTTAAGCAGATCGCCGATATCGGTTCTGATTTCGACCCTGACGGCATCAAAGGATTTCAGCTTGCGCCGCATGTCCTTTCGGGTGCCCGCCGACAGTCGGGCCATGTAGTCGTCGATGGTCTTGAAATCGATATCGAGCCAGGCGGACGGCAGGCCGCCGATGGCAGCATAACCGCATTTTGAAAACAGCGTGCCGAATTCGCCGGCAACCGGTGAAGGAATATCCTTGATCCCCATCAGCGCACAGCACTCTTCGGCCGCAAGCGCCTCGAAGGCGGCGAGCAATTCGCCAAACAGCCCCTCGCGACGTTCCTCCGGCACGTCGGCATGAAAACCTATCGCGCCGGTTTCCGTGCAGGGCGAGCCAAGGCAGGCAAGCCGCAGAACGAGGAAACCCGATGCATGCTGCCGCACGCGACGTATCAGCCGCCGCGCCATGCCCTCTTCCAGCGTGGTATCCAATGGATAGGGGCACAGGAACGCCGACATGGCCGCGCTGACCTTACCGTCTTCCACGACGGTCAGGTAGCGCCACTCGAAGTCGCCGATGCCGGCGCTTTCTATCGCCAGAAGGCAATCATAATCCTCGACATGGCCGCGGAAGCAGGCGTTCCACGCCTCGCGGCCGATGGCGCGGATCGTGTCGTGGACCTGCGTGAGGGGCTCGGCACTTCCGGGAAAGGGACGTTTATGCGCGAATTGCAGCATGGCTTGCCTCGAAAAAATCCGCCGTGAACGCTGCGACCTGCCTATGCTGGCGATCGAGATGGATCATGTGGTAGCTGTCCTTGATCCACCTGAGTTGGTGCGGCCCGCCAATATGCTCGGAAATGTAGAGGGCATGTCGTGGATTGCTCAGATCGTCTTCTTCCGCATGCAGGATCAGCGTCGGTGTCTGGATCTGCGGCAAGGTTTGGCGAAGCGCCTTGCCCAGCCGGTGCATTTCGACGATGCCGCGGCCGGGGAATTTCTCGAGCATGCCTTCGCCGACCATGCCTTCGACCATCCGCCGCATCCGCTCGTCCTTGATGCCGAGTGAGTCATTCTCCCTGAAATTGAGACGGTCGAGGAAAGGGATGCGGGACAACCATCCGATATGCGGTGAGAGCAGCGCATAGTGTCTTGGAACATCCCAGCCGTCATAGTGGAAGCACGGCGAATAGATGGCGACCGCCTTTATCAGATCCGGCCGCTGCTCGGCCGCAAGCAGCGAAAGCTTGCCGCCAACGCAGATGCCGGCCGCAAATATCGCCTGCGTTCGCTCGGCCAGGAATTCGGAGGCCTGCAGCACGCTTGTCAGCCAGTCTTCCCAATGCGTCCGGCGCAATGTCCTGATATCCTCTCCATGACCGGCCAGCAGCGGCGCATGCACGCTGTAGCCGCGACGATTGAGCTGGCGAGCGACAAGCTTCATCTCGGCCGGTGCGCCGGTCAGGCCGTGGATCAGCAGCACACCTTTGCCATTCGTGCCTTCCAGGAAGAAACTCAATTGCTCAGACCTCATGCCGAAGCTCCGTCTCGCGGTTTTCCGGAGCCATGAAGCCGAGCGCATGGCAGGTGCTGATCACGTGCGTGCCGGCTCTTTCCTGCTCGTCCTTGATCTGTTCATGCAGGGCCGAAAGCTTCGTCCAGTGGGTGCGCGGCCGATAATGATGTTCGGCATGATAGCCATTGCCGAACCACAGCCAGTTGTAGAACGGCTTGTGGCTGCTTACACCCCAGGCGATTGGTTCGTCCGGATCGCCGTGAAGATGCTCGTAATAACCGTTGAGCGACGACAGGCAGTTGCCGGCATAATAGAAGGGCACGAAGAACAGTAGGGCCTTCCAGTCGTAGATCAGCGCAATCGCCGCCAGGCCGAGAAAGGCCACCAGCTCGAAACGGCCCCATGCGGCATCGAAGGGACGCCGCTTGGCAATGGCCTTGTGGATATCGCCGAGACTGTCGCGGAAGAAGCTCTTTAGCGTGTAGGACCAGACGTTTTCCGGTTCGCCGTTCCTGCCATGACGATAGATCGACAGAAGATCGATCGTCTCGCCTTTCTCGTCCGGCCGGTCACTGTTGCCGGAGTGATGGCGCATATGTACCCAGTGGTAATAGGTCTGGGAAAAGCCGATCGCCACCGACTCCATCAGGCTGAATGCGTAATTCATCCAGCGCGGCTTGAAATAGGGGGTGTGGATGAAATTATGCGAGATGCTGTTGATGTTCCAGGATATCGAGAGGGCATAAACGCAGCCCAGGATCAATGAGGCCCAGAGCGGCCGGCTCTGGAAGCCGACGATCAGGTAGACGTCGAAAACGAGATGTGCCACGGCGGCAAGCACGGGGGCGGCATCCCACCTGGCATGAGCAAAGATTTTCATAGTCCGGTTGCTCCGACACAGGCCACGCCGGCGGTAACGAGAAACACGCCCGCCGCGTGACGAAGGTTGATATTTTCCCTGAAGATGACGGCGCCGGCGATGACGATCGCCACATAGCTGAGCGCCATCAGCGGAAAGGCGACGGTGAGCGGCACCCTGCCAAGTACGACCGTCCAGGCAAGCAGTTCGATCGCCCAGAAGGCGATGCCGAGCCAGGTCAGCGGCTTGGTGAGCGTCGTCAGCACCGGGCTGTCGCTGGCAACCTGCTTGAAGCAGACCTCGCGCGCCGTTTCCGCCAGAACGCAGAAGAGGATCAGGCCGACCATCGGCAATGTGAGGCCGCCGATCATCCCATCGATTCCGCCAGGACTTCCAGCAATGCGTGATTTGCAGCGCTGTTGATATTTCGCACCGCATCGGCGGCGTGCCGCAGACGCGGTTGATCGATGAAGGTTTCGGCTTGCTTGAGCAGGCGGGTCGTGAAGCCACCAGCATAGCTTGGCACCGAATAGTCGCCTACGACGTCGGCGCCAATGATGCGATGGCGGCTCCCGATCTCGCTGACAAGCGCCATCAGATAAGGCAGCCGCATGCGCCCCTGATCCCAGTTGGTTACGGCGTCATCGGCGGCGAGCACGTCCTTGTCGATCGTGACATAGACTGCCTCGGTGCCGATGCGGGTGAGGATGCGGTCGATGAAATTTTCCTCGCCAATCTCGGAGATGGAATTCCAGTGCAAGGCACCCCTGTGTTGGCGGTAGCTCGGGCCATTGCCATAATCGGCCTTCACGCGGCTGGGTGGATGCTCGTAAGGATAAAGTTCGAGTTTGCCTTGCCGCAGCCGGCCCAGATTGGCGCCCTTGCGCTCGGGATTGCGCAGGTCGTGGCTGCAGACCCCGACGGTAACAACCCTTTCGATATAAGGGTTTGAAAGTGCGCTGTTGATCCATGAGCCGCAATGCATACCGCCCTCGAAGTTCACCCAGTCGGGGTGATTGTCGAAATGAACGAGCGTGGTCGAAACCGGGCGCCGTTCGAGAGCGGTATCGAGCAGCAGGGCGGTCACATGATGGAAATCGCCCGAGCCCATGAAGGCAAGCTGCGGCCCTCTGCTGCGCGGCGGCAGCGATCTGGCTATGTCCCGGCCGAGTTCGGCAAGCATTTTCTGCCTGCCCCACAGTCTGATCGTCTTCCCGCTCAGCTTGTCGACATGGTGGCACGCGCCCGCGAGCGTGCAGGCGCGCACGAAGTCCGGCTGCAACTCCAAAGCATCGTCGAGATGAAGGAGGAGAAGCTGCACCATCCTACCTCCGGACCGCACGTGTGAAGAGCTGGTCGAGCAGCGTCAGCGCCAGGTCGATCTCCTCGCGAGTAATCAACAGGTTCGGGGCCAGCGTGATGACGTTTTTATGGTAGCCGCCGACATCGAGAACGAGGCCATAGGTCTTGTTGCCGACCCTGAGATCGCCCTTCATGCCCTCGTCGCAGAGCCAGTCCATCGTCGCCTTGTCCGGCGTGAAGCCGTCTTCCTTGCAGATCTCGCATCTCAGGGCCAATCCGAGCCCGTCGACATCGCCGACGATCGCATGGCGTTTCTGAAGCTGTTTGAGGCCATCGAGGAAATATGCTCCTTTGGCCATGATCGCAGCACCAAAATCCTCCTCTTCCAGCATCTTCATCGTTTCGAGCGCGACGGCCGTACCCATCGGGTTGCTGGCAAAGGTGGAATGGGTGGAACCGGGCGGAAAGATTGTCGGATTGATCATTTCTTCCCTGGCCCAAACGCCCGAAAGCGGATTGAGCCCGTTGGTGATCGCCTTGCCGAAGACAAGAACGTCCGGGGAGACGCCGAAATGTTCGATCGACCAGAGTTTGCCCGTCCGGTAGACACCCATTTGGATCTCGTCGACGACGAGCAAGATGCCGTGCTGATCCAGAACCTTCTTGAGTTCGGTGAAGAAGTTCATGGGCGGAATGACATAGCCACCGGTGCCCTGGATCGGTTCGATATAGAAGGCGGCATATTCTGCGCTGCCGACCTTCGGATCCCAGACGCCGTTATATTCGCTTTCGAAGAGGCGAGCGAATTTGCGCACGCAATGTTCGCCATATTCCTCCTTGGTCATGCCCTTCCCGCCGCGGAAATGGTAAGGAAACTCGACGAATTGGGCCCTTTCGCCGAAATGGCCGAAGCGGCGGCGATAGCGATAGCTGGAGGTGATCGCCGAGGCGCCCAGCGTGCGGCCGTGATAGCCGCCCTCGAAGGCGAACATCAGGCTTTTGCCACCGGTATAGTTGCGCACCAGCTTCAGCGAATCCTCGATCGCCTGCGATCCGCCGACATTGAAATGAACGCGCCCCTTGCGGCCGAATTTGCGTTCGGCGTCCTGCGCGATCATGGCGGCCAGTTCGACCTTCTCGCGATGCAGATATTGCGAGGCGACCTGCGGCAGCCGGTCCAGCTGGCGATGGAGGGCGGCATTCAGCCTTTCGTTTCGGTAGCCGAAATTGACGGCGGAATACCACATTTGCAGATCGAGAAACGGTGTTCCCTTGGCGTCATAGACGTAGGAACCTTCGCATTCTTCGAAGAATTTCGGCTCCGCCGAATAATGAACCGTATCGCCGTGAGAGCAGTAGGTCTCCTCCAGCAAGCGCAGTTCGGCTTCCGACAGGTCGGAGAGTGGCGTTTTTTTGTTGAAGGTTTCAGCATTCACAATGTTCATGAGAGGCCTCTTGGTCTTCTGGTTCAGGCGATTTTCGATTGCAGCGCCGCTCGGCGCGGACGCGCGATCTTCGGGATGACGGCTTTCATCTTGGAAAGCAGGTCGGCGAAATCATCGAAAGCGATGAAGGGGATGTTGCTGTCGCCGCAGTAATCGGCGAGCGTGTCCTTGGCGAAGACAAGGTCGGCTCTGCCGGCGACGCAGAAATCGCTCCGTCCGTCGCCAATATAGACCTGCGGCTCCATGCCGGAGACGACCCGACATTTGCACACGCCCGAGCCGGAGGAACAGCCGGCCGAGTTCGGGGCGGGTGCCAGGATGTAGCTCTCAAGGCCGTCGACGACGCTACAGCGAAGGTGATTGGCGATGACGGGCAGATCGGTGATGCCGTTGCGCCTCAGCACATGGCGGATGAAATAGTCGACGCCGTCGCTGACGATCGTCAGGGGCAGGCCGTTCACGCGGCAGTAGTCGCGAAACGCGAGGACGCCGGGGTCGATGGCAACGGTGTCCAGGATCGCATCGAGTTCGTGACGGCTTGCCCGGATGAGGGCAATCTGGCGGCGCATGCACTCTGCCGATCCAATCAGACCGTCTTTCCATTGCTGCTCGATGTCTTCCCATTCAGGCTCGGCAAAACAGGACAGCACGACATCCGTCACATCCTGAATGGAAATCGTGCCGTCAAAATCAGAGAATACCTGCATCGAATCGTCCTTCGATCTGCCTTGCGGTCGTGTTTAACGACGGCCGATGAGGCTGACCTGAGAGGAAAATGATGCGAAAATGAAAAATGAGGGAGCCGTTGTCGCGGACCTGATCGACGCCGTCGTTGCTGCGTCAGTTCCTGGACAGTCGCAGCTCGACCCGCAGCCCGCTGCCCCGCGGGGGTGTGGAAAGCTTTACGGAAGCGGCAAGCCGGTCCGCGGTGTCGGCAACGATTGCAAGCCCGAGGCCCGCACCTTCGGCATTCAGCGTGTCGAGGCGATAGAAGCGATTGAACACGGCCTCTCGCTCCTCGGGCGGTATGCCCGGCCCGCTATCGCTGATCGATATCAGCCAGAACTCGACTTCGCAGGAGAGGATGACCTCGATCATACCGCCCACCGGCGTATATTTGATGGCATTGTCCAGGAGGTTGCTGATCATCATCTGCAGCAGCGATTCATCTGTCATGATCTCGGCCGACTCCAGGCCTTCCAGCGAGACGTCGAGATTGCGGCTGTTGATGATGTTGCCGAAGTCCGCCAAGGTCGACGCGATCATATGGTAGAGCGGAACCGGTATCGGATTGAGCGGATGGTGGCTGACCCTGGCAAGGCGCAGCAATTGCTCGATGAGATGGGTGGCTCTGTTGTTGCTGGTCACCAGATCCGAGATGATCGCCTTCTGCTCCTGCTGGTCATCGGTGCTCGCCAGCATCTGCAGCAGCAGCTTGACGCTTGCCTGCGGCGTGCGCAGCTGGTGGGCCGCCAGATCAGAAAAGCGCCGCTCGAGGGTCAGGGAGCGGCCGAGCTTTTCGAGAAGCTGGTTGATTGACTTTCCGAGGGGCAGAAAATCCCTCGGCAGGTCCCCGACCGCAATGGCTGAAAGATCGTCGGGCGAACGGGTGCGGATCTGGTGGACAAGCCCGTGTATGGTCCGAAGGCCATTGTGGATCCCGAGCCAGATCAGAAAGCCTATCACCGGCACTAGCACGAGCAGCGGAAAGAACAGGTTCAGAAGGATGTTGGAAACCAGCGTCTGACGCAGGGACATCTTTTCTCCGACTTCCATGACAATGTCTGAAGCGGGGATCGGCAGTGAATAGACCCGCCAGTTCTCGCCGCCGTAAGAAAGGTCGGTGAAGCCTGCCTTCTGGTACGGCACGTCGGCAAGAAAGGCCGTGCTGGAGTAGAACATGATCTTGCCGTTCACCCAGGCACGGAACATATGCGCATCGGCGTAATCGTCCGCGTCCTCGTTGAAGGCGAGCTGATTGTTCATGTTGAGGTCGATGTCATCGACTTGTCGCGGTGTGCGCTCCGGCGAGTGCCGTAGCCGGTTATGCAGCAGTCCCCATAAGACGTTCGCATCGTTGATAAGCTGCGCGTCGTAGATATTATTGATCTCGCGCGTGGCGCTGTTGAAGGCGAAGGCGCCGATCACCAGGATGGTCACCACGACGACGGGGGCGATCCGCAGGAAGAGCTTGCGCGTAAGGGTTGAGGGGCTCATCGTTCGATCATGTAGCCGATGCCGCGGATCGATTTGATGAATTCGGTGCCGAGCTTCTTGCGCAGATTGTAGATCGTCACCTCGATGGCATTGCTTTCGACGCTGCTATAGGCATCGTAAAGCGCGTATTCGATATCGTTTTTCGTCACGTAGCGACCGCTGCGCTCCATCAGGAGCTTGAGCAGGTGGAATTCCTTTGCCGTCGTGTGCACCTGTATATTGGCTTTGCGCGTTATCATTGCCGACGGATCCACCTCGACATCGCCGCACCGAAGCAGGCTTTCCGTCCGGCCGTCGCGTCGCCGGATCAGCGCACGCAGACGGGCAAGCAATTCATCGAGATCAAAGGGTTTGACCAGATAGTCGTCGGCTCCCTCGTCGAGACCCTCGACCTTGCGCCGGACGTTGTCGAGCGCCGTCAAAAGCAGGATGGGGACGGCGTTGCCTTTGCGTCTTACACCTTTGAGGAGCTCGATGCCGCTGAGCAGCGGCAGGTTGATGTCGAGGACAATAGCTGCAAAATCCGAATGCTCCGTCGCTTCAAGACCGGACTGGCCGTCACGCATCCAGTCGACGCCATAGGCATGCTTTTCTAGTGCCTTCTTCAGGGACGGGCCGAGAATGCTGTCGTCTTCGACAAGTAGGATGCGCACGGTCGTTTCATTCCTGCAAAGGCGGATAATGTCGATGAGAAGCGCGATTTGAAGCATTGTTATGGCAGGCCGCGATAGAAACGGCTGAATCGCTGCTAAGGCGCCGGCTTGGAATTATCGGAACATGCCGGCTTTGGCTCGCCGGCGCAATGGCGTCATTCCTGGCCGCAGCGACCGCTTCACGCGCCTATATTGCGACCAACAGCATTCTCGTGTTGGTCCCGTCACTCGCGCTTTATTGCGTGGGTAATCTCATCATGGTGCGGCTGACCAGAGAGGGTGGAATGGGGCTTGTGATATCGGTTTCCGCCGTTTCTCAGCTGCTGCTAATCAACCTGATTGCAATGGAATCGATCCCGGCTCTCTTCGATCAGCTTAATGGTGAACTCAGCGAAAGAAACGGAAGCAAGCTGGGTAACCGCTCAAGTCATCGAGGCAAGCGGAGGTTACAAGCTCTGAGCGATTAAGCACATTAGAGGGCGCGCGAAGCAATCTATTCGTCAGCGGTTCGCGCGCCCGCCGCCAATCCTGGTGTTGGTCACAGAAATCCAGCGGGCAGCCGCTTAGAGTGGCGCCAACCCGAATCCCATCAACTGCCCGATTGCAGAATAGCGGAGGTCGACGGTTCCTTTCCCATCAAGGTGCTCATCGGTGGAACCTGCCGTCCCGAAGAAACGAAAGGGCTTGCGCCCACATGGTCCTGTTGGATGGGATGAAGGTGTGGTTGGCCGCGATTACGATATGGTCGGCAGCTCCTGCAAGACGCGTGCTTTCTACAGTTACCTTTCCGTCATTGGCTTTTTGATAGCCAATGATCAAGGACGAAACCGGATCGATGCTCCGGGTTCCGGCGATGATGCCCAGTTCGAAATCCACCGGACCGAAAATATGGCCGAACGTGCTCTGATCGCTGACGAGCTGCTGACCGGCAGGGCCGTAAGCCGCTTTGTACAGCGGCACATTTTTCAGGAAATCTGCGACCTGGCTGCCATTGTTCGGAGTGCCGACCATCACCACTCGCCCGAGATTTGACGGTCGGTAACTCTTTAACATCGCCCTTATGACCAATCCGCCCATGGAATGTCCGACCAGATGAATACGGCCTCCACGGTTGCTTTCAGCTGCATCTTCCACTTCTGCCGCAACGATTTTCGCCAGTCGTTCGATTGGGTAGCGGGTCGAAGGATAATCAACGTTACGAGTGATGTAGCCCTGCATCTGCAGGTGCTTTTCGAACTTGCGCATGCAAGCGCTGGTCCTCTTGATGCCGTGGAGAAGAACGACTGTGTCGGCCATGTCGGGTGTGGTCTTTCGGTCAAAGGTCGCCCCGCGGGCGCAACGCTGCTTCGTTTCCTGCGTCAGCGCGTTGTTGTCTGCCATTTCGATGATCGTGGTAGAACCTCATCCGTTCTGCACCCTACATCGATCGCACTGACGTTGAAAGATCCTAGGTTGTCGGCAACTTTGCGCACGGACAGGTGTTACGACCGAGCTGCCGCTGCCTTGAAGAGCGAGATCGATCGAGGATCTCAGGGACGAGAAGATTATCTTCTTTTCCCGCCACCTCTCCCACAGCGAGCGCTAAATCGCCGAGAAGTTCGAGGCGCACGATCCAACAGATCGGCCTCCGCCTCAACGAGCTCGCGTACCTTTTCCTTCGAATGTCCCTGCCGACACCACGCCGACCTTAAGCCCGAAGTTGCTCAGCAGCCCACGCATATCGAAGCTTTTAGGAAGGGATACGAAGCCGATTACCCCATCTATGCTGAAAGCTGCGATACGCTTCTTTACACGCTCTTGGGGATCAGTTGGCGATCGCCACTTCATTATATGTCCTGTACAGTCACCGTTGTGCCAAATCCTACGGAAGCCTCAAATGATGACGCAGATTTACACCACCCTGGGGCCAAGGCGCCGCGACGAAGTCGGGATGATTCTCCCGCACGAGCATGTGTTCGTCGATCTTAGAACGCCCGACCAACCAGGCTACGCAGAGGCGGAGATAGACGCAGTTCTGGCACTGATGGTCCCGCAGATTGAGGCGATCAAACGGCAAGGCATAACACTGCTCGTAGAGTGTACGACGGGGGGCGTAGGAAGACGTGCGGACATCGATCTCGCCGTGTCGAAGGCAGCCGATTTTCCGATCGTCGTCCCGACCGGCAACTACCGCGAACCGTGGATACCCGCCTGGGTAGCAGAGGCTAATGAGGACGATCTTGAACAATGGATGGTCAGCGAGCTTACCGAAGGAATCGAGGACACTGGCGTCTTGGCGGGATGGATCAAGCTCAGCGCTGGCGACGACGGGATCTCGCCTCTCGAAGCCCGCATTCTCCGCGCGGCAGCAAGAGCATCCGTGCAGACCAATGCCGTGATCGGCTCCCACACGATCCGAGGAAGGGTTGTGATGGAGCAGTTGGACATTCTTCAGTCGGAGGGCTGCTCACCAGAGCGCTTTATATCGATCCATACCCAGCAGGAAAGGGACTTCGGGCTTCACCGGGCATTGGTGGAGCGCGGTGCGTGGATCGAATACGACCATGTCGGGAGGGCGCCCGACGAGGATCTGGTCGCAATGATAATGCGTGCCCTTGAAAACGGCCTCGGCGAGAAGCTGCTCATAAGCCACGATCTCGGCTGGTATGATCCGGCGCAACCCGGTGGTGGGACCCCGAGACCTTACACGCATCTTGTCGAGAGCCTTCTTCCATCGCTCAAAATCGCGGGAGCAAGCGAGGATGCGATCCGGCAACTCACCGAAGTCAATCCGTTTGAGGCATTCGCACGCTGAAGCAAGGCTTCGACCGTCACCGAAAAGCGCGGAATATCAGGCATCCAGCGTCGCGCCGCCGACCAGGGTCTCGCTTGCGGCGATGGAGCCGGGTTCGCGCTGAATTCGCTAGGGCGTCTTCTGCCAATCAAACGCGATAGCTACGCGTTGTGCCACTCGCATATTCCACCACCGCAACGAGGCTGATGCTTTGATACCGGTTATGCGCTCGTGGCGTCGGTTGGTCGCGCTCAATAATGGTGCCTACCCTTCGCTTCCTCATGAAGAAGGGGCGGTTTGCCTAAATAGCAGCTCAAGACATGCTTGCCGATCTCATCAGGTTCTGGCGACTACGATCAAGGGTTCGTGCAGCTCGATGTTAATTCCTGCTCAAAACGCCTCGAAGCACATGGCGACACCCATGCCGCCGCCAATGCATAATGTGGCAAGACCTTTCCTGGCGCCGCGGCGCTTCATCTCGAAAAGCAGCGTGTTGAGGACGCGTGCGCCCGACGCAC